>QFDA01000001.1:76130-913630 GCA_003130815.1 Bacteroidetes bacterium SCGC AAA795-G10 | reverse complement strand
TTTGCACCGGCAGTCTCGCTAGAGTACCCAACATTACTTGCTGGCAACTAACGACAGGGGTTGCGCTCGTTATAGGACTTAACCTGACACCTCACGGCACGAGCTGACGACAACCATGCAGCACCTTGTAAGTGGTCCGAAGAAAAGATCATCTCTGATCTATGCAACTTACATTTAAGCCCTGGTAAGGTTCCTCGCGTATCATCGAATTAAACCACATGCTCCACCGCTTGTGCGGGCCCCCGTCAATTCCTTTGAGTTTCACTCTTGCGAGCGTACTCCCCAGGTGGGATACTTATCACTTTCGCTTAACCACTCAATCAACCAATGTTGATCGAACAGCTAGTATCCATCGTTTACGGCGTGGACTACCAGGGTATCTAATCCTGTTCGCTACCCACGCTTTCGTCCATGAGCGTCAGTATATTGTTAGTAATCTGCTTTCGCAATCGGTATTCTGTGTAATATCTATGCATTTCACCGCTACACTACACATTCTAACTACTTCACAATAACTCAAGTCTTTCAGTATCAAAGGCAATGCTACAGTTGAGCTGCAGGATTTCACCTCTGACTTAAAAAACCGCCTACGGACCCTTTAAACCCAATAATTCCGGATAACGCTTGGATCCTCCGTATTACCGCGGCTGCTGGCACGGAGTTAGCCGATCCTTATTCGTACAGTACCGTCAAGCAACTACACGTAGATGCAATTCTTCCTGTATAAAAGCAGTTTACAACCCATAGGGCAGTCTTCCTGCACGCGGCATGGCTGGATCAGAGTTGCCTCCATTGTCCAATATTCCTCACTGCTGCCTCCCGTAGGAGTCTGGTCCGTGTCTCAGTACCAGTGTGGGGGATCTCCCTCTCAGGACCCCTACCTATCGATGTCTTGGTAAGCCATTACCTTACCAACTAACTAATAGGACGCATGCCCATCTTTTACCACCGGAGTTTTCTTCTTTGTTTGATGCCAAATAAAGATCTTATGGGGTATTATTCCAAATTTCTTTGGGCTATTCCCCTGTAAAAGGTAGGTTGCATACGCGTTACGCACCCGTTCGCCGGTCGTCAGCGGATTGCAAGCAATCCCTGTTACCCCTCGACTTGCATGTGTTAAGCCTGCCGCTAGCGTTCATCCTGAGCCAGGATCAAACTCTTCGTTGTTGTTTATAATATATAACAACTAACTAAAAATTGACTTGGTCAAAATGGTTCTATTCACTTGTATCTTTCGATACGCGCTGTCATTCTTAATATTTAATTTTTTCAATGAACATAAAGCTGAAAATAAATAGACATTATATCTAATTTATGTTAGCGGATGCAAATATAGAACCCTTTTTAATTCTTTCAAGGTGTTTTTTGTGAATTTTTTAATTAATTATTAAAATTTTTTTAATGAATTGGAAACCAATCATTTAAATTAATCGAAGAAGTTCCATATCAAACCAAATCGAACTGAAAAATCTCTGTAAGGAACAAAAGGAGAAGAATAGTAGTTGTAAGGAGCATCAATATTGATTAAATGCTTTATAGGCGCTGAAATATTTTCAAGCTTTATAAATACTCGTGAGCTTTGAATTTTGGCATTAAAGAAAAAATCAAACCTTGGATAATTTCCAATAGTTGTTGAATTTTGGGTAACAAATTCGGCTAATAAAGGATTATATTGATCAGCAAAATAATCAGTAAAATAGACAAAGGTCAATCCAGATTGAAAAAATAATGCCTTATTAAAAATTGAAGACGTTAACATGAAAGTACTTCTTAATAACCACTTCGGAACATTCAGCGCAATAGGGTCATCTATTGTACCCTGCGGATTTCCTTCTTGATTAACTTTTTGGAATTGAATATTATTAGCTAATGTAAATTTTCCGAAATCAAATCTTTGATCCATTCGTACTTTAAAATAATCCAATCTATTGCTTAACTGGAAAACTTCAGTGCTAAATTTTCTATTTAAATCAAATTCGGGAGTGGTATTATTAAAAAAAGTAAAGTTTTTTATCGAATTCCACTCGCCTTGAAGACTTCCGATTTTTTTGTGATTTAATGCAAAAGATAATGTTGAAAAGTCCTGATTAGATAAATCTGAATTTTCCCAATTATATTTTTTAAAATCTGACTGTAATAAATAAAAATTAAAGTTTAAGGGTTGGGAGCGATAATTATAGGTGGCAATTATGTTAGTCTTATCACTAATATTTTTTTCTGTCTCAACTTTAATCGATCTAGTTGCATACTTTTTTTTCATGGATTGATATGCCATAATTCGAAAAGAAGTACCAAAAATGTCTTTTTGCCATTTCAATTGGGCTGCTAATTGGTGAGCATTTATCGAATTTGAAAGTAAAGTATCCTTTTCATAATCGTCTTGACCTAAATCATAGTCCCATTTAATGTGGTATAAATTGAGATCCAATTCACCTAATGATTTGTTATTGATTTGAAGAAATAGCTTGTTTTCGATATTATCAAAAGATGTACTGTCAATTATGTTATTATCGTATTTACCGTAAAAATATAAGTTAGCAAAGCTATGCTCATATTTATATTTTTTTTTCTCATAGCTTAGGCTGTAACCTATTGACATTTTATAGGCTGCAGAGTCTTTAGAAACTGGGATCATTTGATATTTATGTTCCATAAAGTACCTTTTTCCCTCTAACAAATTATCAGCGTTAATTTGTGTATCTAAGCGATTTCTATCCAAAAAACCATCATAAAAAACAATTTGTTGATTCCCATTTTCATCTAATATTGCTTGTCCATTCTCATCAGCTAAAACATAATTTGGTGCATTTTCAAAAAAATAGACTGAATCTCTATTTAATCCCCCATTTACCTCATTTTCTAAAGACTGAGTTGTTTGATGAAGTCGAAGACGATATCTCTCATTAAAAGTTTGATATTGAGTACTTATTCTAAATTGCCTTGACCTGCTTAAAGAGGCTAGATATTTACCTAATGATCTAAAACCTCTAAATGAAACAGCTACATTAAATTTAGGGGAAGTATTTATAGCTAACGATGTATCTAAAAACTGGCCCTGTTGAAAAGTAGACTTAAAAAATAATTCAGTATATGCCGACGGAACTTCATAATAAGGGACATCTTCTTTTTCAAAATAGCTAAAGTGTTTGACTCTAGCTCCCATTTGTGGAGTGAGTACTTGATCATGGAAATTATATCCTAATTTATTAAAAGCTTCTCCCATGTTTGGGAAAGTTAAAATTTCAAAATAATCTTTTCTTAGAAAATTAAATGAGTATTCCCTTTCGAGAGAAAGTGATGTGTCAACAGTCTTTTCACTTCCATCTAAAAACATTAGTTTGTAATCCTTAACTGTTACTTCATTCATTGACTTAAAATAAGGTATGAACCTCTTCTTCTTAGAAAAACTTGAACCTAAAGAATCAATTTTTTTTCCAGTCACACTTTTCTCCTCTAATGGAATAGAATCCTTAATTGAAAAATTTAACTCTTGATAAGTTTCTAATTCATTCCTTGTTTGTAAGTTTTTTTGTTGAGCATTAAGTAGTCTACCACTTATAACCAAACAAAAAACCATCAACGGGAATCGCATATCATGGAAGATTTAATTGCGAAGTTAAAATAAATGGACGTAAATTGTTTAAGTGTTTAAAATATAAACTTTGATTCTTTTTATGCTAAAAACACAATTTACATCTTTATTAGAAGCAGGGGTTGATGAAGCTGGAAGAGGCTGCTTAGCTGGTCCTGTAACGGCAGCAGTAGTAATTTTACCATTAGGAGTTAAATTGCCTCAAATAAATGATTCAAAAATTTTAACTGAAAAAAAGCGTTACGACTTAAGGTCACAAATTGAAAAATGTGCAATTGACTTTCAAGTAGCTCATGTTTATCAGGATGAAATTGATAAAATAAATATTTTAAACGCATCAATTAAGGCAATGCACTTGGCAATAAAAAAATTGAAAAAAAAACCTCAATACATTATAGTTGACGGAAATAGATTTTATCCTTACGAAGAGGTCCCATACAAATGCATCATTAAAGGTGATGGAAAATATCAAAATATTGCTGCAGCATCAATTTTAGCCAAGACATATAGGGATGATTACATGAGAAAAATAATACACGATTTTCCTGAATACGGGTGGAATAAAAATAAAGGATATCCGACACTTAGTCATAGAAAAGCAATTGAAAAGTACGGGATCACTGAACACCACAGAAATTCATTTAAGCTTTTAAGTTGAAAATTAATACTAATATTTAAAATTTTATTTTTCAGAATGGTTGAAAATATTTTAGAAAAAATAAAAATCGATAATAAGTAGTTTTTAACTTTAACCTTGTATGAGATTTAATTTTTTACTTGTAGTAATCATCTTAATATTATCGAGTTGCAGGAATGAGATAAAAGAAACTACAAATCCACTTGATTTTGTGCCACAGAATAGTATTGGAGTAATTCAGGTTAATGATCCTTTGATGCTAGATAACACTCTCAAAAAGCTCTCTTTTCTTGTTGAGCTTTCAAAACTTGATTCCAATATCTATGAAAATATTAAAGCCGTTATTCCAGAGAATAAAAGCCCAAACTCAATTTTAATTTTAACCCCACAGGGTAAAAGGGATATTGCCATCTCATATGTTTGTAAATCTAACAAATCAGATACCAGCAGATTAAATATTTTAGAAAGTTTTGTTTACAACTCGGTGCAAGTCTACATAAGTGACAAAGGGAAGAAAAAAATTTATTGGACAGAAATAGAAAACATACTCGTCATAAGTAGCTCCCAACTAGTTTTAGAAAATTGTATAAGAAATATAAAAAACAAAAAAAAAGGAATTCAGGAGGATCAATTCTACAGACTTGCTGAGCTTAAAAATCCTGATGCCATTTTATCAATTTATCTTCACAAGGATATTAGAGAAGTGATGAATAAACTTTTCACTAAAATCAAATATTTTCCTTTTTTAGGAAATTCTTGGTTTTCGTTTGATTTTAACACTAAAAAAGATCCCTTTACTCTTGATGGAGTAAGTTTTTTAAATGACTCAATCCCAGATAGATTAACTTTATACAAGAATTTAAATGCGAAGCCTTTAGTAAGTCATCAATTTATTCCAAGGAATTTTGAAAACTATTTTGCATTATCCATAAGCGATTACAAAACCCTGGAAGAAAATTTTAAAGAATTTGTACGCTACAAAAATATTGCATTTAAAAAAATTGACTTTGACCCATTGAGTAATGTCAATGAAATTGCATTTATTAATAACAAATCGAATCAGGCTATCTACTTAAGTTTAAAAAACTCTGAGATAGTTGAAAAAAAATTATTTTCAAAAAACAATATTATAGGTAGTTACAGAGGAATAAAAATTACAAATCATGAATTACCAGAAGATTTTTGTGGTTTTTTAAAAATTCTTGGTCTAGATAATATCCCAAAATATTCAGCCAAAGTTAAAAGTACTTTAATTTATACAAATGAGAAATCATACCTAAAACAATTAATTGGTATTTATTTAGATGGAAAGACACTAGGTAATGACATTAACTTTAAAAATCTCCAGAGTGATTTGGCTGATAACAATACCTTTATTTGGGTTGGAGATTTAAAGAATCTTAAAGAATCTTGGAAAAAAGAAAATCAAAAAAATTTTAAAATATGGGATAATATTAATTCGGATTCATACCCTCTAATTGCCATTCAGGGTATATCGGAAGATAATTTTATTCAAAGCAGATTCACAGCTCAAAAAAACAATCCAAATCAACCCAAAAACAGTGTGACCAACCAATTTAGATTCAACTTAGATGCTCCATTAGCAACAAACCCAAAATGGATAAGGAATCATAGAAATAAAACAATGGATATTGTGGTCCAGGATGAAAATAATGTTCTGTATCTTTTTTCAAATACAGGTGATCTTTTCTGGAAAAAACAACTTTCTGGCCCTGTAATTGGAGAAATTCAGCAGGTTGACCTTTACAAAAATAGAAGGCTTCAAATGGCATTTCGTACCCCAAATAGGTTTATTATTTTAGATCGAAATGGTAAAATAGTCTCTCCATTTAACTTTAAATTACCTAGTGATATGCCACAGTATTTGTCAGTTTTTGATTATGATGGCAATAGAAATTATCGTTTTCTTTTAAATCATGGTAAAAAAATTGAAATGTTTGATAATAAAGGTAAAAGAGTCCGTGGATTTAGACTTAGTTCTTTACAGGAAGCCCTTTTAAATCCGCCAAAACATATCCGATTTGGAAATAAAGATTATATAATTCTGCAGAGTTTAGAAGGCAAAATAAAAATAATAAATAGGCAAGGAAAGGATAGAATAAACTTGAAAGATAATCTTGAAACTTCACCAAATCCTGTTTTTGCTTACAGAAATACTTTTTCAACTACAAATAAAAGTGGATTCTTGGTTCAAATTGATAAAAATGGGAATCTAAATAAAAGTGATCTTGGACTTAAAATCGGTCACAAAATCGATATGACAAAAAAATCTCTAGTAACATTATCAGAAAATAAACTTGTCATTAAAGGAATTCCAGTTATTCTTCCATATGGAAATTACAGTAGCCCAAAAATTCATTACTTAAATAATACTATATATGTAACTCTTACAGAGTACGAAACAAAAAAAGTTTTTGCGTTTTATAGTAATGGCGATTCAGTTGGAGGGTTTCCCGTATATGGAACTTCTGTTGTAGATCTTTCAAATGCAGATGATGATAAAGCTCTTGAAATGATAGTTCAAACAGACGAAGATGAGCTTACAATTTATCAAATAAATTAAAAATCTATCTGCTAAAATTTGCTTCAAATAAATATTCAAAGTGTTTAGTTAATTTTTCTTTAACTTGATTTAGAGGGATTTTTTTTCCTAATTCATTTTCCATTGAGGTTACTCCCTTTCCTTTGATGCCACATGGAACTATATAATCAAAATAACTTAAATCTGTATTTACATTTAAAGCAAAACCGTGCATTGTCACCCACCTACTAGCTTTAACACCCATTGCACAAATTTTTCTTGCAAAAGGAGTCCCCACATCTAGCCAAACTCCTGTTTCTCCAAGACTTCGCTCGCTATTTAAATTATATTCTTTTAGTGTTAAAATAACTAATTCTTCTAAAAATCTGAGATACTTATGAATATCAGTGAAAAAATTATCAAGGTCTAAAATAGGGTAACCTACAATTTGTCCCGGGCCATGAAAAGTAATGTCACCACCTCTATTAGTTTGATAGTAGTCAATATCTTTTTTTATTAGTTCATTTTTATTCAATAAAAGATTTTTACCTTTTCCACTTTTACCTATCGTTATTACTGGTTTGTGCTCTACCCATAACATGAAATTCTGAGTGCTAATTTTATTTTCGCTTTTGCGATTTGACCTCTTTGTATCAATAATTTTGTTAAAATAGTTTTCTTGAATCAAAAGTGCGTCAATGAAGGATTTATTTCCTAATTCTACCACTTTGATATTTTTATTTTTTTTTAGCATTCAAATTGTGTTTTAATACGAATTGACCGGGATTATTTAATATAACTAATGCTGCAATTACTCCAGGGACCCATCCACAGATAGTTAAAATAAAAACTATTAACACCGAACCACAACCTTGATCAATTACAGCAAAAGGCGGAAACAAAATGGACAATAAGACCCTGAAAAAACTCATTATTAAATTTAGCCTTAAAGATATAAAATTTGATTCCTTAGATTTTCATAGTCTCCTTATCTTTACATCAAATAAAATCTTATGGCAAAGCTTTCCGAACAAGAAATTATTCGCCGGGAAAAATTAGAAGAATTAAAAGAACTTGGGATCAATCCCTACCCAGCCGCGCAATTTCATGTCACCTTTTATGCATCAGATCTGCCAAAATTATACAAGGATGGAAAAAATGTAATAGTTGCTGGACGTCTTATGTCAAGAAGGATACAAGGTAGCGCAAGTTTTGCGGAACTTCTTGATAGTACAGGACGCATTCAGGTTTATTTTAACCGAGATGTAATTTGTCCAGGAGAAAATAAATCTATGTATAATGATGTCTACAAAAAGCTTCTTGATATTGGTGATATAGTAGGTTTGGAAGGAAAACTATTCACTACAAAAGTTGGCCAACAAACAGTGAATGTAAAAAATTTTAAAATACTAAATAAATCTCTTCGACCTTTGCCTCTCCCTAAAACAGACTCAGAAGGAAATATCTATGATGCATTTAATGATCCTGAATTAAGATATCGCCAGCGTTATGTTGACCTAATTGTGAATCCTTACGTAAAAGAGACTTTTATAAGACGTTCAAAAATAGTAACTACTATTCGTGATTTTCTAACTGAAAAGGGTTATTTGGAAGTAGAAACCCCAATACTTCAACCTATTCCAGGAGGAGCAGCTGCAAGACCTTTTGTAACCCATCATAATGCCCACAACACAAAACTGTATTTGAGAATTGCTAACGAGCTTTACTTAAAACGGCTTATAGTAGGGGGATTCGAAGGAGTTTTTGAATTTGCAAAAGATTTCCGTAATGAAGGAATGGATAGAACTCATAACCCTGAATTTACTGTTATGGAACTATACGTCGCATATAAAGATTATTTCTGGATGATGGAAACTACTGAAAATTTATTAGAGACCATTTCATATGCAATACATAAAAGAACAGAAATTCATGTAGGTGACCAAAAAATTAACTTTAAAGCTCCTTATCCTAGAGTTCCAATTTTTGAAGCTATCAAAAAATATACGGGAATTGATATTTCTCAAATGGATGAAAAAGAATTACGAAAGACAGCAACAAAACTAAATATTGAAGTTGATGAGACTATGGGTGAAGGTAAGCTTATCGAAGAAATATTCGGTGAAAAATGCGAAAGCCATTTCGTACAACCAACATTTATTATAGATTACCCAAAATCTATGAGTCCACTCACAAAAGAACATCGAACGAATAAAAATCTTACAGAACGATTTGAATTGTTTGTTGATGGCAAGGAATTAGCAAATGCATATTCTGAATTAAATGACCCCGTTGATCAAAAAAATCGTTTTGAATTACAATTAGCACTGAGTGAAAAAGGTGATGATGAGGCGATGTTCATAGACCAAGATTTTCTCCGTGCATTAGAATATGGAATGCCTCCTACATCAGGTATTGGGATTGGAATAGATCGTTTGGTAATGCTAATGACAAATAATACTTCGATTCAAGAGGTTTTATTTTTCCCTCAAATGAAGGCTGAACAAGAAACTTTAGAACTCACAGAAAATGAAAAAAATATATTAAAGCTTACATCTCGCAAAACCCCTGCGATTTTAAATGAGGTTAAGCAAGAGGCTAATTTGAGTAACAAAAAATGGGATAAGACAATTAAAGGATTAAGTCAAAAAAAAATTGTTAAGGTTGAAAAGGTTGATAATGAATTGATAATTCAACTAATAAAACAAACAGACTAAAAAGAGATTTAAAATTAAAAACCACTTATAACTTTTCGAAAGGCTTCAATAGTTTTGTTTATATTACTAAAAGTTAAAGCATCATTTAAAAAGTAACTTTCGAATGCACTTGGAGGTAAGTAAATACCTTCTCTTAACATTCCATGAAAATATGTTTTGAATAGTTTATTATTTCCTAACTCAGCAGTCCGAAAGTCAATAACAGGCTCCTCTGTAAAATGAAGAGAAAACATTGAACCAATTCTATTTATTTGATGGGGTAGGCCTTTTTTATTAAGAACCTCAGTAAATCCTAATTCTAAATTTTCTGTTTTCTTTTCAAGACGGAGATAAATTTCTTGATCAGAATCTAATGCTTGAATTGTAGCAAGACCTGCTGCCATTGCAATAGGATTACCACTAAGCGTTCCAGCCTGGTAAACTTCGCCTTCGGGGGCAAGTTCTTTCATTATTTCATTTTTAGCTGCAAAAGCACCTACAGGTAAACCGCCTCCAAGAACCTTTCCATAGGTCACAATATCAGCAGTAACTCCCAATATTTCCTGGGCTCCTCCTTTTGCTAAACGAAACCCTGTCATAACTTCATCAAAGATGAGTAAGCTATCAAATTTGTCACATATATTTCTCAATCCTTCCAAGAACCCATTTTTTGGAGTAATACAACCCATATTTCCGGCTACAGGTTCGACAATTACGGCTGCAATTTCTTCAGGATATTCATCAAAAATTTTTATAACTTCTTCTAAATTGTTATAATCTGCCAAAAGTGTGTCTTCAGCTGTACCCTTTGTCACTCCCGGACTGCTTGGACTTCCAAAAGTAACTGCTCCACTTCCAGCTTGGATAAGAAAAGCATCAGAGTGCCCATGGTAACATCCTCTAAACTTTATTATTTTTTCTCGATTTGTAAACCCTCTAGCTAAACGAATTGCACTCATACAAGCTTCAGTCCCCGAATTTACAAACCGAATTTTGTCCTTGTTTCCAACCATTTCTAATGCAAGTGAGGCTATCTCTGTTTCCAAAGCAGTTGGTATTCCAAAAGAAGTTCCCTTTTCAGCTCTATTTTTTATAGCTTTTAAAACAGGATCATAAGCGTGACCTAAAATCATAGGGCCCCAACTAGAAATATAATCCAGAAAAGTATTACCATCTTTATCATAAAGCAATGCACCTTTCGCTTTTTCAACAAAAATAGGGGTGCCACCTACGGACTTAAATGCTCTAACTGGAGAGTTTACTCCACCTGCAATTACTTTTTGAGCCTCCTTAAATAAAATACTACTTCTTTGATATCGCATTAATAATTTTTAATAGGGATTTTTAACTCTTGGTTGAGAAAAATTACCTGGTCTTTTATTTGATTAACTCTAACCAAATTATCTAAAGTAACTCCATATTGCTTAGAAATTGAATATAATGTATCCCCTTTTTTCACTATATGAATAAAATTATTCATTTGTTTACTAACAGAATACTTTTCTGCATTACTTTTAGCCATCTTGGAATCAAATCTTGTTAATTCAAATCTTTCAATCAAACTGATCAATTTTTCTGCATAATTTGGATCTGTTGCATAACCTGCGTTCTTAAGACCTTCAGCCCAACCTTTATAATTACTTGATTTTATTTTGAATAGATGAGAATAACGTACACGGTTTTTTAAAAAAAGAGAATGGTCTCGATAAGAAGAAGCAGCATTTTTATATAATCTAAAGCATTCGCCTTTTTTATCATCGTCGTGGTAAATTCGCTTACCTTTCCATTCATCATGACATTTGATCCCAAAATGATTATTCCCTTCTTTAGCCAATCGCCCGTATCCCATTCCTGACTCTAAAATACCTTGTGCGAGGGTAATACTTGCAGGTATCTTGTGAACTCTCATTTCATCTTTTGCAATCGAGCTGTATTGTGTAATATAAAGCTGAATTTTTTCCTTGTTGCTTAAAATTTTAGTCGGATTAGACATTTTTTCTTCAGAATGAAAATTTTCTTTTTGAGAATTATCCAAAATTTTTTTATTTCTAGTCAATTTCCTTGAAGTGCCGCAGGAAATCAAAATACTGAAAATCATTACTTTAAAAAGTCCTCTGAATATAAGAGTGTTTGTGATTTTTTTTTCTTCAATTTTTGATTTATTCCAGTAACTCCTTGAAGTCCTCCAGTATGTATTGCTAAAATTTTTTTCCCCCATCTCCATTGATTATTTTTTATCAATTCAAAAATAGCAAAAAGCATCTTGCCTGTGTAAATAGGGTCTAAAGGAATTTGATATTTTTGATAAAACGAATTAATAAATTTAATAAGTGCTGGAGATGTCTTTGCAAAGCCTCCAAATATAAAATTTGAATTTATTTCCCAATTTTTTTTATGAGTATAAGTTGAAATAACTCCATTTACCGAAGGGTTTTTTAAAGCATTAAATCCTAAAACTTTTTGATTTTTTGAAGAAGATTTAATTAATCCTGCAATTGTTCCTCCCGAGCCAACACTTGAACAGATGACATCAAATTTTAAATCTTTTATAGTAAGTATCTCTGAACATCCTTTAACTCCAAGAATTTCTGAACCCCCCTCAGGTATTAGTCTAAATTTAGGAAACTGCTTTAATATTTTAATTACATCTAAAGATGATTCTTTTTTTGTATAGGCCTGCCTTGAGATACAAACTAATTTCATTTTCTGTGAATGACAATAAGATAAAGTACTGTTTTTGTCTATTTTATTTTGCCATTCTTCTCCGCGTACAAACCCAATAGTTTTTAAGCCTAATTCTTTACCTATAGCTGCTGTCGCAGATAAATGGTTTGAAAATGCACCTCCAAAAGTTGCAACGACTGGAACCTTTTGAGAAACGATTTCCTTAAAAATATACTTTAATTTTCTGAACTTGTTACCAGAAACATTTGGGTGCAATAAGTCTTCCCTTTTTATAAATAGACTATGACCATTTATAACTCCCAATGACTGATTCGGTATTTCTTTATTTTGTTCAAAAAAATTCATTTTTAAAAGTAAATAAAATTCTAAAGTTTAAGTTAGAATTAATAATCACTCAATTTAAAATGATTTTGTTTCATCAAAATATAAAATTAAGGTTGATAGATTTTTAACTTGAATATTTGCACTCAAAAAAAGATTTTTTTCGGCACCATTTTTGATTTATTTTTACAAAAATTTATTTAATGAAAAAATTCTTCTTGTTTTGGTCAATTTTGATTTTAAGTAACTGTTCATCAATAAGGGTATACTCCGATTTTGATAATGATATTGATTTTTCAAACTACAAAACGTTCGCATATTTTAGACCTGAAATTGATAAGGTTGATATTTCAGATCTAGATAAAAGAAGAATTCTAAGAGCTCTAGACAAAGAAATGAACATAAAAGGTTTGTCAAAATCTGAAACTCCAGACCTTCTAATTGGCTTCACTACTAAAGCCAAAGATAAAATTTATGTTACTAATTATAATAATTTCAGCTGGGGTTGGGGCTGGGGTTGGGGCTTTAATCCTTGGTTTTGGGGTTCTCCTGGATTTAATACAGTGAGTACCAAAACAGAAGGAACTCTATATGTTAACATAATTGATGCTACAACAAAGCAATTGGTTTGGCAAGGTAAAGGAAGAGGTGGGATTGATGAAAACACAAAAAATAGAGATGAGCGTATATCTTTATTTGTAAAAGAAATAGTTGAAAACTATCCCCCAGTTATTAATTAATTACCTGAAAATAAAATCTTTTTTGCTTCATCTAAAGCTAGATTTATTCCTTCCGTTTTCTTTCCTCCTGCAGTTGCAAAAAATGATTGGCCACCGCCACCTCCATCTATAAACTTGCTCAGATGTTTTATTATTTGAGATGCATCCCTACCTTCTTCTTTGACTAATTGCTTTGATACATAACAACTAATTAATGGTTTTCCAGTTTTACGAGAAGCAAAAACTAGTATGATTTTATTAAAGTCTTTGCCAATCCCAAAGCTCAAATCTTTCATACCTTGAGCATCCATTTCTATTTCTTTAGCTAAAAAATTCACCCCAGAAATAATTTTAATTTCCTTTAATAACTCACTTTTTAGAGTTTGTGATTTTAATTTTAAAAGTTCAGAAATTTCTTTTTTTAGGAATATATTTTCCGATTGTAGATTTAGAATTGCTTTTAAAGGATCTTGTGATTGCTTTAAAAGTTGACTTATATTTTCTAGAATTGTTGTTTGATTTTCAAAATAATTTTTGACTGCACTACCTGTAATCGCTTCAATTCTCCTAACTCCAGATGCAACTGCACTCTCAGATATGATTTTAAAATACCAAATATCCGAAGTATTATTTACGTGTGTTCCGCCACATAGTTCAAATGATTGACCAAACCTAATTGTTCGGACATTTTTGCCATACTTTTCACCGAAAAGTGCAATCGCACCTTCCTCTAATGCTTTATTGTATTCAATTTCTCTTTGTTCTTCCAGAGGAATTTTTTCTAAAATTCTTTCATTAACAAATTTTTCAATGTTATTGAGCTCTTCATTTTTCAACTTTGAGAAGTGTGAAAAATCAAAGCGAAACATTTTGGAGTTAACCATTGATCCTTTTTGCTGGACATGATTACCTAAAACAGTTCTTAATGCTTGATGAACCAAATGAGTTGCTGTATGGTTAGATGATGTATTGCTACGAAGTTCCGGGTTAACACTTGCCTCAAATAAGGTATCCAATTTTTTTGGGAGGGTTTTACAATAATGGATTACAAGATTATTTTCTTTTTTTGTATCTGTGATATTGAAAATTTCTCCATTTTTTGATTTAAGATATCCTTGATCTCCAACTTGACCACCACCCTCTGGATAAAAGGGTGTTTTATCAAAGGTTAACTGATAGGAATCACCATCTCTGTTGGTATTAATTTTTCTGTATCGTGTAATGGCTATGTTTGAATCTAATTTATCATATCCTACAAATTCTTCTTTTTTAGATTCTTTGATAATAATCCAATCACCAACCTTTGAAGAGGTAGCTCCTCGTGATCTTGATTTTTGTTTACCCATTGCATTTTCAAATCCTTCTTTATCAATTTCCAAGCCTCTTTCGCTTACGATTAGTTTGGTTAAATCAAATGGAAAGCCAAAAGTGTCATACAGTTCAAATACCCTTTCGCCTGGAATTTTTTTAGTTTTTAAATTTCTTATTTCATCCTCTAAGAGAACAAGACCTTGGTCAAGAGTTTTCAGAAAAGATTTTTCTTCCTCTTTAATTACACTATAAGCAAGTTGTTTTTCTTTATTCAACTCAGGAAAAATATCTGCTAATTGTTTAGATATTATTTCAACTAATAAATGTATAAATGGCTTTTTCTGATTTAAAAAGGTGAAACCATATCGGATAGCTCTTCTTAAAATTCTTCTAATCACATAACCAGCTCCAATATTACTTGGAAGTTGGCCATCAGCAATGGCAAAATAAACTGTTCTGATATGATCTGCTATTACTCGTATTGCGACATCAATTTCCTCAGAAATACCATAATTATATTTTGTTATTTTTTCAATTTCATCAATTATAGGAGTAAAAACATCCGTATCATAATTTGAAGTTTTTCCCTGTAAAACCATACATAATCTTTCGAACCCCATTCCAGTATCAATATGTTTTTTTGGTAATTTTTCAAGTACTCCATCAGCATTTCTGTTGAACTCTATAAAAACTAAATTCCACAGCTCAATTACTTGAGGATGATCATTATTTACTAAAGTAAAGCCTGGAGTTATTTTCCATTCTGATTTTGGTCGAGTATCAATATGAATTTCTGAACAAGGACCACAGGGTCCTTGTTCACCCATTTCCCAAAAGTTGTCTTTTTTACTTCCAAGCAAAATGCGATCTTCAGGAAGGATAGATTTCCATAAATTGTGTGCCTCGGTATCCTTTCCCAATTTGTCCTCCAAAGAACCTTCAAAAATTGTAACATATAGTCTTTCTGGATCAATTTTATATACATCAATTAATAATTCCCAAGCCCACTCTATTGCTTCTTTTTTAAAGTAATCACCAAAACTCCAATTACCTAGCATTTCGAAAAAAGTATGATGGTAGGTATCAATTCCTACCTCCTCTAAATCGTTATGTTTCCCTGATACTCTCAAGCACTTTTGTGTATCAGTAATACGCTTTGAAATCGGCTTAGTGAAGCCTAAGAAAAATTCTTTAAAAGGATTCATCCCTGCATTCGTGAACATTAAAGTTGGATCATCTTTGGTAACCATAGGGGCTGATGGAACTATTTCATGTTCTTTTGATTCAAAAAAATCTAAAAACTTTTTTCTTATGTCATACGATTTCATTCAATTTGAAGTTTTTTTTGGATCTGTTTCTAAATTTACTTTTATACTCAAAAACATTAAATTTTGTCAAATTTTATATCTTTGACATTATTTCTTTTATAATACAAAAGAAAAGAAAATTTATAAAACTTTATGAGTAAAGTTAAGTACTATTTTGATCCTGACACACTTTCCTACCGTCCAATAAAGGCAACAAACAAAAATCGTATACTAAATATTTTATTATTTACATTCTCATCACTTTTTTTCGGTATCATTTGTCTTTTAATTTTGCTTAACTCAGATTTTCTTAACACCCCTTCAGAAATTGCACAAAAAAGAATAATTCAAAACTATGAACTTCAATTTGAAATTTTAAATAAAAAACTGTCCCAACTTGAAACAGTTGTTGCAAATGTTGAAGAAAGAGATAATAATATCTATCGTGTTTATTTTGAAGCTAGCCCAATACCTGAAGAGCAACGTTATGCTGGTTTTGGTGGAGTGAATAGATATAAAGATTTAGAAGGTTACGACAACTCTGAGCTAATCATAAATACTACAAAACGACTTGATATACTAACCAAGCAAACAGTTGTTCAATCGAGATCTTTGGACGAAATAGAAAGTCTTGCAACAAACAAATCCGAACTAATTTCTGCAATTCCAACTATTCAACCAATTAAAAATAAAGACCTCACAAGAGTCGCTTCAGGTTTTGGTTACAGAATTGACCCTTTTACAAAGAAACGACGATTTCACTACGGCATGGACTTCACTGCAAAAAGAGGAACGCCAGTCTATGCATCGGGTAACGGTATTGTAAAACGTGCCGATAACCGTTCCGCTGGTTATGGAAAACATATTCGTATAGACCATGGATTTGGATACGTTAGCCTGTATGCTCATCTATCTAAATATAATGTAAGAAGAGGCCAGAAAGTTAAGCGGGGTGAAATAATTGGTTATGTAGGAAATACTGGAAGATCAGCCGGACCACATTTACACTATGAGATCTTAAAAGACAAAAAGAAAATTAATCCTTTGAATTTTTATTATGGTAATCTTTCTCCAAAAGAATTTGAAGCCCTATTAACCCAATCCAAACAAGAAAACCAATCTTTGGATTAATATGCATATAGACCTTCCAGAAAAAAGGTATTATTCAATTGGAGAGGTTGCAAAAGCTTTTCAGGTTAAGACCTCTTTACTTAGATTTTGGGAAAAAGAATTTGAACAGATACAACCCAAAAAAAAACAAAGTGGTACTAGAAAATATACCCAAGAAAACATAAAAACGATTCAATATATTCATCATCTTGTTAAGGAAAAAGGTATGACCTTAGAAGGAGCCAAAAAGCAATTGATGCTAAAGCCAAACGATACTAAAAAAGAAAATATTTTATCAAAACTCGAAAGTATAAAGGACTCTTTGGAAAAATTAAAACTCAAACTTTAATTTTTTATTTCTTCCTAAAAAATATTTGAATAGGTACTCCTTGAAAATGAAATCTATTTCGAATTTTATTCTCTAAAAACCTTCGGTATGGATGTTTTAAATATTGTGGCAGATTGCAAAAAAATACAAATTGAGGATAATTTGTTGGTAACTGAGTACAAAATTTTATCTTAATATATTTTCCTTTAGAAGACGGAGGTGGAGTTTTTTCGATAATGGGTAATATTTCATTATTCAAGATTTTTGTTGGTATTTTTCTTTTTCTATTTTCAAACACTTCTATTGCCTTCGAAACAGCTTTAAAAATTCGTTGTTTGGTTAATGATGAAACAAAAACGATTGGAACATCCTTGAAAGGTGATATTGCCTCTCTAATCTGAATTTCATATTTCTTTGTCACATTAATACTTTTTTCTAGTAAGTCCCATTTATTTACCAAAATAACTATGCCTTTATTATTCCGATGTATTAACCAAAAAATATTCTGAACCTGAGCATCAAAACCTCGGGTAGCATCAATAATTAAGATACATACATCGGCATATTCGATTGATCGAACTGACCGCATTATGGAATAAAACTCAATATCTTCTTTTATCTTAGCTTTTTTTCTTATTCCTGCAGTATCAATAAGATTAAAATCAAATCCAAATCTTTTATATCTTGAATTTATACTATCTCTAGTAGTTCCTGCGATTTTTGTAACGATGTTTCTTTCTTTTCCTATTATTGCATTAATAAATGATGATTTTCCTGCATTTGGCCTCCCGACCACTGCAAAGTTTGGCAGTTCATCTCCAATTTTTTTTTCTTCGTTAGGCATTTGGCTTATTAAATCGTCCAATAATTCTCCTGTCCCACTGCCACTAACACTAGAAATACAATAAAAGTTTTTGTAACCAAGACTATAAAATTCTGAAGTCATTTGGGTCCTTGATATATTGTCAACCTTATTGATCGTCAAATAAACTGGCTTTTTGGAGCGTCTTAAAAGTTTCGCAATATTTTGGTCCATGCCCGTGACTCCATCTATTACATCCACAATAAATAAAATTGCATCAGCTTCTTCAATTGCTAAGCTGACTTGTTTATCTATTTCCTTTTGGAAAATATCGTCACTATTTTCTAAATATCCACCAGTATCAATTAGAGTAAATTCTCTACCATTCCAATCAGATTTTCCATAATGTCGGTCTCTAGTAACTCCACTTTGAGAATCAACAATAGCATCTCTTTTTTGAATCATTCTATTAAAAAAAGTTGACTTACCAACATTTGGCCTTCCAACTATTGCAACAATTCCGCCCATTATTTTGATTTGTTGCAAAAATAATATTTTCATAACCATAGTATTTATTTTAAGATTAAAGATTTTGCACAACACACTATAAATCATTAAATTCGCTCCCTACATCGCGAGGTAGAGCAGTGGTAGCTCGTCGGGCTCATAACCCGAAGGTCGCAGGTTCGAGTCCTGCCCTCGCTACTATAAAAGACGGATTAGTATTTTTACTAGTCCGTTTTTATTGAAATCATCCTTACTCCCTGTAAATGAATGGATAAAACAAATTACAAGGTTCAAATTTTAGGTTCGATATGTTCTGTTGCTCAGGTCTGAACCATAAAAATGGAGAGACTATTTGTTGTTCATATAATCACTGCGTGTCTCTAGGGAGTGCAATAACTAACATCAATTTCGCTGTATAAATTTGGGTCTTGATTTGGGTCTTCAACCGTGTTTGCCATCATTGAAATTTTAACAATTTCATCACTTGTAGAAAAACAAAGTTGGTGAAAGTTGTCGTTGTCATCTAAATCTGCTATCGAAATAGGTACATGCGGCCTTAGAACTCCAGAACAGTAAGAATATCCAACATAGTACTGAAATAAGTCAGATTCGGTATCACCACTTATATAGGGTGTAATGCCACCATTCCAAGCAACTTGAATCGTTTGTATACCTGAATTACATTCATTCAAATTAGCATCAATTCTTTGGGAAAAGAATAAACTTGGTCCATCTGCAAGCGGAATAACATTCGTAGTAGAGATTCCGTTTAGGTTTATGATTTCTGAACAAACGGACTCTCCAGAAAATGTATCAGTTGTAAATAAATCCCCTACAACTCTAACTTCAACAGGTGGATTAGTAACAGCGGTGCCAAATTCACCTAACAGAAGCACAGTTCGATTTTCTCCGTTTTCATTAGCTGGAGCCAAAGAGACACAAATAGGGGTATGTATATTTCCAAGGCTATCTAAAACTTCAAAATCAGTTTCCGATAAACTGGATACATCTAATGGGAATTTAAAATTAACAGGCATGCCATCTAACATGCCTGCTTGTTGATTACACAATACTAGACTTGGTAGTGCATTATCAAGTCCAAAAAAAGCCGATACAAGAGTATCTTGTATTTCTTCTGTAGTATATTCTCCTGTACAATCATTAGTATCCTGATCTTTAGGGTCTTCTTTTTTGTTACACGAAAACAATAGGATTATTGTAAATAATTTAAATAGATTTCTCATAAAGGCACTTTCAAAATTAGAAAGCAATTGATCTAAAAGGTTAAATTGAAATACTAAAAGAATGTTAATTTCAAAATCTCGAGGTGTGAAATCTAAGTTTTATATTTCTAATTACTTGTCAACTTCCAAAGACCTGTTAGTCACTAGTCTTTTATTTTATAATAAATCTTAATTTTAAGGAGATTAATAAGTTTATTATTTTGCCCCTTTATTAAGAATTTGAAAAAAAAAAATGATCATAAATCAGGTTTTGTCTCTATAATTGGTAATCCCAACGTAGGAAAATCTACATTTATGAATGCCCTTTTGGGTTCAGACATTTCGATAGTTACACCAAAAGCACAAACCACAAGACATCGGATTTTGGGAATTGTAAATGGCCCTAATTTTCAGGTAGTTTTTTCTGACACTCCTGGGATCATAAAACCATCTTATGAAATGCAAAATTCCATGATGAATTTTGTAAAAGAATCCCTCAAAGATGCAGACATAATTATTTACATGGTTACAGCTAAGGATGAAAATCTAAAAGATCAAAAATTATTAAACAAAATAAAAAAAACTAAAACACCTTTATTTATACTAATAAATAAAATTGATAAATCAACCCAAAAATTAGTTGAAAAAAAAGTAGATTATTGGAGAGCCATTTTCCCTTTAGCAAAAATTTATCCAATATCAGCATTAAATGGTTTTTTTATATCTGAAGTATTCAATTCGGTTATGGAACTTATTCCTAATTCCCCTGCTTATTTTCCAAAAGATCAAATTACTGATAAGCCTGAACGCTTTTTCGTAAATGAATCTATTAGAAAGCAAATTCTACAACGCTATAAAAATGAAATACCTTATTCTGTTGAAGTAATAACAGAAGAATTTAAGGAAAGTCCTAAAATCATAAAAATTAATTCAGTGATATTAGTTGAAAGAGAGTCTCAAAAAGGAATAATTATTGGACATAGGGGAAATGCCTTAAAGCAAGTTGGAATTAGTGCTAGAAAATCTTTACAAAACTTCTTCGGCAAAAAAATTTATTTGGAATTACATGTGAAGGTATCAAAGAATTGGCGTTCCAGCAATCAACAACTTAAAAAGCTTGGATATTAATTTCACTTTTTAAAATATGTATATTTAGAAATAAATACTAGAAATACCATTATGATAAGATTAATTAGTTTTTTTCTTTTTGCTATCACGTTATCTTCATGTGTAAAGCCCAGACAAAGCCCTCCAAATATTGTCTTTATTATGTCAGATGACCACGCATATCAAGCCATAAGTGCCTATGGATTTGGCTTAAATAATACTCCCAACATTGATCGTATCGCTAATGAAGGTGCAATATTCGAAAAAGCTTTTGTAACAAATTCAATTTGTGCCCCAAGCAGAGCGGTTATGTTAACGGGTAAGCATAGCTTTATAAATGGAAAAGTTGATAACATTCAAGACTTTGATTGGGATCAAGACAATTTTGCTAAACAGCTTCAAAAGGCAGGTTATCAAACAGCTTTAGTTGGTAAAATTCATCTAAGGGGTTTGCCACAAGGTTTTAACTATTCTGCAGTACTCCCGGGTCAGGGTCATTATTATAATCCTGATTTTATCATTAATGGTATTCAAGAGCGTATTGAAGGATATGTCACAAATATTACAACCAAAATTGCTCTAAATTGGCTTGAAGAAAAACGTGATAAGACCAAACCATTTTTACTTCTTTATCATCAAAAGGCACCTCACAGAAATTGGAAACCTGAAAAAAAATATTTGACTCTTTTTGATGATAAAGAATTTGATCCTCCAGCAAATTTTTTTGATGATTACACTAACAGGGGTACTGCTGCAAAGACACAGGAAATGTTGATTGCGGCTTCCGAAGAGCAGATTAAAGCAGCTCATGGTAGCGGAGGTCAAGCTAGATGGGGTCACGACTTTAAGATGATTACTGACCCATATGGTAAAAAAACAGGTTTTGAAAATGAATTAGATCGATTTAATAGTGACCAAAAAAAAGACTGGCTAAATGCTTATACTCCTAAAAACGATAAAATGAAAAAACAAAATCTATCTGGAAAGGATTTAGCACTTTGGAAATTTAATCGCTACATAAAAGATTATCTTCGCACAATTCAATCAGTTGACGATGGTGTTGGTGAATTATTAGATTACTTAGATACAGAGGGCTTATCAGAAAATACAATTGTAGTCTACACTTCTGATCAAGGTTTTTATTTAGGAGAACATGGTTGGTTTGATAAAAGATTTATGTATGAAGAATCACTTCGAACTCCCTTGCTGATACGTTATCCTAAGGAAATAAAACCAGGCATAAAAATCAATCAAATGATCCAAAATCTTGATTTTGCACCGACTTTTCTTGATTATGCTGGAATTACTCCAAGTGAAGATTTACAGGGCATTTCGTTTAGAAATATTGTAAACCAGAAAGAAACTAAATGGAGAGATGCTATTTATTATACATATTACGAATATCCATCAGTTCATATGGTCAAAAGACATTATGGTGTAAGGACTGAGAAATATAAATTAATGCATTTTTATTATGATATTGATGAATGGGAGTTATATGATTTGAAAGAAGATCCATCTGAAATGAAAAATGTGTATAACAATCCCAAATACAAAAAAATTAAAGAAAACCTTCATAAAAAATTAAAAGAATTAAGAGAGGAATACGGAGATTCTGACTCACTCGATCTTATGCATATTAAAAGGTATGTTTCGAAAATAAATCAATGATTTTATTGCTACTTTTAAAATAAATTAAAGTTATTAATACTAGTATTGACTTACACGGAATCCGTCATAAAGAAGCACTTGAAAAAGTAGAAACTGAGCTTCTAAATCTGCAAGAAAAAGGATCTTTTTCATTAACAATTATTACTGGAAACTCGAGTATTTTACAAGAAAGGATATTAAAAAAACTAAGAGAGCAAAATAAATTAACTTATTACATCCCATCTTGGAATTTAGGACAGATTATTGTGGACTTCGTTAAGCTTTAAATCATTGGCTTAAAGTGGTGAAGATTTGACCTTATTTAGCTTTGAGTTGACCTATAAATCAATATGACTCTTTAAGATAGTTACTTTTGTATGTCACTTTGAAAAAGTTAATTTTTAGTCACTATAGTAAATAAAAAATCAACCCAATCTTTAGAGATCTAACTTTAAATGATTTACCAGAATATTGGTTCTGAAAGTTTCTAATAATTTGATTCAAGCCATAAGAAAAATAAAAATTCCAGGTGTTATATCCAGTACTTAAATACAACTCCTTGTTCCAATTATTAACTTCATCAGAAATGTTTCTTATATTACTAGAGTTATATTTTAATTTTGAAAGAAAATTTCTTTGAAATTTAAATCCAGTATAAACTCTCCAGAATTGATGATTATTAATAGAAGAATTTCTCCATCTCATAGAAATTGGAAATTCAATGAAATTAAAAGATAATTTAGATTTTTGATTCAAGGTATAATTTACAATGTAAATTGAACTATCATTATTAACATTAAATCTTACTATGTTAGAATTATAGTCTTGAAAGGAATATCCTAAACCCAAACCAAGTGCTAATTTACCAGAAGAAACTAGTGGAATATCTCTTACAAAACCAAGTTGAAAATGTTTTGAAATTCCTTGGCGTTTAAATTTTTCTTGATTGCTGTAAAGAAGCGTAAAAGATGTGCCAAAATAAATCTGATCTTCACGGTAAAATGATGAGTCAACATCTTTTAATTGCTCTTGTCCAAACGAAATCAGAGGTAATAACATTAGAACAGTGAGCAGCTTTTTCATTTTTTAGAATAAAATTTATTTATTCAAACAGTACTTAGCATTTAAGAAGTTATTAATGAGTTCCTGGTTTTTTGACTCTGGTATAAAATCTTTTTTTGTATATTTTTCATAATCTATGTGTTTTGGTTTTCCAGCATCCTTGTAAGCCTTTGAATAATTACAGTTAACTGAGCATTTGCAGGGATAACCATTAGGATAAAGAGGGACTTCAATCATACCAAGAAGGTGTAATAATAAATAACAACTACTAAACCAATAAACCAAAAAATAATAAGAGGTAAATTCATTTTATTAAAATAAAATACAAAAATTTATTTCTTGTAGAATAAGGTAATGCCACTACTAACAACGATGATTAAATTTATAATTGTTCGCCAATTTAAACCATTTCTCATAAAGTCATATATAGAATATATAATAGCAACAATAAGAATTATAATCCAAAGCCATTTTATAAAATATTTCATATATCCAAGCTAAATAACAAAGTAAAAAAAAGAAAAATAAAAGAATAAAATATAATGTTAGATGAAATTTGATAGTATAATTTGAAGATTATTTACATTTAAAATATGAGAAAACTTTTTTTGTTATCAATTTTATTTCTTGTACTTGATTGTACCTCCAGTGAAATGGAAAAATCAGAGCAACAACAAGAAAGTATCACTGATCCATTAATTGGCATTTGGCTTTGGCTTTTGGACGACCCATACAGTGGAAACGAATTTTTTGATATCGAATACAAGGTTGATGGAATATATATTAAAAGAGGAAACGGTTTAAATAATGAAAGTGAAGGTACTTGGGAAAACAAAGGAGACAATTTGAATAAACAAGTTCAAACTTATATTATTGATGGGGTTGAAAATGAAGCATCTTTTAATGAGGACTTCAATTTAGTTACATTGACAAACAAAGAAACTGGTTATAAAATATTACTTGGACAAGAGGAACCAGATTGCTGTGTTGTTCCAGACAGATAGTATTAAAATATTAATCAAAAAAAAGCTAATTTTCATTTAAATGTTCGTGAGCTTTAATAATCGCTTTTCGACGAATTTGAACTAAATCGGAGGTCTCTTTTAAAAATATTCCTAATGATTTTTCATTAAAAACTATTTTAAATTCATTAGAATAATCATTGGTTAGATAAACATCTCCTCCAATCTTATCAAATTGTATAATAAATCTAGATCCAATTTTTACTCCCTTATTCACTATTTTACTCCTTGATATTTCTTCATCACTCATTGATTCTCCTGAAGCTGTCATAACGTAAGCTTTCATTAAATTATTCCATTCTCTTTTATTAAAATTTTTCCAAAGCAGTTTGGAGTTTTCAATACCATATTCATTAGCCCAACCATTACTAGTAAATGCAAAGAGGACGAATTTTTCTTGATTTTCTAGGTTAGTAATTTCAAAAGTTAATACTCCAACAGCTGACAAATCTTTTGCTTTAGTTCCATCTAGTGAGCGTGATTTTAGTTCAAAATTTTCTAGATAAGGGTATGCTGACAATACTTGTTCTACTGCCTTTTGCTCAAGATTTTCTTTAAGCTGTTCTATTGCAGCTATAGCCCCACCCACTGCAAGTATTCCAGCTGCGGCTGCAGCTACACTTTCTCCTTTTTGGGCATATTGAAGTTTTGGAAACAGCAGTAAAAGTAAAATTAATGTAATTGTAAATTTTCTCATTTGATTTATTTTTTCAACAATATAAAAATATTTGACAAGCCTAATAAATGATGTAAGTCTGAAATAAAACTATTCTAGGTGTCCAATTCTGTGGCTTAATTAAACATTAAAAAGTAAACATATATTAAAAAGAGTTCTTTTTATTTCTTTAAGTATATAAATAAGCCAACAGTAATTAGCATTATACTAGTCGGAATTAAATCCAAACTTAAGCCTTTATTGAAGCATAAATATATTAAATACCCAATGAAAGTTAGAACAGCACTAAAATAAGTTAACCTCCACCATTCCATATAAATAAAATTAAAAATAAAATTTAAACCGATTTCAACTGTACTTGTTAACTTTAATTTTGTTATTCTAATTATCAAAAAACAACTGTAGTTTCCCTATTTTTTAATTAATTTAAAAAATGAGCAAAAAACAGGTTTTACCTTATGTACATAAAAAAAATTCCAAAAAATCTCAAGTCCGTCAAATGTTTAACTCAATCTCTTGTAGATACGATTTTATAAATCGAATTATTTCTGGAGGATTAGACATAAAATGGAGGAAAAATTTAGTTAGGCTTATAAAACTAAAGAATCCAAAAAAAATTTTAGATGTAGCAACTGGTACTGGAGATTTAGCTATCGCACTTGGAGAATCCATGGCTTCAGAAATAATTGGAATTGATATTTCTGAGCGAATGCTAGAAATTGGAAAAAAAAAGGTTAAAAAAAACCAATTGCAAAAAAATATAAAATTGGAAATTGGAGATGCTGAAAGGATTAACTATCCTGCTAATTATTTTGACGCAGTTACAGTCTCATTTGGAGTTAGAAATTTTGAAAATCTTGATAAAGGACTTTTGGAAATTTACAGAGTTCTCAAACCAGGTTGCGAATTGGTTATTTTGGAAACATCTATTCCTAAAAGTTTTCCGTTAAACTATTTGTACCGTTTGTATACAATTTACTTTCTGCCCTTAATTGGCTCATTTTTTTCCAAAGATAAATCTGCATATAAATATTTATCTTTATCAGCAAAATTTTTTCCTTTTGGAATAGCTTTTAACAAAATTTTAGAAAAAAATAGGTTTATAGTCAAAGAAAATATAAGTCAAACTTTTGGAGTAGCAACAATTTATCACGCTTATAAACCGATGTAAAATGCCTAACTTTTTTATAAGAATTTTTGTAAATATTATTTGAAATGAGAGTATATCTTTTAATGTTCTTTCTGCTTTTGACGGGATGTGCAGAAAATGATGAAGAGAAAATTGAAAATATTAAACTAAATAAAAATTTAGCAGAAGAATTGGTATCCCTATCGATTAAATGTGTTGACAAGAAATATCCATATAAAATAGGTTACCGGTTTGCTGATAAAAATTGGGTAAAGCCACACTATGAAATTACACCCTCTTTTTATGGGTGCTGGGACTGGCATTCGGCTGTTCACGGTCATTGGGCTATGGTTAAAATATTAAAAGATTTTCCTGAAATTTCTAATAGAGATATCATTTTATCAAAACTTGAAAAAAATCTTAATAAGGAAAATCTCAAAAAAGAGTACGATTTTTTCAAACAAGATTTTGCTAAAGGATTTGAAAGGACTTATGGTTGGGCATGGTTAATGAAACTTTACTCAGAGCTGATTTCTTGGGAATATGACAGAGCACAAATGTGGGCAAGTAATATGAAACCACTCGTTGATCTTCTAAGTGAAAGAACTATTTTATTTTTAGACAAACTCTCGACACCACTTAGGCCTGGAACTCATGCTAATTCAGCATTCTCTTTTTCACTTATGATCGAATATGCAATTATTGTAAATGATATTGATTTGTTAAATAAAATTAAAGAGTTTAGTGTTAAAAATTTTCTAAAGGATACAAATTGTCCAGTAAATTATGAACCCTCAGGCACAGATTTTTTGTCCCCGTGTCTTGCTGAAGCAAGTCTAATGTCATTCATTTTAGATAGTAAAGAATTTAATAATTGGATATATAAATTTTTCCCTTCATTTGATGAGAAGTATTTTGGTAAAATAATTAATACTCCTGAGGTCTTAGACCCTTTAGACCCTGGTATAGGTCATCTAATAGGATTAATGTTTCATAGAGCATGGACTTTAAAAGATATTGCTAGAAATGTTGAAAACAATAAAAACAAAAGATTATTTCAAAAAATTGCTCAAAAACATTCTGAAGAAGGATATAGAATAATGTTTAAAAGTGGTTATGGAGGTGAGCATTGGTTGGCAACATTTGCAATATATAATTTTTCGAAGTAGTCGCTAATTCTATTAAAAATTAGACTAAGTTTTTTGGACCAATGGACAAACAAAGGAAAGACAATAGAGGCCTAATAATTCCTAAATGGATAACTTATTTTATAAAAACTTTAGATTTTCTAAATCCATATTTATGTATGCGTTTCGCTGGATATCTTTGGACAAGACCAATTAAATACAAGGTTCCAGAAAGAGAAATCCCAATTCTTAAATCATGTAATACTTCAATTTTGAAAATAAAAAGTATTAATAAAAAAATTCAATTTTATAGATGGAAAGGAAAGGGTCCGAAAGTTTTATTAGTTCACGGTTGGAGTGGAAGAGCAAGTAATATGTTTTATATAATTGAAAGATTAATTGAAAAAGACTACGATATATATTCGTTTGATGCTCCAGCTCATGGAAATTCTCCATCAAAAACAACAAATATTCCAGAATTCATAGCTTGCATAAATGAGTTACATTTACATATTAAATCTATTGATGCCATAATTGCTTACTCTGGGGGTGCTTTTGCATCAATATACTCATCATGTTTCAATAATAAAAAACTAAAAAAATTGGTGCTTATTAGTCCATTTAATAGCGTTTATGATCTTTTTCAAAACTTTTTTAATCAAATTCAATTAAGTAAAAAAGTCGGTGATTTAATGATTGAATTTTACAGCCAAAAAACTGGGATTAAAATCGATGAGAATCTTTCAGCTGAAAAATTTGGGAAAAACCTAAAATGTGAAACTCTAATTATTCATGATGAGGATGACAAGGAAATACCCTTTGAAGATTCCCAGCTTATTGCGAAAAGTATAAAAAACGTAAAAACATTTTTCACAAAAAATCTAGGCCACAGAAGAATTTTGAGAGATGAAAAAGTCGTTAAGGAGATTCTTACTTTCATAAACAACTAATATGCAATTTTCAACTTCTAATCAATTTTGTTTTTTGTAATTTTGAAATATGAAAAGATATAGTCTCATAGTAATAATTTCTCTTCTTTTTTCTTGCAAAGAAAAAACTGAAAATAAAAATATTGTTTACTTATCCCCAGATTGTGGGTGTTGCCATGACTGGGTTATACATATGGAAAAAAATGATTTCCCTTTAGAAAAAAATATGGATTCTAATATGTATGATATAAAAATTAATGCTGGTTTGCCAATTGATTTAGCTTCATGCCATACAGCAATGATAAGTGGTTATTTCATAGAAGGTCACGTTCCAGCAGACGATGTTAAAAGGCTAATTAAGGAAAACCCCAACAACATAATTGGACTAACCGTACCTGGAATGCCTGCAGGAATAAATGTTCCTGGAATGGAAGTTAGTGATGAAAAAGCAAATTTTGATGTCCTAGCAATTGATTCCAATGGAAAATCAAGTGTTTGGGCACATTATGAATGATTCCATTAAAAAATTACCAACGAAAACTATAGTATAGCCTACCTAATTGCTCTCTTAGAGCGATCTCAGTTTTTTGTAGTCCACTGGAACTTGGTAGAAAATCAATAAAATGTAATTTTGGGTTTGTAGTGCTTAGGTAATCAACTTTATATGGTATTACTCTGAGATTTTGTTTTTCAAATAAAAACTTTGCTCTTTTCATATGAAAAGCAGACGTTACAAGTATAATTGTTTTATTTTCTCCAAGTACTTCAGATACAGCCAAAGATTCTTCATAAGTGTTAAAAACATCTTTAGTTACCGTAATGTTTTCTTCTAATATCCCATATTTTACAGCATAATTTTTTAAAACAGAGCCTTCAGAAACTGCAGTCTTATTGAAAAGGAATTTCCCCCCTGTAAAAACTATTTTGTCTGATTTAAATGAATTATAAAGTTCAATTCCTTTAAAAAATCTGTCTGCATCTGCCCACTCAACAACATAATTATTTTCAAATTCATTAATTTTTAACATTCCTCCAAGAATCACAATAGCATCTGCTTTTTCTAAATTTTCTAATTTCTGATAAAAATATTCTCCTTCCACTATTCTCATAATAAAATCTGAAAATATAGGTGTAGATATAATATAAAATAGGATTGAAAAAAAATAAATTAACTTCCTATAGCCTTTATAAGTACATATTAGTATTAATATTATAAATACAATTGTTGGCATTATTAAAAGAGGTAAAAGCTTATGTAGATAAATCATTATTTTAAATCTAATAAATATTTAACTATTCCATTTTTAAATTAAAATCAAGAATAAAAATATCTCGAAATATTCTAGAGTTTTTTATCTTGAAATTAATTAATTAAAAATCAATTAAAATGAAAAAAATACTAGCACTTTTATTATTATTTCCTGTTTTAACTTCAGCTCAATGGAAAGGAAAAACATCAAATGATGACCAAAGGACTATGATGATCCAAAGGCATATGGACTTATATCCAAAAAATGATCAGTCTCAACTAAAAAATATTTTTTTAGCTGATTCTAAAATAAATGTAAACGGTGTAAATGTAATTTCACCAGCAGAGCTTGCTGATTTTGAAAAATTACATCATAAAATATTTAAAAATATAACATTTGAAATTGGTGCAAACATCACGTCAAAATATGAAAATGGACAAATATGGACTCACGTTTGGGCATGGTGGACCGGCGAAGGAAAAAAATCAAAAAAGACTACATCAATTCCAGTTCATTTAGCATTTAAATGGGATGGTATGAAATCAAATCAAGCATATTTCATGTTTGACCCAACTTTTATAAATAGTGAAATAGCTCTTAACAATTAATTATAAATAAATAATCCCCTTCCTTGGAGGGGTTTATATTTTAATTTGTCAAGTTGGGTAAACTAAAAAAAACTTTGATTTTTGCCACAGCAATATTTTTTTCTTGCTTAAAAAAATCAAATGATAAATTAAACTTTACCGACGAGCCTGATAATAAATTAACTTCTTTAACCGAAATTATTATTGAAAAAACTTGGGCACAACAACCCAATGGTTACGTCTATCCAATAGACATAGAAGTTCCAGAAAGTATTGAGCCAATTGAAGGATTTCCTATATGTGTATTACTCCATTCTAACGGAAGTAACGGTAGAAGAATTATCAATCAATTTTCTTCTGTTTTAGATGACCATATTTTGATAGCTCCAACTGGTTATTTAAATAGTTGGAATATTTGTGATGAAAGAAGTAACGCCCCTGACTTGGAAATGGTAGATGAACTAGTTAATACACTTTCTAATTACTCAAATATTAATTTGAATAAAATAAGAATCCTTGGAAGCTCTAATGGAGCCGGTTTGGCTAATAATATTTTTATTCAAAATGAAAATCCAAATATCGATATAATTTGTGCCGTGGTATCTCATCTAAATATTCCTCAATATCATGATAACAATTTTTATAAATATTCAACTGTCACAAATCCTATGTCAGCTTTTTGCGGTTATGAAGAAATTACTAACCCAATTAGTTCTAGAAAATATTTGAGTATAAGTAATATTAATGATCCAACAATCCCTTATTTAGGAGGTAACTCAAAAGTTGGATTGGATTTTTTAAATGCGGAAGATGCAATCTTTTACATTGCAAAAAATCAGGGATTTACTGGTGAAAAATTACCACCTGAAGGGTCAGCTTTAGGTAATCCCATTATTTTTGAATATTCATACCTATCTGGTGATGTTGTTCACATAAAAGGCAATGCGATGCACTCAATAAACCCTTCTCAATTAGATTATTTAAGGACTTTTTTTCAAAATAAGTAATTTTAAAAAGGCCAAATTAATTAATTTCCTTTTTCTAATTTTTGCGTTTCAATATCCAGCTGCTTGACCGTCTTTTCTACTTTCAGAAGCTCCATGATAAACTTTACTGGTATCATCCCATAGAATTGCCTGGTAGCCTCCATAGATGCCTCTTGCAAATCCTACTTTGTGACCTCTGTCCATTAATCCTCTGACAGTAGTATATGGAATACCAGACTCTACCCTAATCATTCCTGTATTTATAGTTTTATTTCCAGTTGGAGTTGCTCCACCAGTATGATCCCAACGTGGAGCATCTCCCGCCTCTTGTAGATTCATCTTAAAATCGATTAAATTCATAATAATCTGAGTATGTCCCATTGGCTGAAAATCCCCACCCATAACTCCGAAGCTTAAAAATGGTTTTCCGTCTTTAGTAACAAAGGCTGGTATAATAGTGTGAAAAGGTCTTTTACCTGGTTCCAAAGTATTTGCTTGTCCTCTTTTTAGACTGAATAATTCACCTCGATCTTGCAACATAAATCCTAATTTTGGAGGAGCCATACCAGATCCCATACCACGATAATTGCTTTGTATAAGAGAAACCATTGTACCTTGATTATCCGCAACTGTCATATAAATTGTTTCTCCAGCAGATATTTTCCCAGCATTATATTTGCTAGCACGTTTACCTATAAGTTGTCTTCTTTTATTAGCATATTCTTCCGAAAGCAATTTATCAACTGGTACTTTGACAAAGTCCATATCAGCATAATATTTGGCCCTATCTTCAAACACTAATTTTTTTGCTTCGGTAAACAAATGTATATGTTCCACGCTTCCAAATTCTATATTTGAAAAATCGTATCCCTCCAATATTTTAAGCATTTGTAGGGCCGCTATTCCTTGTCCATTAGGTGGTAACTCCCAAACATCATAACCTCTGTAGTTTATCGAAACCGGTTCCACCCATTCTGATTTGTGAGAAGCAAAATCTTTTGCGGAAAGAAAACCTCCTTGCCCTTTAATAAATTTTCCAATATTCTTAGCTATCTCACCTTTATAAAAAATATCTCTACCCTGTTTAGCAATTTTTTCATAGGTGTTAGCTAGGTATTTATTTTTATATATTTCACCTTCTTTGGGTAATTTTCCTCCATTTTGAGATTTATAAGTATCATTTATGTTAGGAAATCCTTTTGATTCATAAAAAGGAATTGATCTGTTCATGTACCAAGCAATAAGTTCTGTCAGAGGGAAACCCTTTTTAGCATAATCAATTGCTGGAGCAAGTATTTCGGTCATAGGTTTTGAACCAAATTTTTTATGAAGCTCAAACCAACCATCGACAGCGCCAGGAACACTAACTGGTAGAGGCCCGTGTGAAGGAATTTTATTCATTCCTTTTTTTTCAAAATAATCGATTGATAAATTTTTTGGGGATCGCCCACTAGCATTTAAACCATATAATTTTTTTGTTTTTCCATCCCAAACTATAGCGAATAAATCTCCACCTATCCCACATCCTGTTGGCTCCATAAGGCCTAACGCAGCATTTGCTGCAATAGCTGCGTCTATAGCATTCCCGCCATCTTTTAAAATATCAAGTCCAATTTGAGTTGCTAAAGGATGACTTGTAGCAACCATGCCGTTCTGTGCCAAAACCACTGATCTAGTTGCGAAAGATTTTCCTGTTACCCTATCTTGTGCAGTTGTAAGATAGGTTAGAAATAGTGTCAAGATCAGAGAGTTTAAAATAGTTTTCATTTTTATTTTTTAAAGCAATCCTAAAGTACAAAATTGATTTAGGAATTTATTAATAGTTGATTAACATCTTTGTATATTGTTTATTATTAACCATAAATTAAATTATGATGAAAAAATATTTATTACTATTATTTTTAAGCATATCATTGACATCTTTGAGTGCTCAAGATAAAGCTTACTGGGTTTGCTTTAATGTTGAGGTTGATTCAGACGGTGCTGAAACATTTGTAAGTTCTTTGGATAAATTTATGAGCTCTGACGCAGCAAAACAGCTCCCATTTGTAATTACACTTAATGAAATATTATTTGCAAATGAAAACAATAGAATCACACATCAGTTGTGTTTTCTTTCTCAAAACGCAGACTCAATGGCAAATTGGGGTTCTGGTCCACCTCCAACTCCGGAAGGAGTTGTTCTGAGTATGAACTTTCAAAAATATGTAGATGTAAAACAATCTATTCTTGGTTCACCGCTTATTTTTGACCAAAATGGACTAGGTTTAGATTACTTCAATATATGGCAGTGGAATGTTAATGATCCTGCGACATTTGCAAATGCATTTGTAAAGTTTCAAAAAGATTCAAAGAAACTATTAAAAAATGCAACTTTTGGACTACATGAAGCTATCGCTGGTTCAAGCAAAGGTGTTTCTCATTACTTTGCAGCAAGAGCTTCTAATTTAGCAGAATTTCTGAAAATAAGAGAAAAAATTGTTGCATCTAAAGCTGCTGCAGAATTTAGAAGTACAGTTAACTCCGCTGGACAAATCGAAGGAGTTTTTGGTGGCAGAATAATAAAAAGATATAATGTGAATTAATTCTATTATCAAATTACTTTAACCCTCCTATAATTGGGGGGTTTTTTATTCGTTTAAATTAAAAATAAGTTAAAATTTCACGATAAATAAAGTGACATTTTATCAAAAAACATTATTTGTATATATTCTTATTTGTATATTTAAGAATAACCATTTTCCAATTTCAAAATGAAAAAAATCTCCTTATTTTTACTATGCTTATTTTACTTTGGATGTTCCTCTGAGCCAGAGGCAGATTATTTATCAGAAGAATTGCTTCCAGGCAGTAGAGGGTCAAACTCTACAAATGATATAAGATTTTCATGTTCTGACCTTGATAACGATGATTATTGTGATGATGATGATTATTGGCCACTAGATCCTGATATGAATGAGAATTTATGGGGCGTGATAAACGATTCTGAACCAAACTTCTATTTTACTTATGATATTGATGAGACAATTCAAGAAGCTACTATTAGTTCTATGCTTGGAGCTATGGATGAATTTGGAAATTGGGGTCCAATTGAACTATGGGTAATTGGGCAAGACTATGAAGGTGTTCAAATGAAAGCTAAAAATTTTTGTGACATTAGAATAAGGAGATGGCAGGGATTTTTTGATCCATTTACCCTTCAAGCATGCATTGAATTTATTTCTTACCCCTTGGAAGGAGAAAGTAATTTGCCTTCTGATTTAGTTTCAAACGATTCAAGATTGAGTGAGCAGGGAGGTTATTTTAATTACTACATGACCAAATCTATTGAATCTATTGAAAACAATTATCCTACAGGATTTGGAAAAGGTTTAAATGGTGTAAGAGATTGGGGAATAAAGCTTTTTATTTTTTCTAATCCTATTGGATTTCTAAGTACAGAAAATTATTATAAGGAAATGGTCAATGTTTATTACGAATACTATCATGCACTTCAGGAAAGTGCATTTATTGATGAGGAATTGGGTGATACTTACGAGTTTGGAGACGATACTAGAAGGGGACCACATTGGTTTTATAGTGGAGCTTCAACTTTTATGGCAGATTATGCCGTTAGAAAAAGAGAATCAAATAATAATCTTGGTCCAATTAAAGACTGGTTAAAGCAACAATTTTTGTTTGGGCAGTCACTTGTAGAACAGAGCGGGTGTAGTGAAATTACGCTCAAGGGAATTTCACCGGAAAACTGTTTTAATCTTAAATTTTATTGGGGTGAACCTGCAGTTGCTTATCTATTATCTACTATTTCAAATCCAAATGCTTTAAATGAGGTTTTTTATCCAAATTTGTATCAACTAGGTTTTAAAGATGCTTTTGAATTAACCTTTAATAAGACACTTGAGGAATTTTACACAGAATGGGATTCCATTATGCTAAAAACTATAGATGAGAGAATCAATTTGATTAATTCATTTGGATTATAGTTTAAAAAAAGAAATTTAAATTCTGAAAAGTGTGGGAATTAATAAAGAATTTATTTCCCCTAATTTAATCTAAAACCATTGTTTTAATATATTTAAGCATGTTTAGGCTTATACTATTTTTATTTTCTCTATTATCTATTATTTTTTGTGAATCTAATAGCAATTCCAATTCTTATCCAAACGTTATATTAATTCTTACTGATGACCAAGGGTGGGGTGATTTAAGTTCAAATGGTAACAGAGATATAAATACTCCAAATATTGACAAAATTGCCAGTAGTGGAGTAAAGTTTGATCGTTTTTTTGTAAGCCCTGTATGTTCCCCTACGAGAGCTGAGATTTTAACAGGAAGACACCACGTTAGAACTGGAGTATATGACGTTTCACGTGGAGGTGAAAGAATGGACATAGATGAAGAAACAATTGCTGATATTTTCAAAGCTTCTGGATATAAAACTGCTGCATTTGGAAAATGGCACAATGGAATGCAAGCCCCTTACCATCCTAATACAAGAGGTTTTGATGAATTTTATGGATTTTGTTCTGGTCATTGGGGAAATTACTTTGATCCAGTCTTGGAAAAAAATGGAAAAATAGTCAAAGGAAAGGGTTTTATAACTGATGATTTAACCAATCAAGGTATAGAATTCATTAAAAAAAATGCCAATAACCCATTTTTCCTTTTTATGCCCTACAATACTCCACACAGCCCTATGCAGGTACCAGAAAAGTATTGGAATAAATTCAAAAATAAAGCCCTTACACAAAAAGGAACAGTAGAGATTCATTCAAATGATAAAGAATCCGGAATAAATAATAAAGGTGATACTCATACAAAAGCTGCACTAGCAATGTGTGAAAATATAGATTGGAACGTTGGAAGATTAGTTAATACTTTAGAATCTTTAGATATAGATGAAAACACAATTATCATTTATTTATCAGATAATGGCCCTAATGGTAATAGGTGGAATGATAAAATGAAGGGAATTAAGGGATCTACTGATGAGGGTGGTGTTAGATCACCAATGATAATTAGTTGGAAAGATAATATACCAAAAGGCAAAAAAGTAAAAGAAATAGCTTCAGGTATTGATTTATTACCAACGTTGATCTCATTATCAGGTATAAAGGCAGAACCTAAAAATGAGTTAGATGGAAAGGACTTAAAAGAATTGATTTTTAAAAATAATATCAATTGGCCTGATAGATATATTTACAATTATTGGAGGGGGAGACTAAGTGTTAGAAGTCAAAATTTTAGACTAGATAATCAAAATAATCTTTATGATATGAATAATGATCCAAGCCAGTTGAAAAATGTTTCTTCAAATTATATTGAAATATTTGAGGCAATGCAAAAAGCTAAATCAAAATGGCAAAAAGAAGTATTAATTGATTTGAAAAATAATGAGAAAAGGGCATTTATAATTGGACATCCCAGTTTGAAATATACTCAAATACCTGCTAGAGATGCTACTGCAAGTGGTTCAATTAAAAGATCCAATTACTATCCTAACTGTAGTTATATGACAAATTGGGTAAATATTGAAGATATCATAAAGTGGGAAGCTGAAGTAGCTGAGGCAGGTAAATTTGAGGTGATAATTTACTATACATGTGCAAAAGATGCCATTGGTTCTGAGATAGAATTGAGTTTCAAGGATTCAAAGATTTCAAAAAAAATAACCAAATATTATGATCCCAAAGAGTTTGGAATGGAGAATGATAGGGTAGAAAGAATAGAATCCTATGTAAAAGATTTTATTCCTTTGAATATGGGTAGTTTTGATTTGAAAAAAGGAAAAGGAACTCTTAAGTTAAAAGCATTAAAGAAAACTGGAAAAGAGGTTTTAGATTTTAGATTACTAATGCTAAATAGACTTTAAATCAAACTCAAAATAATCAAACTGGGACTTAGAAAATTTATAAAAAATAATAATTTTGGAACTTCAAATATAAGTTTAAGATGGAAATAAAAAAGTTGCCTGTTACCGTTTTAAGTGGATTTTTAGGATCAGGAAAAACTACTCTATTAAATCATATTTTACATAATAAAGAAGGATTAAAAGTTGCTGTTATTGTTAATGACATGAGCGAAGTAAATGTTGATGCAAATTTAGTTAAAAGTGAAAACACACTATCACGCACCGAAGAAAAATTAGTTGAGATGAGTAATGGTTGTATATGCTGCACATTACGTGAAGACCTAATGATTGAGGTGGAAAGATTAGCAATTGAAAATAGGTTTGATTATTTACTTATAGAAAGTACTGGAATTAGTGAACCTATACCAGTTGCCCAAACATTCTCATTTATTAGTGAGGAAAATGGGATTGATTTATCAAGATTTAGTTATGTAGATACAATGGTGACAGTGGTTGACGCATTTAATTTCTTTAAAGACTTTGGAAGTCCTGAAACGCTTTCAGACAGAAATTTAACGAATATAGAGGGTGATCACAGAACTATAGTTAATCTATTAACAGATCAAATTGAGTTTGCTAATGTTATTATTTTAAATAAATCAGATCTAGTAACAAAAGACGAAATATCAATTTTAAATACGATCATAAAAAAACTTAACCCCTCAGCTAAAATAATTGAATCAACTTTTAGTAAAATAGATATCAATGAAATTATTAATACTGGACAATTTAATTTTGAAGAAGCCGAACAGAGTGCAGGTTGGTTAGAGGAATTAAACAAAGATGAGCATAAGCCTGAAACTGAAGAATATGGTATCTCTTCTTTTGTTTTTCGAAACAAAAGACCTTTTGATCCAGAAAAATTTTGGAATTACATTCAAAAGGGATTCCCCCTTTCAGTTATTAGAAGTAAAGGATTATTTTGGTTAGCATCAAGGCCTAAACAGGCTCTAATCTGGGGACAAGCGGGAGGCTCACTAAAAGCTGATAGTGCGGGTGTGTGGTGGAGCAGTATGCCTTTCAAGAATAGAATTCAACAAATTGCTTTTATTGAAAATCAAGAAGAAATAGAAAAGGATTGGGATAAAGCATATGGTGATAGAAAAAATGAAATAGTTTTCATTGGCCAAAATATGAACGAAGATTTAATACGCTCGCATCTAGAAGGTTGTTTATTAAGCGAAGATGATCTGAAAAATTTAGATATGGAAAATGGTTACGAAGACGTTTGGCCTGTTGAAAGGGCTATTCCAGTAGAATAATTATCTTTTAATATCTAGTTGCAACTTATTGAAAACTATTACTTTAGCTTTAATCCAAAATATAAAAGAGAATTTTCTTAATATCAAATATCCCTGAGGGTTTTATAAAAATGATTTAAAAAAGTAGATAAAGCTATTTTTTTTTCCTTCACCTAAGTTTACCTTTTTATCTTGTATTGGTTTGGAGCTCATCCACATTATTAAAAATCCAACTACGATCATAATAAGCGCTAACATAAATAATGACGAAACATTAACTAACTTTTCGCTATTTGATAAAAATAACAGTATGAAAATTGTGGAAAAGGGTAATGAATAGGCTAAGAAATTGAGTCCAAATTGTATGTCGAAAGTTCTTTCTTTAAATTTTGCATTTTTCTCAATCTTGTCTATAAGTGTCATGTGTGCAAAGGGCCAGAAACTAACAGAACTTAGTGATAGTATAACATAAAAAGTTGAATCATCAACACCTCCAAAATCTGTAAAAGTACCAATCAATCCAATCAAAAATAAACTTATTCCTGCCCTAATAAAAAGTAGAGGTATAATTTCTCTTAAGGCTTGTTTGGCAAAAATTATTGATAGTCCTACAAAAATTAAAACAAGTGGAGTCAAAGTGTCTTTTAGCCGTGAGATAAAATCTGTAATAATTGCTGGGATATCGTTTACATTAAATCCGAAAGAGAGCATCAAAATTGAAATTACTAAAACGGCGTTTATAGGTTCTAAGAAAATATTTTTTAAAATAGATTTAATAGAGATTTTATTTTTTCTCTTTTTTATTCCTTGAGTAGACCTATGTAAATGAAAAGACAATCCCAACAGGAATACAAGTACAAATAATTTATTGCCAAAATCTAAAAATGATGCTTTTACAAGGTACTCACTACCAAGAAATTCTTCAATTATAGGGAAACACGAAATACCTGGTGCGAACGATGGTAGTAGAAGTAATAATGTTCTACTTTTTTTATAATCATTGTGAAGGCCAGTTAACTTTAAAACAAATGGGCTTAATAGTAAAATAAAAAAATTAAACAGTATCCCAATTATAGGAAGTATTATAAAGTCAGGATTAAGCTGAATGCTAATAAATGATATAAAGATTGTTGCTGGTAGTGATATATTTAGAATAAAACTTTTTATGCCAAATCTTTCAGACTTCCCATCAAACTTCTTTTTTAAGACAACGCCTAAAAGAATTAGAAGAAAAAAGACAATAATCTTTGAATACATCTATCTACAGTCAGTAAGGTTTATTTAAGCTATTGCTTGATCAAAGGCTTCAAAAAAAGTATCCATACTATTTTTGCTTCCAATTGATACTCTACACCAATTTTTATTCCAAAAATTAAATACTTTAACGGTAACCTTTTTAGAATAAATTTCTGTTAGGAATTTATTGGGATCTAACTTTTTCGGAAGTTCAAAAATTAGGAAATTTGTTTCAGACGGCATTGGTTTAAAACCTCTAGACTCTAGTTTGTTAACAGTATAAATTCTGTTACTAATAATTTTATTTTTACTCGCTTTCAGAAAGTTAAAATCGTCTAAACTTGACATGGCTGCATTAATTGTTGGCCCTGTAATACCCATACCGCCTCTAGTTATATTATTTATTTTTTCAATTCTTTCTGGTCTTGCAATCATATAACCCATTCTAAGACCTGCCATACCATGAATTTTTGAAAATGTGCGTGTTATAATTATATCTTTACCTTGAGATACTAACTCTGCCATGGAGTTTGAAAGTCCCCCTTGTGACAATTCTATGTAGGCTTCGTCAACAAAAACAGGAATTTTTTCAGATACTTCAGAACAAAATTTTAAAAGTTTTTTTGAATCCGTTATTGTCGCAGTTGGATTGTTCGGATTTGTAATGTAAACGAGTTTTGTGTTTGAGTCGATTGCATTTCTCATACCATCAAGATCATGTTCAAAATTATCATTTAATTTAATAGCTCTCCAATTTCCTCCCATAGAACCAACAACATTAACTAAGGACATGTAGCAAGGGTCTGCAGTTACAACGTTACCTTCACCTTCCTGAAAAATTGAAATTGCAGTTTTTTCTAAAAGGTCAGAAGACCCTGGTCCAGTCATAATTTGATTGGTATTTACATTTTCCTTCTTCGCAATTTTATCTACAAAATCATTTAATAAATCCCAGGAATAATAGTTGCCAGATTTAGCATTCTTGACAAAAGAGTTTAGAGCTTTTTCACTGGGGCCAAATGGGTTTTCGTTCCAATGAAGTCTTGCTTTAAGACTCGTAAGTTTTGGCATTTTTGGTGGTGTGTATTCACTTATGCTAGGGCTTTGAAAAATAAATTTGTTGTTGTTTAGGTTTGCATCGTTAACTGAATTGCTCCACAACTTTTCAAAATTAGCGAAGGTTCCTAATGTAAATAAACCTCCTGCTCTTAATGCGTCTCTTCTATTTAGCTTTTTCATAATGTGTTGTATTTAGAATAAAAATATGTCCTTATTGATTTTAAATATTAATCGTTTGCAAATTTTTATTCTAAAATAAGATTAATTCAAAATTAATGATGAATTAATGCATAGAATTAAAAAAAACAAGCTTTTAAATGTAATATTAGTGATTTAGTTCGTACAGGTGAGTTTCAATTTATGCTACCTTAACTGTTACTTAAATTTATTAACCCCAATTAAACGATTCATTTAATTTAGAGTTATTGCTAAATTTCTTATTTTAACTACTATGAATGACCTTAAAATAATTTTTACTATAAATTCTATAAATCTTAAGTAATGAAAAAACTCTCCCTTAAATTAATCCTCTCAATTTATTTTTTATGCTCGAATTTGTCATTTTCACAAACCTTAAGTAATGACAATATAAAAGAAATGGAATTCAGACATGTGGGCCCAATTGGAAATCGGGTTACAACAGTAGCTGGAATTCCAAATGATCCTATGACATATTATGTTGGGGCCGCCTCTGGAGGGGTTTGGAAAACTATTGATGGAGGACTAAATTGGAGTCCTATTTTTGACAATCAAGAGGTACATTCTATAGGTGCCATCTCAGTTGCTCCTTCTGACCCAATGACTATTTATGTGGGAACTGGTGAAAGTTCAATTAGATCTAATGTGTCTATTGGTAATGGTGTTTATAAATCTGAGGACGGAGGTGAAACCTGGAAACATTTAGGTCTAGAAAATACAGGAAGAATTAGTAGAATCATTATTCATCCGAAAAATAGAGATTTAATTTATGTTGGATCTTTAGGACATGCTTACTCACCTCAAAAGGAAAGAGGTGTTTTTATGAGTGAGGATGGAGGTGATTCGTGGAAACATGTTCTTTTTATTGACAGTAATACTGGTATCTCTGATATGGTTATGGATCCTGACAATTCTAGAATATTATTTGCCGGAGCATGGCAGTTAGATTTAAAAACATGGAGAAGAATTAGTGGAGGTCCAGGAAGTGGAATATTTAAATCTGTAGATGGAGGTATTAATTGGACTAAACTAAAAGGAAACGGATTACCCAAAAAAGATGTGGGTAAAATTGCTCTTGCAATGACTCCTGCAGATCCTGATAGACTCTATGCACTGATTGAAACAGGAGACGGTGTGCCTTATAATGGGAAGGAAACCGAATCGGGTGAACTATGGAGATCAGATGATAATGGTAAAACATTTAAACTTGTCAACTCAAACAGAAACTTAGGGGGAAGACAGGCATACTACACAAGAACCGCAGCCTCTACAGACAATCCAAATGAGATATACTTTATGACAAGTGACTTTTTCTCAAGTATTGATGGGGGTGTTTCAGTTACAAAAGCATTAAAAGGTGATGGAGATGAAGAAGAAGAATATGTAGACAAAAATGGACCTCAATTGGCATCTCCAAATTGGGATCATCACGAAATGTGGATCGATCCATTTGATGGAAACCGAATGGCTGTAGCAGGTGACGGTGGAATATCAATCTCGCAAAACAGAGGAAAATCCTGGTTGAAAACTTTTCTCCCCGTAGCTCAACTATACCATGTTACAACAGATAATAGCATTCCATACAACATACTAACCAACAGACAAGACGGACCTTCTATGAAAGGACCTAGTAGATCAAATATGGAAAATTGGTGGCATTCAGGAATGATACAATCAGGTTTATGGAGAGAAGTCGGTGGAGGAGAAAGTGGTTTTGCGACTCCTGACCCTAAAAATCCTGATATTGTCTGGTCAAGTGCATCTGGTTCAGGTTCCCTTGGAGGTATAGTGACTAGATATAATGAAAAAACAAAACAATATAGACAACTTGAAGTTTGGCCAGAGTATGCTGCTGGAAGTTATGCATCATTGCTTAAATATAGATTTCAATGGACATTCCCACTTTTAATCTCCCCTCATGATAACAAAACTGTTTTTGTTACCAGCCAACATGTACATAAGACAACAAATGACGGTCAATCGTGGGAAATAATTAGTCCTGACTTAACAATGAATGATAAAAAAATGCAGGGCTTCTCAGGCGGATTAACAGGAGATAATATTGCGGTAGAGTATGCGAATGTTATATATGCTTTTGAAGAATCACCTGTAAAACAAGGAGTCTTTTGGGCGGGAACTAATGACGGTTTAGTACATGTAAGTCAAGACAATGGGAAAACTTGGAAAAATGTCACGAAAAATATCCCTAAACTTCCAAAGCTTGGTGTTGTAAGAAATATTGAGGCTTCTAAATGGAATCCTGCAAAAGCCTATTTAACAATTGAGTTTCATCAGGTTGGAGACTTTAAACCCTATGTTTACAAAACAGAGAATTACGGTAAATCGTGGGAGAAAATAACTAACGGTATTAAGCCCGGCAATTTAAGTTACACTAGAAATATCAAAGAAGATCCTGTCAAAGAAGGTTTACTTTACCTAGGTACTGAAAATGCATTATACTTTTCAAATGACGATGGCAAGAATTGGCAAAGTTTAATGTCAAACTTGCCTCCAAGCCCTATGTATTGGATTGACGTTCAAGAGCACTTCAATGACCTTGTTGTTGGAACATACGGAAGAGGAATTTGGATCTTAGATGACCTGTCTCCACTTCAACAACTAGATCAAAATATAACAAAAAAAGAAGCCCATCTTTTTGATATCAAACCCGCATATAGGTTTCACAATGTTACAAATAGTCTTCAAATGCTTAAAGAGGCTTCAACGGGACAAGACCCACCAAAAGGGGCATCGATTAATTATTGGTCTAACGTAGAAAAAGACATAGAGATTGTAATTACAAATCAAAAAAATGAACCTGTTAAAACCATAAAAGAAAAAGCAAAAAAAGGTATTAATAGACTTTGGTGGGACTTTTCAAATGAGGAAACGAGCGATATTGTCTTTAGAACAAAACCATTATATGCTGATTGGTTTACTCTTGATAAAAATAAAGAAAGAGCAGACCAAAGTCTTTATAGTTTTTCTATAATGTCTCCCCCTGGAACATACAATATAACTTTAAAATCAGGTGCAAATTCAATGACTAAGACTTTAAAAGTTATGAAAGACCCTAATTCAGAAGGAACTTTAGAGGACATCAATCTTCAAAATGAGCTAGTTACCAAAATCTATGCAGATTTGAACTCTACAATCTCTCACATCAACTCAATCGAGGTCATTAGGAGACAGTTACTTGATTTAAAAGCTATGCTAAAAAACTCCAGTTCCAAAAAGGAATTTGTTCAAATGGTAGATAAGCTTGAAAATCAATTTTTAGAAATTGAAAAACAACTTATTCAATTAAAAATAACTGGTACTGGACAAGATGGTGTTAGATATCAGAAAATGCTTGTTGAAAAATTGAGATATTTGGCCGCAAATGTCCAAATATCTGATTTTAAACCTGCTGATTCTTATATGGAAGTTTATGAGATTTTAAAAGGTAGATTAAATTCAATAGCACAAAAATTTGAAAAACTCAAAACTGACGACTTATCAAATACTTTAGATACTTTAAGAAATAATAAAATTGAAATGATTGTGACTGATTAATTTTTTACAAGTCTTATGTAATCACAAGGAAGTAAAATTTTGAAATTTTGATTTCTTATTTTTTCTTGTTAACTTACTGAAAAACAGTAATATGAATGAATTTATAATAACTCTTATTTTTATAATTATTCTTGTTTCAGGAGTGTACTTCTACGCGGGTTATCTCACTAGAACTGGAAAAGCTGAAGATGCTGATGGTAATTTTATACCTGATTCTTGGGAAGAAAATTTTGGATGGTTCTTTAGCGCTAAAGGACTAATTATGTTTGCACTTGGACTTCTTCTCGGATATGTGCTAGGAGTTCAATTCCCAGATATATTTTAAATAAAAAATTTAAAACAAAAAAGAATGGGAAAGGGTGATAAAAAAACTAAACGAGGTAAAATTTTTATGGGCTCATACGGTGTTACAAGAAAAAGGGGAAGTAAAAGCTCACAGTCAAATCAAAATAAGACCAAATCCTCAAAAAAATAGTGATTTTAAATGATGTTAATTAAAGTCAAACTTTAAAACCTTACTATTAACTAGTTATACCTTGATATTATAATAAGGACAAGACCGCATATGAACAAAAGGAACATTAATGATATCAATACGTTAATTTTAAAACTTGCCCCTTTAAATTCTTTCCATACAAAAACTCCCCAAGCTGCAGCCACCATGGTTGCGCCCTGTCCTAATCCATAAGAAATAGGATAACCTGCTTTTTCACTAGAAATTAAGCTTAATGACATTCCAACACACCAGATAATTCCTCCAAGTATACCTATTAGATGAGTTTTAAAAGTTGAATTTGAGAAATAATTTTTAAATTTTACTGGATTACCCTCAATTGGTTTGTACATAAAATACGTATTCCAAATAAAGTTTGAAATAAAGATTCCAAAAGAAAAAATTAATAGTGCGCTATATGGTGTAAACAAACCACTTACAGGATTGTTAAAATCAGAAGACATTGAAGAGGCAACAAACCTGTAAAACAATCCCATAAGTATTCCTCCAATTAGGGAAATTACTATTCCGCTGTATGATGATGTTGTCTTACCACCCAAATGAAATTTATAAGCAATAGCATCAATTAAAATTGCTAAAACAATTAAAAACACTCCCAAAAATAAATAATATGGATTTCCAATCGGGGTTGAAATATAATTAATAAAAACACCTAAAATAAGTGCGGTGCCAATGCCAATTGGAAAAGCTACAGACATTCCTGCAATACTAATTGCAGCAACAATTATCAAATTTGCTAAATTAAAAATAACTCCTCCTATAAAAGCGTTTAAATAAGATCCCAAATTAGCTTGTATTAAATCTTCAAATAACGGTCTTCCGCTTTCTCCGAAACTACCAAGTGAAATTCCAATTAGTAAGGAAAATAAAAGAACACCAATGGCGTAATCCCAATAAAACAATGTAAAAGGCCAAGATTTTGGAGAAAGTTTTTGAGTATTTGCCCATGAACCCCAACATAACATTGTTATAAAACAGAGGAAAACAGAGAAAGTATAATTTTCAACTATGAACATAATTTTGAAATTTTTTATCTAATTCATTTATTTTAGGAATTGAATCTTGAGCACCGAGTCTAGTGACTGAAAATGCAGCAGCTGCATTTGAAAATTTGATGCTTTTAATTATGTCAACATCAAAGGAAAATGCTGTGGCTAAGGCACCATTAAAGGTGTCTCCAGCTGCAGTAGTATCTAAAGCTTTTACTTTTTTTGCTTTAATGTGAGCCATTTGTTTTTCTGACATAAAAAAAACTCCATTTGAACCCATAGTTATTATAACATTTTTTATTCCTTTATCAATTAGCTTTTGAGCTGCTAACTTGGATGAATCAATGTTATTTATTTCAATTCCCGTCAGATATTTAGTCTCTGTGATATTTGGTGTTATTGTATGAATTTTCTTCAAATATTTATCTTCAATTATCTGAAAAGGTGCAGGATTTAAAATAAGTTTTACATTTTTTTTACTACAGATATCAATTAAATATTTGACAACATTTGTAGGAATTTCAAGCTGAGTTAAGACAATATCACAGTTAGTTAATTTAGCTTCTAAAAAAGATACATCTTCAATTTTCATTTTTGAGTTTGCCCCTGAAGATACTGATATTAGATTTTCACCTTTTTTGTCAACCATAATTAATGCAACCCCTGTATGGTCATTTTCTTCAACCCCAATAAATTCTGTATTTATACCATGAGCTTCATATTGCCTGATTGAGTTTTTGCCTAAAGAATCATCGCCAACCCTACAAACAAATGTAACATTCCCACCAAGTTTTGATGCAGCAACCGCTTGGTTAGCACCTTTTCCTCCTTGAAAGGTGTAAAATTTTCCACCTATCACTGTTTCGCCTGGCTTAGGAATTAAACCTGATTTTATTACCATGTCAGTGTTAGAACTACCAATTACATAGATGTTATTTTTCATTTTTAGTTTTTTGTCAAACAAATGAGTTCTTTTGAAAAAAAGACACCATTTAAAAATTTAAGATTAAATTTAAAAGAGTTCTCACAGGACATTAAATAAAATATAATATAAGTTATTTGTAATTAAAAAATTATTTCATGATGAAAAAACTGATTTTAATACTTTCCGTTATTTCTTTGACTTCTTGTTCTTCAGAAAAAAATTCAAAAAAAATTACTCTCAAAGACGATAACTATGAATATAAAAATTATACCCCTACTGGAAATGAAATAATTGTATCAAGGGATGATTATATTAATAAACTAAAAGGGTTTTGGCTTGCACAATGCATTGCCAACTGGACTGGCCTTGTAACCGAAATGGATAAGGTTGGTAATGTAGGTAAAGTAAAATCTGGTCCGTTTTATACAAGAAATGATTGGGGTAAAGAAGATCAGAGAGCATATTGGGAAAGAAAAGCTCAGATAAGGACAATAGATTTTGTTTTTGAGGGAAGCGACGGAAGGTGGGGAGCCGACGATGACACAGATATTGAGTATATATATCAACATTTGCTTTACACAAATAAAACATCAAAATTAACAGGAAAACAAATAAGAGAGGGTTGGTTAAAACATATAAAGGAAAAGGAAGAAAATTTTTTGTGGGTTTCAAACCAAAGAGCATTAGATTTAATGATAGGTGGAGTTGTTCCACCAGCAACAAGTGATCCTAAAAACAATCCTGATTTTGATATGATAGATGCTCAATTAACTACTGAAATTTTTGGCTTCTATTCTCCTGGAAGACCCGATTTTGCTATTGAAATGGCAGACTTGCCAATAAGGACGACTGCTAGATTTAATGCTGAATGGATTTCTAAATTTTATGTTTCTATGTACTCGTTGGCCGCTAATCCTGATCCAAATTTGGATATAAAAGAAAATCTTTTACTTATTGCGGAAAAGTCAAGAAATCAACTTCCCGATGACTCGTATGCTTCAAAAATGTATGATTTTGTAAAAAAACAATATAATGAAGGAATACCGTGGGAAACTATAAGAGATAATGTTTACCAAAGATATCAAGTAGATCATAAGGATGGTTATGATCATTCTACAGGAATTTCAAAAGAAGAGATAGAAAAATGTAACGGTTGTGCAGCAGCAGGGATAAACTTTGCTGCGAGCATAATAAGTTTATTTGCTGGTGAAGGAGATTTGAAAGAGACAATTAAAATAGCTTCGCTTATGGGATGGGATTCGGATAATCCAACTGCTACTTGGGGTGGTCTTATTGGATTTATGATTGGTCAAGATGAGGTTGAAAAAGCATTCAATAGAGAGTTCTCTGAAGAATACAATATTCATAGAACAAGGCAAAACTTTCCAAATGGCATAGATAATTTTACTAGCATGGCCAATATTGGAGTATTTATAACTGACCGTGTAGTTCAAGAAGAACTTGGTGGTGGTGTTGATCTTGAAAACAACCTTTGGTATATTCCAAAATTAAATTAGATAAGCTCAGAAAAATAAATGCGTAGTGTTGTCTTTTATTATTTTAGTTTTCTACTTACCCATTTATGTTTTGCTCAAAACAAGATTAGTGATCAAAAAGTTGTTTTAATTACTCTTGATGGACTGAGATGGCAAGAATTGTTCACAGGAGCTGATCCACTAATTATTAAAAACAAAAACTTTGTAAAACATCCAGATGATCTTTATGACTGGGCTTGGGAAAATAAACAGGAAAAAAGAAGATCACTTTTAATGCCTTTTGTTTGGAACGAAATAGTAAAAATTGGGCAAATTTTTGGAAATAGAAATCTTGGAAGTAAAGTTAATTTAACCAACAAATTGCTTTTTTCTTACCCTGGATATAATGAAATATTAACAGGAAAAGCTGACGACAGATCTATAAATTCAAATGATAAAATTCCAAATCCTAATGAGACAGTTTTAGAACAATATGCCAAGAATTATAATCCTATAAAAGTCGCTGCTTTTGCAAGTTGGGATGTTTTTGATTACATAATAAACGAAGAAAGATCAAAAGTTTATACTAATTGCGGATTTGAGCCTTCGTCTGACTTTCCTTTAAATTCAGATGAAAAGTTGTTAAACCAATTACAAAAACAAATACCAAGTCCATGGGGAACTGTTCGTTTAGATGGATTTACACATCAGTTTGCTAAAGCATATATTAATAAACATAAACCTAATTTAATATTCATTTCTTATGGAGAAACTGATGATTTTGCGCATGACGGAGATTATGAGTCCTATTTAAAGTCAACAAAAAATACAGATACTTTAATTGAGGACCTGTGGAATTTTTGTCAAGGCAACAGTTATTATAAAGACAAAACAACTTTTATAATTACCACTGATCATGGAAGAGGTACAAATCCAATTGAAAGTTGGAAAAGTCATGGTAAAGAAATTACAGGTTCTGATGAAACTTGGTTAATAATTTTTGGAAAAGGTGTAAAAGCTAAAGGAGAACTATCAAATAATCAGGTATATAATAATCAAATAGCTCCTCTTATAAGAAAATTGATGAACCTTCCTCAAAAGTTTGGTTCAGGTTATGGTAAGCCGTTGCCTATAAAATAATGAGATAATAAAATGAATTAAGGATATAAAATTTTGGTTTGATGACTTAATGAAAGATCATTTACAAGTTTATAATTTTCACCTTTTGATAATTTAATATCATACAAACTTTTCTTTTCAAAAGCAGCTGATACATTATAATTTGTAATAAGAATGTTTTCGAAATTTTCAATTTCTATTCCTGTCGTGAAAAAATTAGATTTTGGATTCTCCCAGCCTAAGGTTATATCATTTATTCTTAATCCATTCAATCCTTTTGCATAAAAAGCTGGAATATTGTTTTTAAAAATTGATTTACTAGTTGAATAAGCAGGTCTTAAATCAAAATTCCCTCCATACTTTGATGTGTATTTACCTTCCAATATTTTTAGTGTAAGACCATCTATATTAATATTTTTAATTTTTCCTTCTTCGTATCCGTAAATTAAAATACCGCTTTCTGATTTTGCATTTATATTTTTAAAGACAATGTTTTTAATATTTCCAGCGTTTCCCTTTTTTGATGAGGGAATTGCGGAAATATGAATTGGTTCACTTCTACCCCACCAACCATCAGAATGCAGTCTTGTATTAATCATTATGTTTGTAAAATATATATCACTAATATTACTATTGTCCCTAGAAAATACGCCAATTCCTCTATTTGAATCATTGATAATAATATTACTGAATATTACATTTTTGATTGGTTTTTCCCCATAGCCAACCCTAATACCTGCAGACTTTGAAGACACAACACAATTGTCAAAAATTATATTCTTTGCTTCCTTAGAATTATTGCCAAATGAATACGTTTCATTACCCGAAATAAATCCTGTTACAATTAAAGCATCGTCACCTGCAATTACAGTTGAATTAGAAACATTCACGTAGCTTGAGGACGTAACATGAATACCATCACTATTGGGGATAAGTAAATTATTTTTGATAGTTATATCAGATATTTTTACATGTTCACTTCCCCCTATACGAATTGTCCACTTTGGTGAATCAATAAATTCTATTCCCTTAATCGATACATTTTCTGCATTACTTACTGTTAAAATGTGGCCTGGTCTTTCATGAAATTTAAGTGGCCCATCTTCAAGAGATTTGTTATCTCGATAATCCTCTTTCTGACGGGTAAATTTTCTTTCTTCAACCGATGGGGCAAATCTTGTATTTTGAATCATAAAAGAGGTGCCTCTCCCATCTATAATACCACTCCCTGTTATGGAGATATTTTTAATATCATTACCGAACAAAATACCCATATAATTTTTCCCCGAATAATAATATCCTTCAGGCATTAAGTCATAATCATTGATATTCAAACTGCCTATCAACTTTGCTCCTCGTTCTAAATGAAGATTAACATTTGATTTTAGATAAATAGTGCCTGTTAGAAATTCACCTGCTGGGATTACTACCCTGCCTCCACCACTATTACTACAATTTAAAATAGCTTTATTTATAGCAACCGTATTTATAGCCTTATCTCCTGATACGGCCCCAAAATCAACTATATTAAAGTTTTGAGCTTTGCTAAAAGCAGAGACCAAAAGAATCAATAAGATGATACCATTTTTACCCTTATCCATTCTAAAAATAAATGAACTGAATAATTAATTTTCTTTTAAAAATACTTTAGTAATTATCCCGCGAATATATAAGCACATTTGTTGTTCTGAACTCTACCTAGTGCCCATACCCCTGATGGCACTAATTGAACACCTGGCAGGATACCCGCTACCATCTCCGCATAAACATCATCAGGATTAAGACTCATTTTTTTTGCAATAACAGACCCATAAACTTTTGTAGCCAAATCACAAACACAAAAAAGAGAACCTCTAGCTTGTAAATCTTTTATCCCCTGAATTGGAGGTAGTGGCATATCACCCTCTTTAGGCTCATATACAGTATTTCTTAATGCAGGTTTTCCAGTTTGATTATCATTAAATCCTACAATTTCTCCAAGTTTAAACTTTTCCCATATCTCAGACTTAAAAGCAAAAACAATTCCAGTATGTCTTAGAACTGTTATCGCGGTTATATTAGAATCTTTTACTCCTACGGAGTTATTTGACTCAAGAAAAGCCCAATTCCATGTTATAGGTAGAGTATTATGCGGTTGGCTCCCATCATAAACAACTCTATGTTCTCCTTTAATTTTCTTGAACCAATTAGACAATTCGTCAGGATTTATTCTTGAATTAGAATTTACTGGTTCTAGATTTTCAAAATCCTCAACAAAATTGGGAAATGCAGTAGCTCCTACACCAAGAGCTATAGATGTAAAAAATTTTCTTCTATCTGAATTCATAGGATAATATTATAGTTAACAATTTCATTAAATATAGCAATAATTTTAGTTAATTGTTATTTGATCGCTGTCTTCATATCCTATTCTTACTGCTTTTGTAATGACTTGTTTAGAAGAACTTAATGGTTTTGAATATATATTCCAAACAGAATCATTTTTTCCTTTCCAAAGTATTGTAGATCCACTATCAAAATGCTTTAAAATGATTTTTCCATATTCCTTTTTAAAGGAAACTGATTTTAATTTTTTTGACTTTGTCCCCTTAACCCATTTTTCTATTAATTCTATTTCAGAATATTCTCCTAAGTCACTAGTATTTATTATCCATTGATCTAAAACCTCTCTTAAAAAAAGTAGGGTGTCCTTCAAACTAACCTCACCTGCCAAATTTTTTAACTCATAGGGATCTTTATTCAAATCATAAAGCTCTTCTTTTGGTTTTGGTGTTTTAAACCAAAGCGAGTGATCCCTTTTCAAAAGATTTTCCTTCCACAGTTTATTTAGTTCCCTCATCATTGGCATCTGCTCACGATATGAAACCGGAATGGCATTGCTAATTTTTGGATTGAAGTTTCTTATATATTTAAAATTATTGTATCTAACTGCCCTAAGTCTGTCTACTTTTTCATCAAATCTATCTGAGGCAGCGAATATGTAAGGAACTTTGTCATTAACCTTGAACTTACCGAATTGAGCTTTACCCTGTATAACATCAGGAGGTTTTATGCCAGCTAAAGACAAAATTGAAGGTGCGTAATCAATAAAACTAATAAAGTTATTATTCTCAGTCCCAGCGTATTTGGAATAAGGAAATTTTATAACTAAAGGTACTTTTATACCCGTTTCATACAAAGACCTTTTGTGTCTTGGAAATGGTCCCCCGTGATCACTATAGAAAAAAATAATGCTTTTTTCATACAGTCCTTCCTGTTTAAGTTCATTAATAATTTTACCAATTTTTTTATCCAGTCTTATTAAGTTACTGTAGTTCACAGCTATATCTTTTCTTATTTCATGAGTGTCTGGAAAATAAGGTGGAATTTGAACTAGTTTTTGATCTACTAAAATATCATTATCTCCTTGCTCCCAGATTTGAGATTCATGTGAAATTCCAAAATTAAATACAGCAAAAAAGGGTTGGCCTGCGGCACGATTTTTCCAATGCGCATTTGAACTGCTATCATCCCAAACCCCATCTGTTTTTTTAAAATTATAATCCTCTTTTGAATTGTTTGATGTGTAATAGCCAATTTTCCTAAGGTATTGTGGAAACATTTTGACTCCTTTTGGAACAATTGGTGAATAGCTAGGAATCCCTATAGTTGGCTGATTTTCTTTTTTATATGAATTATATGTTCTCATATTATGAGTACCTAGTGTAGTAGGATATAGTCCAGTGATAATTGCACTTCTTGCAGGTGCACAGACAGGTGCAGGTGTATAAGCATTATTAAATACGATGCCATCTTTAGCTAAACTTTCTATAATGGGTAGCTTAACTGTTGAATCACCATAGATTGGAAAAAATTCTGGAGATTGGTCTTCTGCCACTAGCCAAACTATATTCGGCAATTGTTTTTTATTCTCTTCTCTGTCATATTTACAGCCTAAAAAAGAGAAAGAAAAAATTAAAATTAAGAAGAACAGGTAAATATTTTTCTGAATCATATTATTTAAAACTATTAATAAATAATAACTATTTACTCGAGAGCCTGTAGATTGTTTTTGATTTATAAATATCCCCTGGTAAAAGAACTACAGAGGGGAATGTAGGGTGGTTTGGAGAGTCTGGATAGTGCTGTGTTTCTAAACAAAATCCTGATCTAAAATCATAAGTGCCATTTGTTTTACTTTTTAGCGTTCCGTCTAAAAAGTTTCCAGAGTAAAATTGAACACCAGGTTCAGTGGAAAAAATTTCCAGAAATCTTCCAGATTTTTCTTCATAAACTGACCCCACAAATTTCATATCCTTTCCCTGATCATTTAATACCCAACAGTGGTCATAACCTTTACCATTTTTAATTTGTTGATCATCATTATTAATTTCTTTACCAATTTTTTTCCTTTTTGTAAAGTCGAAAGGAGTTCCTCTGACTTTTCTGATCTCACCAAAAGGGATTAAAGAGGTATCAACAGGAATAAATGAGTCTGCATTTATAACTAATTCGTGATTCAAAATATTATTGTTGAAATTACCTGACAAATTAAAGTAGGAATGTTGAGTTAAGTTTACTATTGTAGTTTTATCTGTTTTAGCTTCATAATTAATGGTTAATTCGTCCTTATTATTTAATGCATAAATTACGGTTATATCAAGATTTCCAGGATAACCCTCTTCCATATCTTTACTTAAATACTTAAGTTCTAATGATGCTATAGAATCATTCTTTATTATTTGTGCTTCCCATATGACTTTATCAAATCCTTTGAAACCTCCGTGAAGGTGGTTTTCATTATCGTTTGTAGTCAGAAAATAAGCTTGGTTATTTAGTGCAAATTTTCCCTTAGAGATTCTGTTACCATATCTCCCAACTATTGCACCAAAATACGGGCTGCTTGACTCATATTGGTTAAGATTATTATATCCTAATACGATATCATTGAAATGATTAAATCTATCTTTAGCTAACCATTTAGTAATAATTCCACCATACGTAATTATATTAATTTCCATCCCATTCTTATTGTGTAATGAAAATTGATAAACGTCTTCGTTATCTTTAGTTACTCCATAAAAAGTTTTCTCAACAGAAACAGGGAAATTAGAATATTTTTTTTCTTGTTCGGATTTACAAGAAATATTTATCCAGATGAACAAAATTATAAATATGATAATTTTAAAATTATTCATAATTTGATGTTGTAAAGAAATGTTTTTAAATATTTTGTAAACCAAAGTAGATCAAATTGAACACTAAAGATATTAAAGACACAATTAAATTATCTAGAATAAAACAAAACATAAAATTTTTTGTTTTAATAACGATACTTATCTCTTGTGAATCTGAGAAAAAAATTGATTTCAATGCTCAGATCAAGCCAATAATAAACAAAAAATGTATCTCATGCCATGGGGGAGTAAAAAAGACTGCAGGGTTCAGTCTTTTATTTGAAAAGGAAGCACTGGCCAATACTGATGAAGGTTCACCGGCTATTATACCTGGAGATTCTAAGAATAGCAGACTGATTCAAAGACTCCATGAAACAGATCTTGAACTTAGAATGCCGTACCACAAACCTAAACTTAGTGAATCCGAAATTGAACTCTTTACTAAATGGATCGATCAAGGAGCAAATTGGGGAACTCATTGGGCATATATACCACCGAAAAATGAAAAAATACCTGAATTGAATACAAATATTTTCAAAGAAAAATTTTTCAACAACACTATAGACAAATTTATTGCAGTTAAAATGTTAGAAAAAAACTTATCTCCAAATCCTGAATCTAAGAAAAGTATTTTGGCAAGAAAAGTTTCTTTTGACATAACTGGTCTACCACCTGATAAAAAACTTTTTGAACTGTTTAATGAAAATAAAATAGATTATGAAACTTATGTTGACTCGCTTTTTTCAAGAGAATATTATGGGGAGAAATGGGCTAGTTGGTGGTTAGATCTAGCTAGATATTCAGATTCAAAAGGTTATGAAACTGATAGAGGTAGAAATATTTGGGAATATAGAGATTGGGTAATTAAATCTCTAAACAAAGACCTCCCATTCGATGAATTTACTATTCAACAAATAGCTGGAGATCTTTTGCCTAATCCCTCTTACGATCAATTATTAGCGACAGCGTTCCATAGGAATACGATGAACAACGATGAGGGTGGAACAAATGATGAAGAATACAGAGTAGCTGCTGTTATAGACAGGGTAAATACTACTTTTGATGTCTGGCAAAGTACAACAATGGGATGTGTTCAGTGTCATGATCATCCTTATGATCCAATACGTCATAAAGAATACTATCAGTTGATGTCCTTTTTTAACAATACAAGAGATGAGGATTTAATGGGGGATTCACCGAATTTGAGGTCTTATTCTAAAAAAGTTGAAACTAAAATTAATAACGTTTTAGAATTTATTTCAGAAAAAACGGATAAACAAACACTTAATATCTACAGGAACTTTTTCAAGTATTTAGAACCTAAATATGCTTTACACAATTCAATCGTCCTAAATACTGAAAATGGGTTTATCAGTGGTGAAACTTTAAACTTAAGAAATAAAGGAATAGCCGTTTATAAAAATATTAATACAAGAGGGTTTGAAAATCTTTATTTTAAACATGGAGGTGGTAGAAAAAATACAAAATTAATTTTTCGTAAGAATTCACCTGATGGAAACGTGATTGCATCAATAAACTTAAACCAAAATAAATACTGGTTTAATGGTAAAAATAACTCATATTTTAAAATAAAAATTAAAAAAGAATTAAAGCCATTTGATCTATATATAGAGGCAATAAATCGTGATTTATATACAAATAATTCTATTTCATATGATTACAAGGATTTAGCTGCTCAAATAGATTGGATTTCGTTTTTACCAAATATCCCTGTTTCAAATAGTACTGAACTCTTGAAATTAGATAGAGATATAAATACGATTTTGAATACACCCAAAAATCTTACTCCAATAATGGTTGAAAATGAAGATTTCATGAAACGTAAGACATATCTTTTTGATAGAGGAAATTGGTTAAATAAAAAAGAAGAAGTTAATCCCCAGGTTCCATCAATTTTAAACAAATGGGATTTAGAGTGGGAGAAGAACAGGTTAGGATTTTCAAAATGGATAATTAGTAAGGAAAATCCGCTAACAGCTAGAACACTTGTAAATAGAGTATGGTACCAAATTTTTGGTAAAGGTTTGGTTTCATCGATAGAGGATATGGGAACGCAATCTGATCCTCCAAGTCATCCTGCACTTATTGACTGGTTGGCCTTTAATTTCATGAATGATATGAATTGGAGTCTAAAATCGTTAATTAAGAAGATAGTTCTATCATCTACATATAAACAAAGCTCAAATATTGACGAAAATAAATTTAAACTAGATCCAAATAATTTATATTATTCATGGGGTCCCAAACTTCGCTTGAGTGCTGAATCTGTTCGAGATCAGGCACTTTTTGTTTCTGGGCTTTTGAGTCCTAAGAAATATGGCCCTGGTGTAATGCCTCCACAACCAGATGGCGTATGGGAACATCCCTATCTAGGTAACCTGTGGAAAGAAAGCAAAGGCGAAGATAAATATAGAAGAGCAATCTATACTTACTTAAAAAGAACAAGTCCGTATCCTTCATTTATTTCATTCGACGCTAGTAGTAGAGAAATTTGCTTGGTAAGAAGACTACCTAGCAATACTCCCCTTCAAGCACTTGTAACAATGAATGACCCCGTTTACACTGAAGCAGCTTTTCATCTCGCTAAATCAAGTAAGGCAGAATCTATTCAATCATCAATAAAGAAAATGTATAAATCTGCAGTGTACAAAGAAATCGAACCAAAGATTTTGAATAACTTAATAAGCCTATATAGGATTGCTCAACGAGAATTTGAGGAAGACAATTTGAAACTAGATAACTTTTTTGATTTAGGAAATAAAATTGATATAAAATTAGCTTCCCTAGCAATCGTTGCTAATGCTATAATGAATCTTGATGAATTTTTAACTCATGGATGATATAAAAAAACTACATAACGAATTAAAAAAAACAAATGCAAGATTTAATACAAGAAGGCATTTTCTCAAAGATTGTACCCTAGGCCTAGGAGGAGTTGCCTTAGGTTCATTTTTAAACTCATGCTCTACCAAAAATATTTCTTTTAACTATAATGCTGACAGAAGTTTAAATCCTTTAGCACCAATAGCGCCTCCCTTCAGTCCTAAAGTTAAAAGTGTGATATACCTTCACATGGTAGGTGCTCCATCACAATTAGAATTGTTTGATTACAAACCTGAACTAGAAAAGTTACACAATAAACCTTGCCCTGAATCTTTAATTAAAGGAAAGCAGTTTGCTTTTATCGAAGGGATACCTAACATGTTAGGCCCTCAAGCTACTTTTTCTAGAGAAGGAGAGTCTGGAAATTGGATTTCAAACCATATTCCACACTTTAAAAATATCATTGATGAAGTAACTTTTTTAAAGGCTGTTCACACAGATCAATTTAATCATGGCCCAGCTCAACTATTAATGCATACTGGCAGTCCAAGACTAGGAAGACCTTCTATTGGTTCATGGGTGACCTATGGTCTTGGATCTGAAAGTAATGATCTTCCTGGTTTTATAGTACTTACTTCAGGTGGAACTCCAGATGGAGGGAAAAGCCTTTGGGGTAATGGGTTTTTACCTTCTATTTATCAAGGTGTTCAATGCAGATCAAAAGGTGATCCTGTACTTTACCTTAAAAATCCAAAAGGTGTTTCACAGGAACTTAAAAAGAATATTATTGGATCAATTAATCAGATTAATTATAATGAATACAAGAAATTTAATGATCCGGAGGTGCTAACTCGTATAAGTCAATATGAAATGGCATTTAGAATGCAAAGCTCTGTTCCTGAAGTTATGAATATAAATGATGAGCCAAAATATATCAAAGAGATGTATGGCGTTCAACCTGGAAAAGAATCCTTTGCAAACAATTGCTTATTAGCAAGAAAAATGGTTGAGAAAGGAGTACGCTTTGTTCAACTTTATGACTGGGGATGGGACTCACACGGTAATGGTGAAGCAGAATCATTAAGAAAAGGTTTTTTAAAGAAATGTAAAGACTCTGATAGACCAATTGCAGCGCTTATTTTGGACCTAAAACAGAGAGGACTTTTAGACGAAACCCTTGTAGTTTGGGGAGGTGAATTTGGAAGAACACCAATGTGGGAAAACCGGGCTGGTGTTCAAAACACTCTTGTCGGAAGAGACCACCAAGGGGAAGCATTTACAATGTGGATGGCTGGAGGTGGCTTGAAAAAGGGTTATGTTCATGGAAAAACTGATGAAATTGGTTACAGGGGTATTGAAGGCCGAGTATCGGTTTATGATATTCAAGCAACTATTTTACACTTATTAGGATTCGACCATGAACAGTTTACATATGATTTTCAAGGAAGACCCTTTAGATTAACTGACGTCGAAGGGCAAGTAATACGTCAAATTTTAGCATAAAACTTTTTGAAAAAACTTATCTTAATTATTTTATCTTTTGTTTGTACAACTGAAACGATCGCACAAAATAAAGTTCTTTATTTTCAAACCAGCTGGGGTTTTGAAGGAACTCCTGAAGCTTTTATAAAAAAAGCAAAGGCCTCAGGATATGATGGAATTGAAATCTGGTCTCCAACTGATAAGAAAGAACAGATACAAATTTCAAAATTGCTGAAAGAACAAAACATGAAAGTAATTTATCTTTGTGGCTCTGATCCAAAACTTTCTTTTGAAAAAAGTCTAGTTGCTTACAAAAAATATCTTAAAAATACTTTTGAGCTTAATCCTATTGCCATAAATTCCCATACTGGCAGTGATTTTTATTCATTCAGTCAAAATATGGCTTTCATAGAAGAGGCCACAAAACTAAGTAAACAATATAAAATCCCCGTTTATCACGAAACACACAGAGGGAGATTTAGTTATTCCCTTCCCAAAACAATCGAATATATTGAAAAAAATAAAGATTTGGTTCTTACATTAGATATAAGCCATTGGATGGTAGTTCACGAATCTTTATTATTAAAAAGAACTGATTTATTAGAAAAAATTATAGAGAGAAGTAATCATATTCATGCAAGAGTCGGTTTTGAAGAAGGACCTCAAGTCAATGATCCTAGTGCACCTGAATGGAAGTCTGTTGTCAAGAGACATACCGATATTTGGAGTTCTGTAGTCAAAAAAATTACTAGCAATAATAAAACACCAACTATAACAACAGAATTTGGACCTCCAAACTACATGCCAACATTACCAATTACACAGGAACCATTATCTGATCAGTGGAAGTCTAATTTGTATATTATGAAAATATTGAAAAAAAAGATTAAATGATAAAAATATTATGTTTGATGATTTATTGATTTTAATTGGTCGATTCCATCCTTTGATAATTCATCTACCAATTGGATTTATAATATTAGGAATTTTAATTGAGTTAAATTCAAAAAAACTTAAATGGTCTAATGATGCCCTAAAGTTTATTTTCTTTTGGGCTACTATTACTGGTGTCTTATCAATAGTAAGTGGATATTTACAATATCAAAATGGTGGATATCTCTGGCAGACAGTTCAAAATCACTTTTTAGCTGGAATTCTTACTGTTATTTTATCATTTTCCTTTTACCAAAAATTGATTGAAAAGTCATTTTTTAAACTCCTGCCAAGAAAACTTTTTACTGTTGGAAATTCTATCGTTCTTCTACTGGCAGGGCACTTAGGTGGAAATATTACACATGGTGAAGAACATTTAACTGAACCTATAAAAAATCTAGCTAGTTTTAATAAAGTACAAAGTAAGCCCATAAAATATTATAAAGACTATAAAGAAAAACCATTATTTTCTTCAGTTATCCAGCCAATACTTGACGAAAAATGTGTGAAGTGTCACAATTCTAAAAAATCAAGTGGTAAACTAAAAATGCATAATTCTAATGAACTTATAAAAGGAGGTAGAAACGGTTCTATAATTAATTTTGAAAGGCCAGAAATGAGTGAAATGTACATTAGAATTCATTTACCAAAAGATAAGAAAAAACACATGCCCCCAAAAGGTGGAAAACAGCTCACAAGAGAAGAAATAAATCTTGTAAGTAATTGGATTAAAGATGGAAGCTCATTCAAAAAATCTGTAGAAGAATTTAAACTTGATGAAAATCTGATTAATTATTTTTTCACGATTGAAAAACCATTTTATCCAACAGAAAATGTTGAAATGCCTAATATTGAAACTTTAGAAAAAGTAAGAGCAAAAAATATTTTGATTAACCCTATTAGTAAAAACTCCAATTTCTTTTCTGTCAATACATTAAATTACTCTGAATTTAAAGATATTGATTTGTCAATCATGTCTAGCGTAAGGGAAAATATTGTTAATCTCGATTTAAGTTATAGTAAGATCACCGACTCTATTTTTTTTAATTTAAAATATTATACTAATCTTACTGTTTTAAAATTGAATAATACAAACATATTAGGTGAAAATATCGATGAGTTATCACAATTAAAAAATCTAAAACGTATTTATTTAGTAAATACTAAATTTGATGCTCAAAACACTGAAAAACTGATCCGTCTCAAATACTTAGAGAAAGTTTATTTGTTTCAAGAAGACAGAATTTTAGAAACTCCTTTAAAATCGTCAAAGGACTTTGAAGAAATTCTTGACTTTGGAAATTATTCGCTTAATAATTCAAAACAAAATAAAGAATCCTAAAAATTATTTTTGAAGTACCAAAGTTGGATTGACGGGGTACCTTCCAAAGGCCTTCCCAAATATCGCTATACCTCCTTCTCCTATTGTTCTCAGCATAATTTTCATTTTCCCTTTATTTATTGAGTTTTCTAGCTCATTTATAGGAATTGGAACTTTTAAAATATACCCATAGGATCCTGCCTCATTAAGTTTTGGTGGCTCAGAATTTTTTGATCTTTTTTGATGATGCCAAGAGAGTATTCCTCTGTGGTCAGCAGGATCATCTTCAAGATTCACTTCCATCTTAATTTTCTCATCAATTAAAACTTGAATTTTTGATTCAAACTTTTTTGTGTCCGTCATCGGATAAGAATTAGGGTTCTTACTTGGGCTAACTTTAGATCCTTTCATATAATCAATTCCTAAATCTACATATTCTTTACCCTTTTTGTCTTTGTCAAAAAGTTCCTTGGCTGAAGCTTCAACTATAAAATAAGCATCTTTATATTTTTTTGATTTTAATTTGTTCGGTAAGATAATTTCATACTCAAAAAAACCATTGCCCGTACCATTCATTTTTTTATTTTCAAATACTGACCAAGATTTTTTTGACCAACTTAAATTTGAAAAAGAATTTGGTTCAAAACTAAATAAATCGAAATCCTTTAATTTTTCGTTTGAATTAATTTCAAAATGCATGAAATTTTTATGTAAAACTTCTCCATCAAGAGTTTTTAGTGTAAGACTCAGCTTTGCCAAACCACTTGATTCTGGCATTTTTAAATTTATTGGGCTGATGGATTCATTTTTCCATGGCTTATATTTAATATTCACTTTGCCTGAAGTGATTTTATATTCCTGTGCAATTAAATTAGTATGTTTTAGTTCATAGTCAATAATAAGCTCATCTCCCAAATTTTTTGAAGTCATAGAAGATAAAAATAATGGAACATTAATTTCTTCACCCCCTCTAACTGATTTACATATTTCAACCCCAGTAGATATGTAAACTGGTGAGTGAAAATCATTTAAGGTCATACCCCTTAAAATTTTATCCACTCCTGTGATTTTTTCAGACCTGTCAAATTTCCAATATCCATTCCATTCATTAATAACATCGTGATGCTCTGTATATAACCATCCTGCTATTTCAGGAAACTTTCTGAAACTGTTTATCATTCTGTGGTAATCATAACTCCAATCAATATCTCCTGTACTGCCCTTATAACCCCACACATTTCCAGATTCTGAATTAATAAAGGGCTGGTTTTCTTGTTTAAAACCTTTATAATATTGATGAGTTGATCCCTTGAAATTTTTTTCAGATTTATCTCTTAGATAGTTTTCCCAAGCATAACCTGGAAGATATACATGCCATGAGTTAATATCAGTTGCAGTGTGTACACCTCCACAACACAATGAATTATCCTCAATAAGTCTTGATTTATCGATTGATTTGGCCAAATAATACATTGAAGTGACCCAGTCAAACGTTTCTGGAAGTATTTCGCTTTTGTTTTTTTTATTATCCTCTGGATCATTATTGGTTGAAAGTCCCCACTGTTCGTTAAATAGAACCCATGAAAAAATAGAAGGATGATTATAGTCTCTTTTTATCATTTCTTTGAGTGTGTATTCAGACTCATTTCGCATATATTTATCTGGATCACCCCAAGAATTAGGTAAATCTTCAACTACTAAAAGACCTAATTTGTCTGCCCAAAAAAGTTTTCTCGGTACTTCAGCTTTTATATGAATTCTAATCCCATTCAATCCTATAGACTTACTTCTTAAAATTTCTTCTTTTATGAATTTGTCACTTGGGAAAGTGTAAAAACCTTCTGGATGATATGATTGGTCAAGAGCTAACTGCAGATAAATTGGTTGGTTATTTAAAGCAACATACGGATACTGAGTGCCTGGTAAATTTATTATTGAAATTTTTCGCATCCCGAAATAAGAATTTACACTATCATCCTCTAATTTTATTTCCACATCATATAGATAAGGATCTTCAAGACTCCATAATCTCATGTCCGGAATATTAATGTCAAAATTTCGCTTAAGCTGTCCTGGCTTAAAATTAATTTCATGATTTATAGATCCTTTGTCAGTATTAATTTTTATTTTAAGGGGTAACTCCTTTGAAGCATATCCATCTAAGTATGCTGTAACATTTACTTTTTTATTATCAATATCTGGGGTAAAATGAATTGCATCAATAAAATTTTTCCCTCTAGCTTCTAAATAAACAGTTTGCCAAATGCCTCTTGCATTACCATATCCCTGTTTTCCATATAACGCATACCCTCTATTGAATTTTTTTGGATCTCCAGCATCATCATCAACTCTAATGGTAAGCTTTTGATTTTGGCCATATTTTAAGTGCGGCGTTAAATCAAAAGAAAAAGGGACATAACCTCCTTGATGTTTGCCAACAAAATTTCCATCAATCCAAACTGAAGTTTCCCAATCTGAAGCTCCAATCGTTATGAATGTTCTTTTTGTTCTCCAATCTTTTGGAATGTTAATTTCTCTATAATACCATCCAATATTAGCTTCATCCTTTACTTTAGATAATTTTGACCCCCAAGGAAAAGGAACAATTATTTTTTTATCAAATTTTGTTTCTTTAAACCACCCTTCTTTTAATCCCCTATTATCAGAATCAAATTTAAAATCCCAAGTGCCATTTAGATTTTTCCATGTTGGCCTATTAAAATCTGGTCTAGGGTGCTCCGGTAAAGGAGTTTGAGATTTAACCATATGTGTAATGAGAAATAAAAAAATAAATGAGGCTTTTGGCATTTTAGATTTTAAATGGTTCTTGAAACTGAAAAAAAATTTTGATATGTTACGATTGTTTATGTGTAGCATTGGAGCATAGAGTAATTATTTTATTTTTTTGATACCTGGTAAATCAAAAGAAGGTGCTTCTTGAGTCCATGGGTATTTTTGCTTTTTCTCTTTTGGATAAATCATATTCAAAGTTTCAGCATCATAAATAAATCCATTTTTAACAACATATTTTATTTTGTTAGTATTTCGGATATTATTCAACGGGTTTTTTTCTAAAATAACTAAATCTGCCAATTTACCTTCTTCAATACTTCCTAAGTCACTCTCCAATCCCAAAGCCTCCGCTCCAAGTATTGTTGCAACTTTTAACATATTGTGATTTGAAATACCCCCCGAATACATACTCCAAAGTTCCCAGTGGTAGCCTAATCCTTGGAGCTGACCATGTGAACCTACTCCAGCTATTCCATTGGCTTCAACTAAATCTTTTACAAATACAGCATGGTCTTCAAAAACATATTCTTCTTTCATAAACCAACCTGAATTTCTCCTTCTTGACTTCCTATCTAGTTCTGATTTAGGGGTAAAGCGATTAATTTTGTCATCTTTCTGCACTTCTTCTGTTGCATAATAATAATTTTCAGCCCATGGTCCACCATAAGAAACTAGTAAGGTGGGTGTATAAGCTGTCTTAGAAGCCGATACAAAATCAATAAAGTCTTTATATAATGGATATACTGGAAATGAATGTTCGTGACCTGGATACCCATCTAAAATTTGAGTAATATTTAATTTAAAATCTAACCCTCCTTCTGTTGTTGGCATTAATTTCTGCTCTTTTGCTGCTTGGATAATCCATTGTCTGTGTTGACGATTTCCTGTCAAATACATCTTTATAGTCTTGGTATTATAATATTTAGAATATTGCATTAGTACGTCTCGTGCGTGGTCTAAACTTTTAATATTATATCCCCAATAACCAACGCCTGGTCCAGTGGAATAAATTCTAGGTCCTGCTATTATTCCCGCTTCAACCATATCAGCATATGTCAAAACATCAGTTGTTCCAGTTTGCGGATCACGAGTTGTTGTTACACCATAAGCAAGATTTGCTGCATAACTCCAAACACTCTTTTTTTGAAGTCCCCAAGCAGGTCGCAAATGGGCGTGAGTATCTACAAATCCAGGTATTATAAATTTACCTTCCAAATTGATTTCTCTTACATCTTTAGTAGATTGAATTTCATCCGATTTACCAACTTTTTCAATTCTATTGTTTTTTAAAATAATTGTACCATTCTCAATAATCTCTTTCCCAGACATAGTAATCAATGTTGCATTAGTTAGAGCTAAACTACCTTTTGGAATAGCTCTTTGCATTTTAACTAAAATATCTTTTTCATTTGCTCGATATTCTTCCGTACTCTTATCTTCATCAGTTGATGAGGAAATACTCTTTTTTCCGTTTTCAATTTCAATAGCTTTCTCTTGTTTCTTATTTATTTTATCAACCTGTTTTGCTCTTAGAATATCATAACGAAAGAGAGTTTTACCAAGTGTCCAATAAACAACATTACCACTTGAATCCCAACTAGGAAATTGTCCTCCAAACTTAGTTAGTTTACGAGAGGGAAAATCAGCTTCATCTGGATCATTCACATTTATTTTTGCCCCATCAGCTCCTAAATAAGGTACAGTAACTATATAAATATCATTATTTATCTGTGCGAGTGCATAAGGACCTTTTGGAGCACGAATCAATATTGAGGCTTTGGATGGTTTTTTCTTAGGTGCTGACGGTGTATCAGATAATAGGTGGTTATGATCGTATGAAGAACCATAAACTGTAATTCCATCCACAGACAAATGCTTTTTCATATCAGTTCCATCCCATTTAATAGAAACTAAACCATCTTTGGAATTTAAATAAATTCGATTATCATTTTGTGCAAAATGTGGGTTTGATAAACCAGAAGCCTTTGTTATTAATTTAGTTTTACCTGGACTCTTGCCGTCAAGCCAAACCAAATTAGATTTTTGCATAAAGGATCTTGGCCCATACGAATTTTTAAATTGCTGTGATGATCCTTTAAAAACAACGATTCTATTGTCCAGACTCCAAACAGGTTCTGTGTAAACTCCTAGCTCTTGAGTCATTTTTATTGGCTTTGAAATTTTATCAACTCGCTGTTTGTAAACACTGCCTCCCTTTTCTTCATCCCAAGTAACAAAAGCAATCTCTTTTCCATTTTTGTTCCATGCTGGCATAGCCTCTACAAAAGAAAAATTAGTTAGTCTTCTAGGTATCTGATCTTTAAAGTTCATTATATATAATTTGTTCAAAGCTGTAAAAACAATTGAGTTTCCGTCTGGAGAAATTTTGGAGTCTCTGATTTGATTGATTGTAAAAGTAGATGAATCATCAACAGGATATTCAAATTTTAATTGAGGACCCATAACCAATTTTTCACTTATATTAAATGGTATATTTATTGCCTCTCCTCCATCTATTGGAATTCTATAAATTTTGCCGCCATATGATGCAACAATTTCTTTGCTATCCGGAGTAAATGACATTGCAGGAAGTACACCTAAAGGAGCAATCGATTCTTGTTCGTCATGTTGAACTGGATAAGCTAACCAATCCTCTTCTTGCGTATTTAGATTCCTTTTTACAAGTCCAGTTTGATCATTAAAACGACTACCATAAACAAGCCAATTACCGTCTGGAGAAAGTGTAGGAGTGAAAGCAGATCCATAGCGCGAAGTCATAATCTCTATTTCTCCATCTTCGCGATCATAAGTTGCTATTTGATATTGAGGAAATCGAGCATTATATTGCCAGGCCCCCATTCTTTGTGAAAACCATATTAAACGTCCGTTGGCACTAAAAGTGGGTTCTGAAATTTTTAGTCTCTCCGGCTCCTTTATTAATTGACTTCCACCACCACCATCTTTATGATAGAGGTGTAACTTGAAATTTCTAGTACCCTTACTTACAGCTATATAATTTCCATCTTTTGACCAATCTGCGGACTGCATCTTTAAGGTATTACCTTTTGTTAGTTGAACAGTGTCTTTTTCACTTCGATCTATTATCCAAACATTGTTTCCCCCACTTCTATCTGACAAAAATAAAATTGAATTTCCATCAGGAGAATATTTTGGCTGAGAGTCAAAAGCCAGACCTTCTGTAATACGCTTTGCTTTACCTCCGTTTATAGGAAGTTCGTATATATCACCCAAAAGATCAAAAATAATTTTCTCGCCACTAGGATGAACATCTAGTGAGATCCATGTGCCTTCATTAGTATTTATATCTATTGCTCTTGTGGCTTTCAGAGGCAATCCCTCCTCTACCTCGTTTTCATTGTCATCTTGAGCAAATAAAAGCTGTGAAAAAGCAATTATTGTTGCAGCATAAAAAAATTTTTTCATAAAATATTAAATTTTGTTTTTCATTTTTTATCATTCTAAGTTGAGCAATTGGTATGTTGTTTTTTTACCTATTATTTGTATAAAAAATAAATATCCATGTATTCTTTCATCTATTGAGGAATATATATCCTTACCTATAATTTTATTAGCTAGAACGGGAGTTGTGTTGCTATGACCTACAACTAGTGTCGTTTTACCTATATTATTTTTTCTAAAATTTTCGTTAAATAAATCATTTGAATCATATTTTTGAATTTCAATATTTCGCTCATCTGCTATTGGTTTTGCTGTCTCTAAAGTTCGGTAATAGGATGTCGAGTAAATCCTGTCAAAATGGATTTTTTCAAGAATTTTTTTCCATTCAAGTGACCGCTTATGACCTTTTGTTGTTAAATGTGGATTCGGATTATTAGGGTTTGTGAGAACTTTTTCAGCATGCCTTATTAAGTAATATGAGGTAACTTCTTGGCCTAATGAAAAATTAACACTAATTAGATAAAAAAAGAATAAAAGGTAATTTATTTTGAACATGTGCTTTTCAATTGTATTCTCTGCTAACTATAACATTGAAAATACAAAAAAACTATTTTATTTAAGAACTCGTGCTGAATTGTGAATTGTTGTGACGAAAATAATATCTATGCAAACTTAATACCGTCAGGAAGCCAAATTAAATGATAATGCAGTATCAATAAGTGCAAGATGAGAATATGCTTGTGGGAAATTGCCAAGAAGACGTTTTGATTTAAAGTCAATATCTTCACTAAAAAGTTGCAGATGGTTCCCGTAACTTAATAAATTATCAAAATAAGTTTTTGCTTTATCTACTTCCCCAATCTTGATAAGACTATTTATAAACCAAAAGGTACAAACTGTAAATGACGAGGAGGGTAACCCAAAATCATCATGGTTTTTATATCTATATAATAGACCCTCATGTGCGAGCTCTTTTTCAATAGCATTTACTGTGCTTATGAATCGAGGCTCATTCGGACTTACAAATCCATATTGTTCGATTAGTAGAACTGAGGCATCAAGATGTATTGATCCGTAGGATTGTGTGTAAGCCTTTATCTCTTCATTCCATGCTTTATTTTCGATATCATCTTTAATCTGTTTTTTCAAAGGCTCCCATTTTTTAGCTGCTTCATTTTTATCTAATAATTCTGCTATTTTTATTGCACGATCAATTGCTACCCAACATAATACTTTAGAAAAGGTAAAATGAAGATCCTCAGATCTAAATTCCCATATTCCTTTATCAGGATTTTGCCAATTATTTTTCACAACCCAAACTATTCCCTTAACAATTGACCAAATTTCTTGTAATCTTTCAAAGCCAATGGAAAACTGTTTAATCTCAGCATGAATTGCATCCATTAAAATTCCATAAATATCATTTTGCTTTTGAGTATATGCAGCATTTCCTACTCTTACTGGCTTTGAATTTTCGTAACCTGAAAGGTGATCTAAAAATTCTTCCGTAAGAATTTCCTCACCATTTATTCCATACATTATCTGTAATTTTTGGGCCTTATCAGGAATTAATTCTATAATGAAGTTTATAAAGTTTTTCACAATTCTTTTATGGCCAAGTTTCGAAATTACTCTGATAACCATAGATGCATCACGAATCCAACAGAAACGATAATCCCAATTTCTAACTTCACCAATAGTTTCAGGTAATGATGTAGTTACTGCTGCTAATACTGCACCGGTTTTGTCATAAGACATTAGTTTTAATGTCATAGCACTCCTCAAAATTTGATCATTGTAATGTTTAAAAACAGGTGTTTTTGAACACCAATTCAGCCAGTAAACTTTAGTTCTTTCAAAGTTTAAAATACAATCTGAAAGCAGGGGTGTTTTTAATTTTTCATTATATGAAATATTAAAAAAAATTGTTTTCTCAAGTTTATGCACATTGGCCTCAATTATTTTGACATTTTCAATATTTGTATACAAAAAAAGGCTATCATGTTTTGGACTATCTACACGACTTCTAACCATGTTTTTTTTATCAACATGTTTAGTTTCCCCGTGAGCATATTCTAATCTTGGGTCATACTTAAACTTAATTTCTGGAGATCCTTTAATTGGTCTTACAATTCTTATTATTTCAGGAGGAGCGTAAAACTCTCCTTTATTTTTTATAAATCTGGGCATGAAGTCTATTACCTCAAATTCATGTTTTTCATTACGGAAGACAGTGCTAAGAATACAGGTGTTCTTAAGGTAAGTTTGAGAAATATGAAATTTTTGTTTTGTTTCTATCCAAAATCCTCCCCCTTTTTCGTCATCTAAGATTTTTGCAAATACTGAAGAAGAATCAAACTTTGGTAAACAACACCAGTCAATGGACGCTTTACTATTTATTAGTGCAGCAGAACTACAATTACCAATAATACCATAGTTTAAATTCTTATCCACAATTATTATTTGATAGTTTGATAAAATCCTTTTTAAATTTAAGATGAATAAATAACTTTTTTGGATTTTAATCGAGGAAAACACTAAAGTGGTTCATATTTGAAATAATTGATGTGATTTATTGAAATATTCTCTTTAATTAGCATTGAAGATTCTCAAATTAGGATAAATTCAATTTAAATTGATTTTTTTGGCTTTTACTTTTCGAAGTGGTGTTAGTTTTGTGTTCATAAATTTAGTATGGCTAAAAATATTATCGTATCAAACAGACTTCCTGTTCAAGCTGAAAATAAAGAGGGCGAATGGATATTTTCTCCAACAAGCGGAGGACTTGCTACGGGTTTAAAATCATTTCATAATGAAGGTAAATCATTATGGATTGGTTGGCCAGGGGTAAGTTCAGATAGTTTAAACAAAAAAAGTAAAAGGCAGATTAATGAGGATTTATTGGATAAACAGTTTTGTCCAGTCTTTCTTAATGAGTTAGAGTTAGATAATTTTTATTTTGGGTTTTCCAACAAATGCCTTTGGCCATTATTTCATTACTTTATTGAAATTCACAAATTTGATTTACATCAGTGGGAATCTTATAAAGAAGTAAATCAAAAATTTGCTGACGAAGTTTTAAAAGTTGTCAAAGATGGAGATAAAGTATGGATTCACGATTATCAACTTTTGCTTTGCCCACAGATGATTAAAGATGTTAATCCAAACGTTACAATTGGCTTTTTCCTTCATATACCTTTTCCTTCATTTGAAATTTTTAGAATTTTTGCTAAAAGAGAGGAATTATTAAAAGGAATGTTAGGAGCAGATCTTTTAGGTTTTCATACCTATGATTATGAGCGGCACTTTCTAAGTTCTGTTAAAAGAATTTTAAACCTAGAAGTTAACTTTAATGTTGTCCTTTATCAAGGTAGAGAAATAGTTGTAAATACCTTCCCAATGGGTATAGATTTCAAAAAATTTGAAATGGCCGCACAAAAAAACTTAAGGATTTCTACTGGTAGCTCGGAGTTAAAAAGGCAAATCAATACCCATAAGTTGGCTAATGAGGGAAAGCTAATCCTTTCCATTGACAGGCTAGACTATACTAAGGGAGTATTAAATAGATTGTTGGCTTTTGAAAGATTTCTAGACACTAACCCAGAATATCACGATAAAATCAGGTTAGTAATGTTAGCAGTACCATCAAGATCTAAGGTTCCACAATACAAAATTTTAAAACGACAAACAGATGAAGTGGTTGGCCGGATAAATGGTAAATTTGCATCAGTAAATTGGACTCCAGTCTGGTATTATTATCGTTCAATGCCTTTTGAAAATTTGATTGATTTGTATGTTTCATCTGATGTTGCAATGATAACACCTCTTCGTGATGGTATGAATTTAGTTGCTAAAGAGTATTTAGCAACACGTATTAATAATGATGGTGTCTTAATATTGAGTGAACTAGCAGGGGCCTCAAAAGAATTACCTCAAGCAATATCTGTAAATCCTTTTGATATAGAACAACTTTCTCAAGCAATAAAAACTGCTGTTGAGATGCCTTTAAAAGAGCAAAAGGAAAGAAATTTAATTCTAAGAAATCGAATTAAACGCTATGATATAAATAAATGGTCATCAAATTTCATAGAGACACTTAATGAGACATCAAAAAAGGAATTTTCTTCAAAAGTTAAATTGGTTACGCCTGCAATTACAAAAAAAATAGTAAAGTCATACCAAGAATCTAAAAAAAGACTTTTATTATTAGATTATGATGGAACCCTTGTAGGATTTAATGAAAATCCAGAAAAAGTTGTTCCACCTAAATCACTTTTAGATTTATTGGATAATATAAATTCTCATGAAAACACTGATGTTGTCATTATGAGTGGTAGAACTTATTCCTTTTTAGATAAACATTTTGAAGGATTGAACCTTACTTTAGTTGCTGAGCACGGTCTTTATTTAAAGGAAAAAAATAGTGAATGGCATCAGAAAAAAGGACTCAGTAAAAAATGGATTGAACATTTGCTTCCTGTATTAAATACATTCACAGATAACACACCAGGAACATTTATTGAACACAAAACAAATTCTCTTTCATGGCATTATAGAAAAGCAGATCCTGAACTAGGCATTCAAAGAGCAGTAGAATTAAAAACAGTTTTAAAAAGTTTATTGCCAAATGATTTGACCTTACTAGATGGAAATAAAGTTCTAGAACTAATGCCTTCCAATATAAATAAAGGGGTAACTGCTCTTGATCTAATTAGTCAAAAAAAATATGACTTTTGTCTTGCGGCAGGGGATGACGTTACAGATGAAAGTATGTTCTTGAGTTTGCCCTCAAATAGCCATAAAATAAAAATTGGAAAGAAAAAAACTGCAGCTAAACATTATATGAGAAATATAGATCAATTATTAGATCTTCTTAAGTTGATAAATAACACCAATATTAAAATAGTTAGCACACTTTAACAGTTTGATACTTATAAATAATGATCTCTGTTAAGAGGTTAGAATAGAATTTAAATTTTAATTGTATGAATCACTAATATATCCTTGTATCAACGAAATCTTTTATTTTACTACAACCTAGTTGTTCCATAATCTGTTTTAATTGCTTTTTAATTACAGATATAGTATGAGTACCTCCTTTTGAGCCTAGAGCAGAAACACCATACATAAACGACCTGCCTAAAAATGTAAAGTCTGCTCCAACTCCCAAAACTCTCGCAACATCAGCCCCTCCTCGAATTCCACTGTCCATCATTATTTTTAATTTGCCCTTATAGATTGGCGCTACGGTTTTTAGTGAATCTACAGTTGCCTGTCCAACGTCAACTTGCCTTCCACCATGATTAGATATTATAACACCATCAACTCCCAATTTGTAAGCTTTTTCAATATCATGAATAGATTCAGTCCCTTTAATGACCAATTTCCCTTTCCAACCATCTCGAAGCTTTTTAATTTTTTCTTCATTTAATCTTCCTGAAAAAGTACTATCCATAAATTTTGCTAATTGTTTTAAATTTAAGCTCTTTGGCATATAGGGTTTTAAAACCTCAAATGATGGTTGCCCATTAATCAAAGTTTTTAAAGCCCACTCGGGTCTTTTTAATACTTGAATTACATTTTTGATAGATAATTTAGGTGGCATAGCTAATCCATTTCTAATATCCCTGGGGCGATAACCAAAAGAAGGAACATCTGCAAGAATAATTAAAACTTTACACCCTGATAATTGAGCTCTTTTTAATAAATCTTTAGTTACACTTTCTTCGGCTGGATGATATAATTGAAACCAAAATTTCCCTTCTGTTATTTCAGAAATAGTCTCTATACTTGACGTAGATACTGTGCTTAAAATAAAAGGAATGTTGTGATCAAAAGCAGCTCTTGCAAGAATCTCTGGTGCCTTAGGCCACATTAAGCCTTGTAGCCCTATAGGTGCAATTCCAAAAGGTGAATCATATGTTTCATCGAATAGATTTACCTTTAAATTAGGTTCTTTATATGAAACTAAATATTTTGGTTTTAACTCAACTTCTCGAATTCTTTGTGTATTTCGTTTCAAGTTTACATCATCATTACACCCACCGTCTAAATATTCAAAAGCAAATCTGGGAATTTTAGCTTTAGCTCTATTTCTTAGGTCAGGTATTGAAGGATATTTACTGTTAATGTAATGAATATCTGTTTTCATGATATTTAGTTTTTGTGAACTTTTAATGTACGGTAACCATAGGCCGCAATAACACAAAAACAAATTAAAGGTAAAACAAAAGAAATGTTTACTGCTCTAAAGTTCCCCACAGCTTCAAAATCCACAATCCATCCCTGTAAGGGGGGCATAAGTGCTCCTCCTACAATTGCCATTACAAGTCCCGCAGCCCCTAATGAAGTATCGTTCCCTAAACCGTGAAGTGCCAAACCATATATTGTTGGAAACATTAAAGACATAAATGCAGAGGTGGCAATTAGAAAATAAAGTCCTCTAATATCATGAATAAAAATAACTCCAAAAATTGAGATTATCCCTCCAGCTGCAAATATAGTTAGCAGTTTTTTTGAGCTTATAAACTTCATTAAATAAGTACAAAGAAATCTACTTGTTAAAAAAATACTCATTGCTAAAATATTATAATTTTGAGCCTGAGCCTTTTGTATTCCCAATTTATCAGCGTATTGTATTATAAATGTCCAACACATAATTTGCGCACCTACATAAAACATTTGAGCAATTACTCCTTCCCTATAATTGGCATTTCGAAATAATCTTTTAAAGGCCTCAAATTCATTTGATAAATGTGATTCACTAATTTTATTTGGCATTTTAGTAATGGTGATCAAGATTAACATCCCAGCTACAAAGAATCCTAAAATAATATAAGGCATACTAATTATGCTTAAATCATGTGTTCTAATTATTGCTTTTTCAGTATCCCCTAAAGAATTAAATAGTAATTCTCCTGAAATATCCCTTCGATCTGATTTTAATTTTGAAAGAATAAAATTAGATGCAACAAACATACCCAGGAGAGATCCAAAAGGATTAAAGGCCTGAGCTAAATTGAGTCTTCGAGTTGCAGTATTGTCTTCACCCATTGACATTATGTAAGGACTAGCTGTTGTTTCCAAAAAAGCTAATCCAAATGTTAATATGTAAAGAGATATCAAAAAATATCCAAATGCTTCAAATTTTGCGGCTGGATAAAAAAGAAGTGCGCCTAATGAATATAGTGCCAGACCAAGAATAATTCCATTTTTATAATTAAATCTTCTTACAAAAATTGCAGCCGGTATAGCCATTGTCGCATAGCCACCATAAAAAGCTAACTGTACCCAAGCTGCTTTAGCGTTTGATAGTTCCATAAGCGTTCCAAATGCAGCTACCATTGGATTTGTAATGTCATTTGCAAAACCCCAAAGAGCAAAAAGAGATGTAACTAATATAAAAGGTACTAATACTTGCTTAGAAACTAAAGATGGTGATTTTACATTCATAAGTATTATCACTTTTTTTAATCACGATGTGATTTATCTAAATCATAAATTTTTTCCATCATAACCCATTTAGTTCCTTTTTTGGTATTGGGAAGTGATTTTTGATACTCCCACATTAATTGTTCCCATTTTTGAACAAAAGGATTTACTGAATCCATTTTAGATTTATTTTGGATTGAAAAATTTTTATCTGCTTCAATAATCATAAACAATCGATTGTGAGTGTGAAAAATCTCAAGATGATTAATCCCAGCATTTTTTATACTTTCTTTAATTTCAGGCCATACGTTTTTATGATGATCTATGTAGGCCTGAATTTTTTTTGGATCATTTTTTAAATCTAGTGCTAGACAGTACCTTTTTTTATCATCGGTCTCCATATTTAATTGAATCAGTTATAAAATTGTTCGATCTAAATGAGAATAACCACCATCAACATAAATCAATTGGCCAGTTGTATGGGTTGATTTTTCTGAAATTAAAAAAGCTACTGTATTAGCAATTTCTTCAATGGTTGTCATTCGCTTTTCTAAGGGTATTTTATCAGTTATTGAAGCGAGCTTTTCTTTTGGATTTTCGAAACTTTCTACCCATTTTTTATATAAAGGTGTATAACATTCTGCTACAATTACACTATTGACTCTTATCGAATAAGGTATTAATTCTACTGCCCATTCTCTAGTTAATGCATTTCTACCACCACATGCAGCTGCATATCCTGATGTCCCCCCTTGACCTGTAGTCGACACTTTTGAGCCAATGTTTACAATTGCACCCTTATTTTTTTTTAGTTCGGGTAACACTAGTTGAGTCATTTTGTAATAGTGAGCAACGTTTTTATTTATTGAATTTAAAAAGTCTTCATACGTCCCCTTTTCTAGACCTATTCCATCATTAACTCCAGCATTATTTACAAGACCATCAATTTTTCTAAAGTCATTAATAATTTTTTTTATGGCTTGCTCGCATTGCTTCGGATCAGTCAACTCTGCAAATGCAAAACCAACTTCAAGATTTCTTTCTTTATATTTATTTACGACACTTAAAATAGTCTTTTTGTCTCTTCCTACTATAATGGGTATAGCGCCTTCCTCTAGTAAAACTGAAACAATACCAGAGCCAATACCCTTTGAGCCACCAGTTACAATTATTATTTTACCCTTTAATCCTAAATCCATTTTAATTATAAGTTATAAAATATTTGGGCATTTGTTCCCATTATTTTTTTTCTAGTTTTAGAATCGTATTTTGATAAATAATCGGTAATTATTTCAAGTACCTTTTTATATTCTGCCGCTAGTAAACAAACTGGCCAATCAGAACCATACATTATCCGGTCAAAACCAAAATATTGAAATATTATATCTAGAAAAGGTAAAAAATCAGCTTCCAGAAAATTATAGTCTTTTGTCTCGGTTACTAATCCTGAAATCTTACAAAAGACATTATTCTGTTTCGATAGATTAATAATGTCATTTACCCAAGTTTTATTTAATGGTTCAGATATACGAGGTTTTGCAATATGATCTAGAACAAACTTTTGATTAGGAAAAGTTTTTACCAACTTAATTGCAGATTGGAGCTGAATTGGAGTAACTAACAAGTCAAAAGTAAGGTTGAAATTGGATAATTTTGATATTCCAGCTTGTACATCCTTCCGAAGTAAATATTCTTTATGTTCAGATTGAACAATGTGTCTCACACCTTTTAATTTTTTATCTTCACTGTACCTTTTTAATTTTTTTTCTAGATCAGGTGAACATAAATCAACCCAACCTACAACACCTTTTATAAACTTGTTATTAGAGGCACATTCTAGTAAAAACTCTGTTTCTTGGTATGATTGATCTGCTTGAACTGAAATACAACCATCTATTCCATTATCTATTAAAATTGGTTTTAAATTTTCTGGAAGAAAATTTTTTCTTAGTGCATGCATTGATTCATCTATCCAAGTATCTCTTTCAGGATTGTAATTCCAAAAATGTTGATGGCTATCAATTATCATTTTTATAAGCTACACATAGTTGTTTTGAAATTCCCAGACCTTCAACACCCAATTCTACTTCATCTCCTTCTTTTAAGTATACTGGTGGGTTTAATCCTAGGCCAACTCCAAAGGGTGTTCCTGTTGAAATAACATCACCTGGAAGTAAAGTCATAAATTGACTAATATGACTTATTACTTCTTGAACATTAAAAATAAAATCAGATGTATTACTATCCTGCATAGTTTCTCCATTAAGTTTAAGCCAAAGGTTGAGATTATTTGGATCTATAATTTCATCACTAGTGGCAATAAATGGGCCTATAGGAGCAAAACTGTCACTACTCTTCCCTTTTACCCACTGTCCCGAACGCTCTAATTGAAAAGAACGTTCGCTTACATCATTATGAAGAACATAGCCAGCTACATATTTTAAAGCCTCATGCTTTGAAACATATGAAGCTTCCTTGCCAATAACTATAGCAAGTTCTACCTCCCAGTCTGTCTTGACACTTCCTTTGGGTATGACAATTGGATCATATGGTCCTACAATTGCAGAAGTTGATTTAAAAAATAAAACAGGTTCATTTGGTATTTCCATACCACTTTCTTTTGCATGTTTAGCATAATTTAATCCCACGCAGACAATTTTTGAAGGCCTTGCCAGGGGACAGCCCCATCTGGTACTTTTATCAACTACAGGACAAGAATTTTCATTTAAAGAAAGCCATTTTTTAAGATCTTTATACCCTTGTTCTTTAAAAAAGTTTTCATTATAATCCGATACAAAAGCAGAAACATCAAGTCGCTTTCCATCAGATTTTAATATGCCTGGCTTTTCTTTTTTAAGTTGACCAAATCTAATTAGTTTCATGATTATTGTGAATTAAGAGTTACAAATCCTCCATCAATTGCAAAATTTGATCCGGTTATAAATTTTGCTTCCTCAGAACAAAGGTATAAAGCAAGATCCGCAATCTCTTGTGGGGTTCCCATACGTCCTATGGGTTGAGTTTTTGATAAGTTTTTAAACATTTTTTTTTCTTCATTCGGATAATTCTTTTTTATAAATCCATCTACAAAGGGTGTATGGACTCGGGCTGGTGAAATACAATTACATCTAATGTTATCTTTAACATAATCTTTAGCAATTGAATAAGTCATAGTAAGAACAGCACCCTTTGTCATAGAGTATGCAAACCGATCACTAATACCAACACTGGAAGCTATAGATGCAAGATTAATAATCAAACCATTTTTGTTTTTTTTCATAATTGGAATAACAGCCTTTGAACAATTATAAACTCCTTTTATATTAACATTATATAATTTGTCTAAATCTTCTTCTTTACAATTTTCTATATTCCCGACATGAGCGATTCCAGCGTTATTAATTAGAATTTCAATGTTTGATATTTTACAAATTTCATGAATGACTTGATTAACTTCTACATTATTTGAAACATCGCATTTGTGAGCCACTCCAACGAAGTTGTCTTTTTTGATACGATTTACTGTCTCAAGTGCTGATTCTAATTTATTATCCAAGATATGAACAACTGCACCTTGAGAGGCAAGTGTCCTTGAAATAGCTTCACCAATTCCGCTTCCGCCTCCTGTAATAATAACAGTTTTATTTTTCAAAGAAAATTTATTAATCATCATATTAAATTTATAGTGACATACCTCTTTTCCATGGAATAAAATCATTCTGACCTAGTTTCCGAGCACAAACTTTTACTCTTCCGCTAGCGACTTCTAAAACAAAATTTAACAGTTTTTCTCCACAATCCTTAATTGTACTTACTCCATCAATAATAGTACCTGTATTAAAATCAATAATATCTCCCATATTATTATATAAACTTGTATTAGAAGAAACTTTAACGACAGGAACTGCAGGATTTCCTGTGGGAGTTCCCAAACCTGTTGTAAATAAAATAATATTGGCGCCTGATCCTGCAAGTGCTGTTGTTGATTCAACATCATTTCCAGGAGTACACAATAGGTTTAAACCTGGAATAATAGTTTGTTCTGTATAATCTAATACATCAACTATCGGGGAAGTTCCACCTTTTTTTGCAGCTCCAGCTGATTTAATAGCATCCGTTATTAGTCCATCTTTAATATTTCCTGGAGAAGGATTAGAATCAAAACCTGCACCCAAAGCTGTTGCTTTCTTATTATAATTTTGCATTAAGGTTTTAAATTTTTTTGCTTTCTCAAGAGAAGTACATCGATTAATTAACTCTTGTTCAACCCCATTTAATTCGGGAAATTCAGATAAAATTGCTGAGCCGCCTTGCCCAACAACTACATCAGAAACAAATCCTAAAACTGGATTGGCTGAAATTCCAGAAAAACCATCTGACCCTCCACATTCTAATCCTAAGGTAAGTTTACTTATGGGTGCAGGTTTACGTTTAATTTTATTCGCCTCAATAAGACCAATAAATGTTTTTTTAATACATTCTGCTAAATATTCTTCTTCCGAATTACTTTTTTGTTGCTCCATGAAGAAAATTGTTTTTTTAAAATCTGGAGCTATTCTTTTCAATGATTTTTCCAAAAGACTTATTTGAGCATGTTGGCATCCTAGACTTAAAATAGTTGCCCCCGCAACATTTGGATTATTAATGTAGCCCGCAATTAAATTACAGAGGCTAACAGAATCATATTTCGATCCCCCACATCCTCCTTCATGAGTTAAAAAATATATCCCATCTACATTTGAAAATAATCGTTCTTGTGAACTGTCTTTTTCTGAGGTTAATACTTTTTCATTCAGTAATTCTGATTTTGTTGCACCAGCTTCAAAATTTGAAATTAATCTATCAAGATTAAAAACTCTTTCTCTTGAGCTACCATATCCTAAGCCACTTAATAAAGCTTTTTTTAATTCGTCTATGTTTCGATTTTGACAAAATACAAGTGGTATTACGAGCCAATTATTTTCTGTACCTACTTTACCATCCTGTCTATGATAACCATCAAAGGTTTTATTTTTATACTCATTATTAGATAAATTAGGTGTAGATATTTTTTTTAGATTTTTAGGTAAGTAATATTCTTGTGTGTGGTGAGAAATATTTTTTGAGTTAATAGCCTCCCCTTTTTTGATAGGTCTTATAGCTTTTCCAACTACCACACCATAAAGGTAGATATTCTCTCCTTTGTTAAGGTTTTTAAGTGCAAATTTGTGTTTTTTATTAACATCTGTTTTCAAGGAAATTTTTTTATCCTCAAGGTTTAGAATCTCACCCTCTTTTAAATCGAAAAGAGCAACAACTATATTGTCTTTAGGATGAATTTTTAATATTTTATTCTTTAAATGCATCTGTTATTAATTTAAAAATAAAACTATTCTAAAATATCCAATAATAATTTAGGGTTTTAATCGGCGGCTCTTATTAGTTATGACTTAAAGTTTATAAACAGAAAATCAATTAAATAAAGGGTATGTAGGGAAACAATTAGTTACTAAGACTTGTTGTGTCTCTAAGTTTTTTATTTTCTAAAAATTCAATAAACCTTTTCCCATATTTAGATTTTCTTACCTCTGCAGATAATTTTTTTTCTATAGATTCTAGTATAGGAAGTTGAGCGTCAGATATTTTAGTTAGTGCTAGATATGGAGCAATCTCAAAATCAGCATTATTAATTGCAAAATTAGCAGTAAACAAGTAGCTTTTTAAGGTTAATGATTCTAATAAACCTTGTATTGAATCAACTCTTTCAGGTTCATTGAGTTGAATCAAAATTTTTCTCACATCATTCAATTCTTCTCTTCTAGACAAAAATTGTTTTTCAAAACTTTGGAACGTCTCCATTAATTTAATATTATCTTTCCCTTTTACCTCAAAACTTCTTTTATAGCTGCCTGTGCTTTCTGAAAATCCACTTAAAGTAAAAATTTCAATAACTCCTGCAGCTCCCCTTGAACCAAATTTTGCTGTATCATATTTATAAACATTTACTTCACGAATTAAATATGCCAAAGATCTCACATTTACAGGTGGCTCGTTTAAATAAACACCATCGACAACCCAAAGTGGGCCGGGTTGACGACTTCCAAGAGTTACAACTCCAAAAAGAACTGGATAACCGTCACTAGTTACAAAGGTTTGTTTGCCTTTAAGGTGGGCTCTTAATGCTTGTGCCCACGTATTAGCGTTTACATCTATACCCCATTCATTGAGTCCCATTCTCAAATATCGTTCACTTTGTTTTTTTATTCTTGTAAGCTTTGCGTTTTTTGAAAAAGTAATTTGTCCGTTAACTAATTTTGGGGTGTAAACTATACCATCATCTTCAATATTCTGGGTTAAATCAACATTGTCTAACTCTATTGATTTAACTTGGTCAATAGTCGCAACACTTCCAGGTTGCAAAAAAGTCGCGCCTGGACCATCAGCTGCAACAGGAATCTCTTGCTTTTCTGAAATAACCTTAAAATCTGAAAGTTTTTTTAATTTTTTCCTTTCTTTTCTTGTTTTGTTGTAGACTACCTCACTCCCCAAAATGGAATTTATTTTAATAAACGTTACAGGAACTTCTTCTTTTTCAGCTCCTGAATAAATTGGTTGACCAGCTACATAGTCAGGCTTTAATTCGTTCGGTTCTTTTTTTACAAATTCAGAACTTGAAATGATAGAAATATCTTCTGAATTTTTTAGAAGCTCATTGATTGTTTTATATGTTTTAAAATTGTGCCTTGATGTTAATTCAATATTATTTATAAAAATTCTTAGTCTTCCTTTATTTTGATAACTATATTTTTTCCCAGTATCATAATCCTCTAGATTAATAGTAAACTTGTAACCCTTTTCCCAGAAAGGTGATTTCAAAATGTTTGTCATTATTTGGTCTCTGTCTCTGATCGAATAGATCAAACCGTCTATATTTATTCTTGGAATTATTCCAGCAGTATTGACAACTTCGTCTAAGTCAATGTTCTTGCCTTGTTGGCTGAATACAAAAATTGGGTATAATACTAAGAAAATTAGTATGTATTTCTTCAATTCAATTAATTTATAGTTAGTACAAAATAAAAAAAGAAAATTAAAAAACCTTTAATAATTATAGATTTTAAACATAATCATATATCTAATATTCTATATTTAACCTCATCGTAATTGTTTCAAAGTCAAATCCAGCTTTTTTATATGCTTTTATTGCACTTTGATTTGGAGCGTAAACATCAAGTTGGAATTCTGAATAACCCCTTTTTTTGCCCCAGTCCAATAGGTAATCTAAAATTTTTTTATTGACTCCCATACCCCTATAGTTTGGTATTACATACATGAATCCAAGAAATACTATATGAGAGGGATTTTTATAAGTTTTATTTGAACGGATAAGTGCATAGCCTGAAGCGATTAAAGAATTTTCTTTTTCTGCAACTACAACTGAAATTTCAGGATTTTTAATATATGATTTCAAATCGTAATAATTGAAATCACTTTTTTTTAGATTAGGAGTAAAAGCCCTTTCATATTCGATAAGTCTTTTTTCGAACTCCAATAGCGTAGATAAATCTTTTATTTTGGCTTCTCTTAATTTTATCAAGCTTAAATCTATTTATTAATTACAACACTAAATTAAATCAATACAGCTGTTTTTTTATATTTGCAGAGTTAAAAAAATTCTATGACTCCTAAAGGTGTAGCAGTTGTTGTTGTAATTACCATGATTATTGTGCTTATTGCTATTGCTAGAGACTTTGTGAAAAAAAATTGAATTATGAAAAAGATTTTACTTCTGTGTATACTAATCGTTCCCTTTTCCTGTAGTAAAGAAGTTAAGCAAGAATTATTTCTAGAAAAAGTTAGTGATATTGTTTGGACTAGAGGATCTAATTACAAAATATTTAAAAACGATCCTTTTAGACTGATTCTTGTTGAGGATGGTATTTGTTTGGAATTTACTGAAAATCCAAAGGACATAAGAGGTAATGAATTTCAATACACTATACTGAAAAGTGGTACAGATACATTAAAATTGGGCTACAGGGTTACCGGTGAAAGATTAAATCACTGTGGAACTTTTACTTACTATCTCAATAATCAGGGAGAATTATTCAGAACCTATGATGAGTGTAGTTCAATTTATCCAACAAGTAATATAACAAGTTTTTACGAGGCTGAACAAGGTTTTGATATACTTTGCCCAGAATTGCAATAAATAAATCATTATTTATTTTTTCCATGTACCCCCGTATTTATATGAAGTGCTATTTTTTACTTCCAGTACACACTGCTTGCATAAAAATTGCCAACCAAGGTTTTTTTTGATATGTTACTCTATACATAACATTCTCACTTTTTTCACATCGGTGGCAACTTTTACTTCTTATTTTTCTCAATTTAAATTTTTATATTTAAAAAAGTAACTAATAAACCATATATGGAATCTTATGAGTGGTAAACTCAAAAACATTGATATTGAAGATTATTGGAATGTCATAAATTACAACTATGGCCAGATTCAATTTGCTGAAGTTAAAGCTACGGCTATAATATCAATTTATAGTCTAATTTTTGGTTTAGGTTACACACTAGACATATTGGATGAAGAAAATATTTATTCTTTTTCTTCAGGATTTTCAGGAATAGTACATGTTTTACTTCTAGGTGTATCCTTTTTTTTTATTATCGCATCTTTAAGAAGATGTGTTATGTGTATTCTGCCAAGATTTGATTTTACAGTAAAAAAATCTCCTTTATTTTTTGGGGATGTCACAAAATATAAAAATTTTGAAAACTTTTTTGACTCTCTAGAAGAAGTGCTAAATGATGAAAACACTTACAGAAAACATTTAACTCAATCTGTTTATGCCACTGCGAATATTGCGTCAACTAAATTTCTAAATGTTAATAAGGGACTAAAACACTTGCTGAGATCACTAATATTTATAACATTATTTTTTATTAGTATTTATGCTATATAGCTAATAAGAAAATTTCCAGTTTTTTACTGGTTGCTTTTTACCCTTTAGTAATAATTCTTCATTAATTGAAAAACCCTTATTGTCATCTAGATTTTTGTAAACACTATCAGAAATTATAATTTCACCTGGTCTAGCAGCTGAACACAATCTTGAAGCTAAATTTACAGTATCACCAATTACTGTATAGTTCATCTGTTGCTCAGAACCTATATTACCACATATTACCTTACCATAATTAATACCAATTCCAATATTCAATTTGGGATACCCTTCCTCAATCATTTTGATATTAAATTTATCAAGTGTTGTAAACATTTCTTTTGCAGTCTTTACAGCATTTAAAATATCATCTGATTTTTTTAGTGGTGCTCCATAAAGTACCATTAATTCGTCACCTATAATTTTATCTAAAGTCCCATTATATTTGAAAACTACATCAATCATCTTATCAAAAAAACTATTCAGAAGAGTAACAACTTTAGAAGGCTCCATGCGTTCAGACATAGAAGTGAAGCCTCTAATATCTGAAAATAGCACACATACTTCCTGTTCTACTCCACCAAGCTCTAAAGAATCCTCATTTAATAGTAATTCATCAACTATATTTTCAGAAACATATTTTTTAAAAGTTGATTTCACTTTATTTATATCAGATAAATCCTCAAAGGAAATTACAGAGCCTGAATTAACACCATCATCAAAAACAGGAGAAATGGTAAGGTTAATATTAGTCTCATTATTATCTAGTTTTTTTACTTTTAAATTTTCCTCATAAAGAATATGATTTCTACTTTCTGCAAATTCTATTAATTCTACAAGTTCAGGATTACCCTCAAAAACTATTGCATAGTGGTTATCAAGTAATACAGATTTATCAAGCTGAAAAATTTCGATTGCAGAATCATTAATATATTCAATTTCACCCATCAAATTGATTTTTACGATACCCGTTGAAATCGAGGACATTATATTATCAATAAGTTTTTTGGATTTTTTGACATTATCTAAAAGTATTATATTGTTGTAAGACAATGAGATTTTTTTAACAATAGAATTGAAAAACCTAAGGTCATATTGATCAAAATCAACAAAACCTTTTCTGCTCTCCTTGTCATATAATATTATACAACCATTAAGATTTTTACCATTTAAAAAAGGCCCCACCATAGAATTTTTTTCAGAAAAAGATAGTAAAGGTAGATCCTCTGAGAAATTTAGAATTAATGATTTTTTTTCTTTTTTGAGTATTGATAAAATCCCCTTATTCTCTCTAAATATTTTTTTATTTAGATCATCTTTTATTCCTAATGTTGCTTTTAACTCATATATTCCTGAATTAGGTTCTTTAGAGAGAATTACTCCTTTTGTCGCGTTCATAGTAAATACAAGATATTCTAAAAGGTTTTGAAATAAAATTTCTGATTCACTTGATCCACTTAATAATTCTGATATATCAATAAATGATTCAATCTCTAATTTTTTATCTCTTAAATCTGAAGTGTTTTTTCTTAACTTTTTACTTAAGAGTAATTCTCTAAAATTTGATTGAACTAAATGCTTGAAATATTCAATCGTTGAGATCAAATCCTGATTATTAACTTTAGAATTACACAAATAAAATGCTCCAACATAAGAGGATTTAACCTTTATTCCAGCAATTAATCCCTCATGATTGTTCTGCGGATTATTATTGCCATCAAATAAGTTATTATGAAAATGTTTTGAAATTTTAGAATAGGGAAGCAGATTTTTTTTTGAAAATAGACTCGTGAAATCTAAACTTTCTATCTTAACGAAAGCAGATTTTTTTGATTTTGACAAAAGATTTTTGTTGTCTAAAAAAAACTTTACTTGAAAGCCTTTTTTTTCAAGCCAATCAACAATTAACTCGATTTTTTTATTTGGAAGTTTCTCTTTGTCATAAACTTTTGAAAAAGAGGAAAAATCGAGTTGCATTTTAAGCCAATTTAGCTATGGCTGCATCTTCATTTTCAAAAGTTTCACAATACTTTGTTAACCCCATTATCTTAAATGTCTTAGCAATGATAGGAGCTAAGTTGCAAAAATTTAATGAGCCATCCATGGACTGAAGGTCTTCAATTATTTCAATTAAAATTGAAGCTCCGATACTATTTACAATCTTTGAGTTTTCAAGATTAATAAGAAAGTTTTTGTGGCCATTTTTAATTTCTTCATCAGTGACTGCTTTTAATGCTTCGCCAAGATCTTTATTAAAATAACCCTCTGTTGAAATAATCACAATTCCGTCTCTAATACTCTTACCTGTAATACTACTCATCGGTCTTTTTATTTTTAGTCATTGTTAATGTTGTTCCAGTATTATCAGATTCATAATCAACTTTGTCCATTAGTTCTTTGATAAGCATAAGGCCCCACCCTCTTTTTCTTTCGTCAGTTATTTTTTGGTCTATATTAGGTAATTCAATCGCGGAGGCATCAAACCCAACACCTTTATCAATTACCTTAATCGTAAGGTTTTCATCACTTATTATAAAATGAATATATATATCCTCTTTTGTTTCAGAATGTTCAAAAGCATTGATACATGCTTCTATCAGTGCCATAGAAATTTCAGCAGATTTTTCCTCAGATAAATTCATATGCTTTGCTACAACATCAGAAGTATGTGTTGCGACAAGCTCCATATCCTTTAAAATTGGGAGTTTTAGTTCGACTGTAGGGTTTTTCTTCATTATCTAAAATTGGTTTATGAATACTTGGATCTAATTTATATAAAATTTATATTTATAAAAAATTAATCATAAATCAATTAAATAATGAAAAGCTTTAACCTTTTAATCTTTACTTTACTCTTGACATTTATGTCTTGTGGGGAGTCTTCCAAAAGTAGTCCCGAAAAAAAAGTTGAAAAAGAATCTATCTTAGACGGCTTTTGGATGAGAAAAGGAACACTTCAAGTTGTAAACAATGTAACTGTAGATACTCTTTTTTACGGCGAAGATATTGAAGGTATGAAAAATGTGAAAGCCTTTTCAAACGGTAGCATCTTTTGGATAAACAATAGAACTGATGAAAATAGTCCATGGACTAGAGGTAATGGAGGTTACGGTAAGTTCGAGGTCACTAATGATACTTTAACAGAATTTATGTCACATGGTTCTGGTGGGATGGGAGCAGCTATGAGATACTTTAGAGATTCTTTGAATCAACAGTCCATAGAATTTAATTTTGCATATAATCTGAATGATAATTACTACACACAATTTGGTGGAGCCGTCCCTGACTCAGAAAACAAAACATCGTACGCCGAGTACTATGAAAAACTACCTTCTTTAAGAAAATCCAAAATAGACGGTGTTTGGAAAAGAGTTTATGAGATATCCTATGTAAATGGAATTGCCGTTGACACAACATCAGTTCCAACGGACGCAATTTTAGATGTAAAGGTGTTTAAAGATGGTTATTTTTTGGTTCAAGTTGATGTAACAAGATTAGTAGATGACCCCTCAAAACCAGAATATGGTGGTGGTGGAAATTTTGGGCAATTTGAGTATGATGGAAATGGAAATTTAGTTGAATACGGCGAGTTTACAAGCGGAAACTGGAATTTTCCTGAGAGAGAACCAAGAGACAAACGAAACGCACACTATGCGGCTGTATCTTTCTATGACGATGACCTTTACATACAAATCACAAAAGACACACTTAATCAAGGGCAAGCAGGAAGAGGTGTAGTTTATGCAAGAGTTAAGTAATATGAATTTCCTTCTTAAAATAAAAATATCATTCTCATTAATTTTACTTCTCAGTATAATTTACTCTTGTTCTGACGCTGAAGCTAAACAGAAAAAATCAAAATCAAATGTTTTCGAAAATATTGATAAAAGAGACAAAAAACTGTTTACCAGAACAGAAAGAATTAATTCATATAATAAATCCGTAAGTAATTTAAACACGAATGAGAAAAGTTTATCAAAAAATGCTAACTACAGTGGTTATGGATCACTGAACAATAAAAATTCAAAAAAAGAAAATAATAAAATATCAACTAGTAAAAGTAAAAAACTTAGTAGGCCAAAAATTTCAAGTGCAGGTTTTTCAGCTTACTCAACTAATTAAAAATATTATGTCAAAAAAAATACTTTTTGTTTCAATACTAATCTTTTTAGTATCATGTGGAAACAACCAAAAAAATCAAAATGTGGACAGTTATGAGGAAGATATACTAGGTTTTTGGAATAGAGTTGGGACCATTCAACTAATGAATGGAATTGCTATTGATACTCTTTCATTTACCAACTCAGAAAACCCAAATAATAAACAAATTAAAGTTTACTTAAACGACAGAGTTATGTGGATTAATAACTTTTGGAAAGATTCTACTGCTCCTTGGAAAGGAGGCTCAGGGGGCTATGGTAAATTCAATATTTACTCCCGTGACTCTCTTACGGAATTAATGTCACATGGAACTGGGTTGATGGGTGCTGGATTAAAGCAATATAAAGATGAAAACAGTTTACAATCTCAAACATGGAATATGAGTATAAATTTAGGGGATGGGTTTTACTCACAAAAAAACAGACCAGAAAGTGAGTTTGCTGAATACTACGAAAAACTACCTGATTTAGAACCAAAATCACGTATTGACGGAGTTTGGAAACGAGTTTATGAAATCGCATATGTAAACGAAAAACCCGTTGACACAACATCCCTGCCAAGTGACGTAATTTTAGATATGAAAGTAATGTATGGAGGAAGATATATGTATCAGGTTGACCAAACTGGTTTAGCAGATCCAGACGAACCAGGTTATGGTGGTTACGGAGGGTATGGCTCTTATGTATTAGATGAGGATAATAATAAACTTTATGAATATGGAGAATGGGGTAGCGGAACGTTTACTGCTGAGTCAGAACCTAAATCAAATAAAACAACCCACGAAATAACATTTTACAATGACGACCTGTTTTTACAAATTGATAATTCCTTCGAAGGAAATAACTCAAACAACAAAATGACAGGAAGAGGTTTAGTTTATAAGAGAGTTAAATAAAATGTTTGAAAAATATATACTTTTAACCGGTTTTTTTGTTTTATCAATTTTTTCATGCAGTGATGAAAATAAGAGTACTTCCGGTGAAGATGCATTAGAAGCATTCTCAAAAATCGATAAAAAAAATGAAAATCTTTTTACTCAAGAGGACAGAAAGAATAAATTTAAAAATTCCATTGTAAGGAATCTTGATAAAAAAGAATCAATAAGCAAAAACGTTACTTACAATGGTTATGGTTCAACACCATCCAAAAAACAAAAAACTAAAATAAACAAAAAATCAACTAAAAACATCAAACCCCAAAAACTTAACTACTCATATCACAATAGTTCACCCCAGACTTTTTCTACATACTCTACGAATTAAGATTTTGAACTTAAGCTACTTTTTTAACAATTACCAAAGTTACATCATCCTCAGGTATTCCACCATTTAGCCATAAATTAAGACTATCAAATAATTCTTTTTTAATCTCTTTTGGCTCTTTTGAATGATTTTTGGATATTAATTCTTTAATTCTTTCATAATCATACATCTCCTTATTTTCATTAGAAGCTTCTGGTAATCCGTCTGAAAGCATTACTAATACGTCCCCTTTTTGAAATTTCTTTTTTAGCATTGTGAATTTTTCATTTTTTAAGCCTCCTAAGGGTAACCCTTCAATCATAATTTCCTCACAGACATTTGATTTTGCATTAAATAAGTAAGTTGGTGGCATTGCTGCAGCACTTAATTCGATAACATTTTTATCAATTTTGGCTACATTTAAACTCATCCTTAATCTCCCTAAATTGATTTTCTTAACAATATTATTTAACCTCTCAAGTATTTCATTAACTGGTAGATTTGGAAGTCCATTAAGAGCAGATTTAATAATTGATACCATCATACCTGCAGCGGTTCCATGACCTGTAGCATCACCACAAATAACATGAATACTTTTATTTTTATCATTGCTTTCAAAAAAATCATAATAATCACCACCAACCTCAGTAGAGGTAATCAGACCAGCTGTTATAGATAAACCTTCAATTTTTGGATATGATTTTGGAAGCATACTCTCTTGAATTTGTTTTGCCTCTTCAAGATCTTTTTCTCTTCTTTCATTTTCAGCCTTAGCTAATGATTGTTTGGCTTGATATTTTCCAAAAAACCATATTAATCCTACTATAACAAGAACATAAATAAAATAGGCTAAAATTGATCTGTACCAAGGAGGGCTTATTGAGAAAAGATAACTTTCAATTTCACTTTCATTAAAGTTTGCATCTAAAGCTTGCACCTCAAAAATATAATTTCCTTCATATAGGTTAGTAAAAATCCCTTCGGTCGTTGCAGACCAATCTGTCCAATTTTCATTTAACCCAATTAGCCTATATCGAAAAAGATTTTCCTCTACCTTTTCAAGTGAAGGAAAACTAAAATTGATTTTAATATTTCTGGAATCATTATAGGAAAAATCACTTTGAAATAAATTAATAATTTCACCATTAAAAGCGGCACTATTAATTATTGGTTTTACATTAATTTTTTTCTCATTTAAATATTTATTTGGGAGATAGCTGATTAGTTTTGAATCCTTAGAACCCAGCCACAAAAGATTTTCAGAGCCAATATTATCTGCAAAAATAGCTCCAGATAATTCATTTATATCAATAACTCCATATGGATATTCTCCAACAATATCGTACTGCCCATCTTCTTTAAAATTTACTTCAATTAATCCCTGACTTGATAGAAACCAATTATTTCTGGTTAAGGGATTTATAGAAGTGAATTGCTGCCTTCCAGATATGTTAGCAAGTCTTGATATTGGGTCAAAATTGGTGAGATTTTTTTCAAAAATTGAGAGTAAATTTTGCCCTGTTGAACTTAAATCAAATTCATCATTAAAACTGTATAGATCTAGATTTTGATCAAAAACGAAATATCCTGCACCTGTATTAATTAAATTTAATTCCAATGGGACAAAATATTCATCCTGGTCTATTTGAGAATTAAATTTTTGTTCTTTTGGAAAATTCTCAGAATTAAATACCTTTTGATTATCTGGAACAAGTACTCTTTTAGATTTTATATTTCCTTTTCTATCGTAACGACATACGAAAGACCCTTCATTATTTATAGTTTCAACAAATAATATTCCCTTTGCAATTTCTTTGATACCTAAGGCTCCTTGTTGATTCAGAATTTTACTACTTTTTATTTTAATAATCCTTTTATCATTAAGTTGTTTAAAGAAAATAATCCCATCAATAGGATGGGCCATGATTAAAAGCCTATCATCTAATAAACTTTTTACTGGTGATTCTAAAAGTCTATCATTAGACACTAAACTCTTATTTTGATTTCGAATAAGTAAAGAGTTTAAATTATTTACTGATAAAATATTTCCCCCAAATGATATGAAGTCTTTGGGAATGTCATTTATTTGAAGATCTACAATTCTATTGTTATTTAGAGAGGATGTACTTTCATCAACACGAAAGATATCCTCTGTCGTACTAAAATAAATTTTGTTGTCAATTTTTTTGATTTTTTGAACAAGACCTTTTATCCCATTTGATTCAGTGAAACTTGTTACTGAATTACTTAATTTAATTTTAGAAGCAGATAAAAGACTAGTAGAATAGATATCATCATTTTGATCAACATAAATAGAGGTAATAGTATTGGAAAGTAATCCATCACTCTGATCAATTAAATCAACTACATCTAAATTTTTATTAAGCACCAAAACTCCTCCCTCAAAAGAAATTAAGGGTATTTTCCCATCAGAAAGCTTTTTTACCTCAGATACATTATATATAAGTTTCTCTTTTAACCACTTATTTAATTGTTTTTTATTGAGTAGTTTAAAATTATTTATGCCATCAAAAATTACAACACCAAGTTTACTGCTAAAAACAGCTATTTTACCCCCATCCAAAGAGGCCATAGACTCAATCCTGTTAGATGAAAAAAGCTCTGAATTTTCTATAAATTGAAAGTTATTATTTACCAATTCAAAAAGGCCTATTCCCCAAACTCTTACAAAAATTCTGTCATCAACTTTTAATATTGTTTGGATTGAACCATAGGAATCAACCCCTTCTTCTCTATCTGAAATCTTCCATACTTTATCAAATTCTTGTCCATTATATTTAAAAATTAAGTCACGCGTATACAGATAAATATCATTTTCTTTGTTAACACCTCCCCAAAAAACTTGAATATATGGATTGATGGTGTCAGGAATTTTTTCCATCAATGAAACATATTCAGACCCACCAAAATCACTATCTATAATTTTTCCAAAAAATCCTCCCCCTGCAGCATAAATATTTTTGTTTTGGTCCTCTAGTAAGGTTCTTGTGAATGATGTTCTAATTTCATTTTCTATTGGACCGTCAATTTCTATCGATTTTACATTTATTCCATCGTATTCAAGAACTCCTCCGTAAGTACCGTAAAATATTTTTTTTGATTTGCTAGAACGTAATACTGACCAGACTGACTCTGGCCTTTCTAAAAATTTATTTGTATAATTTTTAATTTCTAGATTACCGAGTTTTTTATCGTTAACATTAGAGGTATACTTTTCTTGGGCAACAACAAAAAATAATGAGAGAAAAAAGTGTAATGATAGGTTTATGGTCAGCCTCATTATAAATTAATTTGAATAATATTGTTACATAAATATAATCAAATTTGATTCTTAATAAATATTAATTTAACCAATTGTTATCTGTCACAAAGTCTAAATTATGATGAAATCAAATTAGAAATAAATGGAGAATTTTTTAGAACTGGGTCTATTAGGGCTTTTTATTTCGAGTTTTATTGCTGCTACTATAATACCTTTTAGTTCCGAATTAGTTTTAAGCATTCTTCTTGCAAATCAATATCCACTTGCAACGTGTCTAATTATTGCAACACTGGGAAACTGGCTAGGAGGAATAAGTAGTTATGGTTTAGGAAGACTAGGAGAATGGACTTATATAAAATATTTTACAGGTTTGAACAAAACAAAAATTGGAAAAGTTAAAGAGAAGGTTGATAAATGGAAAAGTCCTTTAGCATTTTTCTGTTGGTTGCCCTTAGTAGGTGATGTCTTTGCTGTTGGACTAGGATTTTATAAAATAAATTTTTTTAAGGTTAGCCTATGGATGTTCATAGGTAAAATGATAAGATATTTAGTTTGGGCCTTAATCACTATTTTAGGTTATAATTTTTTCTTTTAACATTTAATAATTTAATAAAATGAAAAAAAATGCAATCGAGGTATTTGGAGAGTGGGCTGATTTAGATAAGGATTTTGGTATGGAAAAAAACCATAAAGATTCAGTAATTAACATGATTAATTATTCAATAAAAAATTTAAATAATTTTACATTTATAGATGCTGGTTGTGGAAACGGTTGGGTAATAAGGAAAGTTTCTGAAAATAAAAAGTGTGAAAAAGCCATTGGCATAGATGGCTCAAAAAAAATGATTGCAAAGGCAAAAAAAATACTTCCCGGATACGAATATTATTGTGCAGACTTAATGAGTTGGAGGCCACACGAAAAGGTAAATATAGTTCATTCGATGGAGGTTATTTACTATGTTGAAGATCCCAAGAAATTAATAAATGATATTTTTAACTTTTGGCTAAAACCCAATGGAAGGCTAATTATTGGTATTGATTTCTATTTTGAAAATAAAATTTCTCACAGCTGGCCTGAAAGTTGTGGGATAAATGGTATGAAATTATTTAGTGAAAAAGACTGGGTGAATTTTTTTAAAAGTGCAGGATATAATGACATTAAATCATGGAGATATGGTGAAAAAGAAGATTGGAAAGGAACGCTAGTTGTTACTGGAATTAAATAAACTATATTTTCTCATATCGCCCAGGGGCTAATCTTTTACTGAAAAACCAAAATAAAGATTGAGGCATTACTTTTAACAAAAAAACTATAACTTTAAAAGTTAAAGTAGGTACATAAACTTTTTTACCTTTTAATGTTTCTACAACTGCCTCTTCACCAACACGAGAGGCCTTTTTTTTCATAAATGAAGGAACACGATCTATTTCATTCTGAACCCCACTTGCAGTGTGAAAATTTGTTATGGTATAACCAGGGCAGATTGCGGTTGAAGTAATTCCTAACGAATTATAGGAAAGATTTAATCCTTCACTAAATCTGTTAATAAATGTTTTTACGGGACCATAAAGTGTTTGAATAGAGGATGGAGGTGCAAATGCAGCCACAGACGAAATCATCATGATTTTACCTTTTTTTTCTCTTATCATATCTTTGATAAATAGCTTGGTAAGTGCTACTACTGAAATACCTAAAACACGAAGAAATTTCTCTTCATCTTCCATTGGGGTCTCGTGAAATGGTTTTGGTAAAGCATAGCCTGCATTATTAACTAATAAATTAATAAAATATCCCTTGCCTTTACAATAATTATAAATTAATTCTGGTGTTTTCATATCCTCTAGATCGGCAGGAATTATATCTACCTTAACTTTGAATTGGTTAGTTAAGTCATTCCTAATCTCATCTAGTTTTTGCTTTCTCCGAGAAACAAGAATTAATGAATAGCCTCTTACTGCCAAACATTTTGAAATCTCCAGTCCTATTCCCGAAGATGCTCCAGTCACTAATGCATATTCATTTATCATTTGAATTCTGTATTTTTTTAAATTTAAAAAATAAGTTTTGAGTTTATATTCAAAAAATAAATTATTAAACTTATTTATCTTTGTATTAGCCATAATATAACGGATGAAGTATTCTTGTCTATTTACCATCTTTTGTTTTCTATCTTTTTCTGATTTATCTGCGCAAAATCTTTTCAAATCATTTTATTTTCAAATGCCAATAGATGATGCAAAAGCCATATTAAATAAAAATTCAAAGACGCTGAAAAAACTGTCGTTTGGTAATGGGACTAATTACTCCTTCAGGAATAGATCTTTTGTAGAGAGAGACAATAAATTAGTAAGTATAAATATCTGGAGTAAGCAAAATTTAACACTTCTAGAAGCCACAAATTATTTAAAAAATACTAGATCACATTTTGAATCACAAAACTATAAAGTTGTTTACGCTCAAGAAAATTGGTCAAATCCTAATTTAATTATGAAAAATCTTCCAGGAGTCCGATTTGTGGATGAAGATAAGACTGTTTTAATTGAATTATATCCTAGGGGGCAAGGAACTGTTTATAATGTTTTTGTGACATTTTACAATTACGATTGGTTTATCAAAAGGGCTAGTGGTAAGTAAAAACCTATAAATCGATATTTATTCCAAGACCAAGTAATTCTCTTACTTGTAGGTCTCCAATTAAATCATCATCATAAAGTAAGTGAAGTACAAAATTTCCAGAAATCTGGTTATTTACTTTAAATCTAATATTTGAATTCCAGTCAAAATCCACATTTTTAGTTTTTTCAAGATAATTGACATATACGCTATAATTATTTTCCCAAATTACATTTTTCATTATCTGTTTTCTGTAATACCCAGATATTAAAGCCCCAAAAAAATATTTTATCCCTCTATCTTTATCTACTCCAAAATATTGAGCTCCTTCTGATAGAACACTAGTAAAATTTTTAGAGACTATAATCGCTCTTGCGGAGATTGGAGAAAGATTTAACCTAAAATCTGCACTCCTTTTATAGTACAATCCTAAACCAGTTTGAACAATCCCGGGAGATAAAAATTGAGAAACTTTTTCTCTAACCTCAATACCATCTTCAAAGTAATATCTATATCCTGGAAGTAGTTGTGTTTTAATATTAAATAATGAAGAGTAACTCCAGTATTGATTTATTTGTTTACCTAAAAGAGAAGACACTTCAATTCTATCGTCCGCTTTTTTTAAAAATTTATTCCCTGATATGTAGGTGGTTCCTAGTGAAAATAAAATATTAGTATCCCAAACAAGACCTGTTCTGTCTGAATAATTGAAATTGTAATTTAGTCTATATAAAACTGTTAGAGAGCTTTCACCACCTGAAATCCAATTTGAAAAATATGCCTGATTAAAATTTAAACTTGTATTTCCATAAAATTTAACTCTCTTTCCACCCATTTCAGATTGAATAACCGCATCAAAAGGAATCGCATCTTCAGTTGTGTCTTCCTCCTCGTCTTGAGAATAAACCGAAAGTGCTTGCCCTAAAAAAAATAAAGAAATTAGAAATATACGTTTAGAAAACATAAATAGCCAAGTCTTGAAAAAAAGGTATTAGTATTTAAATTAAAGATATGGAGATTTATTTAATTGATTAAAATGAATAGATTCATAATTTTATGTCTAAACCAAAGATTATGATGACTCGAGGAGTTTTAATTTGTAGTTTTTTCTTGTTTACTTATATATTATGTTTCTCTCAAGAATATGAAAAAAATATAGAATCATCTTTTGATCAAAAAATTGATAGTATCATCAATGATGGAATTCGGAAAATGGCATTCCCAGGTGCTCAGATATTAATTTATAAAAGAGATTCTATTCTTATCAGTAAATCTTATGGGCATCATACATATGATTCTTTGATCCCCGTTAAATCAAATGATCTTTACGATTTAGCGTCAGTTACAAAAATTTTAGCAAGTACACTCGCTTTAATGAAACTCTATGAACTCTATAACATTGACTTAGAAGCTCCATTTTCAAATTTGTTGCCTTTGCTTAAAAGAAGTAATAAAAAAAATCACAGTCTAAAACAAATTTTGAGTCATAGTGCCGGTTGGATTCCATATTTAACTCATCAAAATTTAGTTTATAAAAAAAATGGAAGATTTAGAAAAAAAACTCTTTCTCACTTGAAAAGTTCTGATTTTCCGGATCAAGTTATTGACTGTTTATTCGTTCATAAAGATTATCAAAATAAAATTTTTAGGAGAATCAAAAAAACAAATATTACAGATCAAGGTAAAATGGTTTATTCTGGATTGATCTATTTTTTTATACCAGCACTTGTAAAAAAATTAAGTGGCTTATCATTTCCTAGATTTTTAGATTATCATTTTTTTGAACCTATGGGATTAAACCGAATAACTTTTTTACCAACTCAAAAGTTTTCAAAAATTGAGATAGTTCCCACAGAAAAAGATAGTGTTTTCAGAAAACAACTTGTTCACGGGTGGGTTCATGATGAAGCTGCATCCCTTATGGGTGGAATATCTGGAAATGCAGGTCTTTTTGCTAATACTAAATCCATTTTCCCTTTAGCCAAGATGCTAATGCAAGATGGGCTCTATGATGAAAAACGTTATTTAAATGCTGAAACTATTTCGATTTTTACAAAAAGGACCTACCCGAATGGAGCTAACCCAAGAGGTCTTGGATTTAATAAACCTTCTGTAGAATATGACAAGGAGCGATACCCATCCACAATGGTTAGTCCTGAAAGCTTTGGCCATTCTGGTTATACTGGAACAATGGTTTGGGTTGATCCTACAAATAAATTTTTTCTTATTCTTTTAACTAATAGAGTATATCCATATAGAACTCAAAGAGGAATATATAATTTAAATATTAGATCATCAATACTAGATTATGCTGTTCAGAATTAATGTTGTATTAATTATATCTATGTCATTTATTCATTTAAGTGGCCAAACACTTCCAGAAGGATTCGTATTCTTAGAAGATGAAATTCCAAATTTGATAGTTGACCTTCGCTATTCTAAGGATGATAATTTCTTGGGTAAAAAAGTCGAAGGCTATAAGAGTGGACAGAAAGCGATAGGGACTTTAGAATTAGCTAAAGCTTTAAAGCGAGTTCAAAAAAAATTAAATTCCCAAGGTCTAGGTCTAAAAATCTATGATGCTTATAGACCTCAACGTGCAGTAAATAATTTCATCACTTGGTCTAGAGTAAAAAATGACACAATAAAAAAATCAAAATATTATCCTTATTTACCTAAAGACAAGTTATTCGAGTTAGGGTTCATAGCAAGTAAAAGTGGACATAGCAGGGGAAGTACTGTTGATTTAACCTTAGTTTGTTTATCTAGAGAATGCAGAGGTAAAAAATTAGATATGGGAGGGAGTTGGGATTTTTTTGGAGATCTTTCAAATTATGGATTTGAAGATCTTAATAAAAATCAAAAACAAAATCGAAAAAAACTTCGAGATGTAATGACAACATTTGGATTTAAACCCTATGAAAAAGAATGGTGGCATTTTACTTTAATCAATGAACCCTACCCAAATAAATACTTTGACTTTACAGTTGAATAGGTAATTGATTCTGAAAAGTTTAAACCTAGAAATTTAATTAAGGTTTTAGTATATCTGGAAAATAGGATAATTCTATACCCCAAACAATAGGTAATATTAGATATACCATTAGTGAAATTAAAATAATTGAAAATATGTTCATAATAACACCTCGTGTAACCATATCTTGAATTTTTAAATATCCCGAACCAAAAACAACTGCATTTGGTGGTGTAGCTACTGGAAGCATGAATGCGCAAGAAGCTGCAACAGCAGCCCCAACCATTAGTCCAAAAGGATGAATATTGATCTCTAAAGCTAAAGGAGCTAATACAGGCAAAAGCATTGCAGTTGTAGCCAAATTTGAAGTTATTTCAGTTAAAAAATTTACTGCCGCAATTAATAAAAGAATAAGTAAAAACAGAGGTAAAACGCTAAATGAGGTCATTAGCTCTCCAAGCCACAAAGCCAAACCGCTGGTTTCAAATGCTCTTGCTAGTGCCATTCCTCCTCCAAAAAGAATTATAATTCCCCATGGTAAATTAATAGTATCTCTCCAACTTAGTAATGCATTACTTTTTTGTTTTGATGGTAAAATGAATAATAACAGACCAAAGCTTATTGCTATGATAGTATCGTCTAATGATGGTAAAATTTTCTGCAAGAAAAATGATCTACTAATCCAACACAAACCTGCTAGAGTAAAAATAGTTGCAACTAATTTCTCTTCATAAGACATAGGACCTAACTCTTTTTTTAGTCTTTTAATTTCTGTTTTTCCTCCAGGGAAACTGTTACTTTCAAATTTATATGCCACTCTTGTCAAATAAATCCAACAAAAAAATAAAAGTATAATTGAAATTGGAAATCCAAACAAAAACCATTGTGAAAAAGTGATTTCATACCCATAGATTTCAGAAATAACTCCTGCTAAAACTAAATTAGGGGGAGTGCCAATCAAAGTGGCTACCCCGCCTATTGATGCACTATAGGCTATGCCTAGCATTAATGCCTTTCCAAAAGTTTTGTTTTCACTTAATTGCTTTATAATTGCTATTCCTATTGGAAGCATCATAACTGAAGTAGCCGTATTTGAAATCCACATTGATAAAAATGCAGTAGCTATCATAAAACCAAGTATCACTCTTTGTGCGTCAACTCCAATAAAGGAAATTATGTTAATTGCAATCCTTTTATGTAAGTTCCACTTTTCAATACCGATTGCAATTAAAAATCCTCCTAAATACAGAAAAACGAATTTGTGTCCATAGGATGCTGTTGTAGCTGATAAATCTAACCCACCTGAGAGAGGAAAAAGAACTATGGGAATTAAAGCAGTTGCTGCAATGGGAATAGCCTCTGTAATCCACCAGATTGCTATCCAAAGTGTTGATGATAAAATTGAATGTGCAGGTTGAGATAAACCTTCAAAAGGACCAATTAACATTAAAATTATAAATGTTAAAGGCCCTAGAATAAAGCCTATTTTTTTTTGCATCTTATTAATTTGAGCCAGACGTGTGGTCTGAGATTATATACCACCGGTTTTTAACCTTTATCCAATTAAGGGTAAAATAACCAAAAGCATCTCCAATGGATCTAGTTAAATTAAACTTACCTTGTAATTGAATAACTTTTGGACTTAAAGCAATAACATTTAAAATCTCAAACTTTAACTTTCCCATTTTTTCTTTATCTGAATAAGTTTTCTTGTAGCGATCTAGAGTTGCTTTCCATCCGTAGATTGGCCCACTTGATCCTGAAAAAACAAGTTTATCAGATTTTAAATAACCCTTCATAAATTCATCTATATCTCCTCTATTCCAATCCTTTTCTTGTTTATTAAGTATATCGATAATTGCAAGTGAATCCTTTGCTTCAAGTTTTTGTTGAGAAAAAACTATAGTGTTTATAGATATAAAAAAAAATATAGCTGAAAATATTTTCATAACAAATCACTACTTTAAAGTTGGGTACTTAACCCCTAACTGTTCCAAATAAGTGTCATACTTAGTTTCGTCATAATAAAACTTTTCCAGCTCTTCTCTAAACTCACCTTGAATTTCCTTGTTTAGGTAGATTGGTGGAGGTGAATTATCTGGTATAAAGTTTATATATTTTCCATTCTTTTTTTGAACATTGTTGAAGTAGTCATTCGCTTTATTCAATAATATTGGATTTGTCAAAAAATCTATAATTGTCATAGCTACAACTTTCGCACCAGCCGTTCCTCCTTTGTGTGCTATTGGTGTAGCCATTGTTATCGCGTTAGACCAATGGTGCCCCTGGAGTCCAGGAATGTTTGATGGAAAACGAAGCGTTACCGTAGGAATCGTCCATGAAATATCTCCAATATCGTCTGAACCTCCACTTTTAGGTTCCTCTCGAGGTTTACCAATTGGTGAAACATTAACAGCTAAACCACTTGTAATTTCTGAATTAACCTCTTTTTGAACTGCTTTTGCAAGTTTTTGATCTTCTTCAGACCACTTTGGTAATCCTACTTCTAATATATTCTTATACATTGTCTCAGCAATAACTTTATTGAAATGCCTTGGTGAAGCTGCGCCAATTATTCTAGAAGTTACCTCAGTGTCGGTCATTAATGCTGCTCCTTTTGAAATATTATTCGCATCGTTATACATATCTAAAATACCCTCGGAGGTAATGTCTCTTAGAAAATACCATATAGACGCTTTCGATGGAACAACATTTGGCTGATCACCAGCATCTGTAAAAATCGAATGAGATCTTCTTAATGGATGCAGATGCTCTCTTTTATAATTCCATCCAATGTTCATTAACTCAGCTGCATCTAGTGCGCTTCTTCCTCTCCAAGGAGCTCCAGCAGAATGTGCAGCTTCTCCAAAGAAGGTATATTCTACCGATACAAGTCCAGTTCCAGTTGAAGGACCGTATGAGACATCTAAGTTACTCCCAACATGTGTAAAAATACACATGTCTATATCATTGAAGTATCCATCTTTTACATACCAAGCTTTTGAGGCTAGTTGCTCTTCAGCAATACCTGGCCAAACAACAAGTGTACCGCCTAAATTATTTTCTTTCATTTGCTTTTGAACAACTAATGCAGATGTTATAATGACTGGTAATCCTGAATTATGTCCTTCTCCATGGCCAGGAGCTCCCTCGACCATAGGCTTATGGTAAGCTACTCCAGGATATTGAGAGGCCTTGGGAATACAATCTACATCACTTCCAAGAGCAATTACAGGCCCCTTACCATTGCTCCATTTTGCCATCCAAGCTGTTGGAATTCCTGAAATTCCATATTCAATTTTAAATCCTGATGATTCAAGAATTGATGATAAGTATTTAGAAGTTTCATATTCTTGATGGCCTAATTCAGCAAAACTAAAGACTTTATCAATCATAACTTGAGTCATTTTATGTTTTGATTGAACCAAGTTTACTGTTTGGTTTTTTAATTTTTGAATTTGGTTTTTTGAAAAGCTTTTTTGAGCATTAGCTGTCGTTAATTGGAAAACAATAATAAATAGGAAAAGCTTCACTGATTTTGAAATGAGTTGTCTCATGTTAATTGGATTTTAATCCAAAGTACAAATAAAATAGAATAAGAAAATAAGGCTATCTAAAAAAAATACCTTTTAAAAGCTTCCATAGCAGCATAATCAGCAAGCCCTAAGGATTTGTAATCTTTTGCAGTGTTGGCATTACGTTCTTCTGCTCGTACCCAAAATTCACGATGGTCGTCTCCTTTAAACATGACACCATCTTTTTGAGATTGATGGTAAAAAATAGCTTTTCTTTTTCTCAAAACTTGATCTGGACTCATAGGAACAGCCATTTCAATTTCATGAATGTCCCATTCATGCCAAGCACCTCTATATAACCAAACCCAACAATCATTCATAAACTTCTTTGTTTTGAGAGGTTTTAATGATTCGAAAATAATATTTAGACATACTCTATGTGTTCCATGCGGATCAGAAAGGTCCCCAGCAGCGAATATTTGGTGCGGTTTTATGGATTCAATTAATGAAATTGTCTCATCAATATCTTTTTTTGAGAAAGGATTTTTTTTAATAGTACCAGTTTCATAAAAAGAAAGGTTCATGAAATGTACGTGACTATCAGGTATTCCAATATATCTGGTTGCTGCAAGTGACTCACGCTTCCTAATACTAGCTTTTAAATTACATATTGATTTAGGAGCAGGTTTTTGATTATTGATAGTTTGGATAGCATTTTTTAAATCACTTATTGTTTTAGTGTGATCAGCCCCCATAATATCGCTATTGACTTCTATAAATTTTAAAGCATCCTGATCAGATACAGCTATATTCCCTGAGGTTTGATAAGCTACATGAACCTCGTGGCCTTGTGAGACCAATCGATCAAAAGTTCCTCCCATTGATATCACATCATCATCAGGATGAGGACTAAAAATAATAACTCTTTTTTTCCTAGGTTCCTTTCTTTCTGGACGATTGGAATCGTCTGCATTAGGTTTACCACCAGGCCAACCAGTTATAGTGTGCTGCAAGCGATTAAACATCTCTATATTCAAATCATACGATGAGCCGTATTGGGCCAACAAATCAGACATTCCATTTTGATTATAATCTTCATCTGTTAATTTCAATATTGACTTTTTTGTCTTTTTACAGAGCCAAGCAATTGCTTTGAAACGATTTTCATTATTCCAATCTAGATTATTCACTAGCCACGGTGATTTAATTCTTGTTAATTCAGATGCAGCTTCATTATCTAAAATCAAAGTTGTATTCTTGTGGTTTTGTAAATATGTAGTAGGAATATTTTCTGATATTTCTCCTTCAACTGCTTTTTGAATGATTTCAGCCTTATAACTACCCCATGCCATTAAAATAATTTTTTTAGCATCTAGAATGGATTTTATACCCATGGTTATCGCTTTTCTAGGAACATTCTCTATTCCTTTAAATGAAGAGCTTGCATCAAAACGTGTTAAATGATGCAGTGTAATAGTTCGAGTTTGTGAGTTCAAATGCGACCCTGGTTCATTAAAACCTATATGGCCAGTTCTCCCAATACCCAAAATTTGAAGGTCAATCCCTCCTAACTTTTTAATTTTCTTTTCAAAGGAAATACAATGAGATCGAAGATCTTTTTGATCAATCTCTCCATTTGGAATGTTTATATTTTCAGGCTTTATATCAATATAATTGAAAAGATTATCATGCATAAAGTAATAATAACTTTGATTGCTATCTTTCGATATGGGATAATATTCATCAAGATTAAATGTAATTACATTTTGAAAACTTAATCCATTTTCTTTATGCATGCGGATCAACTCTTTGTAAATACTAAGTGGGCTTGAACCAGTGGCAAGGCCTAAAACACATTTTTCGTTTTTTCCCTGTTTTTCCAGAATTAAATTAGCAATATAATTTGCTATAACCACTGAGCCTTCTGTAGAACTATCTAAAATAACACTATGAAGTTTTTCGTAACGAGTTTCCTCAAAACTTCCCGGAGTCTTATAATCAAGTATCTTTATTTTTTCTTGATCAACCATAAAAAATTTATTGCAAGTTCAAATTTAAGGTTTATGTTCGGTAAGAACTTTTATATTTCATTTTTTTTAATTCATTAAATTAAATAATATATAAATATTGGCATCTCTTCTACCTGTTAAGTACTTTAATATTTTTATTTTCAATTTCAGAAACTAAAATTAATTTTCCTTTTTCATAAAGTATTGGAAGTGAATCCAAAGGTGTAAATTTTTTGACTGGCCTAAAGTTTGTGTAGTCTTGGAAAATAAATCCATTATTTTCTCTTACATTTTTTGCCTTACGAAATCTTGTGCCCCCACCATCAGTTAAATAACTATATGCCAAATAGTCTATATATCCACTTTTTGGATCTATCCAATAACGAAATTCATCTTGAAAATCTTTCCCGCCATCTTTTTCTTGAAATTTTACCTTTAGTGTCCAATAAACTTTATTTGAAATAGCTTTTTCACCATTATAATTTGCAATTACTGCTGGATCATTTAACGGTCTTGGTAGCTGAAAAAAATACATAACTGAGTTGAGCGAGTTTGAATAAATATCCGTTAAACTGTCACTAAGTATAAAAGGATTTTCATCTAAATATCGTTTTAGCTTTGAATTTGAAGTCATTACATCTCTAACCAAAACTCCTTTCTTAACTGTAGACCTTTGATAAGAAAAAAAATCTGGTTTGCGAGTTAACTTATATCTATAGTCACGAAAATCAAAAACAATAGAAAATTCTTTTTGATTCCATCCATATACCTGCACTGATTTTTCAATAATTTGTTTTTCTTTTGAGTATTCAGAAGAACAACTTAAGAGAAATGTACACAATAAAAAAAATCTGTGTTTCATAAAAACTTTAATAAATTATTGATAAATCTAATAGAAATTAAGAAAACAAATAAAAGATATAATTTACTTTTGATTTAAATCAAATAAATGCAAGTACTAAAAACTTTAATTATTGGAAGTGGTCCTGCGGGATACACTGCTGCTATATACGCAGCCCGTGCTGACTTAGAGCCAGTAGTTTATACTGGGATGGAACCTGGAGGTCAATTAACTACTACAACTGAGGTTGATAATTTTCCTGGATATCCAGAAGGAGTGGATGGGCCAACCATGATGATTCACTTACAAAAGCAAGCCGAGCGCTTTGGAACTACAGTCAATAATGGTTTTATTAGTAAAGTTGAATTTTCAAAAAATCGAGGAGGAATACACAAAGCATTTACTGAGGACGGAACTGAAATTAATACAAAAACTGTAATAATAAGCACAGGAGCTTCAGCAAAATATCTTGGAATTCCAAGCGAGCAAAGACTAAGAGGCGGTGGTGTTTCCGCCTGCGCCGTTTGTGACGGATTTTTTTTTAAAGGCCAAGAGGTTGCCATCGTTGGCGGAGGAGATACTGCTGCTGAAGAAGCTACTTACCTAGCAAAAATATGTTCCAAAGTTACAATGTTAGTTAGAAAAAATAAGATGAGAGCCTCGAAAGCAATGCAACACCGAGTTTTGAAAACAGCTAATATTGATTTAAGGTATAATTCAGAAATTGAAGAAGTTTTAGGCGACCAAGTAGTTGAAGGAGTTCGTATTAAGAATAATCAGACAAATGTTAAGGAAGAAATTTCAGTTTCGGGTTTATTTATTGCCATAGGTCACAAACCAAACACTGACCTATTTAGAGGACAAATAGAGATGGATGAATCAGGTTATTTAATTACTAGAAACAAAACTACTCATACTAATATACCGGGTGTTTTTGCCTCGGGAGATGTTCAAGATAAAGAATACCGTCAGGCAGTAACGGCAGCTGGAACAGGATGTATGGCAGCTCTAGATGCTGAACGGTATCTACAAAGTGTGAATGATTTATAATATTGTCCTATGAATACCAAGTAACTTTATATCTTAAACTAGAGGTTAAATCCATCTTAAGGGTGATTCAGATAATTTTATCTTACATGTAAAATAAAAAAGCGCTTTAGTTTCCTAAAACGCTTTTTAGAATTTAATTTTAAAATTAATTGTTCCACATATCTTGTTCGAAATCTCTTATAACAGATTTTATTCTATCAGACTCTAAAAGTTGACGTAAAGCATCTTCGTAAATATATTCTTTAACCTCTCTATCCTCATAAACGTTTTCTTCTTTGTAGATTGTTGAGTTAAATCGTCTTGAATTTAACATCATATCGAAAGTAATAGGTTGAGATGAATTTCTTGTGTTAAAAACTTTGTTTTTATTCAACTCTTCCCTAGCATCAGGAAACCAAATCCAAAATAAAGGTACTAATGCATTCGCCATAGCCTCTGGTCCTTCACTTAATGTAGAAACGTCCGGAGCTACAGGGGCAATACCTAGCATTCTATATCTTAATTCTCCTAGTCGTTTGTTGAAATACCATGTTCCCTTAATCTTGTACTGAATTACTTTGTCAGATTCGATCTTATAAATATCGTAATCGTCCTCTGTTACATTTTCTCCAGCATTTTGTTTTGAAATTCCTTCAGGAGACAGTCTTCTTAATTCGAGTACATCTTGGAGGTCTTCATATGTAAGTTTATCGTTAAAATAGTCTGTAGAATAAACTTCAGTAATATTACCTTCGATTATGCCATCCATTAAAACTCTAAATAAAGATTTTCTGTTACTTGAAAGATAACCATTATTTATAGTAGGATAATAATAGGGAAAATTTATTCTTTCATCTAAATCAATAGTTTCCCATATGGTTTTAGACCATAGTATGTCTCTATCATCAACATATCCGTATTCGACTGGAGTAACATTTTCTGCATCAATTTGTTGCTCATTCATTTGACCAACTTCCTGTGGAACTTTTGCATTCAATAAATTTGATTGTGCACTCAAGGTATTGAAAAACAAAAAAGCTAACAATAAGGCAAAAAATATTAAGTTTTTCATCAGTCCTCTTTGGTTTAGTTAATTGTAATTGATATTGGGGATGTTTGTTTTAATTTATAACTCGGATTTGTAGGAATTATTACATCTATATCAGAAATAATTACAGTTTGACCATTTTTAATTCTACTTAACATTTGTCTTGCCTTAGAATCAAGCCTGTTTCCACTGACTACTACACTTGGTTGTCCAGGTGCTCTAAATCTAAATGATTTTGTTTCTAAGGGTAAATCAAAGTCAAAGTCCTCAAGTTTTGCTTCGACAGTACCTCTTTCTAAACTAGACTTTGGTATTGTAAAGGAACCCGATTGTCCTCTAAAGTAGCCCGCAGGTTTTGGTATATCTTTAATTCTAAATGTAGATACAGAAGAAACTCTATTACCGTCCGGTAGTGTTCCCGAGACGTTAATTTTTACCTCTCTTCCTTTACCAGGAAAAAGGTTGTATTTACTTCCCCTTACCCTTCTTAAACCAGGCGCAGAGGCTCTTACTTTGCTATCTATTACTCCAGGGATTGATATTGTAATTGGGTTTTGAACGCCTCTGTAAACCACATTCATCTTATCTGCAGATATGACAGCAGAATTTGGCTTAGAAATAACAGTATATATTTGACTTACTTTTATTTTTGATTCTTCACCATCATTAAGAAATATTAAATCACCTTCGATGGTGTGGTCCCCGGGGTTTCCAGAATTTACGTTTAATTTAATTCCCCCAGGAATCAATTCATAATCTTTATCAGTAAGTTTTCGTCCATCAATCTTTAAATCAACTCCATTTGGATTTTGGGCTCCCCCTTTTCTGCCAAGGATAACACTTCCATCAAATTTTTCTCCAGGATAATAAGCTCCTTTTTCAGTTACCAATAAACTAGTATAATTTGATTGATTTACCTTAGACGACATTTTTAGTTCTTTACCCATGAGTGTAGTTAATACATCATGCTCTGTCTGCCTAATGTCATTCTGCATCATAGTCAATTTTGCTAAAGATGAGATCAATGGGAATCCTTTAAAATTTGCATCTAACCAGGGCTCGTCAACATCATCTCTATTTTTTATATTATTATTCATGTCTCCAGTGAAAAATCGTGCCTCAACCATTTCAATTGATTCAGGATATTGGCTTCCAAATACTTGTATAACATGCATTTTGTATTCCTGAATCATTTCAATAAACTTAGTTTTTTCATCGGTTGATCCCTCCTTAAACCATATCACATCTAAAGTTTCACCTTTATCCATTTGAGCGAATTCTTTAAGATCAGGATCTTTTTCTCTTTGTTTTTCAGTAATACGTTTTTTTAAACCTTCTATTTCATTATAAAAGGCATCAGACTCTTTTTTAATTTGTTCAGCTGTTCTTTTATGGCCTACCCATTTACCACCTTTCTCTTCAGCATTGACAATTATATTCTCCAAAAGGAGGTTATTACTCTCTAGAACTCTTTCATTGGCATCTGTTATTTTTTCAAACATTTGCCCAAAACCATCTAGAACTTCTTTACTAACGTTTAATGCCAACATGGTAATAAATACCAAATACATCAAACTAATTAGTTTTTGTCTCGGGGTCTCTTTTGCACCTGCCATTACTAGTTATTTTTTGACATTGCATTTAGCATTCCACCATAAACATTGTTAAGAGCAGCAAGATTGGCAGATAAACTTTCCATTTGCTTCCTTAGCTGATCCGCATTTTGATTCATGGAAATTTGTTTTTGATAATTTGCATTTAGTTGCTCTAATTGTGAAGCTGCCTTTGCTAATTCCTGTGAATAGTTTTGAGAAGCCGAAGCTGCTTCTGAAGCAGGACTAAGAGCTTTCGCTGAAGATTCAAGGTTTTTAATACTTTTTGCTAATGAGTTCATTAAATTAACATCAAGTTTAGCTTCTGCCATTAAAGCATCAATTTTAGAGGAAAGACCACCATCTCCTGCGCTAGATGAAGATGCTGAGCCAGAACCTTTTAATTTTTTTACAAAATCCTGATGCTCCTCTTTTATTTCTCCAGTATTTAATGCGGCTACAGTAAATATAAGTGCTTCTGTACCAAGTCCTAAACCTAAAACGAGTCCACCTGTTATTGGTCCTATTTCAAGATGTAAAATTTTAAATAGTGCACCTATAATTACAACTGCACCTCCAAGTCCAAATAGCATATGCATTGCTACTTTACTTCGTAATCTTTTGTTTAAAGCTTTATCTGTCATTTTTTGTTGATTTATTAATTGAATAAATATAAAGATATATTCAAATATATTGTTTATTTCATCTTAACTTTTTGAGAACCCAAGTAGTCTTGAACTGTTCTAAAGCCAATATAGCTTCTTGATGTATCTGAATACTCGTAATCTCTAGAACTTACTCTCAAAAAATAAGCAACGTCTTTCCAAGATCCTCCTCTTACAACTTTTCTATTCTCATCATCGAAGGACATATTTGGATTTAGTGTAGCTACGTAATCATATGCTTCAGCATTATATGAGGAATTTGTCCACTCTGCCACATTCCCTGCCATATTATAAAGATTAAAATCATTAGGAAAATAAGACTTTGCCTCAACTGTGTAGACTGCTTGATCAACAGCATAGTCTCCTCTTAATGGTTTAAAGTTTGCTAGAAAACACGCACGATCATTTAACAAATAAGGGGATCCCCACGGATAAGTCCCAGATGGAATTCCTCCACGAGCAGCATACTCCCACTCAGCTTCATTTGGTAATCGAAATCTGCTTACATTAGGCTTCCCTTTTTCTCTTTGGTAGCCATTTTTGAAATTAGTTCTCCAATTACAAAATGCTACAGCTTGATTCCATGATATCCCTACAACAGGATAATCTTGGTATGCTGGATGAGAAAAATAATCATTATGCATTGGCTCATTGTAAGAGTATGTAAAGTCTTTTATCCAAACTGTCGTGTCAGGATATATTTGAATTTTTTCTTTTTTAATAAAAGGCTTTCTATCAATAAATTGTGTTCTTGTTCTCTTTGACTCAGCAGCAGCACTCTCTGCATCGAACCATGTGTAAGAATATACGAGTTTTTCAACATCAATTTTTATTTCACCATTATACCATAATTCAGGAGGCAAATAAAGTGAATCCATAACTTCTGCATAGTTACTATCATAATAATCTTCAGTATCCCAAGCTAAATCTGCATCCCAATTTAGAGCACGGCCTGCATAAATGTCTTCAGACAAGTCATAATAGTTTTCACGCATATATTTTTGAAATTCGCTCAATTTTGTGGTATCTGCATCTTTGAAAGCAAACTGACCTATACCGTCTTTATTATCTTCACCTAATTCGAGTTCATCAGCTTTTCTTGCAAGTAAAGATAAAGCTATAGAATCTTTAACCCAATATACGAACTGGCGATATTCACTGTTTGTAATTTCAGTTTCATCCATGTAGAAGGACGGTACGGTAACTGTTTTAGCAGGAGCATTTCGGAGTTGAGCAATATCCTCATCTGATTTACCCATTATATAGGCTCCACCCTCGACAAGTACCATGCCATAGGGTTTTTCTCCAAACCATTTCTTCTGTTTTACTCCTATTAGTTCACCCCTATTACTAGGAGCGCCACATGATAATATCAATATGGATAGTGTAAATAAGAATAAAAGCCTCTTAACCAACATTATATTAAAACTGGTTTATGTTTTAATAATATAAAACTAGTTAATTTTTTACTATAGTTTAAATTTCTGTAATACAACATAATAATACAAAATCTGTAGACCATGCATTCATTTATTTTAGTTCAATCTTTTAATCGCATTGTACCACCTTTGTGGTATAATATCCAAAATAGCAGAGTCATAATCTTCTTTTGTGCATGCTAATAACGTTGTAGTTTTTGTTTTATTATCTAAATATGAATCATTTGTTAATTCCATCCACCATCTATCACTTTTCTTACTCTTATAAAATATTATCGTATGGTTTGAAAGTGCTACCGTATATTTTAAAAAACCATTATCAATATTTACCGGATATTCATTAAATCTGTAGTATACTCCTTCAATAAAATACCAAACAATTTGAGCTAGTAATTGGTCCATCATGGGAGTTGATGAAATTTCATAAATCCCAAAAAAGCTCACTCTGTCACTAATTCCTGCATACCGACTCAGGGCACAAATAGATCTTGAATCAATTCCATTAGGTTGTCCTTTTAATGGATCTGCCAAAGCATCCCAAGCTAAACACTTCATGTCAAATCCTACAATATCAGCATCACGAAATACTGGTTCCGATAATTTAATGTTGTCAAGTAATTGTCCTAAACGAATTCCATCAAAGTATAATTTGTCCATAAGATCTTTTTCTTCTATTGCACAGTAATAACTTTGATAACCCATATTTGTGTAATTATTTAGTACATTAGGTCTTTCCATGATTATTTTACTCATATATGATCTCCCAGAAATTAGTTCGTCCTCTTGTGAAAAGTCAAAAGAGCGATCAACCGAAACCATATTGACCAATTGTTTGAAATCTTGATATACTTGATACAAAGGAAATATCAAGTCATGGCTTCCTCCAATAAAGATTGGAATTATATTCATTTGCTTCAAGTGATACCCAATTTCTTTAATAGCAAAGTAAGTGTCGTTAACATTAGCTCCATTAGGGAGGTCCCCTAGATCAGCTATTTTTAAGCTCCAATTTCCTGGATATAATTCATAAAAAACTTTTCTGAAGTTATTTACTTTATAGTTGTCATTTACAAAGAAACTATTCCTTGTTTCTGATAAACCAATAATAACTATCTGAAGCCCTTTGAGGTCAGGCAATCCAGTGTTTTTAGTATGTATCAAGATATTTTTTCCCAAAATTTGTTTTGGTAAAATTGATCCACCTTGAAGGAATTCATAATCAATAGGTTGAAGAAGCTCTAAACTCATTTTTTAGATGATTTCCTTTTTTCTCTAGGACTTGACTTACCTAGATATTTTTCCGCCTCTGAAAGTGTTAATTTGGATGCATCGATTTCTTTTCCTATCTCAACTTTTTGTTTACCTCGAATAATGTGGTGTCTTCCCCACCTAGCTTTTTCGACTCTTATTCCTACGTCAGACCAATTTTGAACAATTTTCTCCTTCTCTTTTTGAATTTTCTCATTAATCAATAACACAATATTGTCGTCGCTAAGGTTATTAAAATCATATTTCTTGTTCACATTTATAAAAAATCCATTCCATTTTAAATAGGGTCCAAAACGTCCTACCCCTTTTGTTACTGGCAGTTTTTCATGAATATAAATTGGTGCATCAGCTTTGTGTTTATCATCAATTAATTTTATGGCTTGAGTAATGTCAATCTCATTAGGTGTAAACTCCCTAGGAATTGAAATAAAAACACCTTTGTGTTTTAAATAGGGTCCAAATCTTCCATTATTCACTGTAATTTCCTCACCTTGATAGTCTCCTAAATTCTTTGGCATTTCAAAAAGTTTAAGAACTTCTTCGAAAGTAATATTTTCTAATTGTTGGTCATGACTGAGGCTTGCAAAAATTGGTTTTTCTTCATCATTTTGATTTCCAATTTGTGCAATTGGTCCAAACTTTCCTAAGCGAACTTTTACTATTCTTCCTGAGCTTGGATCTTGCCCAAGTATACGTTCTCCTGATTCTCTCTGAGCATTTTCTTTGACATCTTCTACAGTATTATGAAATTTACTATAAAAAACTTTTAACATTTCTGTCCAATCTTTATCACCTCTGGCAATATCATCAAAGTTTCTTTCTACTTCTGCTGTAAAATTGAAATCAAGAATGGTTTTGAAATTATCAACAAGAAAGTCATTTACTATAATTCCTATATCAGTTGGAACCAATTTCCCTTTATCACTTCCAAATCTCTCATTAAGAACCTCAGATTTAATTTTCCCTCCAGTTAAAGAGAGTTGAACAAAATTCCTTTCATTGCCGTCTGATGAGCCTTTTTCTACATATTTTCTGTTTTGGATTGTAGTTATTGTTGGGGCGTAAGTAGAGGGTCTACCTATTCCTAACTCTTCCATTTTTTTTACCAAAGAAGCCTCTGAATATCTGAAAGGAGGTCTAGAAAAACGCTCTGTTGCTGTAATAGAATCTAACTTGAGCTCCTCTCCAATTTTTACTTGAGGTAAAATGGTACTCTCATCATCAACTTCGTCATCTACACCCTCCAAATAAAGTTTTAAAAATCCATCAAAAGTAATTATCTCGCCTTTAGCTGTGAAGCTGTCTTTATAGTCATCAGTTTTAATTGATATTTGTGATTTTTCAAGTTCTGCGTCTCTCATCTGAGAAGCAAGGGCTCTTCGCCATATTAATTCATATAAACGAGCTTGATCATAATCAATATTTAGATTTTTCTTTGAGAAATCAGTTGGTCGTATTGCTTCGTGAGCCTCTTGAGCACCCTTATTCTTTGTCTTAAATTGTCTTATTTGAAGATACTTATCACCATAAGAAAGTTTGATTTGGTTATTTATGTTGTTTTTTGCTTCTTGAGATAAATTAACACTATCTGTTCTCATATAAGTTATGTACCCTGCTTCATAAAGTCTTTGTGCAACATTCATGGTTTTACTAACTGAAAAATATAATTTCCTAGAAGCCTCTTGCTGGAGTGTAGATGTCGTAAAAGGTGGGGCTGGTACTTTTTTTGCGGGTCGCTTTTTTATATCACTAACATAAAAGTTAGAAGATATATTTGTTTCTAAAAATTTGTAGGCTTTATCTTTATTTTGTAAAATTTTTTCTAGCTGAGAAGAAATAGGTTTATCATTTTTTGTTTTAAAAATAGCTTTAGTTTTAAAGCTACTTTCAGTTGAAAAGGACCTAATTTCTCTTTCTCTTTCAACCAATAATCTTACTGCAACTGATTGAACACGACCTGCTGAAAGTCCACCTTTTACCTTTCTCCATAATACTGGTGAGAGCTCATATCCAACCAATCTATCAAGAATTCTTCTAGCTTGTTGAGCATTAACAAGGTTATAATTTATATCTCTTGGATTTTTTATCGCCTTTAGAATTGCATTTTTTGTAATTTCTGAAAAGACAATCCTTTTAGAGTTGGAATCAGTCAATTGTAAAGTATTCGCTAAATGCCATGCGATGGCCTCTCCTTCTCTGTCTTCATCACTTGCTAACCAAATTGTTTCAGCTTTTTTTGCTAGACCTTTAAGTTCGTTAACAATTTTTTTCTTGTCATCATTTACAATATATTTTGCTGAAAAATCACCCTCTACATTTACACCAAGCTCTTTAGATGGCAGGTCGGCTATATGCCCAAAACTAGAGGCTACTTTGTAATCTTTGCCCAAAAATTTCTCAATTGTTTTTGCTTTAGCAGGGGACTCCACAATAACTAAATTTTTAGCCATGGCTTAATATATTTGCTCACAAAAGTATGTAAGTTTTTTCTGATCTTTAAATTTTTTAAATCTAGTTGATTAAATTAAAGTGTTTTTTGACATATTAAAAAACCAAATTTTTTCTTAAACTAGAATAATTAATCATTTCAAAGTGAATCATAAAAAAGTAGTTAATATCTAAAACATTTTAGATACAAGAAACTTACTTTTGTAAAAAAGTATTCTGAAAAAATATCTCCCCATATTAAATTGGCTGCCTGATTATAAAGGCTCAACATTCAAAAGTGATTTTATTGCTGGAATTACGGTTTCAGTCTTGCTAATCCCTCAAGGAATGGCTTATGCGCTTATAGCCGGACTACCTCCAATATATGGACTATATGCGGCTCTTTCACCCCAGATTATTTATGCTATTTTGGGAACTTCCAGACAACTGGCTGTAGGACCTGTTGCAATGGACTCTCTTCTAGTTGCTGCAGGATTGGGAACAATAAGTATTTTAGGACCTGAAAATTATATTCAATCAGCAATATTATTGGCTCTTATGGTGGGGATAATACAATTTTTATTAGGTCTCCTCAAAATGGGTTTTTTAGTTTCTTTTCTTTCTAAACCATTAATAAGAGGATTTACGTCTGGTGCTGCAATAATTATTGGATTGAGTCAAATTAGACATATTCTAGGAGTTCCTTTATTGCAGAGTAATAAAATTCAATTGTTTGCAATTTCAATAGTGAAATCAGAAATGACAATTCATTATCCTACTTTAATAATCGGTATAATAAGTATTTTTTCCCTTCTAATTCTAAAAAAATGGAATCCAAAAGTTCCATCTGCATTGGTTGTGGTTATTTTAAGCTCATTATGGGTTTATTTTGGAAAACAAGACCAAGTGGGAGTTTCAGTAGTCGGTTTTGTTCCTAGTGGACTCCCATCATTTAAAATTCCTTATTTTGAATTTGAAACTATTAAAGATTTGATCCCAATTTCATTAACATTAGCAATTATCGGATATATGGAATCCATTTCAATATCAAAAACAGTTGCAGAGAATCATAAATATTATCAGCTTGACCCGAACCAAGAACTTATCGCTTTAGGTACTTCAAATATTTTTGGTTCTTTTTTCCAGTCATACCCAACAACAGGTGGATTTTCGAGAACAGCTGTAAACGATCAATCTGGAGCAAAGACTGGAGTTGCCTCACTAGTTTGTGCACTAATTGTTGCAATTATGCTTAGCTTTTTTACTCATTGGTTTTTTTACCTACCAAAAGCTGTACTGGGAGCGATAATTATTGTAGCTGTAATTCAATTAATTGATATTAAATATGCAATTAGACTCTACAATTCAAGAAAGGATGAATTCGCTGTTTTATTATTTACTTTTATTTTGACTTTATTTGTTGGAATTACCCAAGGAATTCTTTTTGGAATAATATTATCTCTTCTCCTTCTTGTTTACAGGGTATCAAAACCCCACTATGCTTTTCTTGGCAGAATTAGAGACACAAATTATTTTCAAAACATTGAAAGGTTCCCTGATGAAATTACTGTTAGAGAAGATTTGATCATACTAAAATTCGATGCACAACTTTTTTTTGGGAATATTGAATTTTTTAAAAAATTAGTTTTTGAAGCCGTTGAAAAAAATTCAAAAAAAATCAAAGGTTTTATAATAAATGCACGATCAATAAATTACATAGATAGTACAGCTGCTGAAGAATTAGTACTAATAATTAAAAAACTTCAAAAAAAAGATATACGAGTAATGGTAGTAGGGGCAATAGATCCTTCAAGAGACATTATAATAAATAGTAAACTGATAGATATATTAAAAAAACAAAATTTGTTTGTCACCTCTGGAGATGCAACTGACAGTTTTGATGGTGTTTCTAAAAAAACTGCACTACAAAAAAAACTCAGTAGACAATACAATCCAATGGATTAAAAAATTAAAATTAAATTTGACAATGATTATTGAACAAATCTACACAGGATGTTTATCTCAAGGGTCCTACTACATTCAAAGTGCTAATGAAGCAGCTATCATTGATCCTTTAAGGGAAACAAAACCCTACATACAAAAAGCTAAAAAAGCTAACGTTAAAATAAAATTTATTTTCGAGACTCATTTTCATGCCGACTTCGTAAGTGGTCATTTAACTCTTGCAAAAGAGACTGGTGCTAAAATTATTTTTGGGCCTACTGCTAATACAAATTATGATTCACTTATAGCAGAAGACGAACAAGAGTTTAGAATTGGTGAAATTACAATTAAAGCTTTACATACTCCTGGACACACAATGGAAAGTACTACTTATTTATTGATTGATTCTTCTAACAAAGATATTGCAATCTTTAGTGGAGATACGCTTTTTATTGGAGATGTAGGGCGTCCTGATCTAGCACAAAAATCTAACGATATAAGTCAAGAGGACCTTGCTGGAATTCTTTATGATAGCCTTAGGAAAAAAATTATGCCTTTAGATGATGATGTTTTGGTTTATCCAGCACATGGCGCAGGTTCTGCATGTGGAAAAAATTTAAGTAGCAAAACTGTAAGCACAATCGGTGAGCAGAAGAAAACTAATTATGCTCTCCGTGAAAATATGTCCAAGGATGAATTTATAAAAGAAGTAATACAGGGGCTAACCCCACCACCAAATTATTTCCCTTTAAATGTAAAAATGAATAAAGAGGGTTATGATGATATAGACAAAATTATCGCATGTGGAACAACTCCTTTAGACCCAGATTCATTTGAAAATATTGCTAAAATGAAAAACGTTTTGATACTTGATGTTAGGCATCAGGACGATTTTGCTAAAGAACATATCCCAAATTCAATTTTTATTGGTATTGATGGAAGCTTTGCTCCTTGGGTTGGAACGATCATAGAGGATGTCACAAAGCCTATTTTGTTAGTAACACCTAAAGATAGAGTTGAAGAGACCGTTACAAGATTAGCACGCGTAGGTTTTGATAATTGTCTTGGATTCTTAAAAGGAGGCATAAAAACTTGGATAATGCATGGTAAATTAACAGCAAATGTAAATGTAATTAACCCAGCTGTTTTTAATAAATTAACTAAAAATGAAGAGTTAAAAGTGTTTGATTTGCGCAAATCAGAAGAATACAATTCTGGATATATTCCAAATTCTCAAAATATTCCACTTGACTCTGTTAATCGAAAAATAAGAAATTTCCGTTTAAAAGATACTTTTTATATGCATTGTGCGGGAGGTTACAGAAGTATGATAGCTGCATCAATACTAAAAAGTAAAGGAATTCACAATTTCACAGATATTAAAGGTGGATTTAATGCATTAAAAAAAGTAGGTTTGGAAATTTCTATGAAATAAATTTTAAAAACCTAAAAAGTTAAAGAGTGTGTTAATATCACATACTCTATGGCTGAACAAATTATATTTACTCAACGAAAAATAAATTTCTATTCATTTTAATATTAAAAACTGACAAAATGACAATATGAAAGTCTTTTTTGTAATTTTGTTTTTTTAAACTTATAACTTCATCTTCTAGTGATTTATGGGAGCAGACAAATTTAAATCTTTGGACAACAACCTTGTATCGGAAATTCCCAATAATCACAATTCAAAAAAGTCGATAAATAAAACTCTGAAAAGAGCTTACATCGAAAGCTATGGTTGCCAAATGAATTTTGCTGATAGCGAGGTAGTGGCCTCTATTTTGATTAAAGATGGTTATAGCATAACTAAAAAATTAGATGAAGCTTCTTTGATTCTTGTTAATACTTGCTCAATTAGAGAGAAAGCTGAAAATACAGTTCGCAAAAGATTAGAATATTTTGAATCTATCAAAGAAAAGAATTCTAAAATTACAGTTGGTGTGATGGGATGTATGGCAGAACGATTAAAAAAGAAATTTCTTGAAGAGGAGAAAATTGTTGATTTAGTAGTAGGCCCTGATGCTTATAAAGACATTCCTAGACTTTTACAAGAGGTTGAAAACGAAAATGAGGCTGTAAATGTACTTTTGTCAAAAGACGAAACATATGGAGATATATCCCCTATAAGGTTAAATTCAAATGGAATATCTGCATTTGTATCTATTACACGTGGTTGTGACAATATGTGCACATTTTGTGTTGTTCCATTTACTAGAGGTAGGGAAAGAAGCCGTGATCCAAAGAGTATCTTAAATGAGATTGAAGATCTGAAATATAAGGGATACAAGGAAGTTACCTTACTAGGACAAAATGTTGACAGCTATCTTTGGTATGGAGGTGGTTTAAAAAAAGACTTCAAAAAGGCTACTAGCATTCAGCGGAAAACCGCATTAAGATTCCACAACTTGTTGAGTATAGTCGCCGAAGCATTCCCGAAAATTAGGATTCGCTTTTCCACATCTAACCCTCAAGATATGTCAATCAAGGTCATAAAAATAATGGCTAAATATGAAAATATTTGCAATTACATACATCTTCCTGTTCAATCTGGAAGCAATAGAATTCTGAAAAAAATGAATCGTAAGCATACAATAAAAGAATATTTTCAGCTTATAGATTCAATTCGTGAAATTCTTCCTGAGTGCGGAATTTCTCATGATATGATTGCTGGATTCCCAACGGAAACAATTCAAGATCATCAAGACACTCTAAAGTTGATGGATTATGTTAAGTATGACTTTGGATTTATGTTTGCTTATTCGGAACGCCCTGGAACTATGGCAGCAAAAAAAATAAATGATAATATCGATGAAAAGATTAAAAAGAAGCGTTTAAATGAAATTATTAAAAAACAGCAAAAGCACAGTCTTTACAGAACCAAACAATATTTAGGTAAAATAGTTTGCGTTTTAATTGAAAAGGTTTCTAAACGATCAGAATATTTTTGGAGTGGTAGAACTCAACAAAACACCGTTGTTGTTTTCCCAAAGGAGAATTATAAACCAGGCGATTTTGTGGATGTTAAAATTAAGAGTTGTACATCTGCAACACTAATCGGTAAAGCGATTAAAATCTCAAATCGAATTTAATATGGATTCATTACAATTAGTTAAACAACGTTTTGGTATTATTGGTAATAATCTGGGACTGAATCGTGCTTTAGAAAAGAGTTTAGGTGTTTCTAATACTGATATCTCAGTTCTAGTAACAGGAGAAAGCGGTGTAGGGAAAGAAAGCATTCCCAAAATTATACATCAATATTCACACAGAAAACATAATAAGTACATAGCTGTTAATTGTGGTGCTATACCTGAGGGTACAATAGATAGTGAACTTTTTGGTCATGAAAAAGGTGCATTCACGGGAGCATCACAAACAAGAGCTGGATATTTCGAAGTTGCAGATGGAGGTACTATTTTTCTTGATGAAGTGGGTGAATTACCAATGCAAACTCAAGTGAGATTACTTAGAATTCTTGAAAGTGGAGAATTTATAAAAGTAGGGTCTTCAAAAGTGCAAAAGACGGATGTCCGGATAGTAGCGGCAACAAATGTTAATATCTCTGAAGCAATATCTAAAGAAAAATTTCGAGAAGATTTATATTATAGATTAAGTACAGTAGAAATTGGCCTTCCTCCACTAAGGGATAGAAAGGAAGATATTGTTTTACTTTTTAGAAAATTTGCATCTGATTTTGCTCAAAAATATCATATGCCTCCAATAAAACTTGATGAACAATCTCAGAAACTGTTAACGAACTATAGGTGGAGCGGAAATATAAGACAACTTCGCAACGTTGCTGAGCAGATTTCAGTATTGGAGAAAGAAAGAGAAATTAATGCATCTTGTTTGAGTACTTATCTGCCTAACCGTATGTCTCAACTGCCTGCATTAGTTGATAAAAAAGACAGTAAAAGTGATTTTGGTTCCGAAAGAGAGATACTTTATAAAGTACTTTTTGATATGAAAAGTGATCTAAATGATTTGAAAAAACTAACACTTGATTTAATAAAAAATGGGAGTCAAAGTGAAATAAATAAGAAAAACCAAAGTCTGATTGAAAAAATTTATGGTAAAGAGACTGCACCGGAAAAAAATACACTAGATTCTGTACCCATTAACACCGATTCCCCCAAAATAAATAAGTTAGAGCCATTAGATAAATATTCCTATGCTGAAACTATTGAAGAAGAAGAGCCTCTTTCCTTACACAAAAAAGAGTTAGAGATGATTAAACAAGCTTTAATCAGAAGCAAAGGTAAACGTAAATTGGCAGCTCAAGAATTGGGCATTTCTGAAAGAACTTTATACAGAAAAATAAAACAATTTGATCTTAATGAGCCTGAAAAAATTTAAATTTTTTGTTTTATTCACATTTGTAATCTTGCATTATAAATGTGGTGTTTATTCTTTTACTGGAGCCTCAATTCCTCCTGGAGTAACTACCTTTCAAGTTAATTTTTTTAAAAATCTAGCTGGTAATCGTCCCGGTTCAATAATAGAACCTGGATTAGATAATGATTTTACTAATGCACTTCAAGATATAATTATGAATCAGACAAACTTGAATTTAGTTAGCAAAGAAGGTCAACTGATCTACGAGGGAGAAATTACAGAATATAGTGTTACTCCTATGTCTGCAACTGCAGAAAATACAGCTGCACAAAACCGCTTGCGAATGGCAGTAGCATTTCGCTTTTTTAATGCTAAAAAAGAAGAAGATAATTTCGAAAGAACATATTCATTTTTTTACGATTTCCCTGCTGAACTTCAAGTTTACGATGTAATTGACTCAGCGCATAAAGAAATTTTTGACAGAATTACACAAGATATTTTCAATGACACTCTAGCCAAATGGTAGTAAAGGATTCTAAAAGTCTATTTTCATTGATTGAGCAATTTGATCCAAATAATAAAGATCATCTATCGCATCTAGAGAAGCTTACAATGATTTATCCAAACTTTCACCTATTAAGGGTATATTATCTTAAAGCTCTTCAAAAACAAAAGGTTTTATCATTTGATAAAAACCTATCACATACTTCAATTGCAACTTACAATAGAGAATTATTATATCAATTTATTGAATCTGATTTGACCCCGAAAAAAAGCACTAAAAAGAATAGAAAAATTCAAAAAGGCAAGTCTAAGAAAAATATAAGTAAAAATATTATCAAAGAAAGAAACATTGTTCAAAAGATCAAAAATGACGATTCTCCATCTAAAACCCTTAAATTTTCTGAGTGGGCTAGTTATTTAAATTCAAAAAAAGCATCTTCAAAAAAAAATAACAATCTTCATAATTTCCAACTAATTGATGATTTTTTGAAATCCACTGAAAGAAGAATTCCAGACAAAGACATAAAAAATAAAGAAGATCTGAGTGAAAAAAGTTGGTCTTCAAATGACGAGCTAATGACCGAAACTCTAGCAAAAGTATTCGTGAAACAAAAAAAATTTAAAAAGGCTATCGAAGCTTATCAAATATTAGGCTTGAAATATCCGGAAAAAAATAGTTTATTTGCAAACCAAATTAAAAAGATTAAAAAATTAGACCAACAAAAAAATAGTTAATGAGCACATTTTCAATATTTGTCGCCCTGATTGTCTTTGTTTGCTTTCTACTTGTCTTAGTAATTATGGTTCAAAATCCCAAAGGTGGAGGCTTGTCTTCATCTTTTGGAGGAGGATCACAACAATTGGGGGGTGTACAGAAAACCTCAGATTTTTTAGATCGAAGCACTTGGCTCTTGGCGACTTTGCTTTTGGCTCTGATATTAGTATCAAACGTTACATTATCTTCAGGGAATGAGGCTGCAGATTCAAAATTACTAGAAGACTCTAGCATTCCTGAAAGTTTTGAAGACCAAATTGATCAACCCATACAAGAAATTCCGGAATCAAATATTAATCAAGTTCCGATACCTGAAATCCCTGAAACAGGAAATTGATATTTTATACAAAAACTGACAAGCTGACACTTTATCAAAAAATTTACAACTAAAAATAGAATTGGCATAATTTATGAAAATTTAAATTTAAACTAAATATTTGATTATTATGAGTATAAAACCATTAGCAGATCGTGTTCTAGTTGAACCCGCTGCAGCTGAAACTAAAACATCTTCTGGTATAATAATTCCAGACAGCGCTAAAGAAAAGCCACAAAAAGGAACTGTTATAGCAATTGGTTCAGGAACGAAAGAAAATCCAATGACAGTTAAGGTTGGAGATAATGTACTTTACGGTAAGTATTCTGGAACTGAGCTTCAACACGATGGTAAAGATTATTTAATAATGAAAGAAAGCGATATTTTCGCTATCGTTTAACAACTAAAAATTTAAAAATGGCAAAAAAAATAGAATTTGATCTAGAAGCAAGAGACGGAGTCAAAAGAGGAGTTGACGCCCTAGCAAATGCTGTGAAAGTAACACTCGGCCCAAAGGGAAGAAACGTTATTATCGGTAAAGCATTTGGTGCACCTCAAGTAACAAAAGACGGGGTTACCGTTGCTAAAGAAATAGAGCTTGAAGACGCGCTTGAAAATATGGGAGCTCAAATGGTAAAAGAAGTTGCATCGAAAACAAACGACCTAGCAGGTGATGGAACAACCACAGCAACCATTTTAGCTCAAGCTGTGGTTAAGGAAGGATTAAAAAACGTTGCTGCTGGAGCAAACCCCCTTGATTTAAAAAAAGGGATTGATAAAGCAGTAGAATCAATTGTTAGTTCTCTTGAAAATCAATCTGTTGAAGTAGGTGACTCATCAGAAAAGATTCAACAAGTTGCAAGTATTTCAGCAAATAATGATTCAACTATTGGGAGTTTAATTACCGAAGCATTTGAAAAAGTAGGTAAAGAGGGTGTTATAACAGTTGAAGAGGCAAAAGGTACAGACACATATGTAGATGTTGTTGAAGGTATGCAATTTGATCGTGGATACTTGTCTCCATATTTTGTTACAGACTCTGAGAAAATGGAGGCAGACCTTGAATCACCTTACATTTTATTGTATGATAAAAAAATTTCAGCTATGAAGGACCTTCTACCCATTCTAGAACCAGTATCTCAAACAGGAAAACCTCTGCTCGTCATAGCTGAGGATGTTGATGGTGAAGCTCTAGCTACTCTAGTTGTGAACAAACTTAGAGGAGCTCTAAAAATAGCAGCTGTAAAAGCTCCTGGATTTGGAGATAGAAGAAAAGCAATGTTAGAAGATATAGCTATTCTTACTGGAGGAACTGTAATTTCTGAGGAAAGAGGATTTACTCTTGAGAATACCACAATCGAAATGTTGGGTACTACAGAACGTGTGACAATTGACAAGGATAATACAACAATTGTAAATGGTAATGGTCCAAAAAAAGATATCCAAGCCAGAGTAAATCAAATTAAATCTCAAATTGAAACAACAACTTCAGACTATGACAAGGAAAAGTTACAAGAACGTTTAGCAAAACTCTCAGGTGGAGTTGCGGTCTTATACGTGGGTGCTCCTTCCGAAGTAGAAATGAAAGAGAAAAAAGATAGAGTAGATGATGCTTTACATGCAACTCGTGCAGCCGTTGAAGAAGGAATTGTCACAGGTGGAGGTGTTGCTCTTTTAAATGCTCAAAAGGAGTTGAAAAAAATCAAGCCAGATAATGCTGACGTGGCAACTGGAATTCAGATTATAAACAAAGCTGTTGAATCCCCACTAAGAACAATCGTTGAAAATTCTGGAGGTGAAGGTTCAGTTGTAGTTTCAAAGGTTTCTGAAGGCAGTGAAAACTTTGGATTCAATGCCAAGGATGGAACTTATGTAGACATGCTTAAAGAGGGAATCATTGATCCAAAAAAAGTTACTCGAGTTGCACTTGAAAATGCGGCATCAGTAGCTGGAATGATTCTCACCACAGAATGCGCTTTAATTGACATCAAAGAGGAAACACCACCAGCGGCGCCTCCGATGGGTGGGGGCGGAATGCCAGGAATGATGTAAAATGTTTTAAAAAGACCCTCAAATGAGGGTCTTTTTTTTAGTTTCTTTCGTAAATACAACACATCGGAAGCTCATTATAAACATCATCAGGTGCCTTAAATAATGGGGTGTCGTGTCCTACATTAGCAATAGAACTTTGAATTTGATCTAGTAATATTTTGTTTGAATTATAGGTAACGGAGAGAATATTTGATGGAATATCCCATGTAGCCATTTTTACACCTTTTAAAGACAAAGCTGCTTTCTCGATTCGTTTTTTACAAATTTCACAATTACCAATTACTTCGAAATTTGATTTTTTATTCTTTTGATTTTGACCATTAACTGATATCGAAAAGATAAACAAAGAAAGTAGAAAAAATTTTTTCATGATTTTTATAATAAAGTTAATTATAAATTTAAACGTAAACCAATATAAATCATTCTCCCGAAAATTGGTGCATAAACCTGCGCAGAATCAAAATTTATTCCAAATGGATCGTCAGCTGCAATAATTGGATTCAATTGTCTAAAATTTTCTAAATTTTCAACTCCGCTATAAACTTCAAATTTGTTAGTAAAAGCGTAGGTTATTTGACTATTCCAAAGTCCATAAGATGGAGAGTAGCTCCCTTCAGGATCTCGAATGGTAGAAACTAATCGTTGTTGCCCTAAATAATGGTAAGTTAAATCCCATCGCCATTGAGCTCCCCTAGTTTTTCGTTTTGTTTCCCATGCAAAATTTGCAAAAAATCTGTTTTGAGCTTGTAATGGTCTTTGCAGAAAACCTGTATTATATGTTGTTTTTACATCATAATTTTTATAAGCAAAACGAAGACTTATCAGCTCGAAAGGATTGTAATCAATTGATAATTGAAAACTATTCGCACGGCTTAAACCCTCTAAATTATAAAACGAGATCTGACCTTCCGATTCCCAGTCTACAACAACTTGATCGGTAAAGTTGGTAACATAATAATCTGCCGTTATATCTCCACCCCTTCCAAAAAGTTTGAAAATTTGACGTATACTAATTCCGTAATTCCAGGCTTTCTCAGGATTCAAGCCATAAATAGATCCTCCACTCTCTAGAATGTTTATCCTGCGATTTGTGCCAAAAAGAGTTTGATTTTCGGCAAAAATATTTGCTGCTTTTCTTCCACTTCCTCCTGAAATTCTGAATATTGTAGTTTCGTTGGGAAGATATCTCAAGTGCAATCGAGGAGTAACAAAAGTTCCCAATCGATTATGGGAATCAATTCTAATGCCAGCTACTAAATTAAAATCTTCCAAATTATCGTAGCTGTATTCGAAGAAACTACCAACCGAAATATCATTTCTATTGAAATAAAAAGCATCCACCATTTCTAAATAACGGTCATATGAAAAATTAAATCCTAATTTGAATTTGTTTTTAGTATTCCCAATAATTGAGTTATATAAAAGATTGCTATAAAAACTCTGATGGTCAATATCATAATTTCTAAAACCATAAAAAGCCTCTTGTCTATGATTACTATATGCAGATTGAAAACCAAAACTTTTATAAGATAATTCAGGAAATACATATCCGATTTTCAAAGAAGCATCTATTCTATTGGTGTTAATCTGACTTCCCCAAAAGAGATTTTCGTATCTATCACCTTCTGGTATAAAACCTAATTCACCAACTTGCTTTTCATCTTGCATTAAACGTATGCTCCCAAAACCAACCCATCCTTTTTTTGAATCAGTGTATTGCCAACGATTCAAAATATTCACCTGTTCACCAAGTGGTGCATCTAAAAATGAGTCACCATTATTATCCATCTCTTGATTGCGTAAATTACCATGAATAAATAGACCCGTACTCCATTTATTATTTAGTTTCAAACTGCCATGAAAATTCGCTTCTCGTCTGCCCATATTAGAACTGAAGAGATTAAAAAATAGTGGATCACTTGAAAAAGGTTTTTTTATTTCAGTATTTATTTGCCCAGCAATACTCTCGAATCCATTAATTACACTCCCTGTTCCTTTAGTTATTTGAATACTTTCAATCCATGTTCCTGGCGTAAAAGTAAGTCCATAAGCTTGAGAAGCTCCGCGAACCATAGGAATATTTTCCTCACTAATCAATAAATATGGGCTGGTTAAACCTAACATTTGTATTTGCTTGGTACCAGTGAGGGCATCTGAAAAATTAACATCGATAGAAGGATTAGTCTCGAAACTTTCTGAGAGATTGCAACATGCTGCTTTTAATAATTCTTCACTATTTATATTTATTATATTTTGCGCCTCAAAATAAGCTTTCTGCACTGCTTTTCTCCTTTGAAAAATTGTTACTTCATCGAGTGATTCTGTATCACTAGGCTTCAAAAATCTGATTATTATTTTGTTATTTTGAACACTCAATGTGTCTGATTTAAAACCGATATAACTAAGTATAAGTTTTGCTTCTGGACCTAAATAAGGAATTGTAAATTTACCCTCTTGATCAGTTACAGTTCCTGTTTGGGTATTTAACCAAAAAACATTTGCGCCAATAAGAGGTATTGTTTCACTACCGTCTTTTGTTAATAACCTTCCTTGAAGATTTTCCTGAGCTGAAAGTTTAAAGCCTAATAGGCTTAATAGTATTAAAATATATTTTTTCACTTTGAATTTTTATGAGTTATCTTATCCTTTTTAATTTGAAAGGTCAGATTAGCCATAAAATATAAATGAATTATTCTTAAGAAACAGTTTACAAGTTTTTGCGGGGGGCGAAAGTGAATTAAAAAGATATGCCTTAGATAACATGTATAATTTTAGAGTTCTGAAATTCGAATCTCTAAAAAATACATTCTCTATAATAGTAATTTTTAAAAAGTTCTCTTGATCTATTTTTTGGGGTTCATGGTTTTGAAATAGTTGAATATCGTCTTCACAACAAGACTTTTTTGTAAATTTATTCTCTAAATTATCTTTTGGATCAAAATTGGAATCCATATTACAGTCTGAGGGACTATATGCCAATGAAATCTTAGCTATTTTATCCTTACAATAATGAATGTTGAGCGCATAACCAACTCTGGTGCCCAAAATGGCTAGAGCTAGAAATAAACTTAATAAACTTTTAATTTTCATTATTCAAAGATACTTTTTTTAAATAAAATATGAGATCAAAAGAATACTTGACATGCTTAGCATTATTACATTTTCAACTAAAGTTGCTTCTGTCATTGGGAGTTTCAATGAAGTCCCTAAACAAGCACAATCAATCTCGGTTTTATTTACTAAAGTCTTAATCACACCTAAAGAAGTAATTGATAAAACCAGTAATGTAACGAAAAGAATTATTGGGAGATTCCATTCGATCAAGAAAGCTATGCCTAAGGCTGTTTCAATAAAAGGATACAAATTTGCATAAAACGGAATTTTTTTTGCTAGTGGGTCGTAACGCTTAAATGAGTCAGGAAAACTATCATAATCTAGGAATTTGAATAAACTAAATATTATAAAAAATAATCCCATAAAAATTTGCATAGATTTTTCATAGCTTGCATTAATTAGAATAGAAATATAAAAAGTCCCCATAGTTAGGTATGAAAATATCAAAAACAGTGGAGTCAATTGTCTTAATTTAGACTTTGTTTCTTTTTTGGATAAAGATATGTCACCTTTAACAGTATATTTTGTGCCTAGAAGCTCTGAAATTTCTTCAATCTCAATAAATTGTTTTGAATCAATTTCTGCAATCCCTGATTTTAAATCAACTTTTACTCCCAATACCCCTCTATATGATTCAATTTTATCCGAGACTGTCTTTTGACAATTTAGGCAAGTCATCCCAGAAATGTGGAATTTACTTTTCATTTTGCTTCATTTAATAAACCATAATATTAGATTTTAAAATTTTAAAATCCTTAATAAAGTTAATCACATTTTTGTATATAAATCATACACGAAATTTAAGTTTGTAAGTAACAGATTACTTAATTTTGTTTATCATGTCAGAAGCCACTTACTCTTCAATATTTAAAGAAATTAAAACTTCCATTAAACCTTTTAAAAATGAAGCTCTAATGGGTTTAGAGACATGCTGTAAGGTCCTTAGAAATAATATCGCTCATTATGATTGGGTGGGCTTTTACTTTTCAAACTTCGATACTAAAAAACTTAAACTCAAGGCTTTTTGTGGAGATCCGACAGAACATGTTAGTATACCTTTTGGAAAAGGAATATGTGGTCAGGTTGCATTGACTAATAAAAACTTTATTGTACCAGATGTTAAAGAACAAGATAATTATATATCATGTAATAGTAATGTCCGCTCAGAATTAGTTGTCCCATTATTTTTTGAAGGAAGAAATATTGGTCAAATTGATATTGACTCAAATAAAATTGATGCTTTTTCGAAAGAAGATGAAAATTTACTAGTATTATGTTGCGATTTAATTTCAAAAACTTATGGATCAAGACTATTAAAAATATAAATTAACATGGAAAATAAAAAAATCACCTCAGCTTTAATTTCTGTATTTGATAAAAGTAATCTTAAGCCATTAATAAAAGAATTAGTACATAACGATGTTACGCTCTATTCAACGGGAGGTACAAAGAATTTTATTCAAGATTTAGGATACGAAGTATTAGCGGTTGAAGACTTAACAGGCTACCCTTCAATACTTGGAGGAAGAGTTAAAACATTGCATCCAAAAATTTTTGGAGGAATTCTCAAAAGATCAAATAATGAGAATGACTCTATAGAAATGGAAAAATTTCAAATCCCTTCATTTGATTTAGTTGTTGTAGATTTATATCCATTTGAAAAAACTGTAGCAGAAAATGCTTCAGAGACTGATATTATAGAAAAAATTGATATTGGAGGAATTGCGTTAATCAGGGCTGCAGCGAAAAACTTTAATAACGTTTTCTGTATCTCGGATAAAGATGATTATGCAAATTTTATTTCGCTTTATAAAAAATCTAAAGGTGCTCCTTCACTTAAAGAGAGGAAAGAATATTCTATTAAGGCTTTCCACATATCATCAAATTACGATACTGCTATTTTTAATCATTTCAATAAAGATCAAAATCGATTGAAGCTAAGTATTAGCAATGCTAAGGTTCTTCGTTATGGAGAAAACCCTCATCAGAAAGGATATTTTTATGGTTCATTTTCGGATTTATTGGATCAAATAAATGGTAAAGAAATATCATATAACAATCTACTTGATATTGATTCGGCAATAAATTTAATGTTGGAATTTTATCAAGGTAGCCCTGCTTTTGGAATTTTTAAACATAACAATGCATGTGGTTTTGCAGTTAGAGATAAATTAAATGAAGCTTTTCTTGCGTCATTAGACGGCGATCCCATATCTGCTTTTGGAGGAGTCTTAATAAGCAATAAAATAATTGATTTAATTACAGCAACTGAAATTAATAAGCTTTTTTTTGAAGTTCTAATTGCACCAGGCTATGATTCTAAAGCTCTTGAATTACTAAAGGTTAAAAAGAACCGAATTATTCTTGTCCAAAAAGAAAACTCTCAGTCAAATCAAGTATTAAGAAGTTGCCTAAATGGTATTTTGGTGCAAGATAAAGACCTTAAAACCGATAAAAAAAATGATTTAAAGTATGTTACAAAAAAATCCCCTCTACCCAATGAAACCGAAGATTTGTTATTTGCATCAAAAATTTGCAAACACACAAAATCAAACACAATTGTACTTGCAAAAAATAAACAACTTATTGGTTCTGGTACTGGTCAAACTTCACGAGTGGATGCATTAAATCAGGCAATTAAAAAAGCTAAAAACTTTGGTTTTGACTTAAAAAATGCTGTCATGGCAAGTGATGCTTTTTTTCCTTTCCCAGATTGCGTTGAAATTGCTAACAGTGAAGGTATCAATTCTGTAATACAGCCTGGAGGTTCTATAAAAGATAATTTATCTGTAGATTACTGTGATGCAAACGAAATGAGTATGGTTTTGACAGGAATACGTCATTTTAAACATTAATTCTTAATTTTGCAAAATATTATTAATCATGGGTTTATTCTCTGAAGACATAGCGATAGATTTAGGAACAGCAAACACTCTTATCATCCACAATGATAAAGTTGTAGTTAATAGTCCTTCCATTGTAGCTATAGACAGAACTACTAATAAAGTAATAGCGATTGGTGAAGAAGCAAATATGATGCAAGGTAAAACACATGAAAATATTAGAACCGTTCGTCCACTAAAAGACGGAGTCATTGCAGACTTTAATGCTTCAGAACAAATGATTAATCGTTTAATCAAAAGTATACCAACATTGCACCGGAAGTTTTTTTCACCCTCCCTTAGAATGGTAATATGTATTCCTTCAGGTATTACTGAGGTAGAAATGAGAGCAGTAAAAGAATCTGCTGAAAGAGTTAACGGAAAAGAAGTTTATCTTATTCACGAACCAATGGCAGCAGCAATTGGTATTGGAATAGATATTATGCAACCAAAAGGAAATATGGTTGTTGACATTGGAGGAGGTACAACAGAAATTGCAGTAATTGCATTATCTGGAATTGTGTGTGATAAATCAATTAAAATTGCAGGAGACGTTTTTACTGGAGATATAATTAATTATATGAGGAGTAAGCATAATTTATACATTGGAGATAGGACTGCAGAAAAAATTAAAATTCTTGTCGGTAGTGTTATTGAAGACTTAGATAATCCCCCGGAAGAAATGTCAGTTCAAGGAAGAGATTTGTTATCAGGTAAACCCAAACAGGTAATTATCAGTCACGCAGAAGTAGCAAAAGCACTGGACAAATCAGTTATTCGTATCGAGGATGCAATTATGGATGCTCTTTCCCAAACTCCACCTGAACTATCTGCAGATATTTATAATACTGGAATTTACTTAGCTGGTGGTGGTGCTCTCTTGCGCGGATTAGACAAAAGATTGTCACAAAAAACTGATTTACCAATTTATGTAGCAGAAGATCCACTACAAGCTGTTGTGAGAGGTACGGGTATAGCACTTAAAAATACTGAACGTTTTAAGACTGTTTTAATTAAATAATATGGTATGCAGCGAATAATAAATGCGCTCATACAATATAGAAATTCCATTTTATACTTTTTTTTATTGAGCTGCTCAATTCTGTTTTTAAGTAAAAAAAGTAAATATCACAAAACTCAATTAGAAGCTTACGGAATGTACGCTACAAAAGAACTTTATAATCTCAATTATGAATTATTAAATTATTTTAATCTGAAAAAGAAAAACGAAGAATTATTAAAAGAGAACCGAAAATTAAAAGAACTTCATCTTAAATCTAATAGTTTAGCTCTTTATCCAAATGCCTTCGGAGAAAAAAGGCGTTTCCCATTTAAACTAAAAGAGGCTAACGTGATTAAAAACAGCTTTTTGAATCAAAGAAATAATCTAATTATTGATAAAGGTTCTGTTGATGGTATTAAAAACGAAATGGGTGTAATTTCAAAAAATGGAATTATCGGTATTGTAAACTCAGTTTCTAAAAACTATTCGAGGGTAATTTCAATTTTAAATCAGGAAATAAAAATCAATGTCCGTTTAAAAAAAAGTAATGCACTGGGTTCCATGTATTGGAAGGGATTAAATCCATTAGAGTTTAAAATTGAAGATGTAATTAATAATGTTTCTTTCAAGAAAGGAGATACAATAATTACAGGTGGTATGTCTTCGTACTTCCCATATGGGATTCCATTGGGTGAAGTGGTTGATTTCGAAAGTAATTCACAAAACGGATACTATACTATAAATGCAAGACTATTTGAAGATCCCTCTTTAGTTAACTATGTTTATATATTAACTAACGAGGATAAAAAAGAAATTAAGCAACTACAAGAAAATTTTAAGGATGAATAGAAAAAGCTTAATCCTTTTAATATCATTTATTTCATTATTATTTTTCCAAATTTTTGTCTTTAACAACATGAATATTTTTGGGTTTATAAATCCAATGATTTATCTCGTTTTTTTAGTTGTCTATGATTTTGATAGTGATCAAACTCTCTTCATTTTAGTTTGTTTTCTTTTAGGCTTTTCAATTGATTTTTTTTCCCAATCTGGAGGAGCGCATACTATTGCTACACTTACAGTATCTTTTCTTAGACCAATTTTAATAAGGAATTCTTATGGAGTCACATCGGAAGTTCCAATAAGTTTTCAAGCTGATACAAGGAAAATAAATAAGTACACATTCCTATCACTTATACTGATTCTACATCATCTAATTTATTTTTCAGTAGTATATTTTAATTGGAACGCAATATATCTGATTTTAAGGAACATATTTTCGACATTTATATTTTCTTTAATTTTAAGTGTGATGGTTTTGAATTTCTATAGAAAATCTGATGATTCGTAAAAATATTTTGTTTTATTTCACACTTGCAATTTCAGCAATATTTATTTGTCAATTGATAGTATTACAATTATTTAAGTCTGAATATTCTGAGCGGTCTCTTAGTAATGCAACTCTAAAGAGAACAGTTTATCCTCCTCGAGGACTTATATATGACAGAAATGGTAAGCTATGGGTTAGCAATAAACCTGTATATGATTTGATGGTAGTCCCAGAAAATTTGAAAAAATTTGATACTCTTGAACTTACTCAAAATTTGAAAATATCAAAGAACGAGCTTATTGAGAAAATTGAAAGTGCTGAACAATTTTCAAAAAAATTACCCTCTATTATAGAGCGCCAGTTGTCATTATCTGAAATATCGATTATTCAAGAAAAAATGTGGAAATTTCCAGGTTTTTATTTTCAAAAAAAAACAACAAGAGATTATGTGCTCCCAATTGGAGCAAATATTCTGGGTTATATAAGTGAAATCAATAAGAGAGAGTTAAAAATGAAACCCAATTATGACCTCGGAGAAATGATTGGAAGACAAGGAATTGAAAAAACATATGAAAAAATTCTTCGTGGTAAAAAGGGCATCAAAATTTTTCAAAAAGATCGTTTTAACAGAATAATAGGTCCCTATGAGGATGGAAATTATGACAAAGCTCCTGAAGCCGCAGAAAATTTAACTTTAACTCTAGACTCTGATTTACAGAATTATGGTGAATCATTGATGCAAAATAAAAGAGGTGGAATTGTTGCCATAGAACCTAAAACTGGTGAAGTTTTAGCTCTTGTTACTGCACCCAATTACAATCCCAACATTCTTATAGGAAGAAATAGATCAAAATTCTTTAATAAATTGATAGCTGATACAATTTCTAAACCTCTTTTTGATAGGAGTTTACAAGCAGAATATTCTCCCGGATCTCCATTTAAACTTTTAAATGCCCTTATTGGTCTTCAGGAAAATATTATCACTCCAGAAACTATTTTTTCCTGTAATGAAGGGCACTATTATGCGAAAGGGGCCTTTATGAAATGTCACAACGGCATAGGCACGAAAAGTAATCTAATTAAAGGAATCTACAAATCTTGCAATAGTTATTTTGCAAAGACTTTTGTTAGAATAATTGAGAGTCAATCAAGTCCAGAAAAGGGAATAGACTTATGGAAAAACCACTTAACAAGTTTTGGATTAGGAAATTATTTGGGGTATGATTTACCAATTGGAAAACCAGGATTTATACCTAGTAGCGATTATTACAATGATTGGTATCCTGAAAAAAATTGGACCTCAACCACAGTAATATCAAATGCAATAGGTCAAGGAGAGATTCTAACAACACCTATCCAAATGGCAAATTTTACTGCTGCTATTGCAAATCGTGGTTTTTACATAAAACCGCATTTTAAAAAATCATTTGATAGTATAATTAAGGACTCTTTATACCCTGTCAAAAGGACTTTGATTGATTCCAAACATTTTGAAACTGTTATTGAAGGAATGCATCAAGTAGTTGAAAGAGGTACTGCTCGCATAGCAAAAATAAACGGACTTGAAATTTGTGGTAAAACCGGAACTGTAGAAAACTTTATCCGATTAAATAATGAGAAAACTCAGCTAACCGATCATTCAATTTTTATTGCATTTGCACCCAAAGAAAATCCTAAAATTGCTCTAGCTGTTTTTATTGAGAATGGATATTGGGGGGCAAGATGGGCGGCTCCAATTGCAAGTTTAATGATAGAGAAGTATCTTAGAAAAGAAGTTAAACGTAAATGGCTTGAAAAAAGAATGACTGAGGGAAGCCTTATTGCTGAGTATGAAAAACCTTTACTTGGTAAACCTTTTAATATAAATGAATAAAAAATTTCTTTCAAGACTAGATTGGTTAAGTATTTTAATTTTTTTCATACTCGTAGGTTTTGGTATTTTAAATATTTATTCAGCTACATATTCCGAATTCTCTATTTCAATTTTTGATTTAGGAAATCCTGCAGGTAAACAATTTTGGATATTTATAATATCATTAGCAATACTACCATTTATTTTATTTGTAAATACTAGTTTTTTTGAACATTTATCGAATTTATTTTATGGAATTTCATTAATTAGTTTAATCGGTTTGCTATTTTTTGGACAAAAAATTTCAGGAGCGACATCCTGGTACACTGTTGGTGGATTTAGCTTTCAGCCCTCTGAATTTGCTAAAGTAACAACAGCTTTATTAATTGCAACAAACTTAAGTTCTATTCAGACAGACATAAAAAAAGTTAAAGATATTTTTAAGTTATTTAGTATAATTTTATTCCCAATGTTTCTAATAATTCTTCAGTCTGATGCAGGGTCTGCTATTGTTTTTCTAGGAATAGTTTTTGCTTTTTTACGAGAGGGTTTAGATATGAAATTTCTCTATTTTAGTTTTTTATCATCATTTATTTTTGTACTCACCTTACTGCTTAAACCATTGCTTTTGAGTCTTATTTTAATTCTGATCTTTACAATAATATATCGTTATCTGATAAGTAAGTTTCCTAAAACAAATAAATCACCTTTTTTGATAGTTTTGATTACATCTATTATTTTTTCATTTTCAGTTGACTTTATTTTTAACACAATTTTTGAGCAAAGACATCGTGATCGGTTTAATGTAATTCTTGGTATAGAAACTGACTCAAAAGGAATAGGATACAACATTAGCCAGTCTAAAATTGCAATTGGATCTGGAGGTTTAGATGGAAAGGGGTATTTAAATGGAACTCAAACCAAGGGAGGATTTGTCCCAGAACAACACACCGATTATATATTTAGTACTGTTGGAGAAGAATGGGGTTTTATCGGAAGTAGCAGCCTTATTATTTTTTATACATTTTTAATGCTTAGGATATTGTCTCGATCTGAAAAACATACTCAATCATTCCCAAGGATTTTCTCCTATAGCTTTGTTGGCATGTTATTTATTCACTTTTTAGTAAATATAGGTATGACCTTAGGTTTATTTCCAACAGTAGGAATTCCACTTCCTTTTATTAGTTATGGTGGAACAAACCTTTTGGCTTTTAGTTTAATGTTTTTTATATATTTAAATTTTGATGCAAATAGATTAAATTAACTTTTCACGTCTAATGCATCACGAAGGCTGTTTCCTAAAGTCATAAACGACAAAACTAGGCTCATAATTGCTAAACCAGGTAGAATAGTTAAATATGGCTTACCGAGAAGTAAATAATTGAAGTGGTTTTTTATCATACCTCCCCAACTTGGCATCGGCGGCTGGGCTCCTATACCTAAAAATCCGAGACCGCTTTCCATTAATATAGCGCTTGCAAAATTAGCGGCTGATATAATGATTAGTGGACCTATAGTTATTGGAAGTATGTGATAAATTAGGACTCTCATTTTTGAAAATCCTAATACTACTCCTGCTTTTACATAAAATTCTTCTTTAGTAGACTTAACTAATCCTCTTACTAACCTTGCTACTTCAACCCACATGGTAACTCCTACAGCAACAAAAACTTGCCAAAATCCTTTACCAAGTGCTAAAGTTATAGCTATAACCATCAATAGAGTTGGGACTGACCAAACTACATTAATAAGCCAAATTATAATTTTGTCAATCCATCCTCCATAAAATCCAGCAATTGATCCAAAAAAAACACCTAAAATTAAAGAAATAATTACTGCAACAAAGCCAATAGAGATTGATACTCTAGAGCCTATAATAAGGCGGCTTAATAAATCTCTGCCGAATTTATCTGTCCCTAAAATAAAAAGCTTCTTTTTTAAATATTTCTTTTCTATCTCGTTCCTGCCTATTCCCTCTTCGAAATCATTATAATCAACTTTTTCAAAGTAATCTGTTGCGTTACCATATCTTTTATATAAAATTCCCTCATTTACCCATCTTATTTCTTTAACAGGAATTTCTTCATTACTGGTAATATTTCCATTAAAAAAACTTTTTCTAGTAGTTAAAGTGTCTCTAGGAATTATTAGTAATAAGCAAGAAAAACCCGGTCCTTGAGAATGGATAGATAAGTGCATTTGATTTGCATTTTTAGTTTTATCAGGTGTCAATTGGTACGCAAAAGTTGCAACGACAATAACTAAAAATATGTATGAAGCACTAACTTGAGCCCAGACGTCCTTTTTTAGGTGTTTTAAAGTCCGTTTTAACTCCAACTTAATTTACTGTATATTATTTTTTTGCTATAGAACCTTTAGAATCTAATGATGAAAGGTCTTTAAGAATCCTAACTGCCTCGGTAATATAAAAATCTTTCTTTAAAGATTCAACTCCTCTATTTCTTTTTTCAATAGCCGTATCATTTGGTGGAGTTTTTTGGCCTGCTTCAGGGAGCCATTGAAATTCGAAAGGTGCCATAAATTCTGATAATTTATCAAAACGTTTTGCATATTTTTTTTTCGATTCCATTTCAGTTTTAAAGGATTCATAATCTAAATAATATGAGAAGTCACTTTGTTGCCTTTTAACCCATAGGGCCTGTTCATCAATAAGTGATACTATAGGGTTATCTTTTAATCTTTTTTTACTCTTTTCTACTGCATAATCATAATTATTCATGACTGATGGTTTATAATTTGCAGGTGTTATACGGTCCCATGATAATGGATTATCTTGATCTTTTTCACCCATTTCAACATAAGCATAACGATCTGGAAAAATAATATCACTTTTAACACCTTCAAGTTGTGTCGACTTCCCATTCACACGATAAAATTTATCAGTCGTTACCTTTAAAGCTCCCAAGTCTCCATAAGTTCCTCCAGTTATCATTTTATTCAAATCAATAACATTTTGAACAGTTCCCTTACCGAATGTCTGCTCACTACCTAAGACAATTGCCCTCTTATAGTCTTGGAGTGCAGCAGCAATAATTTCAGATGCAGATGCTGAAAATTCATTAACAAGTATAACCAAAGGACCATCCCAAATTATTGAAGGATCAACGTCTCTTAGAACTTCTTTTCTACCCCCAGTACTCTTGACTTGAACAACTGGCCCTTTGTCAATAAAATAACCTGTCATGTCAACAACTGTCTTCAAAGAGCCCCCGCCATTATTTCTCAAATCAAGAATGATTCCTTTTACATTTTTTTCTTTTAGCTGCAGTAATTCTTTTTTAACATCAACTGCTGCATTACGTTCATTATAATTTTCAAAATTGATATAAAATTTTGGTAATTCGATTAATCCATAATCACCAGAAATATCTTTGATCAGTGTTGATTTTGCATAAGTTTCTTCAAGCTCAACAACATCTCTTGTAATAGATATTTCTTCTATATTTCCCTCAACTCGTTTAATGGTAAGAAAAACTTTTGTCCCTTTAGGGCCTTTAATCAATTTTACAGCTTCATCAATGACCATTCCCGAAATGTCTATAGCTTCAAGTTGATCTTCCTGTCTAACTTTTAAAATTGCGTCTCCCACTTCAAGATTTTCTTGCCTCCAAACAGGGCCTCCTGAAATAATTTCTACAACTTTTATTTGTTGATTTCTTTTACTTAGCCTAGCTCCAATACCTTCAAATTTACCTGACATAGACATATCGAACCTATCTTTGTCCCTTGGAGCAAAATAATATGTATGAGGATCAAATTGAAGTACTATGGAGTTTAAATAAATTGAAAACCAATCTTTTCTTTTCTGATCATTATAAATTTCAAATAAATTATTAATGTTTTCTTCTATATCTTTTCTCGCAATCTTTTCTATTTCTATGTCAGAAATCATTTCATAGGTATTATCTAACTTCTTTTTTTCAATTTCCTCATCTTTTTTTGCTGTAAATGTCTCAAGTGCATTTAGTTTAAATCTTTTCCTCCAAAAAGTCTTTAATTCCTCAAGTGATTTAGCGTAAGGTTTAGATTCGAAGTCTAAATTAATTTCCTCTTTAATATTAAAGTCAAATGGCTTATTTAATATTTCTGAATAAAACCCTTCCACTTGTTCCATTCTCTCCTTCAGCTTTGAAAAAGTAATATTAAAAAAATTGATTTGTGCATTTTTTATCTCGTCATCAATTTTAAAACGGAATGATTCAAATGACCTTAAATCTGATTGAAGAAAGAACCTGTGTTGACCATCTAAGCTTTCTAAATAATTCATAAAAACATTTTCAGAAAAGGAATCATTTATTTCTCTTGGATCATAATGTCCCCGTTTAATGACATAAGAAATTATCTCAACAAGTAACTTGTCTTTATTTGGATCTTGGTCTTTTAAAGCAACTCCATAATTTAAGGCACTACAAAAAATAAAAACTAATAACCAAATGTATTTTCGAAAAAATGTAATCTTTAATATCTTTTTCATTGCGAGCAAATATAAGGATATTATAATACACTTTTATTGGTGTTATATAAAAGAAACCGGATAAAGATTTGCTAAATTTACCATGAAAATTATCTATGAATAAAAAACCACTCATTCTAGTTACAAATGATGATGGAATTAATGCACCTGGCCTTCGAGCACTTATAAAAATAATGAGTGGTATTGGAGAAGTTTTTGTTGTAGCACCAGATTCTCCCCAATCAGCCATGGGGCATGCCATCACAATAAACTCTATACTACACTGCAAAAAAATAAAATCAGATAACATCAATACAATTGAGTATAGCTGCTCAGGAACACCCGCTGACTGTGTCAAATTAGCTATAAATGAAATCTTAGATCGAAAACCTGATATTTGTGTTTCAGGGATTAACCATGGGTCGAATTCATCAATAAATGTAGTTTATTCAGGTACAATGAGTGCAGCTATTGAAGCGGGGATTCAAGGTGTTCCTGCAATTGGTTTCTCATTATTGGATTTTAAATGGAATGCTGATTTCAAACCATTTAAAAATTACATTAAAAAGATAACTCTTGAAGTCATAAATAATCCCACACATAAAAATTTAATCTTAAATGTAAATTTGCCAAAGCTAAAGGAAAATCAAATTAAAGGAATCAAAATTTGTAGACAGGCTAACACGACTTGGTTAGAAAAATTTGATAAGCGCTCAAATCCCATGGGTGAAAAATATTATTGGTTGACAGGAACTTTTTTAAATAATGATAATGGTATTGATACTGATGAATGGGCTCTAGATAATAACTATATTTCGATAGTACCTACACAATTTGATTTAACTGATCACAATATGATTCAGACACTGAAAAAATGGGATTTGTAAAAAGTAAATATTTTTTCTGGGGACTATTTGCTGGATTATTATGGACAAGTTTTGGCGTATTGATATTATTATTTTTCCTATCAGAAGTTCCGCTTGAAGAAAGCATTTTAAAATTATACAAAAAACAAAAACTGGGGGGGTTGATTTCACTTGCAGCACTCATTAATTTACCCATTTTTTTTATTGCACTCAGAAAAAATAAATTTGATTTTGCAGCTGGGTTAGTCGCAATTTCTTTGATCCTAGTTTTTGTGATAGGAGTTTTAAAAATAAATTTTTAAAATTAAATCCCGTGAAATATTATATTATTTCAGGAGAAGCATCAGGAGATCTTTACGGTTCATTATTAATTAAAGCTCTTAAATCTTTTGATAAAAAAGCAAAATTTCGAGTATGGGGAGGTGATTTAATGAAAATGGAGGGGGCAATTATTGTAAAGCATTATAAGGAACTTGCAGTTATGGGATTCGTAGATGTTTTTCTCAGTATTCCAAAAATTATCAAGTATATAAAATTTTGTAAAAAAGATATTAAAGATTTTAATCCAGATACAATAATTTACATTGATTATCCTGGTTTTAACTTAAGAATAGCCAAATGGGCTAAGAAAAAGAGGTTTAGGAACCATTATTATATAAGTCCTAAAATTTGGGCTTGGAAAGAGTGGAGGGTAAAACAGATAAAACAAAATATAGATGCACTTTATGTAATTCTCAAATTTGAGAAAAAATTTTTTGAAAAAAAATATAACTTCCCTGTTCATTTTGTTGGACATCCCCAATTAGATCTACACAAAAATTTTATTGAAAATCCTCTTTTTAAAAAGAAATATAATTTAAATCAGAAAAAAATTATTGCCCTATTGCCTGGTAGCAGACTACAAGAAATAAATAAAATTTTACCTGTCTTTATTAAGGTTGCAAAAAAATTTAATGAATATCAATTTATTATAGCTGGAGCTCCTGGAATACCTACTGAAAAGTATGATTCTTTCACTGAAAACTCAAATATTAAGATTGTTTACAACCAAACTTACGATCTTTTAAATTGCAGCACATTTGCATTAGTTACAAGTGGTACAGCAACTTTAGAGGCAGCACTTTTTAACACTCCTCAGATTGTTTGCTACAAAACTAAACCCATAAATTATTGGATTGCTAGGAAATTTATCAAAGTTAAATATGTATCCCTTGTAAACCTGATTTTGAATAAAAAAAGTTTGGTTGAACTAATTCAAAAAGAATTAAATTTTGAAAACCTAACTTTAAGCTTAAACAGACTATTAAAAGAAAGAGAATTAGAAAACATGAAAAATGATTACTTAAAATTGAAATTAAAATTAGGTAAACCAGGGGCTAGTAATAAAACTGCCAGACTGATTTTTAATTCAATAAAATCTAATTGAATAGTTACCCTCTAAAACGCGGTACAAAGTTTTTCTTGTAATTTTCAAAGTCTTCAGGTTTTGAAAAAACTTGGTAGTCGCCTTGTTTGATCATTTTCAAATAAAGTTCAATTTGTTTTGGTTTGAAATAACCGACTAATGGCATAATTGGATCTCCATCTTCGCTTAAAAAAACCATTGTTGGGTATCCCCTTACTCCAAGAAATTGTGTAAACTGATGAGTTGCATTTCTTCCATTTCGGTTGGGATCGTAATTAGGGTTTGTAAATTTTTGATTATAAAAGGTTATTTCTTCTGTCCCTTCGGCATTAAATTTTACCGCATAAAAATGCTCACTAATATAACGAGACACATCTGGATTTTGGAAAGTGTTTTTATCTAATAGCTTACAAGGGCCACACCAGTTAGTGTAAACATCCATAAAAATTTTCTTTGGTTCTTTTTTTTGAGCTGCTCTTGCCTCATCTAAAGTCATCCAATTAATTTTTTGAGCGCATAAATTAATTGAGTGAGTCAGGAAAATTAATATGAATATTGTACGAACCAAAACGAAAAATTTATATAATCACTATAAAGTTACAAAACAATTAAATTTTTTGAAGTTCTTCAGCGCCATGTGTAAGTTTTTTCAAATGTTTAAGGAGTAAAATAACTAATAAAGCAATAAGTGTGCAAAAAATAAATATCCCTGTAAAGATTTGCTTTTCTCCTGCTTTTTCTGCAAAACCTCCAATCGCAGCAGCAAGTTTATTGCCTAATCCTGTAGCAGCCCAATATAGACCCATTATTGATGAAGAATACTTCAATGGAGCTAATTTGGTTATAAATGACAAAGATACAGGTGAGGCACACAATTCTCCAATTGTATGAAACAAATAGGCTAATACTAGCCAATACATAGCCGATTTACCATAAACCTCATAATCTGACGAAGCAAAGCGCATAAACATAAAACCCAATCCCATAATCAAAATTCCTATTGCAATTTTATATAATGACGATGCTTCTTTACCTTTTAATTTCCATCGCATCCAAAATCCTCCCACAGAAACAGCAAGAGTAATTATAAAAAACGAATTTAGAGATTGAAACCATGAAGCTGGAATTTCAATCCCCAAAAGCATCCGATCTGTTTTTTGTTTTGCATAAAGATTCATTAATCCACCTGCTTGTTCAAAAGCACCCCAAAAAATAATTATTAATAAAAAAGAGATTAGTAAAACTTTTATCCTGTCCTTCTCAACTTGAGTGAGTTTATGCTTTATTAATTTATTATCAGGATGAGAGCTTTTGCCAATAAAATCTCCTACTCCTACTAAATATCTCTGCCCATAAAAATAAGTTAATTGCCCAAAAAACATTCCAATTGCTGCTAAACCAAAACCATAATGCCAATTATATGTCTCTCCTACCCATCCACATAAAATAGGTGCTGCGAATCCACCAATATTAATCCCCATGTAAAAAATGTAAAATCCTAGGTCCCTTCTTTCGTCTCCTTTTTGATATAGACCTCCGACCATACTAGAAATATTTGGTTTGAGACCTCCTACACCTAAAATGACAAAAAAACACCCTAAATAAAAACTAAGCTCGTTATCAAAAGCCAAAATTGTATGTCCAATACAAAGTAAAATACCACCTAACATTACTGTTTTCTTTTGACCTAATATTTTATCCGCAATCCATCCACCTGGTAAAGATGCTAAGTAAACCAGCATAGTATACCATCCATAAAGGGCAATAGCTTCTGAATTAGTCCATCCAAATCCTGGATTTTCAGAATCCGTTTTAGCTACAAGAAAAAGTGTAAACAAAGCCCTCATACCATAATAAGAAAATCGCTCCCATAATTCAGTAAAAAATAAAACATAAAGTCCTGGAGGATGTCCAAAAGTTAACTTAGGTTCAATTAATTTTTTATTTTCAATCATAATTTGTGTAAATACTATATTATAAATTTTGAAGAATAAAATTTGTCATCTTTTTGTAGAGGTGCTTTCTAGTATTCCCACCATATATACCATGATTTTTATCTGGATAAATCATCCATTCAAATTGTTTATCTGATTGTATTAATTCCTCAACCATACGCATAGTATTTTGAACATGAACATTATCATCCCCAGAACCATGGATAATAAGAAATTTACCCTCTAATTGATCAGCATAATTTAGAGGAGAGTTAAAATCATACCCTTCTGGATTTTCTTGCGGTGTTCTTAAAAATCTTTCTGTATATATAGTATCATAAAAACGCCAGTTTGTAACTGGTGCAACAGCTATGGCAAGCGAAAATATTTCTTTTCCTGTTAACAAACAATGTGCTGCCATATGTCCACCAAAACTCCATCCCCATATTCCTATTCTTTTATTATCAATATAAGGTAAGGAACCAAAATATTTAGCAACATCAATTTGATCTAATGCCTCAAATTTGACTAAATTTAAGTATGTAGATTTTTTAAATTTAGCTCCTTTATAACCTGTTCCTATTCCATCTACACATGCTATTATATATCCCTGATTAGCGAGATATTTGTGCCAAAGTGTTCTAGGATCTCCCCACCTATTTGCAACCTGTTGGGAGCCTGGTCCAGAGTATTGGAACATAAGCAATGGGTACTTTTTTTTTGGATTAAAATTTCTAGGTTTAATAATCCATGTATTCAATTCATTCCCATTAATTTCAATTTTTGAAAATTCTTTATTAGAAAAATTAAACGGTTTCAAAGTGTTTAGAAGTTGAGAATTTTCAAGTAATTCTCTAACAATTTTATTATTTTTTGTCTTATATAATGAATATAAAGGAGGTGTCTTTTCATCGGAATATGAGTGTATGTAATAGGTGCCTTGTTTACTGAACGTTGCTCCATTAGTCCCTTTACTAGGTTGTAGTTTTCTTTTACCCTCTCCTGAGAGTTTAATAGCATAAATTCCTCTTTCAATCGAACTTCCTTCTACTGACTGATAGTAAACTTCTTTAGTATTTGGATTAAATGTATATAATGATGTTACTTCCCAATTACCATTAGTAAGTTGTTTTAGTAATTTTCCATTTTTATCATAATGATAAATGTGTTTGTAGCCATCCCGCTCACTTGTCCATAGAAAGCTGTTATCTTCCAAAAAAATAAGGTCATCATAAATGCTTACATAGGCTTTATCCTGCTCCCTTAATAAAAGTTGAAACTCTTTTTTTTCTATATCCCATCGCCATAGTTTTAGATCATTTTGATGTCTATTTAATGTCTGTATAATTAAACTTTTTTCTCCACCTTCAAATTTAATTCTCGGTATATAGTAAGGCTTATCTTGAAATGGAATAGTTTCTTTTGAGCCACTCTGCAAGTTAAAGGTATACAGTGTTATAGTTGAATTTTCTTCTCCAGCTTTTGGATATCTGAACATGTATGGAAAAGGATAAGTTTCTCTCCCATAAACATCCATTGAGAATAATGGAACCTTTGATTCATCAAATCGCATATATGCAATATGATTTGAATCCTTACTCCAATCAAATGCTCTTACAAAACCAAACTCCTCCTCATACACCCAATCAGTAATTCCATTTATTGTTTGATAGTCACCATCAAAGGTTATTTGTGAAATTTTTTGAGTATTTAAATTTTTTACAAAAAGATTTCTTTTAAATACAAAAGCAACTTTAACTCCATCAGGAGAGAGAAGTGGCTCTTGAATTTTCTCATTGAATACTTTATCTAATTTTTTAGTCTTTAGGTTATAAACCCAATAAAATGCTTGTTTTGACCTTCTATAAATCTGATCTTTATTTGTTTCAAGTAAAACCTTATTTTCATCTTTAGAAAAGGAATAATCTGAAATTTCTAATATCTCTGAAAACTGACTTGAATCAAAAACTATATTTTTTTCTTTTGCCTTTTCATATGAGTAGGAAACTATTTTTGTTGAATTTTTTTCCTGTTCTATTACTGTGTAATGCACTCCATCATTCATAGATCTAATCATTTCTAACCTTTCAGGTTCGAACTTTCCTTGCCACAATTCCCCAAAATCTAGAATCGAATTTTGTGCATTAATAAAAAAAAAATTGATTAAGAAAATTAGCAAATATTGAGGTTTACAATTGATGAAAATCTCATAAATTTTTTCAGAAAATAATTTTAATAAAAAATGATATGCTCTCATAATTTTTTCAAGCAATTTATGAAAAATGGTGTAACCTTAATCTTAGAAGGGATTGAAATTCAGTATCTTTATTAAAAAGTTTTTAATGGGCAAAGTTATCGAAGGCTTTTCTAAATTATCAAAATCTGAAAAAATAGATTGGATTACTAAAACTCATTTTAAAGATACAAAACTGGCTAAGAAAAGACTTGAGCAATATTGGAATAACGACTCAGAATTACAAAAAAGCCACGATGAATTTATAGAAAATACCATTTCTAATTTCTATATACCTCTTGGTGTCGCTCCAAATTTTTTAATAAACGATAAATTTTACTCCTTGCCAATGGCAATAGAAGAAAGTTCAGTAGTAGCTGCAGCTGGAAATTCAGCAAAATTTTGGAGTACACGTGGAGGATTTAAAACAGAAATAATTGAAACTGTAAAAGTGGGCCAAGTGCATTTTTTATTTTATGGTGACTCAAAAAAGTTACATGATTTTTTTATCAGTAAAAAAGAAGAATTATTAAGAAGTACTGATAGTCTAACAAAAAAAATGGACAGGCGTGGTGGAGGGATTCAGAGCATCGAACTTGTTGATAAAACCAATAGAATGAATAACTACTTTCAGCTCCATTTGCGTTTTAAAACTGATAATGCGATGGGTGCTAATTTTATTAATTCCTGTCTTGAACAAGTTGCTAAAAAATTTCTTGCCCTTTCTGAAAAAGAGAATCTTTCTAAAAAAACAAATAAAAGGTTGGAGATAATTATGAGTATACTTTCAAATTATACCCCTGAATGTATCGTGCGCGCTTCAATAAGTTGTAGGGTTGAAAATTTTATACTTAATAAAAATGGTAGTAAGGGAATTGATTATGCAAAGCGTTTTATTAATGCTGTTGAAATTGCAAATATTGAACCATACAGGGCTGTTACTCACAACAAGGGTATAATGAATGGAGTTGATGCATTAATAATTGCTACCGGGAACGATTTTAGAGCTATTGAAGCAGGAGTACACGCGTATGCTGCTCGCTCTGGCGAATATAAATCATTAAGTAACGCTTACATAAAGGATGAAAAATTCTGTATGGAACTTACCCTACCAATTTCATTAGGTACTGTCGGCGGACTTACAAAACTTCATCCAATGGCTAATTGGTGTCTAGAGTTGTTAGGTAATCCTAGTGCAGAAGAATTAATGGAAATAGTCGCTGTAGCAGGTTTAGCTCAAAATTTTGCTGCTCTTCGTTCTCTAATTACATCTGGTATACAAAAAGGCCATATGAAAATGCATTTAACTAACATACTAAATCAGCTTCAGGCGAATGAAAATGAAAAATTGGCTGCTTTAAAATATTTTGAAGAAAAATCAATATCTGTAGATGCAGTTGAAAAATTTTTAAATAAAAACACCTTTAAATGAATTCATATTTTAGTAATGGTAAATTATTACTTACATCTGAATATGGTGTTTTGGGAGGTGCTAAAGCATTAGCATTACCATGCAAAAAAGGACAAAATCTAGAATTTAAAAAAAATAATACAAGAATTTTATCTTGGAAAAGTTATGATTATCAAAATTCTTTATGGTTTGAAGCGACTTTTATTATCCCTGAAATAAAAATAAAAGAAACTTCAGACTCTTTAATTGCGAAACGTCTCCAAAATATTTTAAATATTGCGAAAAGTCTAAATAAGTCATTTTTAAATTTTGGAGGCGAAGTAAAAACTTCTCTTGAATTTGATTTTAATTGGGGCCTTGGGAGTTCCTCAACACTTATTTCAAACATAGCTTTGTGGGCTAAAATAAATCCTTATAGTTTGTGTGAATCTTCATTTGGTGGAAGTGGATACGATATAGCATGTGGCTTGGCTAAAGGTCCGATTTTTTTCACACGCAATTCTAACAAGCCTATCATTCAAAAAATTAATTTTTCACCATCTTTCAAGGATAAATTATTTTTTGTAAATCTAAATAAGAAAATGAATAGCCAGAATGCCGTTAAAAATTTTGATTTAAAATTAGTTACCCGTTCTATCATATCTAAATTAAATACTCTAACTGATAAAATTGCACAAACAAAAAAACTAAGTGCCTTTGAGGAATTGATAACTCAACATGAATTTTTGATAGGAAAATTACTCAAAAAGAATCCCATCAAGAAAGACTTATTTCCTGACTTTAATGGCGCTATTAAAAGTTTAGGAGCTTGGGGCGGTGATTTTTTATTAGCTACTGGAGATAGGTCAGAAATGAGATATTTCTATGATAAGGGATTCACAACTATTATTCCTTACCGTCAGATGTGTCTCTAATAATACTGTGCCCTATTATCTTCAATATTAGCTACCGACTTTAAGGCGTTAAATATGTTTTCAGCTAAATTTTGGCTAGAATTTTTAAGAATTAGTTTGGAATAACTAGAATAATCATCCAAATCGGGTACAATATTCTTTTTCAATAAGAAAACCATATAAACTCCATTTTCACCAGCAATAAGACTAGAAGTTTTTCCCTCATTTAAAGCAAACGCAGTACCAACTACAAATGGCTCATTACCAGTAGCTGGAATTGTTGGATTTTTTTGATTAATAGCTGAAGCCGTTTCGATAATTACTTTATCCTCTTTGGAAAAAGAATCTAAACTTTGTATGTCTTTATAACGATTTTTTATTATAACCTCTTTCTTTTTTTTAGAAATAATTTTTCTTACTTCTTCCCCAACATTTTCAATTGATGAAAGTCCCTTATCTATTTTTTCGGTAATCTGAACAACAACGTATCCTCCACTATTTATTGTAAATCTTTTTACATCTCCTATTCTTGAGTTCTCTTCAAAGGTCCAACGAACAATATTTCGCTGCTTGGGTAATCCTGGCAAGTTTTCTTCCAACTCACTTATTTGACTTACAGTACGAATTTTGTAATTATTATTTTGTGCAATTTTGGCAAAATCTTTATTATTTTTGCTTTCCATTTCAAATTGAGTTGCTTTTCTAAATACTTCATTTGATGTTTTGTCAGAGGGTACCGCTTTTATAACAACGTCAGCAATTAAAGCTAAATCATCTTTATCAGTAATTTTAATTATATGATATCCAAATTCTGTTTTTACGATTCCTAGTTTTCCAACTCTATTTGTATTTGCGAAAGTGAAGAATTCCTCTGCCATTTGTCCCTGTTGAAAAAATCCTAGATCACCACCACTATTTTTAGTTGGACCATCAGAATATTTCATTGCAAGTTCTGTAAAGTCAGTTGAAGACCTTCTTGCTTCTCTATAAACACGATTAGCTAAATTCTTAGCTTCTTTTTCTGTTCTAGAAACATTTGTGTTTGCTCTAGTTGCACCTTTGTAAGAAATTAAAATGTGACTGGCTCTAATTGATGCATTTTTTTTAATGTCAATAAGCTTTGAAAGCTTGAAATCATTATTGTCTCTGTATGGTCCAAAAACCTCTCCCTTTTCCAAGCCAAATAAAATGTCTGCATATTCATTATTGAATCTTCCTCGAGGTTTATATATAGAATCAAAGGGAACCTCTGAATATTGATCAATAAATTCTGCAATATCATCAATCTGTTTAAACCCTTCTATAGTATCAGTTAATTTTAAAACTTCATTATATACAGTTTGTTTTGATTTTAAAGCATCTAATCGTGATCTTATTTCACGTAAGTCATCCTCAGTAGGTACATCTTCGAAAGTGACAAGCTGGATGCTTGTACTTTTGTCTTTTTCATATTTTAACTTATTATCTCTTATATACTTAGCAACTTCATTGTCATTTATTTTTATAACACTATCCTCGATAATATCATAAGGAATAAAAGCATACTTGATGTTTACATTGTCATTTTCTAGGTGATAATGGTCTTTTGCTTCGGCAATAGTCATAGATGTGCTAGCCTTAATTAAGTCAAGATAAATTTTTTGTTTTGCAACACTAATTATACTTTTCTCCTGAAATTTCCAATTTTCGTATGCCGCAGGATTTTGAGTTTTCAATTGAGCAATATAATCTGAGAATATTTGGAAGTCAAAAAAACCAGACTCATTTTGAAAATTTGGATTATTTATTAAGTTGTCATCTGATGAAATTATTTGCTCTAACTGATCCTTACCAGCGTCTATCCCAAGTTTTTCAAATTCTTGCTTAAAAATTGTATTTCGTAAAGTTTGATCCCATACCAGATTTAAAGATTTAATAGTAGAGAAATTGTATGTTCTTTGAGTTTGCTCTACCATTTGACGAAAAAAATCTGATTCAATTTTTTCATCATTTATTACACCTATGGGTTCAGATAAACTAGTATTTTGAGAATTGCCGTCAATTACCCCAGAAATTACAAACGCGAAGAGGGCCATCCCTATAACTAAAATCAAAAAAATGGAGCGCTCTCTAATTTTCCCTAAAATGGCCATAAACTATTTTTTAATGGTGGATGAAATTAGTCTTTTCCATCGAATTAAGAAAGTCTCTTAATGTAATTTTAAAGGTGTATATAATTGAATCCTTTTTAAATCTCATTCATTTCAGTTATAATTACCTCCTCAATTTTGGTTGCGGAGACTTTTTTTATTGTTAAAGTATAAGGTGATATTTTAATTTGCTCACCTTTTTTGGGAATCTCACCTGTGTTGTAAGCTACCAAACCGCCTATTGTCTCATAGAACTCGGTTTCAGGAAGAGATAAGCCATATTTCTGATTTATGTAGTCTACTTCTAAACGAGCAGAAAAATTAAACGTTGAAGTGCTTAATTTTTTTTCAACATGATTTACAGAATCATACTCATCTTCAATTTCACCAAAAAGTTCTTCCACAATATCCTCAACAGTAATTATACCAGAAATACCTCCATATTCGTCAATTACAACAGATATACTTTTTTGCTGACGTGTTAAAATCTTCAAAACATCGTTAATTAGCATGCTTTCAGGCACATAGGCTAAAGGTAAGAGTATATTTTGAAGTGATTTTGGATTCTTTAACATATCAAAAACATGAACATATCCCAAAATTTTATCAATTGTATTTTTGTAAACTGGTATTTTAGAAAAACCTGTTTCAATAAAAAGATCTTTGATCTCACTAATTGGTGTATTTTCTTCAACTGCTACAAGTTCAGCTCTAGGGACCATAGCTTCTTTTGCCTTAACTTCTGAAAAATCTAGAGCATTTTGAAAAATCTGAATTTCAGAATCTAAACTTTCCTTATCATCAGTTGACTCTAATTGTTCCTCAATATAGTTCCCCAATTCTACTTTGGAAAAAGAAAGTTGAATTTGATCCGATTCTGTTTTTAAAAACCTTTTTAAAACAATATCAGTAAATTTTATAATTAAGTATGTTATTGGGAAAAATAAGTAATAAAAAAAAGCTATTGGAGTAGCAAAAATCTTTACACTTAAATTCGCATAAATTTGGAAGAAAACCTTAGGCAAAAACTCTGCCGTAAGAAGGATAACAATAGTAGAAATCAATGTCTGATAAAAAACAATTATAATACTAGGATCTTGACCAATTAATATGCTGTCTGAAAAAAAGAATTGTAAAATTCTTTCTCCTGCAAAAATTCCATAAACAACGAGTGCAATATTATTGCCAAGAAGCATTGTTGCTATAAATCGAGAAGGCTTTTTGGTTATATTTCTCAATACTCTAGAGGTATAGCTTCTTTGTGATTTTTCAATTTCTAGATAAATACGGTTTGAAGAAACAAAAGCGATTTCCATGCCAGAAAAAAAAGCTGAAAATATTAAACATATCAAAATTACTATGTCAGAAAAAATCATTACGAAGTATTGTTCCGATTGTTAAATTTTTTTCTGAAATGTCTTCGGAAAAGTGCCATCAAAACTGATAAAATTGCGAATCCCAAAAAGTAATAAGCCCTTGTGCTATTTACATTCCATAGTGAAATAGTCTTAAAAATTGAAATTCCAGCTATAACCCAATACAATATTTCAGAAATTTTGTACGTTCTCATTCTTTTTTTGATAAAGTATCTTGTTCATCAGAAACAGAAACTGTACCGATAAGATTTCCAGTTAAAAATTTACTGAAATCTTTATTGCCATCTAATCTCTTAGCATTAAAATCATACTTTTCGTCCTGAAATGTAAATTCCTGCTCAGTAAATAACCATTCATTCTCAGAATCCCAGTAAAGTTGATTTGTTTTTAATAATGACCCGTTATAAGATTTCAGCTCAACATTACCTTTTAAATCAATTAGTTTAGTTTCTGTGTATAAAATCCCATAATCAGCGATAACTTTATTTTGATTTCCTAATTTATCGAAAAATAACACCTCTAGGCCTTCTGGAAATTCTGCAAATTTAAATTCTAAATTTGAATAATCCAGGTGCTTAGGAGCAGTTAAAATAGCCTGTATTTTTAAAGAGTCACTATAAACCATTCTAATATTTGTAGCTACACCCAAAGGATCCTGCCTATCAGCATTAATCTCCATAAGTACTTGGGTATTATCCTCACAAGAAAGTAACATTACAAAAATGAATTTAACTACCCTAAAAAAAAAGTTGCTTTCCAACTTGGGTTAAAGCTTTGGTACTGTAACTGTCCTGTTTATCCAACAATCAAATTTAATTATTGTCCCCTCATTCCCCTCAGTGAAAATATCAGTTTTACTTGGAGCTCTACCTCTATAACTGTCAGCCGTTTTTTTTGCAATTTTAGAAAGAGAATTATCTACACTAGCAGCTTTTTTTGCTATGTCTGCAGCCAACCAATAAACTGCTCTTTTGTTAAATTGAGAATCTCCACAATCATTTGCACTGTCAGCATACATATTGGCAATTAATAAATATGCTCTTCCTAGAGAAGGTTGAAAGCCCAAGGCTTTATTAGCATAGTTTCGTGCGGAGGTTTTCCTACCAGCCAACTTAAATTTATTGGCGATTTTGAGGAGGATTTTGGCTTTTTTGTAATTATCAGTTTCTAATGAAATTGATTCTTCGTAATATTTAAGTGCCTCGTTAGCATTTCCTCTTTTATCATTAAGTAGACCAAGATAATATGCTGAATCTGCTGACGGATCAAGCGAATGTAATGCCTCAACAAGCGTAACAAAAAAAGGATCATCTGAACATTCTTTGCTATCCATTCGGCTAGCTGCTCGCTTCAACCACACCGAATCTTCTTTAAATTCTCCAAAATTTCTTTTGTATAGAGGTATTAAATTTTCACAAGTTGCTTCTTTTGCAATAATTGCGTCTAAGTTGGATAAATAAGTCCCTATCGCCTTAGAATTTATGTTATAGATTCGTTTTCTTCTTTGCTCCCTACTTGTTAGAGGTTTACCTTCATCTTCTTTTTTCAATATAACATCAAGTTTTTTTGCCAATGCAACTGTTTCTAGATCAAATTTTTCTGAAACTTCTTCATATTTATTTATTAGCATCTCCATGCTAACTTGATTATCGCCAGATTTATATAAATCATAAAGTGTTTTAAAATAATTATACAAAAACTTTGGATTTGTAAAACTTGTTGCATCTTTAGTAAAAGCCTCGTCAAATGTTGAATAGATTTTTTTTAAATCAGCCATATTATAGTCAAGAAGGGCTTGGGCTTTTTTACCTATTACATCACCAATAATACTTTTATTTTTGTTTTTTGGAAAATATTGAATCCATTCATCATAAAGCTTTATTAATTCTTTTTTGGAAGATTCAACAAGATCAGCATTTCCATTCTTTATATTATTTTTTATGATTCGTTCACCATAAGTATAAATTGCTGCATTAAGGTCTGGACAATTTTCTCTGACTTTGATCCAAGGCTCTATTGCTGCATCATAATTTTTTACTTTGACATATTCAGCAAAGATTGATAAATCTTGCATACAAGCCGAATTATCCTGAGAATATGACAATTTAAATACAGATAGTCCAATAATAAAAGTTGTGAAAAATTGTAGTTTGTTCATCTTAATAAAGTTTTAACAAATATAAAATCTCTTGAAAAAATTACACATAATCTATTTAAATCTTAATAAAATTTAGTGACTTCGCAAGAATTTATCATTATAAATACAAAAAATTTAAATTTATTAATAATTTTAGTTATACCTTCTTTTTATAAACCATATGTCATTCAAAGATAGCCCTATTCTTAATGAAGCAATAGTTTCTTTAACCATTCCCAATTCCTTTGTTCCTCTTTGACTTAATTCAAAACCAACGTTTGCATTGGATAGGCCTGCTAATGGTAAACCTAGTCCAAAAGAAATCCCAGTCTCCTTCATTGGTAAATTATTAACTATTGTGCTCAGTTGTTCAGTTCTAAAACCAAAGCGATATACTACCCTTTTCCAAAAACTAGTAAATGAAGAATAGTTTGGAATAAAATAGCCCCCAAATATCCATTTTTGTGAATCTTTGTAAGATATATTTCTTCTTTCAAAAAATAGATTTTTGAAATCTGAAGATTTTGTGAAGTCATATTGAATCCCTAAAAACCATTTTTTGTTTTTACCAAAGCCAAATCCTGAGCTAGTGGTTGGGGAAACATCTAAATTAGTTTTTTCAAGTCCAGAAGAAGACAAATTAACTTCAGTAAATTCAATAATGGTTTGTCTAGAAATAGACTGAGTGTAATAAATTTTACTATTTTGAGAATCTAAAGATCCCAATGGTTGATAAGAAAACATTAGCTGTGTACTAAATTTTTTACCTACAGGAATTATAGCTTGAGCAGAAAACTGATAACTAAAACCCGAAACGCTCGAATCATACGTGACAAAAGTCCCATTATCAACTTCATCAATGTATTGGCCAGTTCTATAAAATAAACTCCCAAAATTATAATTTACTGTCGATCCCAAAGCAAAATACTTTGTAATAGGAATACCCAGAGAAAAGTATGCTCTATTGAGTCCTCCTGAGCCTTCATATCTATTAAAAATATTTTGATTTTCGTTTTCAGTAATTGATTGAATACGATATCCTACTGATGAAAAAGGAACTATCCCAAAACCAAAACTAAAATTTTTGGTTGGGATACTGACTGATAAATAATCTAAAGCTGCTAATTCGATGTTTTTTGACTCTGAAACTGACGCCAGATTATTATTCGTATAATTTACTCCAACTGAATAAGTAGTAAATTTTAAAAATGCATAGCTAGCAGGATTTAAAAGATTTGCATGAATTGAGTCTGTTAAAACGTCTAGTCCTCCCATGTGCCTTGTGGCCTGTGTGCCATTAAAACTATCTTCTCCCAACCCAGCTGAAGAATAGGGAGATGCTGAGTTATTTTGTCCAACTATATTGGCCGAAATCAAAATAAATAACATTAATGTTTTTCGAATCATCAACTTAAATTACTTACTAAAATGAAATTCAATCCTTTAGCTAGAAAATTTGTGTCTGCAAATATCATATTTTTAAATGGTTTTGACAACCTCAGAGCATCTCCTCCTGAAAAAACTACAGTAAGTTCCTCAAATCTATTTTTATGATAGCAAATATGCTCATTAATTTCAGCTATTATACCATTAGTAACTCCGGTATGAATAGAGCTTTTAGTTGAATCCCCCAAAAATTTCTTGCTAATTTTTGGATTTAACAAGGGTAAACTCCCTGTGTAGAAATTTAAAGACTTGTAACGCATTTTAAATCCGGGGCTAATTGCACCTCCATGATGAAGACTTTTCTTATCAATAAAATCATAAGTAATACAAGTCCCTAAATCTATTACAAAAACATTTTTTTTAGGGTAATCTAAAATACAAGCTGATAATAAAGCTATTCGATCTGCACCTAATTGTTTTTTTGGTTTATAAAGTGTTCTGAATGGAAGTTTTAGTTTAGAAGAACAAAAAAGAACTGAAATTGATCCTAGACTTTTTTTCAGGTCATTTGTAATTGAGCCATTAACATCAGATATTATACAATTCGATATAGTAGGATATTTTTTTTGTATCTGTTTTAGAGTATTTTCCCATTTAAGTACAGGCTCAAATGCTCTATATAAAATTCTGCTTTCTTGAAATACAAAAAATTTGATCTTACTATTACCTAAGTCTATAACCAAATGCATTATTAGTTATTTCTTCGCGTAAAATTACAAAGAAAATTAGTGAAATGTTTTTGTGAGAATTCAAAAGCCCTTTATATTTGTTTGAATTCCGTTAATGGTACCTTAGCTCAGTTGGTAGAGCAAAGGACTGAAAATCCTTGTGTCCCTGGTTCGATTCCTGGAGGTACCACTTTTAACCCCAAAAGTATTTGGGGTTTCGTATTTAGATAAGCCTCTAAATTACTTGTACATCCCTAGATTACTATTTATCCTTTAAATCAATCAAGTTATTTGTTGACTCTTTTTCTGAATTATTTTCTTTAAGCTGTTCTACATTTTTGAGTTTGGATTGCATAATTCTTGTTCTTGTACCAACTAAAGTTTCAATCTCTTGATTAGCCTCGTTGATTTTTTTCTGTGCCTTCTCCAAAACTCCTCCAAAAGAATTAAATTCTTTTTTTACTGCTGCTAGTACATTCCAAACTTCGCTACTTCTTTTTTGAATAGCTAAAGTTTTGAAACCCATTTGAAGACTATTTAGCATAGCAGCAAGGGTTGTAGGTCCAGTAACAACGATTTTGTACTCTCTTTGTAGCAAAGCAATCATGTCTGGTTGTCTTACCACCTCTGCAAATAAACCTTCAATTGGTAGAAACATTATTCCAAAATCGGTTGTGTTTGGAGGATCGATATATTTCGTCGAAATGTCTTTAGCAAATTTTTTTACTGACTGAAGAATAGCTTTCAAAGATAATTCTACCGCGACAGGGTCACCTGCTTCATAAGCATTTTGAAGCCTTATATAATCTTCTTGTGGAAACTTTGCGTCAATAGGCAAATAGACTGGATTATCAGTTTTGTTCCGCCCGGGTAATTTTATAGCAAATTCAACTTGGAAATCAGATCCTTTTTTTGTTTTTACGTTTTTGTCATACTGATCTGGAGTCATAATTTCTTCTAAAATATTCCCTAATTGAATTTCTCCCAAAACTCCACGAGTTTTTACATTACTCAGTACTTTTTTTAAATCTCCAACTCCAGAAGCAATATTTTGCATCTCACCTAATCCTTTTTGAACAACTAATAATTGTTTGGTGACCATTTCAAATGATTTCCCAAGGCGCTCTTCAAGTGTTTTATGAAGCTTTTCATCAACTGTTTCTCGCATTCTTTCTAAACGAATTTCAGTTGTTTTAATCATCTCGTCTTGTTTAAATTTCATCTGATCGAACTTCTCTTTTTGGACTGTATTAAATGTCTCAACATTTTTTACAAAACTAGATTCAAATTCTTTCAGTGTTTTCCTTAATTCATCACGATCATCTTTTGCTTTTTTTAAAATAGTATCATTTAAGCTTTGAAGGCTTTGAGTAAGCTCAATTCGATTTTCATGCAAATTTTTTGAGAGTTCTTCTCTGTTAAATAGAAACTCTTTTTGAAGTTGACCTCTTAGTTCATCAAGTAAAAATTTGCTTAACGAATTTCTGCTCCTGTAAAGAAAAAATAATGATGATGCTAAAGCAACAAAGAACAAAACAAAGGATATGTTTTCCATTAGCTAAAATTAATATTTAAAATTGAAGAAAATAAAAATAGATTATTGAATTTTAAGTGTTTTCTCATACAAAATCCTTCCTTCAATATTATAAATTTGTAAAGCAATTTTTCTAGTATCCCAATTCCACTTTATCATCCCAAAATTTTTTGATGTAATTAATGGGCTTATTCTCTTAGAATTAAATTCTTCTTCCAACCCTTCATATGAATGAGTTAAACCGCTTGAAGTTATATCGTAAAGTTTGTAATTTGGAAGAAGTTCAACAATAGAAACCTCAGCAAAATGACGATCACCACTCAAATATATAGGATTTTTTATTTTATTTATTTTTAGTATGTCAAATAGGCGCTGCCTGGCTTTTGGAAAGTTTGCCCATTTCTCATATGGGTGTTCAGAAGAAATTAATTGTATCCCTCCTGCAAATAAATTTACCTCTGCACAATTTTTCAATAATTCTTTCTCCAACCATCGCCATTGTTGTTCTCCCAGTAAACTCCCATTATTTTTTTTATAGCGCTGTTTTAAACCTAAATCTTTTTCGTATTCCTCTTTAAAATATCTTACATCTAAAAGGTAAAGGCATACTTTATTTCTTTGAACTCCATAACAATAACTTTGATAAGCACCATTTCTGGCCCTCGCTGGATGATCAGTGGGCAAATCTAAAAAATCAAATAACAGATCTCTACTTATTTGTTTTTTTTTAAATCCACTTCCACCATCATTTTTTCCAAAATCGTGATCATCCCAAACCCCAAATATATTTGTATTAGATGATAATTTTCTATAAGCCGGTAATGATTTTTGAATTGAATATTTTAAAGCAAGGTCTTCCATATTCTCCTCTTCAGCATATACTATATCTCCTAACCAAACCCAAGCATTCATTGACTGATTTGCTATTACATCCCAAATTTTCTGGTTTAAATCTGTACGATTACAAGATCCAAATCCAAGGGATTTGATAACATTTGAAAAATGAATATCCTGAGATTTTACATTTATTGAGCAAATCAACAAAAGGGCCCAAATAATTCTCACGATATTATCATTTTAATATTCTTTTTAGAGTTGGGGAGCTAGTTCCCCAAAGTAAAAATCCACTAATGACTGTAAATAACCCGAAAAGTGAAAAAATCCGGAGTAATAAATTGTTAAAATTATCTCTTCCGTTATAATCCATTGTGTGTCCCATCCAAAGAAAGTCAAACCATCGCCAACTTTCGTGACGTATTTTTTTAAAAATACCACTCTTTGCATCTACGTATGCAACTAATAGATCAGGATGATCATAATGGATTGCATAAACTGGTAGTTTCTGACCTCTATACTCATGATGAGAATCAGTAGTTTTTAATAATTCAACATGATCTACTTTAAGACCCTCAATCAAGTTTTGTTTTGCAACACTTATGGCTTCTTTTTCTGAAATATTTTTTTTTAAAGTTCCATCTAGAGCGTCATAAAGTAATTGTTCATTGATCCAATAATATGGTTGATTGTCAATTGATACCAAATTAAGCTTTCCAACATTTACTGGAATACTATCGAAAGAAATAAGATTAGAATATAAACTCTTTTTTGGCACAGACTCTCTTTTAAACTGATCTCCATGAATTTCATCTATATCAGTCCAGCTAAAATAAAGACCCGATACAGTCCACGCTAAAAACTGTAATCCAATGAATACTCCCAAATAGCGGTGTATTTTTCTTATTTTTAAACTAATTTCACGCTTCCCACCCATTAATTTTTAAATTTTTATTGATCGCAATTTATTATAAAAATTTTGTTTGATTCAAGATGACTAAATAGAAATTATTCAGATTCTATTTTAATACGAAATAGTCTGGGCGTGTTTTGCTCTTCACTTTCAGAACTAACCCAAAACTCTTTTTGATTAATTATTTTTATAGCTTCAATCTGGGCATTTTCAACTGGTATTTTATATCGGTCAAGCTTCAAGTTTTTAAAGCCATTCCCTTTAAAATTATTTATTTTAAAAAGAAATTGATCACCCTTTAAACTATATCCTGTTAAGACCATAAGGTCATTGATATGGTCATAATCTGCACTTGTAATAAGGGCTCGCGAATTAATTATTGCCTTTGGTTTTAGAATATAATTACCTTTTTTTTTGGGGAAAGCATATATTTCTGATTTCAATGTTTTCCTATTTTTAGAGAACAATACCAGTTCATCTCCCACAACAGCTAAACTTTCAGCATCAAATTCACTTTTTTTATTTCTTGTGTAACTTGACTGTTTAGAATATCTAATTCCTATAGTTCCCTTAGGTATAAAATTTTTATTTAAAGTGTAGATTTTCAAATTTTCTCTTGTTCCATATTTATTTCCAGTATCAGCAATATAAAAATGATCTGAATCAGAGGTAATATCCTCCCAATCATAATTTTCTATATTATTTATTTTTATCTCAATTATTTTTTCTCCATTTCTAGAAATTATATAAAGTTTAGGTTTGTCACCCGAATCATTATGTGTTATTAGATAGTCACCATAGGTCTCAAGTCCAGATGTTTCTGAGACTGATTTAGGTAACTTAAATGATTTGTAAGAAATCTGAGCAGATCCAACAAAGTAAATCATTGTAGCTAAAAAAAAATGATACATTTTCAAAATTAAATATTGATTCTTTTAATTACGACAAATTTTAGACCTATTTCAATTTTCAATAAATAGATTAACAAAAAAGCCTTTGGGAATTATTCCCAAAGGCTATAACCATAAACCAATTCATTATCGAAGAATTGATATTGTAAATTTAATAAAATCTTTATAAGAATTTACTATTTTAATTATGTTTTTAATAAAAAATAGTATAAATAATTAACAGGTTATTAATAATTCGGTAATAATATACTATTTAATAATACTAGAATTCCAAAAATTTTGACGAATGAGAAAAAATTTAAATTAAATTTTGTTACTAAAAAATAATCTATATTCAGAAAATAATTTCTGTTTAGAAATTGTAATTACTTAAAACAGATATCGTATTGGCACAAATTTTTGAGGTGGTATTAAAATATATCATTGGGTAGCTTCGTATTCATGCTCCCAATTTGGATTTTTAAGTTTGTTTATTATATACTTAACTGTAATTTCTTCTCCCTTGTTTATTTTTTTGGAAGTTATTATTCGTATGTGTTTGAGCTTACCTATTTCCGAATCAAAATCTGAAAAAATCGCTTCACAATTTGGTATTTCATGGTGATTAATAAATGCTCCAAGAGGGAGTCTTATATATTGGTCTTTAAATCTTTTGTCAAAAATATGTGTCATCCCTAAATCTTTACCCTCAGGAAGATCTTTTAATGCAAAAAGTCCTAATCCCTCGATTTTACTATTGCCAATTGTTAAAAAATCAGGCAATGGTCTCCATGCACTGTCTTTTATCATGATTTTACTATTTAACCTAAAAATAAAAAAATCTTTTAGTTTATAATTAAAATCTAATTACAAACCCAATTAATCAGATAAAGTCCACTTAAAATTTATATCTATAGAACTGATCTTTGCTAAATTTTGTAGAATATTATAGTATTCCAAAACCTATTAATTAAGTAATTACTAGATGCCTTAAGAATAGTATTTTTTTGAAAGCCGGTAAGAACATTCAACTTGTTATTAAATTTTATGTTGAAGCCAAGAAAAGTCCAGTTTTGGTTGAACTTATAAGGAATGCCCTGAGTATTTAACAATGAGAAGATCTCATCATAAATTATAAGGTCCCAAGTGGTTTTAGCATCTTCTTTAGATAGATTTTTTGAATAAGTCAATCTAAATCTAAGTCTACTTGAAAAGTCAAAAGTTTTTAACCTTCTATTTTTTTGAAGTGGTAAATTCTCCTGAAATCTATGCTCAAGGCGAATCCAAGTCCTAAACGAAGATTTATTTAGTGGTGCAGTAAATTCAACCTGCTCCCAAATATTATGCTCTCTCCTTATCCTTGGATCAGCAGTATTATCTTGATCAAAGTTTTTAATTAATGTATATCCTGCTCTCCATGATACATTTTTTGATGATTTGTATGAAAATTGAGGTCTTAAGAGCTGTTGATCCCAAATACCAAAATAAGATATGGTTCGTGAATGAAATTCCGTTCTAAAACTTATTTTTTTTGAAATTGGTAAATCCACAAAAGCTGCATTCCATAAGCCATTGACCTTTTCATATTCCTGTGAAATGGATTTATTAATAAAGCATATGCTAAGAGAAAAAATTAAAAAACTAACTAACCTCATCTTCATTTAAATTTACGCATCAGTCCTTCTTGAGTTACAGAAGCAATCATTTTCCCTTTTCGGTCAAAAATACTACCTTTTGAAAAACCTCTAGCATTAGAGGCACTAGGACTCTCTATTGCGTAGAGTAACCAATCATCAATCTTAAAATCACGGTGAAACCATAATGCATGGTCCAAACTTGCGTAATACATTTTTGAGTCCACAATTTTTTGTCTGTGTGGTAAAGTTGCTGTTAATAAAAGACTATAATCCGAGGCGAAAGCTAAAATCTGTTGTTGAAGAGCAATATCTGCGGTGATTTTATCTTTTATTCTAAACCAAATATGAGCCAATGGTAGTGAATTTCTAGTTTGTAGATAAATGGCTTTATTGACGGGTTTAAATTCGAAAATTTGTGGATGTGCTTTCATTAATCTCTGAAAACGTATTGGGTCTTTTTTTTGTAATGCTTCTGCTTGTTGAATATCTGTTAATAGTAAGTCAGGTGTAAGTACATTTGGCATTTGTATTTGATGATTTTCCCCTTCTTCTTTTATATGGAATGATGCAGCCATATTAAAAATGGCTTTACCCTCTTGAAACGCTACTACACGTCTTGTTGTAAAGCTCCTTCCATCTCGAATATCATCAACATGATAATCGATCGGTATATTAACATCTCCTCCAAGAATAAAGTAACCGTGCATAGAATGGGCAATTCGATTATTAGGAACTGTTTGATAGGCTGCATGAAGTGATTGCCCAAGAACCTGACCCCCAAAGACTCGGCCCCAGGCGGTTTTATAATTTTGACCTACAAAGTGGTACTTTTCTTTCCTATCAATTGTTAAAAGATCTATTAATTCTTGACTGGATATCATGGTCGTTTTAAAAAGTATTCTGATTTAAATATCTCTTCAAAGGTAAATTTTTGTGAAGTAATTAATCGATTCTTTTTGTCCAAATTTCATAAATTGGATCTCCCTTGCTACTCTTACCTGAATGATGCCAATCAACACCTTTAAGACTGTAATTAAATGGTAAAATTTTTCCAACACTATTATTGTTTCGTGAAAAAAACTGAATATTTTCTGTATAAATTCCATTTTCAGCAGAGTAAGTCCCACCTCCTGAACCAAAAAATTGAAAGGTTTCAGCGTTAAATGCAATCCATTGAAAATTCCCATTTTTCAAAAATTTCATTGTTTTTCTTGGCGTGGAAATGTCTCTTCTTTTTTCTCCCTCATCAGTTATTCTTCCCGCCATCAACCATTTCCCATTTAAGTCAATTGGTTTTCCAAAAGATTTAATCCAGGAAACTTTTTTTTCAATCCTTAATAACTTAAGACTGTCTTTTGAAAAATTTGAATTGAATTCTAAATTAACTTTAAAAATATTTGACTCTGTTTTATTGTAATATCCTCCACGAGTTAATATGAATTCTGCAGTTTTTGTTAGATATTGTGTTTCAACAAAATAATTTTCATCTAACATTATTTTATGAGTGATATTTTCCCCGTTACTTAGGGAATTAAAATTATAAACTTGAGAAAATGAAATTGAGCAAAAAAGAAATAGAATTTTAAAAATAATTTTTTTCATAACAGATATTTAATTTCTATAATCTAAAGCAGGTTCTCTATTACCTAAAAGTGGTATATATTTAAAATTAAGTCCTCTCTGGTTTATAAACTCTTTTTTGGCTAGCAAAATTGCTTTAGGGTCATCAATTAACTGCATGCCAGTTAAAGCAAGCGTCTTTGCTGCAACTATCATACCCTTTATACCAATACTTGTACCTCCTGCTGCAACTGCTTGCCAGCTATGAGCAGAAGTTCCAGGCACCCAAGTTGCCGCTCTTAATCCAACAGTGGGAACTGCAAAACTAACATCTCCTACATCTGTTGAACCCCCGGCTTTCCCTTCTGGGTCATAAGGTACAACACCTTCAACATACTTTGTGTTTAATTTCAATCCTAATGTTTTAGAAATTTTTTCTGCGAAAGCTTTTTCTTTTTCATCATAAAAATAACCTCCAATTTTTTCTAAATTTTCATGCATTCTTCTTTGCAAACTTTCTATATGTAAAAGTTCATGAACACCGCTTATTACCTCGTAATCCATTGTTGTCTCAGTTCCGATAGCTGCACCTTTGGCTGCATTAACAATTCTATTAAATATATTTTGAACTTCATCTCTTTTTTCATGTCTAGCGTAATAGTATACTTCAGCAAAGTCTGGTACAACATTTGGCGCATTGCCGCCTTTGGTTATAACATAGTGAATTCTTGTACTTTCAGTTGTGTGTTCCCTTAACATATTAACCATATTATTCATTGCTTCGACACCATCCAAAGCTGAGCGTCCATTTTGAGGAGACCCAGAAGCATGAGAAGAGACACCATAAAATCTAAATTTTGCAGTTTTGTTTGCTAGAGATTTTCCTGCACTAGCTGAATTTTCGTCTGAGGCATGCCAGTGAAGAGCAATATCTACATCATCAAAAAGACCCTCTCTAACCATGTAAACTTTACCAGATCCTCCCTCTTCAGCAGGACAACCATAGTATTTTATAGTCCCTGATATTTTCTGATTTTTAATATAATTCTTAATTGCTATTGCAGCTGCGGCTGAAGCTGTACCAAAGAGATGGTGTCCACAAGCATGTCCTGCCTTTTCATTAGCACTTAGTTTATAGGGTACTGCTTGTTGCGAAAGACCTGGTAGCGCATCATATTCTCCTAAAATAGCAATAACTGGACTACCCGTACCGTATGAAGCTACAAAAGCTGTCGGAATATTTGCTGCCTCATTTTCTATAGAAAAATCTTCTTCCAATAGTGTTTTTTGTAGCAAAGTACTGCTTTGTTCTTCCTGGTAACCTACTTCTGCGAAAGACCATATTTGGTTTGCTACATTTTCATATTTTGATGTACTTTTTTCAATGGATTTCAAAATTATATCATACTTTTTTTGAGCAACTGAAAGTGAAATGAACATAAAGGAAATAAAGCTAAATAGGAATTTCATGTGATTTTTTTATAAAAGTATTAAATAATCATTTAAGTGTTTTTTTATTCTTAAACCTTTTATTTTCTGTAACTAGGTATACCCCCAAAAGTATGAAAGCGCACCCAATCCATTGAATAAAAGTAAATATTTCGTTGTCCAAAACACCCCATAAAATTGCGACAATTGGTAGTAAGTAGGTAATAGAAATTGAGAAAACAGGAGATGAAATTGCAACTAAATCGTTGAACATGACTTTTGCAAGGGCAGTGCCAAAGAAGGCCAGGATAAAAACATACCCAATTGAAATTGACACCGTTTTCCCTATAAAGACATCTTGCAAAGGGAAATTCGAAAAAATTAATATTAATATAGCTGGAAATAAAATAGCTATAAAATTACCGAGAGCAATGGCAAGCGCAGATATACCTTCTAGTTTATATTTTATTAGGTTTACATTTATTGCATAACAAAAGGCTGCTAAAACAACTAAAAAAGAATACCAACTTTTTGGTCCATTATTGATTGTGAATTCGTTAGAAACCAATACTAATGTCCCTACAAAACCAATTAAAATACCAAACAATTTTTTCAATTTTAATTCACTTCTAAAAAAAGTAATTCCTATCAAAAGAGTAAATAAGGGTGTCATTCCATTGAGAACTGCTGCTACTGAAGAATCAATAGCTGTCTCAGCATATGCAAACAAAAATGTAGGGAAAAAGGTTCCAAAATAACCGGTCAAAGCAATCCATTTCCATGAGTCTTTCGGTATTTTACTCAATTTACTCCACCCAAAAATAAATAAGATTAGTGTTGTAAAAATTATTCTTAAAGATCCTAATTGTAGTGGGTTAAGGCCTAAAAGCCCCTTTTTAATTAAAATATAGGAACTTCCCCAAATAATTGAAAGTATAATTAAGTACAACCATTTTTTTATTGATAGATTCATAGCGATGCAAAAATGCATCTTTTTTTTGGAGTAATTAAATCTATATAATTCCCAAACTAAAAATAAGTAATGCTGTTATTTCCACTCGAAAGTTTCTATAAGATGAAATAAATCTTTTTCTAAGAATTTTATAGCTGGAAATAAAGAATCATAATTTGGTCTAGCATAGAAATAAACTGAACCCACTAAAAAATGGTTTACACTATCAGTTAAAAAAAATTGAAATTGAGATGCAGCGTCACCCACAACTGAAAAAAGTGTTCCATAAACTTTTTTCTCATCATTTATGAATATTTTTTCAGGTATTGATTCTGCTTTTGAAATATGTTTAAAAGGAAGTTGATATGCATCATTTAAAAGAGAATCAATATTTTCCCGAACAGAATTATAATTCATGTAAAGCGTTGCTTTCATATCCGGATACATCAGTTGTAGAGATTTATTTTTACTGATTTTTAATTTTGCCGAAAGATTGTGTTGAAATGAAAAGTTAGATGCTGTCTTAATTATCTTGTAATTTGGTCTTTCATATGTTAATCTTAAATAAGCTTTGGGCTTAGGTTGCACATCTGATTTACAGCCAAATAAATACAACAGAATTCCAAAAAAGAAAAATTTTTTGATTGGCATCTACTTTATCAAATTGTATTTCTCTGGCAAATAAACTTTTATCTGCTTAACGCGAAACTGATCAATCTCTTCAACAATAAATTTATAGCCCTTGAAAGAAACTTTTTGTCCGCGCCTTGGAAATTTTTTAGTCATCTCAAGAACAAGACCTGCTAAGGTTTCTGCCTCACCTTTAATGTTATCGAATAGTCCTGAATCTTCTATATTTATTACTCTAAAAAAATCTTTTAAACTTATTTTTGCATCAAAAACATATGTCGATTCATCAATTTTAGAAAAATTAAGATCTATTTCATCAAACTCATCACTTATATCTCCAATAATTTCTTCCATAATGTCTTCAAGCGTAATTAATCCCGAAGTTCCTCCGTATTCGTCTACTACAATTGCTAGATGATTTTTCTTCTGCTGAAATTCTTTGAGTAAATCGTCAAGTTTTTTGTTTTCTGGAACATATAATGGGGTTTTTAAGAGTTTTTGCCATTGATAGTCTGGCTTGCCTAAGTGAGGAAGTAAGTCTTTGGTATATAAAATTCCCCTAATGTTGTCTTTTTTTTCGCTGTAAACTGGTATCCGCGAAAAGCCTTTATTCAATATCGAAGGAATGATTTCCTTTAAACTCATTTGATCTGAAAGGGCAAAAATATCAATTCTGGGGCACATTACTTCGCGAGTGTCAGTGTTCCCAAAATTTACAATTCCTTCAAGCATCCTTTGTTCGTCAGAAGTTGTTTCTTGGTCATCAGTTAGTTCAAGTGCTTGAGAAAGTTGATCGACGGAAATCTTATTTTTTTTATCCCCAAGCTTCTTTTCAAGAAAAGCAGTGGTCCTACTCATAGGTGAAGTTATCCAAAATAAAATAAAACGGTCTAAAAATTGGATTATTGGAGCCATTCGTAGCGAAAAAGCGTATGCATTTCGGTTTGCATATACCTTCGGTAGTATTTCACCAAAAATTAAAATTAAAGTGGTAACAATACCAATTTCAATGAATAGGAGTAAAAATGGATTATTTATTCCAATAAATATTTTTTTACTTAAAATGGTAAACAATAGAACAATTGCAATATTGATGAAATTATTAGCAACCAAAATAGTAGCTAAAAGACGCTTTGGGTTTTTTAATAAAGATATTATGCGTAAGGTTCCAGGGGTTATTTGATCTTCATCACTGTCCTCTAGTGATTTTACTTGAAGAGAAAAAAAAGCCACTTCTGATGCAGAAATTAATGCCGAGCATACTAGTAGAAAAATTATTGCTATAAACTGAAACCAGATTGCTTGTAGATTTTCAATTAAACTTGTAAAAAAAAACAATTGGGAATAATCCAATATTTAGATTTTAAAATGGTAAATCATCAGATTGATTTGGTTTAGAATCAAAATTAGAATTTTGATCTAAACCGTTTGAAGATAGTTTTGAGCTGTCTTTTCTTGTGGTTAAAAAAGTAAAATCATTTACATTTATTTCGGTTGAATATCTATCCTTTCCGTCTTCTGCTTGCCATTTACGGGTCTTGATTCTTCCTTCAATGTAGATCCTGTCGCCTTTACTTAAATATTTTTCACATATCTCAGCAGCTTTATTTCTTACCACAATATTGTGCCATTCTGTATTGGTGATTTTTTCGCCAGTATTTTTATTTGTGAAAGTTTCATTTGTAGCAAGAGGAAATCTCCCAATTGAACCACCACCATCAAAGTGATGCATTTTTATGTCATCACCTAGATGTCCAATAAGCATTACTTTATTTAGGCTTCCACTCATAATTATTTATTTTTATTAAAATGGATTATTAGTAAATTTAAACATCGTGTGTCAATTATAAAAATTATCAATAAAATTTTGAATAACAATTGGCATGGCAAAATTTCTTGAATCATTAATACTAACCCCATTTTGTAGAGACTCGTTTGAATTTAAAATCCAAAAATATATGTATAGTTTTTGATGCGAAAGCTTATGTATTAGAGGTGCAGAATTCCACAATTTAAGTTTGTCAAACTTTACTGTAAAATTATATTTAGATTTTATCTGAAATAATAGTTCCTCCCTTTTACATTCAAGCTTTGGTAACTCAATCAAAGGAAATTGAAATAAATTTTCCCAAATATCTTTTTCTTTCCTTTTTTCTAAAATCATTTTTTGGTTCTTATCTTGAATAACAAAATAGTTTAAATACCTGATTTTCATATTTTTATTTCTCTTTTTAACGGGGAAAAGATCAATTTTTTGATTTTTGTACGCTACACAATTATCTTTAAACGGGCATTTTAAGCATAAAGGGTTTTTGGGTTTGCATTGTAAAGCTCCAAATTCCATCATTGCTTGGTTAAATTCACCTGGATTATCTAAATCAATTAATTCTGTTGCTTTTTTTTTGAAGTGGCTATGAGCACTTTTTGTATTAATTGGAATGGAAATACCAAAAAAACGAGATAAAAACCGATAAACATTTCCATCCACAACAGCTTCTGGAAGATTATAACAGATTGAAGCAATCGCGCTTGCTGTATAATCACCAATACCTTTTAAATTAATTATTTCATTAAATGTATTCGGAAATTTGCCGTCACACTCGTAATAAAGATACTGAGCAGTAGAATGAAGATTTATTGCTCTTGAATAATATCCTAGACCTTGCCATAATTTTAAAACTTCATCCTGGCTTGCTAAAGCTAGTGTGGGAATATCTGGAAAAACGTCTATAAACTTTTTATAGTAAGGTAAACCTTGAGCAGCTCTTGTTTGCTGAAGAATTATTTCTGATATCCAAATATTGTATGGATCTTTTGTTTTACGCCAAATAAAATCTCTTTTATTTTTATAAAACCACTCCAATAAAATTTGAGTCCAATTCAAATTATTTTACAAGTTATTTTTCCTTGAACAATTATAATATAAAAACTTTGGACAGAGAGATTTGTAATTCAAAAATTAATATATTTGCTTGCCTTCAATTTTGGGTGACAAATTAAAAACTATGACAAAAGCAGACATTGTATCGAATATATCTAACGAACTTGGAATTGATAGAGCGGACGTGCAAGCCACAGTTGAGAAATTCATGAAAGAAGTTAAGATCTCTTTAGAAAAGGGAGAAAACGTTTATTTAAGAGGGTTTGGTAGTTTCATTATAAAAACTCGTGCAGAAAAAACAGGCCGTAACATTTCAAGAAATGTTGCAATAAAAATTCCTGCACACAATATTCCTGCCTTCAAGCCTGCAAAAATTTTTGTCCAGGGAATCAAATCTAAAGTAGCTGTTCCCAAATAGTTCAAAATAATCTAATAATAAAATATGCCAAGTGGTAAAAAAAGAAAAAGACATAAGGTAGCGACTCACAAAAGAAAAAAAAGACTAAGAGCAAATCGCCACAAAAAGAAATAGTGCTAGGTAAAACACTTTAAACTTTTACAAAAGTTCATTGAAAAGCAACTTCAATAACTGAAAGTTGCTACAGGTAAATCCTGAAATTATTGTTTAATCAGTCACCACTTAAAATAGTGATGACACAAAATTTGTCAGAGTGAATAAAGAATTAATTATACGTTCAAATTCCTCTGCTGTTGATTTTGCGCTGCTCAAAGATGGAAAGTTAATTGAGCTAAACCAAGAGATTGAAGACAACAAATTTTCTGTAGGCGACATTTTTGTCGGTAAAATTAGAAAATCTGTTCCTGGGTTAAACGCCGCATTTGTAAATGTAGGCTATGAAAAAGACGGCTTTCTTCATTACCATGATCTAGGCCCTAAACTCCCTTCGCTTGTTAAATACATTAAGCAGGTAAGCACAGGTAAAAACAAAGATTATCTTTTAAAACAATTTCGTTTCGTTAATGACATAGATAAAGACGGAAATATTGGAGACATTTTATCTCCTAAACAAACTGTTTTAGTTCAAATTGTAAAAGAACCTATTTCAACTAAAGGCCCAAGATTAAGTTCTGAAATTTCACTGGCTGGACGTTATATGGTTTTGATGCCTTTTTCAGATCGTGTTTCAATTTCGCAAAAAATTGAAGATAAAGCTGAAAAAAGTCGCTTAAAAAAACTCGTACAAAGTATCAAGCCCAAAGGATTTGGTCTAATCATACGTACAGTTGCTGAAGGTCAAAAAGTAGCCTCTTTAGATGCAGATATACAACAATTGTTGACTAGATGGAAAAACTTGTCTTCTAAATTGAAACAAATCGATAAATTTCCGACGAAAGTGTTAAGTGAAATAAATCGGTCATCGAGTATACTTCGAGATATTTTTGATAATAGTTTTACTGGTATTCATGTAGATGATGCAGAAATACAAAATGAAATAAGGGATTATTTAGAGACAATAGCCCCCGAAAAAAAATCAATTGTGAAGCTATATGAAAACCATCTCCCAATCTTTGAGAAATTTGGAATCGAAAGACAAATTAAGACCTCTTTTGGTAAAACAGTTTCAATGCAAAAAGGAGCATACTTGGTTATAGAACATACCGAAGCCCTACACGTCATTGATGTTAATAGTGGGAACCGATCCAATCGTTCTAAAAATCAGGAAGAGACCGCCATGGAAGTTAATTTAATAGCAGCGTCTGAAATTGCAAGACAGTTAAGACTTCGAGACATGGGTGGAATAATTGTGGTTGATTTTATAGATCTAAATACTAACTCTAACCGTAAAAAATTATTTGATCATTTGATTGATGAAATGAGCGCGGACAGAACGAAACATAAAATTCTGCCACCAAGTAGATTCGGTCTCATTCAGATTACACGTCAGCGTGTAAGACCTGAAATGAGTATTAAAACAAAAGAGCCTAGTCCATCCGTTAATGGTGAAGTCGAGGCTCCTATTGTACTAATTGACAAAATCAACACAGAGCTTAGTAAAATTACTAAGAATAAAAGCAATTCAAAGGAGAAGATATTTTTACATGCTCATCCTTTTGTAACTGCATTCGTTTTAAGCGGAAACCCATCTTTGCGCTTAAAATGGTATTTCGAATACAAAAAGTGGATTAGAATTGTTCCACGCCATGCTTACCGATATTTGGAGTTCAGATTTTTAAATAAAGATCGAAAAAGACTTCGTAATTAATTTAGAACCGCCTTTAGAGGCGGTTTTTTTTTGATTAAAACAAGAAAAGAATTTTTATATTAGTAAGAATGGAAACTAGAAAGTCAACAAATATTTCAGATGCAAAAAAGAATATTGAGCGTTATTGTGCATATCAAGAACGCTGTCATAAAGAAGTAGTAAATAAATTAAAAGACCTCGGTATTATTCAAAATGCAATTGATGTTATAGTTGCAGACTTAATCCAAAATAATTATTTGAATGAAACACGTTTTGCTCAAAGTTTTGCAAGGGGAAAATTTAGGATAAAAAAATGGGGTAAAGTCAAAATCCATCGAGAACTAAATAAGAGAGAAATTTCAAAATACAACATAAAGATGGGAATGAAAGAAATATCAGACTCAGATTATGAAGAAACATTTAATACGCTTTTAGATAAAAAGCTGTCGGAATTATCGCACTTACCTGAATCTGAGCAAAAACGAAAGGTTTTCAACTATCTTTCGTATAGAGGTTGGGAGGTTGAGAAAATTTTTGAAGCCTTAAGGAAAATATGAATTTTAGTTAGTTAGAATTGTGACCTTATTATTTAAAACCTCAACCACACCAGAAATGATCTTTAAATATGTAAAACCCTCTTTATATTCAAACTTATTTTTGTTTATTTCATCTAAATTAATTTTCCCTTGAATTTTTATTTTTCCTGATGCTAAAGTTGAAACTAATGAAGTGTGATTATTTAAAATCTGAAAGTAACCAGAAGTTCCTGGCAAAGTGACACTTTCCACTTCACCCTTAAAAAGCAAAGATTCGGGAGAAACAATTGAAAGATTCATTCTATATTTTTGATTCAGCTATCATTTTCTCTCCAGCCTCAATTGCTTCTTCAATTGTCCCTTTTAAATTAAAAGCCGCTTCGGGAATATGATCTAATTCTCCATCCATGATCATATTGAACCCTCTTATAGTGTCTTTAATATCAACCAAAACTCCCGGAATTCCAGTAAATTGTTCGGCTACATGAAATGGCTGAGATAGAAAACGCTGCACACGCCTTGCTCTTGACACAGCGAGTTTGTCTTCCTCAGAAAGCTCATCCATTCCTAAAATAGCTATAATATCCTGTAGCTCTTTATATCGTTGCAATAATTCCTTAACTCGTTGAGCACAAGAATAGTGCTCATCTCCTAAAATTTCTGGTGTTAAAATTCTAGAAGTTGAATCAAGTGGATCTACAGCTGGATAAATTCCAAGCTCAGAAATTTTTCTAGAGAGCACAGTAGTTGCATCTAAATGAGCAAAAGTAGTCGCTGGTGCTGGATCAGTAAGGTCATCTGCAGGTACATAGACTGCTTGGACAGAGGTAATTGAACCTTTTTTAGTAGATGTTATACGCTCTTGCATCGCTCCCATTTCGGTAGCTAGTGTTGGTTGGTATCCAACAGCAGAGGGCATTCTTCCAAGTAGTGCTGAAACCTCAGAACCAGCTTGAGTAAATCTAAATATGTTATCAACAAAGAAAAGTACATCTTTCCCTTGACCTTCACCAGGTCCATCACGAAAATGTTCTGCTATAGTAAGGCCTGACAGGGCTACTCTAGCTCTAGCTCCCGGAGGTTCATTCATCTGCCCAAAAACAAATGTAGCTTTTGAATCTTTGAGTGCTTTTTTATCTACTTTCTTTAAATCCCAGCCACCTTCTTCCATTGATTTCATAAAACCATCACCATACTTTATGATACCTGATTCTAACATTTCGCGAAGCAAATCGTTTCCTTCCCTAGTTCGTTCTCCTACTCCAGCAAAGACAGATAGACCACCATGTCCTTTTGCAATATTATTAATCAATTCTTGTATCAAAACAGTCTTTCCTACCCCAGCACCACCAAATAGTCCAATTTTCCCTCCTTTGGCATAGGGCTCGATAAGATCAATTACTTTTATTCCTGTAAAAAGAACTTCTGTTGATGTAGACAATTCTTCAAAAGCAGGAGCAGGTCTATGGATAGGAAGTCCTTTATCTTTATCTTTTGGTAAGTTAGGCATACCATCAATAGCATCTCCAATAACATTAAAAAGACGCCCATTAATTTCATCTCCAATTGGCATTTGGATTGGCCTTTCTAGTGACGTTGCGTCCACTCCACGGCTTAGTCCATCTGTTGAATCCATAGATATTGTCCTCACCGTTTCTTCACCAATATGTGATTGTACTTCCAAAACAAGTTTGGAACCATCTTCTTTTTTTATCTCTAGTGCGTCATAAATTTTCGGAAGAGAATTATTTTCTCCACTAAACTCAACATCTACAACAGGACCAATTATTTGAGATACTTTGCCAACGCTTTTAGCCATAATAAACTATCGTAATTTAAATTTTTTTAATTGGTAAATATAAGAGAGTTGCTTGTAATTTTGAGAAATACCTCTTTTTTTTTTGACAAAAATTTTAACAAAAAAAGGCAGCAATTATTGCTGCCTTTTAAGTTATTTAAAACTCTGAATTTAGAGATCAAAAACCAATCTAAGATTTAACCTTCTACCGATAACTGGCATATTTGGAAATGCTCTGTACTGTTGATTAAATAAATTGGTTGATGAAAGATCTAATTTTACACTGTCTGATAACCTGTATCCAATACTGGCGTCCACTAGGTTTTTTTCTTGGACAGTTCCTGCATAAAACCCTTGATTGGAGTTGAACTCGTCATCGTGTTGGAATGCTAGAGAAAACTGGAATCCATTTCTATCAAGGTAATCCATCCCTAAACGGAATTTGAATCTTGGTGCATTGAGAAAATCTTGAAAAGGAAGATCGTCATCATTTTCCTCACCAGGATTCCACTCATTTTGACTTAACCAAGAAGCATTTCCCCAGAAAGTTAGTTTCTCAGTTGCGAAATATTCCATTGAAAGATCACTCCCCCAGTGTGAACGTGTTACATTATCAAAAATTCTATATCCTGCAGAAATATGAGCTATTCCATCGTTCTGAGGTACCCTTTGTGATTCAATGACACCTACTGCAGCAGTATTAATCAAAGATGTATAAGCCTGTCCTCCTTGAACAAAAGCTCCCCCAACTAGAGTGGCTACTTCAGCATTCGCCGCTGCAATCTGACCAGGCGCAGCTGCTGCAACAGCTGCTGAAACAGGTGCGACTGCTGGTGATCCTGGAAATAATGCTCCTGCTGGAGCACCAGTTGCCCATATTGCTTCAGGTATACCATTTGCTGTATATTGAGCTTCTACAGCAGCTTGTGTTAAAGCAGTTACAGCTTGAGTAATTGCTCCACTAATAACAGGATCAGCTGCAAAATCAGCAGCAACTTGAGCTCCTAGATCATTAGGTATGTTCTCAGCACCTGTAAGCCTAAATGTAGGACCAATTGCTGTAAATTGTGTTGATCCAGTCCTAGCAAAAGTATATACATCCAATCCTATTGCAAATTTATCTCCAAGTAAACCTTTGTATCCAACTTCCCAAGATGTGGTAGTCCCAAGTAGTGCCGAAGGTGTGCCAACAGCTTGTGGCATTGGGGTTCCATTAAACGCATTATATCCCTGGATTGTTCCTGATGTTCCAGCAGGTTGATACGTACTAAAAAAGTTTCGAACTAAAGGTTCAAGAGGAGCATAATTAGGATTAGCTCCAACTCCTTGATAAAGCAATGGGAGTACCTGATCTGCTACTGCTCCATAAGGAACAGCAAGTGGCCAATCAGTTGTATTTGCTGGAAGATAAACTTGTCCTCCACTACCAACCACTTCAATTGGTGCATTTGGATCAAAATTTTGAGCCGATGTTTGTCCTGATAACCAAACGTCTAGGATTCCCGGTGCTTGTATTTGAACTGGAAAGTCAACATAGGTCTCTAAAGCACTTGGTCCAAAAACAGCTTCGTTGTAAGTTAATCTAAAACTATTTTTAGCATTTGGCTTGAATACAAGGGCTATCCTTGGTGCTATTTTACCTTTATCGACGAAATTTAATTTATCGTACCTTAAGGCGTAAGTAAGGTCTAGTTTGTCACTAAAACGTGAAGTCCCTTGTCCATAAACACCATAATTTATGTAATCATTACTTCCATCATTAATACCAAAAAGTGTATTTTCTGAATCTGCACCAATATCTCTATAATCAGCACCAAAAGTGAAATTTGAATCAAGGAAGTTTTCAGTATCAAAGCTATATTGTAATTGGACATCAAGTGCAGATCTTTTTGTTATAATTCTTTGAGCGGTCAAATAAAGATAAAATGGTGCATTTTCACTTCCACCATCATTAGCTGTATATGATAGTTGTCCGAAAAATCCTCCAGATCTAATCCTAGCCTGACCCCAATAGTCGTTTCCAGCGGCATATCCAGGTCCTTGTGCTTGATTTATTAGTCCGTTTCCTGAATTAATCCCACCTGAAATTACAGCATCAGTTTTATCATTGGGTCTAAATTCTAAATGAGCATTAGCCATAAAAGTTTCATATTCATTCAAGTAAGCATTCCCGTCTCCATCAGGATCTATGTCTGCACGAGAAAGGACTGGAATTTGGTCAATTGGTTGAACACTTGGATCAATCCGATTATTTTTTACAACTGGTTGAACAATCCCATTGGCAGTAGCCTGATTTATAGCCCCTAAAAACTGAGCATCCTCTACAGGATCTAAACTGAATTCATCACCTTTTTTGTATTGAGCATTAATTTTAAACCCAAAGGTTTTCTTATCATTTGCATAAGCATGTCTAACTGCACCTTGAAGGGTACTTAAGTTTCCTCCGATAAGCTCAACTGATGTCCCTGGTTTATCAATAGCTTTTTTAGAGAAAAAATGAACTACACCTGATTCAACACCAGGGCCGTATAAGGCAGACGCAGCACCTCTAACAATTTCAATTCTCTCTATATCCAAATTAGACAATCCTGATTGAAAAGCGAAAAAAGATCCTGATGCTGGTGATTGAAGAAATCGATAGTCAAGTATTGGAAAAACACTTGTCCCAAAAACACCAGAGCCAGCTCTCATTTCAAAATTTATTGAATTAGCAGATTGCTGTTGGAATTGCAATCCAGGTATGTTAATCAAATTTCTCACAGGATCATTAACATTAGCTGTATTTTCAATGTCCTGAGTTGAAATTATTGAAACAGAAGCAGGTGCATCCAAAATCTTTTCTGATCTCCTCGATGCTGATATAACAACTTCATTAAGATTCTGACCAAAATCTAAAGAAATAACAATATCTTGATCTAAACTTGTAACTTCAAAACTTTTAGAGCTATAACCTACATAACTTGCCTCTATTGTTAAAGGAAGTTCAGCGGAAGTATTCAATGTAAAATTACCATCGAAATCAGCCACTGCTCCAGTATTTGATCCTAAAACAATGACATTAGCTCCAGGAATAGCTTCTTGATTCTCAGAATCAACTATTTTACCTGAAATTGTATTTTGTGCAAGAGTAAGTTGGATGGTTAAAAAAAATAGGGCAAAAAATACCCTTTTAAATATATTCTTTGTTTTCATATTATTTTATTTTCATTTGTCTTGAATAACCGAGCAAGCTAAAGTGAATTCAAATATATTTAAGGCTTTATCTTGTCTTTTATTCAATGCCAAGTTAATATTTTTTTGTCTATAATAAGAGAATTTTATTCAAAGACTTAGCTTACAGGTTATTTATTTTAAAGTTTAATTTATATTCTTAGAAAAAAAATTGCTACGTTTACTCACTACATTATATGTAAAAAAACAAGTAACCTTATTGTATTTTGAAAAACATCTTTTATTTTTCACTTAAGTATTTTTTGAGATACTATAACCAAATTTTTTTTAGAGATATAAAGGAATATGGTTATCAAAATATTCCTAAAGACGGTGGAGTACTATTTTCACCAAATCATCAAGGTGCCTTTTTAGACCCCCTACTTATAGGTTCTATGACACCAAAAAAAATTACATCTCTAACAAGGAGTGATGTATTTGGTGGACCGCTTCAATGGTTTTTAGATGCACTACAAATGCTCCCTGTGTATAGAATAAGGAATGGGTACAGTAATTTAAAAAAAAATGATATTACTTTCAAAAAATGCTTTGAATTGTTAGGAGAAGGTAAATTTTTAATGATGTTTTCAGAAGGTGGTCATCATGATGAATATTATTTAAAAAAACTTTCAAAAGGAAGTAGCAGACTAGCGTATCAAGCCCAAAATTATAATAATGATAAAAAGATCTATATTCTTCCAGTGGGTATTAATTATGGACACCACAAACAAACTTGCACTACTCTTCATCTTGTATATGGAAAGCCAATATTGGTGTCAGATTTTATAGACTCCAAACTAAATGAAGCTGAAAATATAAATTTAATCAGAGAAGAACTACAGATACGAATGCAGGAATGTCTGTGGCTCCCATTTGAAACAGAAAAATATCATATGCAAAAGGAATGCATAAATCGCATAACAACAAAAATGAGTTTCGATGATTTAAAAAAAGCCCTTCGAGATTCTTTAAGTGATTTGCCTAAAAGAAGAAATACTACTAAAATAGAATCCATCCTAATTTTAGTTTTAAGTATTCCAAACATAATTCCACTATGGATTACGAGAAAGATAATAAATCGATTTGATGACAAAGTTTTTGTTAGCTCAATGAAATATGCTTTAGGAGCATTTTTATTTCCTATTTGGTGGTTATTTACTTCTATTTTTATAGCTTATTATCTTGGAAACTCAATGATGACAGTATATTTGACATTATGCATTGTTTCTATTCTTATAAGACAAAGGATTTTACTATCATAAAATATATTATCATAGATATAAACTATATATAATTAATTTTACTGGTTATTAGTGAATTTATAAACTTTATATTATTACTTAAAATTATAACTTATTTTTTTTAGATAGTTATTTATAATAGTTTGTATTGATTTTTAAAAGATTCATACATTCGAACCATGATAGATGTTATTATTATAGGTGCAGGTCCAATTGGGCTTGCATGTGCAATTGAGGCAAAAAAAAAGGGGTTGAAATATATGATTTTTGATAAGGGTGTCCTTGTAAATTCATTATATAATTATCCTTTAAATATGACTTTTTTTTCAACGTCAGATAAACTAGAAATTGGTGGTGTGCCTTTTATTTCCCATAACTCAAAGCCAACAAGGGCTGAAGCCTTGGAATATTACAGAAGGGTTACAAGCCATTGGAAGCTTAAATTAAATCTATACGAATCTGTAGAAAATATAAAAAAAGATAAGGTTCAATTTAAAGTTAAAACTAACAATGCAACTTATAAATCAGATAATATTGTTTTTGCTACAGGTTTTTATGACCGTCCATTTTTAATTGGAGTTCCTGGTGAAGACCTTTCTAAAGTTAAACATTATTATACTGAACCTCATCCTTACTTTGGAATGGATATAGTAGTTGTTGGATCTGCAAACTCTGCCGTAGATGTAGCTTTAGAAACTTATAGAAAGGGCGCTAAAAGCGTTACTATGATAATCCGCGAAAAAGAAATCGGCACAAATGTAAAGTATTGGGCCCGCCCCGATATAGTAAATAGGATTAAAGAGGGATCGATTAAAGCCTATTTTAATGCTGAAATCACATTAATTGAAAAAGATTTTATTCATTTTAAGGACAATAAAAAAACTTATACGATTGCTAATGACTTTGTTTTAGCGATGACAGGCTATGAGCCAAACTTTGAGATGTTGGAGAGTGTTGGTGTTAGATTTCAAAAAGACGATTATAAAACACCGATATATAATGATGGAACTATGGAATCTAATTCAAAAGGGGTCTATTTAGCAGGAGTGGTCTGTGGCGGCTACAAAACAAATAAATGGTTCATTGAAAACTCAAGGATACATGCTTCAATAATAATGAATTCAGTGGCCTTGCAACAAAAATAAAACTTATCTATCTATACATATTTATCTATATTAGAAGCTATGTTATTTCCTGTAGCGAGTATATTCATAGTCTTACTTTTGGTAATATTAGGCATTTCAAAGTTTAAACTACATCCATCTATAGTCTTATTTTTGGCTGCCATAATCCTTGGATTTTTACTTCAAATTCCAATTGAACAAAATATTTTCATAATATTTAAAGGGCTATTTGGGATAGTAGAAAATCTAGGACTATTAATTATTTTCGGAATCATAATAGGAGTTTTACTAGAAAAATCCGGAGGAACTCATTCATTAGCTAGAGGCATTCTAAAAAATCTAAAAAGAATTCCTCTACCATATGCTATTAGTTTAATAGGATACCTAGTCTCTATTCCTATTTTTTGTGATGTAGCTTTTGTGATTCTATCTAATCTTAACAAGACACTCTCAAAACAGGGAAAAATTCCTATAGCTGGCTTAACAGCCGCATTATCAACAGGATTGTTTGCCCCTCATGTTTTAGTACCTCCAACGCCAGGACCACTTGCAGCAGCATTTAATCTTAAGCTAGACAATCTTTTTTTACTTGTTGTTTTCGGATCTTTTTTTGCCTTTATACTAATTTTGATTGGGGCTACTTATGCCAACTTTTTAATTAAAAAAAAAGGAGTAAATAGTAATAGTAATGATATAATCTTCGCCAAACTTGAAACTAGAATTACTCCAAGTTTTGGTCAAGCGTTATTACCAATCATAGCACCTATTTTTCTTCTTAGTTTTGGACCAATCTCAAATTTTACTTCAAATAATCAAATTATAATTGAAATTGCTAATATCATATCACATCCTGTTTTTGCTTTGGGAATTGGAATGATTTTTTCATTTCATTTAATTAAAAAAAATCGAAAAAAAACGATTGTCTATACTTTTAAAGAATCATTTAAAAAAGCAGTCCCAATACTATTGATTACAGGTATGGGAGGAGGTTTAGGTAAAATAATTCAAACTATCCCCTTTCAAGATTATTTCACAAATCTTTCATTTAATAACTCTTTTGGGGTAATAATTCCATTTTTAATTGCTGCGTTCTTAAAAACTGCTCAAGGTTCATCTACCGTTGCAATAATTACCTCATCATCTATTTGCTTGCCGTTACTTCCCCTATTCGGATTAGAGACTGAATTAGGTAAAGTCTGGATTATAATGGCTATAGGAGTAGGTTCTATGACCGTTTCGCATCTAAACGATTCTTATTTTTGGATTGTATCACAAATGAGTATGATAGATACAAAAACTGCACTTAAAACCCATACTATAGGAACTTTTATCCAAGGTCTGATAGGTTTCACAATATTATTTATTTGCTACACAATTTGGCTTTATTTATAGTTCATTAATATGAAGAATAAATTAGCTCTAACTTAGCTTTTTTATTCATCATGGTACTGTCTGGATGAGAACCAACCAAGACTGTGCCTAAAGGATTAAGTGTCCCAGATAAAGGGTAATCAATATCAGCGCCTTGATCGCTTGTTTTAGCTTTAATAGGAAATGGGTCATCTATGTTTCCAGTTGTAGTTAGACCTAAGTCATAATTCAAAGAATCATTCTTTATAATATTTGTTATGTGATTAGTCAAATTAAATTTGTATCGAAAGGGCTTCCCATCTTCACTTAGTTCTAAAATCCCACCAAAAGTTGATTTATTTGAGTTAGTTCCAAAATTTGATGTTGAGACATCACTTATGTAATCACTAATTGGTAATCCATTATTATAATTATATAGATAGATTCTTTGTGCAGTAATTCCCTCAGTTATGATTTCAGAATCAACATAAAAAATTAGGTTTGCCTGATTTACAAGTAATTTCTCTTCCCTTATATTATTTAATATTTCGTTTACTTCAGGGTCTTCATGTGAGAAAAGTCTAATTTTCCCGTGTAAACGGCTACTTTGAACAAATAATTTATCTGATGGCTGACTATTTAGTGAAGTTTCTATTCTGCTTTGAATAGCTGAATCAAAAACTGAATTTTTTAAAGAATTTATCCGAGTATTTCCCAAAGTCAATGTTAAATCTCTCTCCCTTTTTTCAATTAAATCATCCGACAAATCATCTAGTGTTCCTTGAGTATTATAGTCTTCAAAGTCATACTTAATCTTAATTGAAGCGTTCTGAATATCCAATAGCATGTAAAGATTATCCGAAAAATTATCACCTCGTATAATTAGACCTCTCATTTTTTTCTGATAAGTCGTATCATCAAATAAGAAGTCTGTCCCCTCAAGCTCTATCAAGTTTTTTTGGAAAAAATTTTTGTTTAACGGAATCCTAAGACGAGGACTTAATCTCGTTTCAACTAATGTTGTTTCATCAATATCTTCGGTAGCTGGATCATCTTCGGCAAAATTTAATCTAACCTCGTTAAAGTTAAGTTTGATTTGTCCATTGAAAAGTGTTTCTCCTATAAACCCCTCGTCATAATAATCACGATTTGAATAATATATTTGGGCAGATTCAAAATTATCATTTGAATCTAGATTATTTAAATAGTATGTTAACTCATAAATTTGCAAGTTAAATTCGGAATTACGATTCCCATAAATAGAATCGATTTCATATACTCTATTCTCACTATCATAATTTTGATTGTCATTGTCATCGTGGTCAAAAATACCATCGCCATCGCTGTCTTCACTTAAGGGATTTAACCCTAATTGAGACTCGACTATATCCGTTAAATTATCATTATCCGAATTACTTGCAGGATCATTAGGATCTGCATCAAAAAGGTCAATTACTCCATCGTTATCTGAATCATCTGTATTAGAAAAAAAAGGAATTTCTAAGTATACTTCTTTTATGGTTTCATTTTCAGGAATAATGTTTACATCATTCTGATCTCCAGAGTTCTCTAAAGATTGTTTTAGATTTCCAAAGAAAAGGTCCGAGCCAATTGATATTTGAGTAAAAATACTCGCTTTTACAACTCCAAAAACAGGGTGATTGATTTGCCCTAATTGTGCGAGTGGCTGAACATTTGATTGAACCTCATTAACACTTTGTTGATAGGTAAAAACAGGAATATTTTTTTGTTTTGTTTCTAAGGTTAAATCTGAAAATATAGGTTCTCCTACAGGATGATAATCTTTATTACAAGTGCCAAGTATTAATATTAAGTAAGTTGAAAAAAAACATTTAAAATACCTCACAACAACGAGCTATATTTCTTGTGAGTAAAAATTTACCAATAATTTATCTTCTTGAGATTTAGGATACTCTAAAAATGGTTTTTCACTGTTTTTTAAGTCACTTAAAACATCTGCAGTTAAATTTTCTGAGGCTGCTATAATTCCATCAGAATAAGTTGAAGCTAAATTAGTAAGCCCAATATAATCAGCTTTTTTAAGCTGGTCTATATGTTCTGCATCAATTTTGTCAAATGCAACTTTATCATAAATTTTATTAGAAACAACTCCTTTAAAATCAGGTTCGTAGACTGAATATACTATCTTACTTTCTAGAAACAGTGGCTCATCTGCATAATATGATTTTAAATAAAGAGGGAATAGGGAGGTAAACCAACCGTGAAGATGAATTATGTCCGGTGACCAGTTTAACTTCTTAACTGTTTCTATAACTCCCTTTGTAAAAAAAATCATACGTTCGTCATTATCCTTAAATATTTTCCCTGCAGAATCGTGAAGTATCGCTCTTCGTTTAAAGTACTCCTCATTATCAATAAAATAAACCTGCATCCTTTCTTTAGGTATCGAAGCAACCTTTATAATCAGAGGCATATCCATATCATTAATTACAAGATTCATCCCGGAAAGTCTTATTACTTCATGTAATTGATGTCTTCTTTCGTTTATCAATCCATACCGTGGCATAAAAATTCGTGTTTGCCCGCCATTTTCATTTACTGTTTTAGGGATCTGAAATGATTTAATTGCTTGTTCTGTTTGAGGCAAATAAGGAACAACCTCAGAGGATATTATTAGTACTCTCTTATCTTTCATATTTTATTTTCCTAAGGGAAAAGTCTCGCAAAAATACAAAATTAATAGACATATTATTAAAAACTACCTACTTTAGCAGAGTTAATAAATTGCTAAATGTTGGTATTTAAAGCCTTAGAGAAACTTAAAGCGCATTTAAATTCTAAGTCTTTTAAAATTGGCCTTGTTCCTACTATGGGTGGATTGCATCAAGGGCACCTGTCACTAATTAAAAAAGCTTGTTTAGATAATCAGATAGTAGTTGTAAGCATATATGTAAATCCTACTCAATTTAATGATAAAAATGATTTAAAAAACTACCCCTTTGATTTGAAAAAAGATAAAGCTTTTTTATCATCATTTTCAAAAAATGTAGTTGTTTATAACCCAGATAACGATGAAATGTATCCGTCTGGAATAAAAAAAAACTCATATAACTTTGGATCAATTTCTCATCACATGGAAGGAAAATTTCGCCCAGGACATTTTAATGGTGTAGCGACTGTCATAGAAAAACTTATCAAGGATATAAAACCACATAATGCTTATTTTGGCGAAAAAGATTATCAGCAAATACAAATAATAAAAGCTCTAAATAAATCTCTTGAGCTCGGTGTGAAGATAATATCTTGTTCTACAGAAAGAGAAAAAGATGGCCTTGCAATAAGCACAAGAAATAAGTTTTTAAATCCAAGACAGAGATCTGCTGCAATTAAAATTCATTTTGCATTACAAGAATTAAAATTAAAAAAGGGTGCAAAAAAATTTTTCGACATGAAACGTTTTTTTATTAATACTGTTGAGCACAGTAAAGATTTAAAAGTTGAATACTTTTGTATTGCATCTATAGATGATTTAGTCCCGGTAGAAATATTTGAAAAATTTAAAAAATACCGAATTTTTGTAGCTGTATTTGCAGGTAATATAAGACTGATTGACAACGAAGAAATAAATATATTTAATTAAATTTCCTTCAATATTGTTGGTTATGTATATAAAGTTTTGAGTTAATAATCTATTAAAAAACAAATCATAAAAAAGGTGAGAAAACTTTATAGTTATTTAAAAATATTTTTCCCTCCCTTTTTAGGAATATTTTTTATTTATTTATCGATAAATATAACATCTGTTGAAGAAAGAAAACTAATTTTTAGCTATATAAAAAATGCTGACCTCAAGTATATTATTATTTCAATAGTATTTGGAATCTTAAGTCATCTCTCAAGGGCTTTTCGCTGGAAATATCTTTTACTACCACTAGGATATAAACCTAAATTTATAAATTCTATACTAGCTGTATTAATTTCCTACATTGCAAATCTTGGAGTTCCTAGATCAGGTGAAATTTTAAGAGCTACTACTCTAAGTAGTTATGAAAAGATTCCTTTCGAAAAATTATTTGGGACTATAATTGCTGAAAGAATTGTTGACCTTTTAATACTTTTAGGTCTAATTTTTTTGTCATTTAGTTTACAATTCGAATTAGTCTATGAGGTTTTAAATAAAAGCCCCATCTTTTTAAAAACTATTTCTATCGGGGCTCCTATCTTATTTTTTATCTTTTTAATTGTAAAATGGTTTTTGAAAAAAAGTAATTCAAAAATATTGCTCAAAATAAAAACAATTTTCAATGGCTTTATCGAAGGCATTATGTCATTTAAAAGTATGCCCTTCAAACTAAATTTTATTGTACATACTGTATTTATATGGTTGATGTATTTTGGTATGTTCTTTATAATAAAATGGACCATTCCTGAGATGGAAAAATTAGACCTAGAGTATCTATTACTAACTTTCGTGATTGGTGGGCTTACCTTAACAGCAACAAATGGAGGTATTGGAATCTACCCTTTATCTGTTGCTATGACGCTTTCATTCTTTGGAATTTCAAATGAATCTGGATTAGCATTTGGTTGGATAGTATGGACATCTCAAACATTGATGATTCTATTTTTTGGAAGTCTTTCTTTTTTTATTCTACCTTTAGTAAACAGGAGAAATTAATCTTGACGTATAACTAATTGTGAAAATTAAAAAAGGATTTTTTTGTAAAAATTGTGGGGCGGAGCACAACCAGTGGCAGGGTCAATGTAAGGTTTGTAAAGATTGGAACACCATCACTGAAGAGGTTATAAGTAAAAAAATTTCCAAAGATTGGAAAACTGATAATTTAACAAAGGCCATAAAACCAATTAGAATGGACAAAATTGGTCTTAAAGAAACTTCTAGATTCAAAACCGGTGATGAAGAATTTGATCGAGTTCTAGGTGGCGGGTTGGTCCAAGGAGGAGTTGTACTCTTGGGTGGAGAACCAGGTATTGGTAAGTCGACCTTATTGCTTCAAATAGCACTCCAAATTAATAGTAAAGTACTGTATATTTCAGGAGAAGAAAGCCAAGAGCAAATTAAGTCTAGAGCAAAAAGAATGGGGCTTAATGAGGAATCATGTTATGTTCTATGCGAAACTGATATTCAATTAATTTTTTTACAAATTCAAAGTCTCACTCCTGAAATAATAATTGTAGACTCTATACAAACCCTTCATGACTCAGATGTTGACAATAATGCTGGGAGTATTACACAAATAAGATCAGTAGCAGCTGAACTCATCCGTTTTGCAAAAAGTACAAATATTCCAGTCATTTTAATTGGACATATTACAAAAGACGGTACAATAGCTGGTCCAAAAATACTCGAACACATGGTTGACACTGTTATTCAGTTTGAAGGGGATAGAAATCATGTTTATAGAATTTTAAGAGTCCAAAAAAATCGTTTTGGAGCTACCTCTGAAATAGGAATTTATGAAATGATACAAAAAGGATTACGTCAAGTAATAAATCCCTCCGAAGTATTAATTTCTGAAAAAGAGAAAACCTTAAGCGGACACGCAATTGCAGCTACTATTGAAGGTATTCGGCCTTTAATGATTGAGGTGCAAGCATTAGTAAGTACAGCCGTTTATGGCACACCTCAAAGAAGTTGTACTGGATTCAATTCAAAGCGCTTAAATATGTTACTAGCTGTCTTGGAAAAAAGAGCAGGATTTAACTTAGTTGGTAAAGATGTATTTATAAATATTACTGGCGGTATAAGCGTGGTTGATCCCGCATTGGATTTAGCTGTTATAGCAGCAATTCTATCAAGCTGTCATGATATTCCTATATCGCAAAAACTATGTTTTGCTTCTGAAATTGGGCTTTCTGGTGAACTACGCCCAATTTCAAAAACTAACCAGCGAATTCAAGAAGCAGAAAAACTTGGGTTTGAGGGAATTTTCATTTCATCATACACTAAATTTAGTAGTCAACAAAGCATAATTAGGTTACATCAATTGTCAAAAGTCGAGAGCTTAGTTAATTTTCTTTTCTAATCCAGATTTTTAGAAAAAAGAGTATATCTTCGAGAGACATAATAAAAGCTAAATGAAAGAAATCATTTCACAATTTATTTCAGAAGTAAACGCTAGAAATCAGAATGAACCTGAGTTTATGCAAGCTGTAACTGAGGTTGCTGAAAATGTTATCCCCTACATAGTTCAAAATGATATTTATTATGGACAAAATATTTTACTTAGGATTGCTGAACCTGAGCGAGTAATTTCGTTTCGTGTTGCATGGATTGATGATAAAGAAGAAATTCAAGTGAACAGAGGTTATAGAATCGAGATGAATTCCGCTATTGGTCCTTACAAAGGTGGATTACGATTCCATCCAAGTGTTAACTTAAGTGTTTTAAAGTTCTTAGCATTTGAACAGACTTTTAAAAATAGTTTGACCACTCTACCAATGGGAGGGGGAAAAGGAGGTTCTGACTTTGATCCAAAAGGAAAATCTGATACAGAGATAATGCGCTTCTGTCAGAGCTTTATGACCGAATTATTTCGTCACATTGGTCCAAATAGAGATATACCTGCAGGAGATATTGGTGTTGGGAGTCGAGAAATAGGCTACATGTTTGGACAATATAAACGATTGAAAAATGAATTCACTGGAGTTTTGACAGGTAAAGGTGTTAGTTGGGGTGGGTCTCTTATAAGACCTGAGGCTACAGGATATGGAGTTGTATACTTTGCTCAAGAGATGTTAGAAAGTAAAAATGATGGCTTAAAAAACAAAAAAGTTGTCATTTCAGGCTCCGGAAATGTTGCTCAGTACGCCGCAGAAAAATGTTTGCAGCTTGGTGCAAAAATTTACACGATGTCCGATTCATCCGGGTATATTTATGATCCTCAAGGTATTAATTTGGATAAACTCGCATTTATTATGAATCTTAAAAATATTAAAAGAGGTAGAATCATTGAATATATTAATGAATTCCCTAATGCTAAATTTTTTGAAGGTAAAAACCCTTGGGATGTTCCTTGTCAAATTGCTTTACCTTGTGCTACACAAAATGAACTAGGAGAATTTGACGCACAAAATCTTATTAAAAATGGGTGTATTTGTGTTGGAGAAGGTGCAAATATGCCATGCTCTCCTGAGGCGATAGAAATTTTCTTAAAAAATAAAATTTTATTTGCACCTGGAAAGGCCTCAAATGCAGGTGGAGTTGCAGTCTCAGGTCTGGAAATGGCTCAAAATTCTCTACGCTACAGCTGGTCCAGAGAGGAAGTTGATAAACGTCTACAGGCAATTATGAAAGATATACATAAATCGTGTCTTTCATTTGGAAGTGAAAAAGGATTCATTAATTATGTAAAAGGAGCTAATATTGCAGGATTTGTAAAAGTTGCTGATGCGATGCTAGCTCAAGGAGTTGTTTGACAAATGTCTAGCAAAACAAAAAAAACTATTCATGCTGTTAATTTAGGAATTGTCAAGTATGGAGATACAAGCTTAATTGCCAATTGCTATACTCTAGAATTCGGTTTACAGTCATACATGCTTAAAGGAATTTTGTCTAGAGGTAAGAAAAAAACCCATCGATCCCTTTTTGAACCTTTAACCCTTTTGGAACTTGTGGCTTCTCAAAACAAACAAAACAAAATTGGATATATGGATGAAGCAAAATTAGCATATGTTTTTACATCTATCCCTTATAATTTAAGTAAAAAAGCTTTGGTTTTATTTCTTGCAGAGATTATTCATCAGGTTGCTCGTGAGGAACAAGGGCCTAATAAATTACTTTTTGACTACATCAAAAAAAAACTCATCTGGCTTGATACAAACCATTCATTGAGTTTGTTTCATCTTAAAATAATGCTAGATATAACAAAATACATCGGTTTCTATCCAAATATTTCGAATTCAAACAAACCATATTTTGACCTAGAAACTGGTTGTTTTACATCTATAAAGCCTGGTAAAAATTTTATTGAAAATCCGTTAAAAAAATATTTCATTCAACTTTTAGGTATAGATTTTGATATGATAGATAAAATTAAGATTTTGAAAAGAGATAAATTTAAACTTCTAAATCAAGTTATAACCTATTTCGAATTACATTTACAACAGTTTAAGCCACCAAAATCCCTTGAAATACTAAATGAAATATTTACGGTGCCTTAGTTCATTTTGTTTTGCCTTACTTCCCTTTTGGATAGTTGGACAAGAAATTACTATTGTGGATAAGTTCACAAATGAAGCTCTGGAGGGAGTTGCTATTTACAATAAAAATAAGACATTAGGGACAATTAGTAATTCTGATGGGGTCGCTGACCTTTCTATTTTTCCTGTAGGTGAGACGGTTTACATTCAATTTTATGGCTTTAAAATTGAAAGTATAAAAATAAGCTTGAAAGAATTATCACAAAATTTTCGTTTTCCAATTCAGGCAGAAAACGAGACTTTAGATGAAGTCATACTTTCGGTCGCAAGAAATGCTACAAAACGTTCAAAAATAGCAGAAAAAGTAAATATTATTTCAATTAAGGATATTTCCAATCAGCGTCCTACATCAGGAGCAGAATTAGTAGGCCTTAGTCCAGGAATTAGGATCCAAAAGTCACAAGGAGGAGGTGGAAGTCCAGTTATTAGAGGATTTGAAGCAAATCGTTTACTTTTGGTTGTTGATGGGGTTAGACTTAACAACGCGATCTATAGAAGCGGTCATCTACAAAATTCTTTAACTATTCACCCCAATATGATAGAGCGTGTAGAGGTTATATATGGTTCTTCATCAGTTGGATATGGTTCAGATGCTTTAGGAGGAGTTGTTCACTACTACACAAAAAACCCATTGATTAACAATGAAAAAAAAATAAGAACTCAGCTTTCTAGTGATTTTTCTACGGCAAATAATTCGTATATAAATTCCATATCCACTGAATTAAGTTTTAAGAAATGGGCAAGCTTAACAAGTTTCAGTTTTTCTGATTTTGGAGACATTCGAATGGGTAGAAACAGAACCCATGGATACGAAAATTGGGGACTAAACTTTTTGTATTCATTAAATAATAGAAATACTTATTCTCCTTATCCTGTCACAAATTTAAATCCTTCAATTCAAAAAAATACCGATTATAATCAAATTGATTTACTTCAAAAGTTTTTATTCAAACTCAATACTGAAAACCAACTAGTTGTTAATTTTCAATATTCAAATTCCTCAGATATTCCTAGATATGATAAATTGGTTGAAAACCGAAACGGATTTTTACGTTATGCAGAATGGTATTATGGTCCCCAAAAAAGATTACTTTTTTCACCTCAATTAAAAATATTCCCAAGAAAAAAACTATTAAATTCAGGAAAGGTAACAATTGCAATTCAAAATTTTCAAGAATCAAGGATTTCTCGAACCTTTAATAGTTTGACTCGTATTACTAAAAATGAAAAAGTAAATTCTTTAAGTGTTAATGGAGATTTTGAATTTAAGATAGATAAAAAACATGCTTTTGCATATGGATTTGAAGGCGTTTATAATGATGTTAATTCATTTGCCTCAAAAAAAGATCTAATTATTGAAGAAAATGTGATAACAGGTTTTACTCCAGCCCTTCCATTTCCCACACGTTATCCTAGTAAGGGTAGCTCTTATAGAAGTTATGCTGTATACATAAATTGGGTCTGGGATCTTAATACTCAATTGACTTTAAATGCAGGACTTAGATTAACCGATACTTCTTTACAAGGAGAGTGGAAAGAGTATTATAACATAAATGCATTATTATCCTCGGTAAAATTAAATTCTGAGGCATTAACAGAAACTTTGTCACTTATTTACAGACCAAGTATAAAAACAAAATGGAAAGCAATAATTTCAAATGGTTTTAGAAACCCTAATATTGACGATGTTGGAAAAATCAGAGAAAACAGGGGCTATCTAATTGTTCCAAATCCTATGCTTTTACCTGAATATGCCTATAATTTTGAATTGGGACTTACTAAATACTTAAATAAAGAAAAGAATTATATCTCAATTCAAGGTTTTACCACACTAATCTCTAGACATATTGGACGAAATAATTATCCTATTTTTTCGGATCAAACAACAAGTAGCAACAATACTATTTTATACAACGATGAAGAGTTAATCACCTTAGCGAATAATAATTTAGGTAATCGATATATGTTAGGAACATCACTAGATGGTAATATATTTTTTACAGATAAAATTTCATTAAAAGGAGACTTTAGTGTTATTAATGCATTAAAGAATGATCAATACGGTCCTCTCCCATCGATTTCTCCAGTTTTTCTTAATTTATTTCTCAACTATGAGAAAAAGAAATGGTTTGCAAGTTTAAGGTATAAATACAGCGGAAGTAAAAACCCAGAAGAATACAGTCTTGGTGGTGAAGACGGTTTAGAAGAAACGCCCATTATATCTGAGTCTCAAGGAATTTATGCAGGTACACCTGCATGGTCTGAACTGTCTTTTATAACTCAATTTAGTTTGAATGAAAATGGAAAAATAACAATTGGGCTGGAAAATATATTCGATGTTCATTATAGAAGTTTTGCATCAGGTGTATCTGCACCAGGTAGAAATTTAAGATTAGGTTTAAATCTAAAATTCTAAACCACTTGTAACAAAAAAGCCCTTGGTATGGGGACATATTTTCGAGTTAAATTAATTAATTTCGCAAATTGTTATATTATTACATTTATTTTTCTTTTTAGGGTTTTGAAAAGCAACTAAAATATTTCATAGGTGAAATTCAATGAGTACGATAAACTAGATTTACCCAAAATAGCCAAGGAAATACTTGCAGACTGGAAGGTTAATAAAACCTTTTTAAAAAGTATAAAAAGCAAGGAGGGTAAATCAGAATTTATATTTTATGAAGGCCCCCCGTCTGCAAATGGTCTCCCTGGTATTCACCACGTCATGGCCCGTACAATTAAGGATATTTTTTGTCGCTATAAAACCCAAAAAGGATTTAAAGTAGATAGAAAAGCAGGTTGGGATACACACGGACTTCCAGTTGAACTTGGAGTTGAAAAAGAATTAGGCATCACAAAAGAATCAATTGGAAAAACTATTTCGGTTGAAGATTACAACCTAGCATGCAAAAAAGCAGTAATGAAATATACAGATATTTGGAATAAGCTTACAGAAAGAATAGGTTATTGGGTCGATATGAAAGAACCCTACATTACCTATAAATCCAAATATATGGAAAGTGTTTGGTGGTTAATTAAACAAATTCATGAAAAAGGGTATCTCTATAAAGGTTATTCTATTCAGCCATTTTCTCCGATGGCCGGTACAGGTTTGAGTTCACACGAACTAAATCAACCTGGAACTTATCAAGAAACTACAGATACAACCGTTACTGCGCAGTTTAAGACTATTCCAGAAAGCCTTCCTGAAGAAATAAAAGATGAAATAGCCCTTTATATTCTTGCTTGGACTACTACTCCATGGACATTACCCTCAAATACAGCTCTTACAATCGGTAAGAAAATAGATTATTTGATTATTCGCACTTTTAACCAATATACATTCAAGCCCATACGAGTTCTTATTGCTAAAGATCTTATAAAAAAACAATTTGGCGAAAAGTTTATTGAATCTCCAAGTGTAGATAACTACAAACCTAGTGATAAAAAAATACCTTATAAAATAGAAAGCGAACATAAGGGCTCAGAACTCGTAGGAATTAGATATGAAAAAATTTGGTCGGAATCCCCAGTACCAATTGAGAATTCCGAAAATGCATATCGTATTATTTCAGGAGATTTTGTAACAACTGACGAGGGAACAGGAATTGTACATACTGCCCCTACTTTTGGCGCAGACGACGCCAAAGCAGCAAAGGAAGCAAATCCAGAGATACCCCCACTTTTAGTCTTAGATGAAAATGATAATAAAGTACCTTTAGTAGATATGCAAGGAAGATTTAGAAATGAAGTCGGGCATCTAGGGAATCGCTTCGTTAAAAATGAATACTATCCAGATGGCACAGCACCTGAACGTTCTGTAGATGTTGAAATTGCAATACAACTAAAAAAAGAAAATAAAGCCTTTAAAGTAGAAAAATATGTTCACCCTTATCCAAATTGTTGGAGAACTGACAAACCTATCCTATATTATCCTCTTGACTCTTGGTTCATCAAAATAAGTGAAGTGAGAGAAAATATGACCGCTCTAAACAACGAGATAAACTGGAAGCCAAAGGCTACAGGTGAAGGGAGATTTGGAAATTGGCTCAGCAATGCAAATGATTGGAATCTGTCTCGATCTAGGTTTTGGGGTATTCCATTACCAATTTGGAGAAGTTCAGATGGAAAAGAAACAAAAGTAATTGGGTCACTAAAAGAATTATGTGAGGCTATTGAAATCTCTTTAAAAATTGGTATTATGAAGGAAAATCCTTTTAAAGATTTTATAGTTGGAGATTATTCAGATAATAACTATGAAAAAATTGACCTTCACAAAAATATAGTTGATAAGATTGTCCTGTCTAGCAGTAAAGGTGAGCCTATGTTTAGAGAGTTAGACCTAATTGATGTATGGTTTGACTCTGGTGCGATGCCCTATGCACAATGGCATTATCCTTTTGAAAATAAAGAATTAATAGATAATGAGATACATTTTCCTGCTGACTATATCGCTGAGGGTGTTGACCAAACAAGAGGATGGTTTTATACACTCCATGCTATAGCCACTTTAGTTTTTAATAAAAAGGCTTTTAAAAATGTTGTTTCAAATGGCCTTGTACTTGACAAAAAGGGTCAAAAAATGTCAAAGAGATTAAATAATGCTATTGATCCTTTTGAAACATTAGATAAATTTGGTCCCGATGCAACTCGTTGGTATATGATTTCAAACGCAAATCCGTGGGATAATTTAAAATTTGATATTGAAGGAATTGCTGAAGTTCAGCGCAAGTTTTTTGGGACTTTATATAACACTTATTCTTTTTTTAGCCTTTACGCTAATATTGACCAATTTGGTTTTAAAAATGAAGATCTTATTCCTAATACTGAGAGAACCGAACTCGACCAATGGATTTTATCAGAATTAAATAGTCTAGTTAAAGTTGTTGATGATGCTTACCAGGATTATGAAGCGACAATTGCCTGCAGAGCAATTTCTGATTTTGTACAGGAAAAATTAAGTAATTGGTATGTTCGCCTTAGCAGAAGGAGATTTTGGAAAGGTAATTATGGGCCAGATAAAATTGCTGCATATCAAACTCTTTACGAATGTTTATTAATAGTATCCCAGCTAGGTGCACCAGTTGCTCCATTTTTTATGGATCGATTATACCAAGATCTAACAAGAAATAAAAAAACCTCAGTACACTTATCTGAATTTCCAAATCAAAACCCAAGCCTTATAAATTCTGAATTAGAATCACAAACTAATATTGCTAGAGAAATTACATCTTTAGCACTTTCTTTAAGGAAAAAACAGCAAATCAAAGTACGTCAGCCACTACAGAAAATGATAATCCCTGTAAAAAATGAATTACAAAAAAAACGTATTCAAAATACAATTGAACAATTAAAAAGTGAGATCAACATAAAAGAAGTTGAGCTGCTAGATAATGCCAATGATATGTTAGTGAAGGATGTCCGTCCAAATTTTAAAATTATTGGCCCTAAATATGGTAAAGAAATGAAATCAGTTGTAGATGCTATAAAAAATCTAAATTCTCACCAAATAAATCTTCTAGAAGAAAAAAAAGAATTAAATATTTTCGTAAATAAAAAAAATATTATTTTAGATATAGGTGATATTGATGTCTTTTACAAAGATATCGAAGGGTGGGAAGTGGCTAAAAATTCAGACATGACAATAGCTCTTGATATGACCATAACCCAAAAACTGAAAAATGAAGGTTTAGCAAGAGAACTTGTTAATAGAATTCAAAATCACAGAAAGGATCAAGGGTTCGAGGTCACTGACAGAATTGATATTATTCTGAAAAATGAATTTGAACTGGAAAAAGCTATAAAAGAGAATATAAATTATATTTTAAATGAAACATTAGCTAATACTCTTAAATTTGAATCAAATATTTTGAAAGGAACACCTGTAGAATTTGATAATTTTAAAACTGAAATTCGTATTAAAAAGGTAAACTCATGAGCAAGAAAACAAGATTTACAGATAGTGAACTTAAGGAATTTAGAAGCCTAATTGAGGAAAAGATTGAAAAAGCAAAAGCAGACCTAGATCTTTTGAAAAGCTCTTACATGAATGACGGTAATAATGGCACTGAAGATACTGCACCAACTTTTAAAGCTTTTGAAGAAGGATCTGAAACAATGTCAAAAGAAGCAAACACCCAACTTGCTCTTCGCCAAGAAAAGTTTATCCGCGACCTTAAAAATGCCCTAATTCGGATTGAAAATAAGACTTATGGTATTTGTCGCGTAACTGGTAATTTAATAAATAAAAAACGCTTGTTTTTAGTTCCACACGCTACGTTAAGTATAGAGGCTAAAAATATGCAGAAATAAGTCCAAGAAAGGCCCTGAATACAAACAAAACATATTTCGATAAATCATGGGCAGCAGGAATCATAATTTTAATCCTGTTGCTTGATCAAATTACAAAAATTTATATCAAATTAAACTTTCCCTTATCTGGGTATGGTATTTCACCAATTTTAGACTGGAAATATTTTAAAATTATTTTTGTAGAAAATAAAGGGATGGCTATGGGTACTAAAATCAACGATTTTATTCCATTTATTAACGAAAATACTGGAAAGTTGATTTTAACTATTTTCCGAATTGCTGCAATATCTGGCTTAGGTTATTGGTTATTGGATTCCATAAGAAAACAAAGTGGAGTTTTACTTTGTTGGGCCTTGTCATTTATATTTGCCGGTGCTTTGGGTAATATTATCGATTCCATTTTCTATGGTGTTTTGTTCTCTGATAGTAACGGTCAAATTGCACAGTTTTTTCCTGAAAAAGGATATGCTCCTCTTTTTTATGGCCATGTTGTTGACATGTTACAATTTCCATTAGTCGAATGGACGTGGCCCTCATGGTTACCCTATATAGGCGGTAAAGACTATTTATTTTTCCAATATATATTTAATATTGCTGACACTGCAATAAGCACAGGGGTTGCAATATTGATTTTTTTCAATAAAAAAATCTTTACCTGAATTTATTAAGAGGTAAACTTTTTTATTCCTTCGGGATTAACACAAAAATCCATACGAATATCTTCAGAACGTATGTCAACAATATTGTCTACTGGGCCAAAAAAAGAAAGCCCCACCTTTATAGTATTTTTTTTACATAGAGATAAAAAATTATCATAAAATCCTTTCCCATAACCCAAACGATTTCCACTTTTATCCCAAGCTAACAATGGGAGAAAAATTACATCAATTTGTTCTGGAGAAATTTTTATCCCTTTTTCAGGCTCTGCTATTCCTAAAGTATTAGTCTTAAGTTTTGTGATATCTGTCAATAAGATATGTTCCAATTCTGAACCTTTAATTCTAGGCAAAATTACCTGTTTATCCTTTCCTTGTAGTAAAGTTAAAATTAAAGTAGTATCTATTTCAGCCTTTGCTCTTATTGGGAGGTATAGATGATAATAATCTAAATGCCATATTGGTAGTTTTATACAATTATTTGCAATTGCAAAACTCATATCCTCATGTTCTTTATCAGAAAGAGCATGCCTTTTTTTTAAAAAAGATCTCCGAAGAGCTAACTTTGTTAAATCAGAATTCATGAAATAATATTGCTAATATATATATACCCAAAGAAAATCAATATTTTCGTTTTGTGAAATTAGATTCTATTGAAATCCAACTTAAAACTTTACCTCAAGTTGCAGGTGTATATCAGTTTTTCGATTCTAAAGATAATATTATATACGTAGGTAAGGCAAAAAACCTAAAAAAACGAGTTGCATCTTACTTTAATAAAAATTTAGAAAATCATAAAACAAAAGTCCTTGTAAAAAAAATTAAAAGAGTAGAAAACATTGTTGTAGAATCTGAAATGGACGCTTTACTTTTAGAAAATAATTTGATTAAAAAATATAAACCTCGGTATAATATTCTACTCAAAGATGATAAAACCTATCCTTGGATTTGCTTAGAAAAAACTCCCAAACCGAATATTTATATAACAAGAAACTTAAAAAATAAAAATGGTGAATATTTTGGTCCTTTTACTAGTGTAAAAAACTTAAAAATTCTTTTAAGGTTGATTAAAGAAATTCACCCATTTCTAAATCATGAATTAAATCATTTACTAAAAATAAACTCTAAAGAATCGTCCACTTTATTATTCAAAAAGCATGAAAATTCCATAAAAGAATTAATAAAAGGAAATTTTAATTTCTGTATAACTCATTTCAAAAAGGAAATGAAAATAATGTCCGAAAATTTGAAATATGAAGAAGCTCAATTAGTAAAAGAAAAAATTCTAAGTTTAAAGAAATTTCAAGCTAAATCAACAATAGTAAACCCTAAAATTACTAATGTAGATGTATTTTCTATTGTTTCAGATGAAAACTATGGATATGTTAATTTTTTGCAAGTATCATATGGTGCTATAGTAAGATCCTACACTCTTGAAATAAGAAAAAAACTACAGGAAAGTAATTCAACCCTATTACAGCTTGGAATTATTGAAATAAGACAAAAGTTTTCCTGTAATGCAAAAACTATATTACTTTCTGAAAAAGTTAGCTTAACAAAAGAATTAAATCTATTTGTACCTAAACAAGGAGATAAAAAAAGCTTAGTGGATTTATCTCTCAGAAATGCCAAATACTTTAGGATTGAACGCTTTAAACAAATCAAAATGTTGGATCCTGAAAGTCATGCCAAAAGAATAATGAATCAAATGAAAATTGATTTGAGGTTACCTGAGGAGCCCTTTCACATCGAATGCTTCGATAATTCAAATATTCAAGGTTCAAATCCAGTGGCTGCATGTGTTGTTTTTAAAAAAGGTAAGCCAAGTAAAAAAGAGTATCGTCACTATAATATAAAAACTGTAGAAGGTCCTGATGACTTTGCTTCTATGGAAGAAGTAATTTTGAGAAGATATAAACGCCTTCTGAATGAAAAAGCTCCACTTCCGCAACTTATTATTATTGATGGTGGTAAGGGACAACTTTCTTCAGCATTAAAAAGTCTCGATTTTTTAGGTTTAAGAGGTAAGATTTCAATTTTAGGAATTGCTAAGCGCCTTGAAGAAATATATTTCCCTGGTGATAAAATTCCTCTTTATTTAGATAAAAAATCTGAAACACTAAAAATATTGCAGCGAGCTAGAGATGAAGCACATCGATTTGGAATTGCATTTCATAGAAAAAAGCGCAGTAAAAATAGTATACAATCCAAATTAGATCAAATACCAGGTATAGGGGAAGCTTCACGTCTAAAACTTTTAAGAGATTTAAAAACATTCACCCGGATAAAATCAGCATCAGAAAACGAAATCATTGATATTTTAGGAAATAAAAAAGGGAAAAAAATATTTGAGACACTAAAAAAATATTAGGCATTAAATTTTTTTCAATTGTTTTCAACTAAATCTCAAATTATTGATTTGTTATCTTTGAGAGATGATAAAAAATCTCTTTTTATATGTTTTTTTTAGTTTCCAAATTCTATGGGGTCAAATTAATAATAGTGAATTATTAAAAACAAACCAATCATTCCAAGAAGGTGAATGGTTTCAATTAAGACTTCACTATGGCCCACTCAACGCTAGCTATGCAACCCTATCTTTGGAACGAGATACAATTAATGAGCATCCCGTATATCACGCTAAAGGATTTGGAGAAACAACAGGTTTAGCACGCTGGTTTTTTAAAGTAGAAGATTATTATGAAAGTTATTTTGATGAAGAAACTGGGCTACCATATAAGTTTATAAGGAATATTAATGAAGGAGGTTATACAAAGAATATAGAAATTGATTTTAATCATCAAGAAAAAACCGCTGTTGTAAATAACAAAAAAATAGGAGAGGTTAGCGAGCTTGAAATAAAAAATGGAGTGCAAGATTTAATATCATCTTTTTATTATTTAAGAAACTTTTACCCGAAAGATAAAATAAAAGTGAATGAAAGTTTTGACATAAACATGTTTTTTGATTTTGAAAATTATGTTTTTAGGTTGAAATATTTAGGTAAAGAAATTATTAATACAAAATTTGGGAAAATTAAATGTATGAAGTTCAGACCAATAGTTCAATCAGGAAGGGTTTTTGAGGAACAAGAAAGTGTTACCTTATGGGTTTCCGATGACATGAATCGTATTCCTGTTCGTATTAAAGCCGATATTCTAGTTGGTTCAATTAAAGCTGATCTAGAGAACTTCAAAAACTTAAAACATCCGCTTAAAATCATTGTAAAATAGTTTAAAAAAAACGGGATAACTTTTCTTAATTCTTAAAAAAGAAACAAAATAAGTTAGGAAATTTATGCAAGATGAATAAGATGTATCGTGTTTTTAAGTTTATTTTATTTTTAGTTTTTTTTAGTTGTAAAAAAATACCACAAAATCAGAGTGATAAATTAAATATACCTTCTGAGGTAAAAGAACCTAACTTATTATATGGTATCGATTTGAATCAATACAACTTTAAAACACAGAAAATCAAATGGGGTGATACTTTTGGAAAAATTTTAGAAGATAATGGTATTGACTATCCAGAAGTTTACAAAATTCTTAAAGAAATTAAAGGAAAAGTAAATGTTAGAAAACTTGCCACAGGCAAACCATACAGTTTATTTTTCTCAAAAGATAGCACACTAACCCCTGAATATTTCGTTTACCACCCTGATCCAAAAGCTTACACTCTTGTCCATCTGAAAGATAGCTTATATGGAGATGTAATTAAAAAACCTTTTAAGAAAATAGAATTTGAAGTATCAGGAATGATAAAAAGTTCTTTATACGAAACAATGAAAAATATTGGGGTTAATGAAGAACTTACATATCATTTATCCGATATTTATGCGTGGACTATAGATTTTTTTCGCTTACAAAAAGGGGACAAATTCAAAGTGATTTATACTGAAAAGTTTGTAGACGATTCAATATCAATAGGTGTTGATCGTGTAAAAGCTGCTTGTTTTGAACATAGAGGAAAAACTCTGTATGCTTTTGAATATGTTTCAAATCCAGAAAAAGGAATAATCGACTATTTTGATGAAAATGCGAAAAGTTTAAGAAGGGCTTTTCTCAGAGGTCCTCTTAAATTTAACAGAATTACATCACGATACAACCTTCGAAGAAAAATATCCTATTATGGAAATAGGATTAGACCTCACAAGGGAACTGATTTTGCCGCTTCGGTCGGTACTCCGATTTTAGCTACTGCAAATGGGACTGTTATAAAATCACGATATTCAAGGGGAAATGGCAACTACGTTACAATTAAACATAACAATATCTACACAACACAATATTTGCATATGAAAAGAAGAAAAGCAAAAATTGGACAATTTGTCAAGCAGGGAGATATAATAGGTTGGGTTGGTATGACAGGGAATACTTCGGGTCCCCATGTTTGTTACAGGTTTTGGAAAAATGGACGGCAAGTAGACCCGTTTAAACAAAAACTACCAGATGCAAAACCGATTTCGAATGACTTAATAGCAAAGTATTCTAAACATATTATCCCCATTAAAAGAAAATTAGACTGTATAAAGTTTAATGACAACTCTAAAAGTGAAATTGCAGAAAATAAATCTAAACTATATGCCAAAAATTCTTCCTGATAAGCCTTTATCTAAACTTGATTCTTATAAATTATTAAAAGCTTATCAAAAACAAATTTCAGCAGTAAGCATTAAAGAACATTTTAAGAAAGAACACGATCGACTTAAATATACATGGTTGGATTGGGAGAATATTATCGTTGATGTTTCCAAAAATAGAATCGATAGAAAAGGGTTTAATTTACTTATTAAATTAGCTAAAGAGGCCGGGCTTGAAAAGGCAATTGAAGCTCAATTTAAAGGAGAGAAAATAAACACTACCGAAAACAGAGCTGTTTTGCACACTTCCCTAAGAAATTTAGATAACAGTCCAATTTTTTTAGATGATAAAGATATAATTCCTGAATTAAGAGCAATGCAACAAAAAATGTATGTTTTTTGTGAAAAAATAATTAATGGCCAGTGGAGAGGATACACAGGAAAAAAGATTACTCATGTTATTAATATTGGTATTGGGGGGTCTGATCTTGGTCCTAAAATGGTAGTTGAGGCTTTAGCTAATTACAAAAATCATCTTGATATTCGTTTTATTTCAAATATTGAAGGAGATCATCACAAAGAGATATTGAAAGGAATAAATCCAGAGACAACCCTTTTTGTAATAGTTTCTAAAAGCTTCAGCACACAAGAAACAATAACTAATGCTAATAGTATTCGTAATTGGTTTTTAAAAAAAGCTCCTAAAAGTGCAATTGAAAAAAACTTTGTTGCAGTATCAAGTAATGTTGAAAAAACAGTTTCTTTTGGAATTTCTTCTGACAATGTTTTCCCAATGAAAGATTGGGTTGGTGGTCGATTTTCTTTATGGAGTTCGGTTGGTTTAATTATTTGTTTGGCCATTGGTCCCAATCAATTCAGGGAACTTCTTGAAGGTGCTGGTAAAATGGATTATCATTTTAGAAATAGTCCGTTTGAAAAAAATATACCAGTAATTCTTGGTTTAATTAGTATATGGTATAATAATTTTTGGGGTTCAGAAAGTCAGGCTATCATTCCATATACTCAATATCTCAGAAATTTACCCGCATACCTCCAACAGGCCTTTATGGAGAGTAATGGTAAAATAGTAGGCCGTGACGGAAATTTAGTAAATTATCAAACTGGATCTATCATTTGGGGTGCTTCTGGAACAAATGCTCAACATGCTTTTTTTCAACTAATTCATCAGGGAACTAAGCTTATACCAACTGACTTTATATGTTTTATAAAATCAATTAATGGTAATGAAGACCACCAAAACAAATTACTATCAAATTTTATTGCCCAAACAGAAGCGCTTATGAATGGAAAAAACGAAACTGAAGTTCTAGAAGAACTTAATCGTTTGGATATGGATCCCTTAGAACAAAAAAAAATAGCTCCATTCAAAATATTTGAGGGAAACAAGCCCACTAATACAATTTTAATTGACAAATTAACTCCAGCATCTCTTGGTTCGCTAATAGCAATGTATGAGCACAAAATTTATGTTCAAGGTGTGATCTGGAATATTTATAGTTATGATCAATGGGGGGTTGAATTAGGAAAACAATTAGCAAACAAAGTACTCGATGATATTGAAGGTAAAAGTAAAAATTCTCATGACCCTTCAACAAATAAACTTATTGAAATAATAAAAAAAGGGCCTGTTAATTAAAATTTATGTCTCTAAGTTTAAACTGGAGGTTCACCACACCATTGTAGTAATTTTCATCAAGTGTATAAAGTATTGAAAATGTGTCTGTCCCTTTTACTTTTTTAAGCATATGTCCCAAACCGAATCCAATCCCTTGGAAATGTTTTTGATTAGAGTCTAAAATATCTAATCGTAAATGTGTTTTATCACTTCCCACTAAACGACTTGAACCACTGTCTCTGCAATTATGAGTTGCAAAGACAGGATTCATATTTTTGGGGCCAAATGGTCTCATCTGATTTATAATTCGTAATAATTTTGAATTTAGATCACTGAACTCAACTTCTAAATCATACTTAATCTCTGGCTCTTTTAATTCAGGTGACAAATTTTTACTAACATAAGTTTCAAAAGCCTCTTTAAATGGATTAAGCTGTTCAGTATTTAATGTTAATCCCGCTGCATATTTGTGCCCTCCAAATTGGAAAATGTGCTGTTTACATGCTTCAAGTGCTTTATAAACATCAAATCCATAAACAGATCTTACAGAACCTACCATTAAATCTTCTGCGTTAGTTAATACTACAGTAGGGCGGTAATAATGTTCAATTAATCTTGATGCAACAATCCCAATAACACCTTTATGCCAAGAGGGGTGGTAAACAACTGTAGAACAATTTTTTGTAGTATCTTCTAACTTTATTTGTTGTAAAGCTTCATTCGTTATTCTTTCTTCAGTGCTTTTACGTTCTGTATTAAAAAACTCAATAGTCCTAGCTATGGAAAGAACTGCTTTTTGATCTTTACTGGTCATCAATTTTACAGCGTTAATACCGTGATCCATTCTGCCAGCAGCATTAATTCTTGGTGCGACAATAAAAGCTAGATCAGATACATTTAATGGCCTTGTTAAGTCTTTAATAAAAATTTTAAACCCAAGACGAGGATTCTCTCTTAATTGTTTCAAGCCTAAAAACATCAATGTTCTATTTTCACCAACTAGGGGTACCAAGTCTGCTGCAATAGCAGTTGCTACCAGATCAAGATAAATAATTAACTCACTATCAGAAAGTCCAAGTTGATTATTAATTGCCTGTACTAATTTAAAACCGATTCCACATCCACAAAGATCCTTGAATGGATAATTACAATCTGTTCTTTTGGGATCTAAAACTGCTACTGCATCAGGTAATATTTCTTCAGGCATATGATGATCACATATTATAAAATCAATCCCTAATGAACTTGCATATTTTACTTTTTCAAAAGCTTTTATTCCACAATCAAGAGCTATAATTAAGTTGACCCCTTCAGAATTAGCATAGTTAATAGCCCTCTCTGAAATTCCATAACCTTCAGAATATCTATCCGGAATATATGGTTTTAAATCAGTGATCTTATCATTTAAATATGAAATAATTAGTGATACAGAAGTCGTTCCGTCTACATCATAATCGCCTAAGACCATTACTTTTTCATTTTTATCGATAGCTCGTTTTATTCGGTCAACAGCGATTTGCATGTCTTTCATTAGAAAAGGATCATAGAGGTGGTTCCACTCAGGACGAAAATAGTTCTTTGCGCTGGCAAAATTATTAATACCTCTTTGAATCAAAAGTTTTGAAACGATATCGCTAACTCCTAGTTCAGTAGAAAGTTTTTTAACATTTTCAATTTGTGGTTCAGGAATTTTCCCCCATTTCATAAATCTATTTTTTTATTCCTTCAACAACGATTACAAATTCGCCTTTAGGATGATTCGCTTCAAAAAATGACTTTACTTCTTCTAAAGTACCACTATAAGTCTCTTCGTATATTTTTGAAATTTCTTTTATTACTGCTAATCTACGTTCACTCCCAAAAAAGGGAATCATCTGTTCAAATAGCTTTAAGAGTTTATGCGGGGATTCGTATAGAACAATTGTTCTTGATTCTTTTGCCATATTTTTTAATCTATTAATTCGTCCTTTTTTATGAGGTAGGAATCCTTCAAAAGTAAAACGATCACATGGGATTCCACTTTGAACTATTGCTGGAATTAATGCGGTTGGACCAGGTAAGCATTTTACTTTTATCCCTTCTTCTAAAGCATGTCGAACTAACAAATATCCCGGATCTGAAATAGCTGGTGTGCCAGCATCAGAAATCATCGCAATTATTATTCCTTTTTTTAGTTTTTCTATTATTATTGAAGTTTTATAGTGCTCGTTTTTGAGATGATAACTTTCAACATGTTTGGATATACTATAATGATTTAAAAGAATCGAACTAATCCTAGTATCTTCAGCCAAAATTAGATCTGCCTCCTTTAACAAACGTAAAGCTCTTAACGTGATATCCTCTAAATTACCAATAGGAGTTGGTATTAAATAAAGCAAGGTAGTATTATTATAATTTCAATTTAGGATATCTCATGATTTAAAACTTTTCTGTAGAACAGTTAAAAAACGATCTGCAATATCCTCTTTTCCTTTCCAATTATTATATTCAATTTTTACTTTGGAGCTAATTAAATTAGATACCTCTGACCAAGATCCTAAAGTTAATGTTTGATTAAGAACACGCTCGTAATTTATTGTATCGCCATCAAAAAGATGTTTAATAAAGGCTAATCGTTCATTGTTATCAACGCTTAGTTTTTTTGAGAATTGGTCATTAATATTTTTTTTGTCTTTCGAAATATCTTTTTCAGTATCCAACCTGTTTCTAATACTGTCGTTCTTTTTTGACATGAAAGTTGGTGGAGTTCCAACAGATTCAAAAAGCTTTTCATATGTTTCGGGTTCTGGCATTTCAGTAACCATATTTTTTATTGTCTCCATCATTGGCGCTACTTCCATATCGTCATCTTTTGTCTTTTCTTTATTCGTACCTTCTGTGAGAGAATTTATTACCTCGTCAAGCTTTTTTTGATGCCTTTCCCAAAGGCTTTGATCAATTTCCTCTTGATCAGTTAGCATTTTTTGAAAAATAGAAAGCTCATAAATTTTTTGAATGGCTTCATGTGTTTTCTCATCATCCCAATTGGATTGATCTTTAATAATATTTGTTGCCCACTGAACCAATGCAGTTTTAATTTTTTCAGTCATCTGATATATAGTTTAAAGCCATCTTTATTAATACCTTTGGATAATTGATTCATAATAAACCTTAGATTAATTTTGAAAATTACAAAATGTTTTTAGAAAATACCTTAATGACTGATGGACAATTTGGCTGGATTGAAATAATCTGTGGCTCAATGTTTTCTGGTAAAACAGAAGAGCTAATTCGTAGATTAAATCGTGCAAAATACGCAAAACAAAAAATTAAAGTTTTTAAACCAATTATAGATTCTCGTTTTAACAAGCATTTTGTTTTTTCTCACGATAAAAATCAAATTGAATCAAAATCTGTATCAAAATCCTCTGATATAAAAATCAAAGCTAAGGGTTACGATGTTATTGGGATTGATGAGGCTCAGTTTTTTGATAACGGAATAGTTAAAATATGTAATGATTTAGCTAATGAGGGTATTCGGGTTATTGTGGCGGGCTTAGATATGGACTATAAGGGTGTTCCCTTTGGCCCTATGCCTAATCTAATGGCAATTGCAGAATATGTAACTAAACTTCATGCAATATGTGCGAAAAGTGGAAATTTGGCAAATCATAGTCATAGAATTTCTAATGACAAATCATTGGTTCATCTAGGACAAAAAGAAAGTTATATGCCTCTTTCAAGAGTTGAATTTCAAAAATTGATTCAGAAAAATAAACACACAAAAGAAAAGCCTTGAATCAGCTTAATATTTATTTATCAAATTTAGAGCACAACTATAAATTTCTTAAAGGAAATTTGAATTCTGGAACTAACCTTATAGCTGTTGTAAAAGCTTCAGCTTATGGAAGCGCATTACTAGCAATTACAAAACGACTAGAAAAATTAGGGGTTAATACCTTTGCAGTAGCTTATTCAAATGAAGGAAAGATTTTAAGAAAAAATGGAATCAAGTCCCGAATTATGGTCTTTTATCCCCAACCTTCTGGATTTGATGACATTATTGACAATAAATTAGAAGCCTGCTTATATAGTGTCAACATATTGAAAAAATTTCATGAAAAATTGATCTTTAAGAAATTAAGAAATTTCCCTGTTCACATTAAATATAACACTGGCCTAAATAGGTTAGGTTTTAAGCCAAGTTGTTTTGACTGGATTATAAATCAACTTAAAGATGACGCTTTTACACTTAAAAGTATATATTCCCATCTAGCCGTGTCTCAGGCTAAAAAAGAAATAGAATTAAATAAAAAACAAATTGAATCATTCTTAAAACTTAGAGATAAACACATTGCAATTTCTGAAATAAATCCAAAATTTCATCTTTTAAATAGCTCAGGATTATTCAATTTCCCTGAGTTTCAGTTTGATGCTGTAAGATGTGGTATAGCACTTCATGGATTCGCAAACCGTCCAGAATGGGACAAACAACTTATACCTGTAGCTGAATTAATAACTTCGATAAGTCAAATCCACCTTGTCAAAAAAGGGGAATATGTTGGTTATGATTTTGGATGTAAAGTCAATGAAGAAAAAAAGATTGCAACAATTCCACTAGGTCATGCAGATGGAATAAATAGAAAACTTGGAAATCAAAAAGGGAAAGTTTTAATTAACGGAAAAATTGCGACTATTGTTGGTAATATTTGTATGGACATGTTCATGGTAGATGTAACCAAAATTTCATGTAGTGAAGGAGATAAAGTTTATGTATTTGGAAATGAAAACTCTGTTTCAGATCTGGCACACAGTGCTGGTACAATAAGTTATGAATTACTAACTGCTATTGGTCCAAGAGTGAAAAGAGTAATTTATGATTAGAAAAAATATTCATCAAATAACAAAACAATAATATTTGTTATAAATGTCCACGGTTATTGTCAAAAACACATTAAGTAGTAATTTTAACAAAATTTAATAAATGAGAATTGCTGTTGTAGGGGTAACAGGAATGGTAGGAAAAGTTATGTTAGATGTTTTAACAGAACGCAATATACCAATTAGTGAATTAATACCAGTTGCATCTGAAAAATCAATAGGGAAAACTATTTTATTTAAGGGGGAAAATTTGGAGGTTATTGGATTAGCTGAAGCACTTAATACTCAGCCAGACATAGCTTTGTTTTCTGCTGGTGGAGACACTTCTCTAAAATGGGCTCCAAAATTTGCAGAAAATGGAACAACTGTGATCGATAATTCCTCAGCTTGGAGAATGAAAAAACATATAAAACTTATTATTCCAGAAATTAATGCATCCCAATTGACTTCAACTGATAAAATAATCGCTAATCCAAACTGTTCAACTATTCAAATGGTTATGGCAATAGCCCCTTTGCACAAAGTTTTTAGAATCAAACGTTTAGTTATCTCTACTTATCAGTCAATTACAGGTACTGGAGTAAAAGCGGTTGAGCAGCTTAATAATGAAATGTATGACAAGATAGGCGATAAGGCATATCCTTATCAAATCCACAAAAATGCCCTTCCACAGTGTGATGTTTTTCTTAAAAATGACTACACTAAAGAAGAAATGAAATTAGTTCAAGAAACACATAAAATTTTAGAAGACCCTTCAATAGGAATTACAGCAACAGCTATAAGAATTCCAGTTGTAGGAGGTCATAGTGAATCAGTAAATATTGAATTTGAATTAAAATATGATATAAAAAAAGTAAGAACAATTTTAAATAAAACAATTGGAGTGGAGGTAATTGATGATCCAAAGAAAAATTTGTATCCTATGCCAATAAATGCAGAAGGAAAAGATGAAGTTTTTATTGGCCGTATAAGAAGAGATGAATCTATAGAAAATGGTTTAAATCTCTGGATTGTTTCAGATAACTTAAGAAAGGGAGCTGCAACCAATACAATTCAGATAGCTGAATATTTAATTCATAACAACATAGTCTAAGTTCACTATTGTATTACACAAAGAAATTTTAATGCTATTAGTGAAAAAAATTAATAAATTTGTCAGCTAAATAGTGCAAATGGAATTAAAGGAATTCACATTACCTTTTGTAGGACTAAAACAAGGCAAACACAACTTTTCATTTGCAATAGACAATAAGTTCTTTAAACATTTTGGGTTTGATGATTTTCACAAAACAAAACTTGAAGGTAAATTAGTTTTGGACAAAAAACCTTCATTCTTAGAGTTACACTTTGATATCGAAGGCGAGGTAATTTTATCATGTGACGTTTCAACTGAGTTCTTTAGCCACATTGTAAAATCCAAATATGATATGATTGTTAAATTCGGTGCAACTAGAGAAACTGATCCCGATGAAATTTTAATTATTCCCGAAGGGAGTTATCAGATTAATGTTGCACAATATTTTTATGAAATGGTTGTTTTATCTATCCCTTTAAAAAGAGTACATCCAGGTATTAAAAATGGAACATTAAAAAATGATATTCTAAGCAAATTAGAACAATTAGACCCACAAAATAAAAAACCTGCTATTAGTAAAGACCCACGCTGGGAAAAGTTAGAAAGTTTATTATAAAAATTAAAACCATGGCACATCCAAAAAGAAAAATTTCCAAGACAAGAAGAGATAAAAGAAGAACTCATTATAAAGCTGCTAACCAACAGATTTCGACATGTTCGAAGACTGGCGAAGCACATCTTTATCATAGAGCTCATTGGCATGAAGGTAAACTTTATTACAGAGGTAAAGTACTTATTGATGCTACTGAAACTGAGACTGCGTAATCATAAATAGATCCGCATTATCAGGCTTGATCAATCAAAAATCTTTTTTATTGTTTATTTTGGTTACATTAAAAAATTATTTTCATCACCTTAATTTCGCTTTAAAAGCAGACAACTAAATGCAACTAAAGGGGAAAAAAATCCTTAAAGCAGCAATAACAGCTGTTGGAGGATACACACCTAAAACAATCCTTTCTAATGAAAAGTTAGAAACTATGGTTGATACCAGCGATGAATGGATTCGAAGTAGAACTGGTATAAAAGAGCGTAGAATCCTATTGGATGAAAATAAAGCTACGTCTTATTTGGCAATAAAAGCAGCTAAAGATCTCTTAAATAAGAAAAATACAAACGCAAACACTATTGATCTTGTGATTGTTGCCACAGTTACACCAGATTTACATGTAGCAGCAACGGCAGCTTATGTTGCCTCATCAATAGGAGCAAAGAATGCTTTTGCATTTGATTTAAATGCTGCTTGTTCAGGTTTTCTTTATGGTATGAGTGTTGCAGCTGCATATGTAAATTCAGGTCAATATAAAAAAGTATTACTGATTGGTGCTGATAAAATGTCCTCAATTGTTGATTACACAGATCGTACAACTTGTATAATTTTTGGTGATGGAGGGGGGGCTGTTTTATTTGAACCCAGTTTAAATGAAAATGGTTGGGAAGACGAATACTTTAGAAGTGATGGTTCCGATAGAATGTCATTAAGAATCAAAGCAGGAGGCTCACTGCATCCTACTTCGAAGGACACATTAAAAAAAGGGTGGCACAATATTCATCAAGATGGCAAAACTGTATTTAAGTATGCAGTCTCAGAAATGTCCACAGTCACAAAAGAAATTATGAAAAGAAACCAACTTGATAAAGAGAGTATTGACTATCTTGTTCCTCATCAAGCAAATAAAAGAATTATTGATGCAACAATTCAGCGTCTGGATTTAAACCCAAATAAAGTAATGATGAACATTGAGTATTTTGGGAATACTACTGCGGCAACCCTACCGCTATTGTTAAATGATTATGAAAATAAATTAAATATAGGAGATAAGCTAGTTTTTGCTGCCTTTGGTGGTGGCTTCACATGGGGTGCAGCTTACCTTACATGGGCATATTAAAATAAAATAAAAATAAAAATGGATATAAAAGACATTCAAAACCTAATAAAATTTGTAGCCAAATCTGGAGCTCAAGAGGTAAAACTTGAGATGGAGGATATTAAAATAACAATCAAAACTGGAGGAAAATCAAATAATATAGAACCTAATGGAATTTTGCAAAATGTAAATCCATTGTCAATATCAGCTGTTACCCCTCAATCTTCAGAAGTCCCTTTGAGTGAGTCTAAAGGTGCTGATCATAAAAAAAATGATTCCTCATCTGAAGATGACGGATTAATTACAATAAAATCCCCCATAATTGGTACTTTTTACAGGAAATCTGCCCCTGATAAACCTCCATTTGTTGAAGTTGGAGACACTATTAAGGAAGGAGACGTTCTTTGTGTTATTGAAGCCATGAAACTTTTTAATGAAATTGAATCTGAATTAGCTGGTACAATTGTCAAAATCCTTGTGGATGACGCTTCACCAGTAGAATTTGATCAACCTTTATTTCTAATCAAACCCCATTAACTCTTAAAAATGTTCAATAAAATTCTAATTGCAAATAGGGGTGAAATAGCTATGAGAATTATCCGTACTTGCAAAGAAATGGGTGTAAAAACAGTTGCTGTTTATTCAAAAGCAGATACTGATAGTCTTCATGTTAGATTTGCAGATGAAGCCGTTTGCATTGGTCCTGCTGCTAGTAACGAATCTTACTTGAAAATGTCAAATATTATTGCTGCAGCCGAAATTACAAATGCAGATGCTATACATCCTGGTTATGGTTTTTTATCTGAAAATGCAAAATTTTCAGAAATATGTAAGGAGCACAAAATTAAATTTATTGGTGCCTCTCCTTCTATGATAAGTAAGATGGGAGATAAAGCTTCAGCAAAAAAAACTATGCAAGAGGCAGGTGTCCCAACAATACCAGGTTCGAAAGGGATAATAGGAAGTTTTAAAGAAGCTGAAAAAATAGCATCTGAAATTGGCTATCCTGTAATGTTAAAAGCTACAGCTGGAGGTGGTGGAAAGGGGATGCGCGCTGTATGGAAGTCAAACGAACTTGAAAAAGCTTGGAATAGTTCAAGGCAAGAGGCTGCTGCTTCATTTGGAAATGATGGTATGTACATGGAAAAGCTCATCGAAGAACCACGTCATATCGAAATTCAAGTAGTTGGCGACTCAAGTGGAAAAGCTTGTCATCTTTCAGAAAGGGATTGTTCAATCCAGCGACGCCATCAAAAATTAACTGAAGAAACACCTTCTCCATTTATGACATCTACACTGAGAAATAAAATGGGAGAGGCAGCAGTAAAAGCAACTGAATTTATTAAATATGAAGGAGCAGGTACAATTGAATTTCTAGTAGATAAAAATAAAAACTTCTACTTCATGGAAATGAATACTAGGATTCAAGTAGAACACCCTATAACTGAGCAGGTAATTGATTTTGACCTTATTTGTGAACAAATTAAGGTAGCAGCTGGTGAAAAAATTTCAGGTAAAAATTACTATCCTAAACTTCATTCTATAGAATGTAGAATCAATGCTGAGGATCCATTTAATGATTTTAGACCTAGTCCTGGAATGATAAGTACAATGCATTTCCCAGGAGGCCACGGGGTAAGACTAGATACTCATGTTTATAGTGGTTATGTGATTCCTCCTAACTATGACTCGATGATTGCTAAACTAATCACTACAGCTCAAACAAGAGAGGGTGCAATACATAAAATGAGGCGTGCTTTAGAGGAATTCATTATAGAAGGAGTAAAAACAACTATACCATTTCATTTAAAATTAATGAGTAATCCAGCTTATTTGAGTGGAAAATATACCACAAAATTTATGGAGAGTTTTAAAATGGAAGACTAGTATTTCTAAATTTTAAGCTCCCAATACCCAATATCTATCCATTTTTTGAACTTATATCCCACAGCTTCAAGTTGCCCTACTTTTTTGAATCCAAAATTCTCATGAAACAGAACACTTGAGTCATTAGGCAAAGAGATTCCAGCCAGAACTCTTCTAAATCCCTCTTTTTTTAATGATTCTAAAAGTTTTATATAAAGTGCTGTTCCTATTCCATTTCGAAAATTATTAGGCTTTAAATAAATACTACTTTCGACCGTATAGCGGTATGCTGACCTAGATTTCCAATTAGTAGAATATGCATAACCTAATAACTCATCTGCAGATTCATAAATCCACCATTTATTCTTTTCATTAGAATTTATTCTCTCAATTATAATATTTTCATTTATAGGTTTTTCTTCAAAACTTATAGCAGAATTTAAAATGTAGTGATTATAAATTGAAGCAATAGCTTTTGCATCCTTAGACTTTGCCTCACGTATCATAGTGAATAAATTTTACCCTTTTACTTTATTTTTAACCTTTTGAGGTAATACTTTAAATCCCATATTGAATAGAGTAAATCCAAAGATATCCGCATATTGCTCAATTCTTTTTGATACAGGAGTCCCAGCTCCATGTCCAGCGTTGGTCTCTATCCGAATTAAAACTGGATTTTCTCCATTTTGTTTGTTCTGTAGCTGGGCTGCAAATTTAAAAGAGTGTGCAGGAACAACGCGGTCATCATGGTCCCCAGTTGTAATTAAAGTGGCAGGGTAATTTGTATCCTCTTTTACATTATGAACTGGAGAATAACTTTTTAAATAATCAAACATCTCCTTAGAATCTTCAGAAGTCCCGTAATCGTATGCCCAGCCTGCACCTGCAGTAAACTTATGATAACGTAACATATCTAAAACTCCTACTGCAGGTAATGCGACCTTCATTAGTTCAGGCCTTTGAGTCATTGTGGCCCCAACTAGTAAACCACCATTTGAACCTCCCCTAATAGCAAGAAACTCTGGATTGGTAAATTTATTTTTTATTAGAAATTCTGCTGCTGCAATGAAGTCATTAAACACATTTTGTTTTTTTTGTTGTGTTCCAGCTCTATGCCATTCTTTTCCATATTCTCCACCCCCCCTGAGGTTTGGAACAGCATAGATGCCACCCTGTTCTAACCAAACGGCATTAGCTATACTAAAAGACGGTCGGATGCTTATATTGAAGCCTCCATAGCCATATAATATTGTAGGGTTTTGTCCATTAAATTTGATCCCCTTTTTATATGTAATAATCATCGGAATTTTAGTTCCATCTTCTGATTTATAAAAAATTTGTTCTGACTTATAATCATTTGAATCAAAATCAATTCGTGGCTCCCAGTATTTTATTGATGTTTTTGTTTTTGGATTATAAGAATATATTTGACTAGGGGAATGGTAGTTTGTGAAACTGAAATATAAAACTTCTTGATCTTTTTTTCCACTCCAACCAGAGGCTGTTCCTAATCCTGGTAATTCTATTTCTCCCATATTTACTCCATCCATATCATATTGAATTACTTTAGTTATCACATCAACGATATAACGAGCAAAAAAATATCCCCCTCCAACAGTTGGTGAAAGAACATACTTACCTTCAGGTATAAAATCCTTCCAGTATTTTTCTTGTGGTTTTCTGGCATTAACCACTATAAGCTTTTGATTTGGTGCATTGCTGTTAGTCACTATATACAGCCTTTCCCCATCTGAGTGTAATAAATAACTATCTGTTTGATAGTTTTCATCTACTCTAATTAAGGGACTAGTTTTCAAATTCAAATTTAAGTCCTTTAAAAAACTAATATTGCCAGATGTTGTTTTAGAGGCTGAAATAAAAAGATACTTCCCATTGTCAGAAACTTTTGCTCCAACATATCTGTGTTTTTGATCGTTTTCTCCACCATACACTAATATGTCTTCAGATTGTTTGGTACCTAACTTATGATAATATAATTTGTGCTGATCGGTCATGTCACTAAGCTCACTTCCTTTCGGTTTATCATAACTAGAATAGAAAAAACCTTCATCAAGTTTCCATTGTATACCACTGAATTTTAAATCTGCTAAAGTATCCTCAATAATTTTTTTATTAGTGGCGTTCATAACTATAATTTTTCTCCAATCACTTCCACCTTCGCTTATAGAATATGCAACTAAATCTCCTGATTTAGAAAAGCTTAAGGTAGATAGGGAAGTAGTGCCATCTTTAGAAAAACTATTTGGATCTAAAAAGACCTCAACGTCATTTTTATTATTTTCTCGGTAAAGAATAGATTGATTTTGAAGACCGTCGTTTTTGTAGAAATAAGTGTATTGTCCTTCTTTAAATGGTGCTGAAATTTTTTCATAATCCCAAAGTTGTTCTAGTCGAACCTTAAGATCATTTCTAAAAGGAATTTCATCTAAATATTTGAAAGTTGTATTATTCTGATTAATTACCCACTTTTTGGTGTCATCAGAGTTATCATCTTCAAGCCAACGATAATCGTCAGTTACTGATTCATCAAAATAAATATCGGTTACTGGAATTTTTTTTGTTTCTGGATAACTATTTTTTTTATGGCTTTCGTTACATGAAAGGAAAATTAAACTCACAAAAATAAAATAGATGTATATTCTCATAATTATTAAACTTTGTTTCAATAACAAAATCCCTTATTCACAAATTTAATATGAATAAGGGATAAGTTAATTTAATTTTAAAAGTCTTATTAATTTGTAAATGGGAATGAAGAATGATGTAAATCAATTTTTAGCTCCCCATTTGACAATTTATAACCAAATGTGTACTCTACTTTAGCTTCAACACCTTGTAAATCAGTGAAAAAATAATTTCCCATTGCGATAGCTCTGTTTTCTTCTAAAATAAAGCCAGTGTTCTCAAATCTCACATTTGTCCAAGGATTTATTGCAAATCCTTTATCTTCCTGGCATGCTCTATCATCACCAGCAATAAAATATGATAATGCTTCTGATTTAGTTGGCCTAAATTGTTCTAATTCACATTTCGTAGGCTTGAATAAAACATCGCCTTGTTCAAAAGCATAACGATTATCAAGAAAATTGCTAGCATATTCTTCACATTCAGTTCTACTTTGTTTTAAGGATCCAATTTTTACAACACCGTCACCCCATAATTTTTGAGCTTCTAAAACATGTTCTCTAGTAATCATTATATATAATTTAAGTTAATAGTTCTTTTCATTTCGCAGTTAATAGTTAAATATAATTTCAATTTTTTTTTAACTAAAATAATTCGGCAAGATTTTCTGGGTTTTTGTATTCCCCTTTTTCCGATATAATTTTAAATTCAAAGTTCTTATTTTTTTGTTTTGCCAAAAAATCTTCAAAAATTTCAATTATATCATTATCTATAAATTTCGCTCCTCTTAAGTCTATTTCAAGGGATGTCGCTTCTGGTAATTTATTTAATTCCTTAAGTATTGATGCCTTATTAAAAAAAGTAACCTCTTCTGCTAATGTGATTTTAGTTTTATTTTTCCCCTCTGTTGAAATTGAATGTGAATTTTGAAAACTATTAATTAATATAATTACTATTCCTAATATTAATCCTAAACCAATACCTATCAAAAGATCCGTGAAAACGATCCCGATAATAGTAATCAAAAATGGAAGTAATTGTTTCCAGCCTAATTTATACATCGTAACAAATAAGCTTGGTTTTGCAAGTTTATATCCCACTATAAAAAGTATAGCTGCTAATACAGATAATGGAATTTGATTAAGTAATGCAGGAATGAGAAGAATGGATATTAACAAAAAGAATCCATGAATGATAGCAGACATTTTTGTTTTACCTCCAGATTGAATATTTGCGGAACTTCTCACAATAACTTGAGTTACTGGTAAACCTCCTATTAAACCAGAAATAAAATTCCCTGTCCCTTGAGCAATGAGTTCTCTGTTTGTAGGTGTTATTCGTTTATCTGGATCTAATTTGTCCGTTGCCTCGACACATAAAAGTGTCTCTAGACTTGCAACAAGAGCTATCGTAAATGCTGTTATCCAAATTTCAACTCTTGTGATGCCTTGAAAGTTTGGAAAACTAAATTGACCAAAAAACGAATTCATATCCTCAGGAACCGGAACTGAAACCAAAAGTTCTGACTGAATCGCCCAATAATTATTCCCTTTTGTGAAAACAACATAAATAATCCCAATTATAACGGCAACGAGTGGTCCTTGGATTAATTGAAAAATCTTCCCTTTTTTACTCAAAATATTTGACCAAAGCAATAATATTCCCATACTTACAATAGCAATTAATGTTGCTCCAGGATTTATATAATTTAAAGCCTCTAAAATTCCAGGAAATTCTTCTCCAGGACTTTGATAACCAAAAAAATGTCTTACCTGTTTAATAATAATTATGATACCTATACCTGTTAACATTCCCCTTATAACTGATGAAGGGAAATAATAACCTATAACTCCTGCTCGAAGTATACCGAAGACAAATTGAATAAGTCCACCTAATACTACAGCTAGAAGAAAGTTTTGAAAGCCACCTAGATCTCCAATCGCAGTAAAAACGATAGCCGCAAGTCCTGCAGCAGGACCACTTACTCCTATTTGAGAACCGCTGATAATACCCACAATTATTCCACCTATTATTCCAGCAATTAGACCAGAAAATAGTGGGGCACCACTTGCTAAAGCAATCCCTAAACAAAGTGGCAGTGCGACAAAAAATACTACTATACTTGCTGGTATGTCGCTTTTTAAATTTGAAAGTAAAGTGGAATTTTTCATACAATCTTATTCGAATTATTTTAATTAACTAAACACATATGGTTATTAATGAGGAGCAAAAATAAAAAAGAATCTTTTTATTGTAAAATATATTGCTTTTTTTACGGATAATTAAATCCTGTTAAAGTGCTACATTTATTATTTTTAATTGAATGGTTATGACTCGATTTACTAATGCATTCCCATGGATTGTTTCAATTTTCGCTTTTTTGGGTTTATTACATCCTCCATTGACAACATGGTTTAGTGGATCATCAATAACACTTGGTTTGGCAGGAATAATGCTTGGGATGGGTCTTACATTAAAAAGTTCTGATTTTATTGAAGTACTAAAAAGTCCTAATTGGGTAATTACAGGGTTAATACTTCAGTTTCTTATTATGCCTTTTTTAGGATGGGGAATTGCTAAGATTTTTGATTTGCCTCCTCTTTTTGCCGTAGGTATGATTTTAGTTTCATGCTGTCCTGGGGGAACAGCTTCTAATGTAATTTCATATTTGTCTAAAGCTGAAGTTGCTCTTTCAGTTTGTATGACTGCCTGCTCAACGATGATTGCAATTTTTATGACCCCCTTTTTAACTCTCAAACTTTCTGGAAGTTATCTTGATATATCTGCAATGGGACTATTTTATAGTACTCTTAAGGTTGTTTTAATTCCTATTTCAATTGGTATAATTTTAAATAAGTACTTATCAAAGTATGTTTCAAAAGTTTTACATTATGCTCCACCTTTAGCTGTGTTATTAATATGTCTTATTGTAGGCAGTATTGTAGGGCAGGGAAAAGATGTTATTTTGGAATCAGGATTTAAACTTTTAGTTTCATTGATTTTACTTCATCTTTCAGGCTTTATTATTGGTTTTTCGATAAGTTTGATTGCATTTAAAAACTTAAAAGTTGCAAAAACAATCTCTATAGAAGTAGGAATGCAAAACTCAGGACTAGGAGTTGTTCTTGCTCGTGAAAACTTTAATAGCCCTTTGGTAGCTATACCAGCTGCATTATCCAGTCTTGTCCATTCTCTTTTAGGAAGTTTTTTTGTGAGCATATTTAAAAATAAAAATTAATTACTCCTAAATATTTCTAATTAATTAATTTTGATTGACAGCGTCATTAAATTTTTTACGATTTAAGAAAATTTCTCCTGCCGCATGAAGTGCTTTTTTAAAAGAATTATGATTCGCCTTTCCCTGTCCAGCAATATCATATGCAGTACCGTGATCAGGAGATGTTCTAACTCTATCGAGTCCTGCAGTAAAATTGACACCTTCCCCAAATGATAATGTTTTAAATGGAATCAGCCCTTGATCATGGTAAATAGCAAGTATAGCGTCAAATTTTTGGTATGACTGACTTCCAAAGAATCCATCAGCAGGAAAAGGGCCATCGATTCTAATACCTTTATCAAATTGAGCTTTTACCAATGGTCTTAAAAAAGTCTCCTCTTCTTCTCCAATAACTCCATAATCACCAGCATGTGGATTAATGCCTAAAATGGCAATTTTTGGCTCAGAAATATTAAAATCACTTTTTAAGCTATGTTCTAGAATTTTAATTTTTTTTATGATTGTATTTTTTGTTGCAAATTCATTTACTTTGGCTAAAGGGATGTGATCAGTTACAAGTGCAAGCTTTATTTGATCGGATATCATAAACATCAAACTCTCACCATTAATTTCTTTATCCAAATAATCAGTGTGACCTTTAAATTGAAACCGCTTCGATTGAATGTTTTTTTTGTTGATTGGTGCTGTAACTAAAACATCTATTTTGTTTTTTATTAAGGCCGTAGTAGCAGCTTCTAAAGAACTAAAAGCAAAATTGCCTGCAGTTAATTCATCTTTACCATAATTAATTGGAAAAGGATTATCCCAAATATCAATAACATTAAGGAAATTTTCTTGTATATCCCCAATATTTTTTACTTCTAAAATATTTGTATCTAATTTGTACTTCTCACTTTCCTCAAAAAAATTTTGAGGGTGTGCAAAAGCAATAGGAATAAATTTCTTGAAAAGATTTTTTTCTTGAAAAGTTTTTAAAATTATTTCAAATCCAATTCCATTAGGATCACCTACAGAAATTCCGACTTTAATTTTTGACGATTCAGACAAATGTGCTAGTTTTTTATTTTAATTTTGATGCAAATGTAATTAAATATCAATGTTTACAGGAATTATTGAAGCATTCGCGAAAGTTAAAACACTCAATAAGGTAGGTGAAAATCTTCAAATAAAATTTGAATGTAACCTGGCAGAAGAATTAAAAATTGATCAGAGTGTTTCACATAACGGTGTCTGCCTTACTGTTGAAAAATGTGAGGGAAAGTACTATTCTGTTACTGCTATCAAAGAAACCTTAGATAAAACTAACCTTGGCCTTTTGCAAATTGGAGATTATGTTAACATTGAACGTTCTCTGAAAATTGGAGATAGATTAGATGGACATATTGTTCAGGGTCATGTAGATCAAATCGCAAAATGTATTTCCGCTGAGACATTGGACGGAAGTTGGTTTTTTACATTTGAATACAATAAGAAGTCAGGTAATATGACTATTGAAAAAGGATCAATAACAGTTAATGGAGTAAGTCTTACAGTTGTAAACTCTGAAGAAAATCGGTTTTCAGTCGCTATAATACCTTACACATTTGAGCATACGAATTTTAAACAAATTGAAATAGGAAGTTTTGTTAATCTTGAATTTGATATGATTGGAAAATACATTGCTAAACTCCATTTAAAAGGTTAATTTTTTATCTTTAGTAAAAACTAAATCAAATGAATTTTCTAGAACTTGCAACTGTATTATTACTACTTGCCTCAATTTTTTCAATTATAAATCTTCGCCTTCTAAAGCTTCCCCAGACAATAGGTCTAATGGTTTTGGCTATCGTTTTATCTGCTGTTGTCTTATTTGCAGGTTTAATTGAACCTGACTTATTAAAATTTGCAACCTCATTAACTGAAGAATTTGACTTCAGCGTTTTATTAATCGACGTGATGTTGCCTTTTTTATTATTTGCTGGTGCTATTAGTGTAAATGTTCATGAACTTTTAAAAGATAAGTTAACCATACTTTTGTTAGCAAGCTTTGGTGTTGTTTTCTCAACTTTTGTAGTTGGAACAGGTCTTTTTTGGTTAACACAACAATCACTTTTTGGGCTATCTGATCTAGGTTTAACTTATGTTGACTGTTTGCTTTTTGGTGCTCTAATAGCCCCCACAGACCCTATAGCGGTTTTAGCAATGGTCAAAAAAATGAATCTCTCCTCAATAACAGAAACTAGAATTGCCGGAGAATCACTTTTCAATGACGGAATCGGAGTAGTTGTTTTTTTGACTCTTCTAAGCATGAAGGCTGAAGGTATAGAAAATATTAGCCTTGCAAGCGTTGGGTCATTATTTGCTACAGAAGTTATCGGAGGAGTATTACTCGGTGCTGTAATGGGATTTTTAGGCTTGAAACTGGTTAAATATATAGAAAATGAACATGTTGAATTGGAAGTTTTGATTACGCTTTCTATGGTATTATTAGTTCCTGTAATTTCCCACATATTTCATTTTTCTGCTGTATTAGGTGTCGTGGTTATGGGGCTATTTCTTAATCAAAATATTGATGGTGACAAAAAGGCTGAGGGACTACAAAGAGTTATGGGTGACTACGTTTATAAATTTTGGCATCTTCTTGATGAAACGTTAAATGCAATATTATTTATCCTAATCGGATTAGAGGTAATTCCTATTTTACAAAATTTTGATTTCTCTTATCTAATCATTGTTATTGTTATGATTGTGATAGTTGTTGTTTCTAGGGGGATTGGGGTATTTGTCCCAATAAAAATTCTTTCTATTAAAAAAAGTTTTGAAAAAAATACTGCACTTATAATTACATGGGGAGGGCTCCGTGGGGGACTAAGTATTGCATTGGCATTAAACTTACCTAATAGCATTGGTGCAGGAAAAGACCTTATTTTAATACTTACTTATGGAGTTGTTTTATTTACAATTTTGGTTCAAGGATTAACCTTGAAAAAAATAGTTAAATAATTTGAAAACCATTAAAGTGGTAGTTATATTTGATGTGAGTAGTTTATGCTGTGACAACAGTGATGTCTAACCAAATTTGAAAGGAGGTGTCTATGTCTTATTATAATCATTTAAGGAATTCGAGACAGCAGGTACCCAATTGCAGTCTGCTGTAGCTTTCCTTATCTATTACAAAAGCGGATCGATGGATCCGCTTTTTTTATTGAAATGAACAACATTCCTAAAGCAAACTTAGAAGATTTCACTTCTAAAAATTCAAAAACGAAAAAATTATTTGTCAAAAAAATTGGCATAGCATTTCAAGAAATTGGATTTCTTGTCTTAAAGGGTCATTCTCTAAGCAGCTCACTTCAAGAAAATCTTTATAAGGAAATTCGTGATTTTTTTAATCTATCTGATGAAATCAAGTCATCATACGAAATTAAAGATGGAGGAAGTCAAAGAGGTTATACTGGATTTGGAAAAGAGAGTGCAGCTGGTAGGTCAGTAGGTGATTTAAAGGAATTTTGGCATTTCGGTCAGGATTTAAATACAAAGAAATATCTCAAAAAAAAATACGAAGAAAATATAAAAGTTAAAGAATTAAAAAATTTTAATCACGTTGGCAATTTAGCCTTTTTGGAATTAGAGAGAACTGCAAAATTAGTACTTCGAGCTTTAGCTATTTTTTTAAATCTAGATGAATTTTATTTTGACAAATTCGTTGATGGTGGAAATTCTATCTTAAGAGCAATACATTATCCACCAATCAAAGAACACCCAAAAGAAGCTGAACGGGCTGCAGCCCACAGTGATATCAACTTGATTACGTTATTAATGGGTGCTCAAGGTGGAGGTTTGCAAGTTTTAAGTCGAAAAAATCAGTGGATAGAGGCTGTTGCAGAAAAAGACGAATTGATAATTAATATTGGTGACATGCTCTCAAGATTAACAAATAATTTTTTCCCTTCTACTCTGCATCGAGTTGTAAATCCTCCAAAGAAATTCTGGGGAAGTTCTCGATATTCAGTCCCCTTTTTTATGCATCCAATACCAGAAATGCCGTTGAACTGCTTACCACAAACTTACAATAAGAAAAATTTAAAAAAATATGATGACATTCTAGCAGGCGAATTTTTAAACCAAAGATTGAAGGAACTAGGTTTAATCAAAAACTAGATTTCATAATTTCTTCATGTACACCCCTACCTAAAGCAGCTAAAAATGGGATTCCAATTTCGTCATATTCATAAATATCGTCGTTATAAATCATATTCTCATTAACTAAAATTGTTGCCGTGAGGAAGAATTCAATTTTATTTTTTTCATCTTTTATGTAGGCAACATCTGTTACCGTACCGTAAGCTTGCCCAACTTTATTAAATATTCTAATCTCAGGTATCATTGCGCCTTTTTTATCTCCATAAATAAAAAACTTACAATAACTATCCCAATGTTTTCCATCATTAAAATTAGGATCATTACTTTCTAATGTAGTTCTGCTCATCCAATGTCTTAAAAATTTATAATCCGCTTTAGTCAAATTGAAAAGTTCTTTTTCTGTAAAAGCTTCAGGGAAAATTATTCTTTTAAGAATACCCTCGAGGTTACGTATCGAAATTCTATTTTTTCTTTCAAAATTCATTGGTTCGAAGACAATGTTTTTGGACTTTATATGTCCAATTCCCTTCAAATTACCCTCCAAATTATTTATTTTCAAATCAACCAAAGCACTTATGGAGGGCTGATGGTAAATAATTTTTTGATTTTCATTCAAAAAAGTAAATCCCCAAGTGTTAGTATTATCAGCTCCAAAAAGAAATTTATGGTAAAGCCTAGTATTACTTAAACCTCTTTGAGTTAATTCTTTATTGATATAGTCAGTGCCTAAGAAATCGAAAAGATAATTATATGCATTATCGTCGCTAACTAAAAAAATCTTTTTTATTAGATGATTTATAGTTAGAATTCCTTTAAAATGAGTTGAATCCGTTTTAACCAAAATTTCCCCATTTTTGTCAGTTATAAAAAAAGGGGTGTCTCCAGAAATTTGAAGCCCATTTGATCTTAATTCATTTAATTTCTGAAGTGAAAGTATTGCTATTGGAAGTTTAGCTGTACTTGCAGGATAAAAATAACGGCCTTCATCAAGTTGAAATGTATTTTCTTTAAATACAGCTTTACCTGAATCATCTCTTTTAATTTGAGTTAAAAGAATTTGTAGCTCGTGTTTTTCTTTATTTTTCAACACTTTTTGTAATTCATTAATATTTTTGTTTAGTACTTTATCTAAAACCGTAGGAGAGGTACTACAACTAATTATAAAAGAAATAGAAAAAACAATAATAAAATTTTTTACCATAAAATTATTTTAAAACTATTATCATGTTATTTGGCTGAACATGCTTATAGTAGGTTAAAACTAGCTATGTCTTCAGCTGATGTTAAATCTAAAATGTTTTCTTTCCTAGAATAACAAATAATCTGATTAGAATCCACTTTATTCATTAATCTAATTGCTTCTGGAAGCTCTTTTTCTTTTCGGATAGGGTGAATAGTGCAGTTTTTCAAATAGGGATAAAGTTTCTGACCAAAAAAACTAAACATATTCATACTTACTCTTATTTCTCCTGAGGTATCCCTACATCTTTCAACAGTTTCAGAGTTAGGCTTTTCAATTATTCGATTCAAATATCCCAGATCATTTATATCCATCACTGCAAATTTTTTAATACGTTCATCATCAAATTTCAATCCAGATCGAGCATAGCTAATTAAAGCATGCGGCGCACTTCTCGGTTTGATTAACTGTTGAAAGGCTTCTTTTGAATACAAATTATCTCCATTGCAGACAATAAAAGTTGTATTTAGTAACTCAGGATATTGATCTATTGTTTGTTCAATGGCATCAGCTGTACCTAAAGGTTTTTCGTAACCTTTTCTGAGATATTGTATTGCGATTTGGATTTTTATTCCTTCAAAAAAATTCTTTTTTTGCCAAATTTCTAACCATCTTTTAAAAGCCACGTTTTCTGGACTTGTAACCAAATAAATTTTAATTATACCTGCTGCCACGGCATTAGACATTAAATAAAAAAGTAATGGTTTTTTGGATTTGCCAAGGGGGATTAAACTCTTGTGTACTTTTTCTGCTAAATTCCTTTCATCTTGAGATAGTTGACTTTGAGATAGAGAACGTTTCATTCTAGAGGATGCTCCACCAGCCATAATAATTACATTTTTCATATAGGGTTTGTTAAATTGATTTCATAGGCAGCTTTAGCTCCGTTATCTAAAAAAGCTTTAATTACATTTTCTTTTGATTTTTCAGATACAATAGCTACCATACACCCACCTCCTCCTGAGCCAATAATTTTTGTTCCTAAAGCTCCTGCCTTTCGTGCAGCTTGCATCTGTAATTCCATTTTTTTAGGTGTATTTTGAATTTTTTCTTGTAATATTTTTTGATGAGAATCCATCCAAGCTCCTAATTGCTCTAAATCCAAAGGACCTAGTTTTAACATTTTTCTTGCCTTTTGTGTTAATATGTGATTAAAAATAGTTGCATACCAATGATCCCGATATATTTCAGGTACAAATGCTAAATACTCATCATAATCAGCTTCGTCTGCTTTGAAAATATCAAAATCTGGAACTTTTTTCTTTACTGCATTAATCGATGCCTCTGCATAGACTCTAGCATTTTGAAGAATGCTCAAGGTTTTTTTAGCAATTCCAGATTCAGCAATCACTAAATTTCCAATATCAGGATTTAGTCTCTCTGTTTGAGTTGTTTTTGTATCTATATATAACAGGCCCTTTTGGGATATGGTGTATTGATCCATCAATCCCCCTGGTTGATTAAAAAATTCAGATTCTGCTTCGTAAGCCCATTTACCTATTTGCAGATCAGTTACCTCAGGTTTATGATCTTGTATTGAAATTAAAAAACGTATCCATGCAACCACTAATGCTGAAGAACTTGATATACCAGCATTAATTGGTATTTCACCAAATATTTTAATCTTATAACCCTGATTGAAGAAAAAGCCTGCTCTTTTTAGTATGTCTAATGCAGAAAGAAAATAATCTCCATTCTTAATTTTACTATATCTTTTATTGAGATCAATAGTTATAACTCTATTTATATCAATTAGTTCTAAAAAAAAAGTTTTTTTATTTATTGGCTTGCCTTCAATACGTATGAATCTGTTAATGGTTCCTGCAATTACAGGCAAATTTAAATAGTCTTGATGGTCTCCAAAAAAACAAATACGTGCGGGTGCTTCAACTTTTATCACTCTTATACATAAAATTAGGATACAATTGCTAAAGGATTTGTTTGACTCCAAGCCCCTCTTGTAAAGTCTGGAAATTTTTGGGGCATTCCTCCCTGAGCCACAGAGGCCTCGCTTAAAGGGGAAACAGCACTCCAAAAACATCCCTCATACACATTTTGATCCAACGGCATTCCTTCCCTTAAGCATTCTATGATACGGTATCTCATTATAAAATCCATACCCCCATGGTCACCGACATGATTTTTTTCTCTCAAATTACCTATTCGTTTAAATAAAGGGTGTTCATATTTGGCATATAGAGTTTCTAATTGATCGCCTTGTGCCCAAGTATGATGATCTTTATTTGCTCCAGGAACACCTCCCTCTAATGCAACCCTAGTTGGATAGCCCGCTAATGTCCCTTTTGTCCCTTGGATGAGATTAAGTCTAGAATAAGGCCTAGGGCTTGTTTCGTCCCACTGAACCATTATAGTTCTTCCTAAATTTGTCTTAATAATTGATGTATTTAAATCTCCCCCTTTATAATCTAGATTATTCCACTTATGCCCTTTAGCATAATTTTTTTGAGCATATAACTTCCTCCCAATGGCTGGGGTAGATAATGAAACAATTGTGTTAAATTGATCTTCTCCTCTAGACAGATTCATGTATTGCGCAACAGGTCCTAACCCATGCGTGGGGTAAAGATTCCCATTTCTTTTTGAATAATGATGCGTTCGCCAAGAACCGGTTCCCCTCTGTTGTTCTTCCATTTGAAAACGAAGCTCATGGATATAAGCTGCTTCTGCATGAAGTAAATCTCCAATTATTCCTTTACGGCATAAATTAAGATATAAAAGTTCCTCTCTTCCATAATTAACATTTTCCATCATCATGCAGTGCTTTTGTGTTTTTTCTGAGGTATTTACTATTTCCCACATTTCTTTAATTGTAACCCCTATAGGAACCTCGACAAATGCGTGAGCCCCTTTTTTCATAGACTCAATTGCCATTTTTGCATGATTATTCCAGTTAGTAGCAATAATTACTGCATCTGGCTTAATGTCTACAAGCATTTTTTTCCATTGATCTTCACTCCCAAAATACCTTGCTATGTTTTGATGTCTTTTGGAATCAATTTCTAAACAAGATGAAACTGACTTATCTACCAAATCCTCATAAAGATCTGCTATACCAACAATTTCTGTGCCTTCTATCGCTGCAAATTGTTCAATATGGCCTGAGCCCCGAGCTCCGACACCTATAACTGCTATACGGACAGTTTCTAGTTTTGGTGCTGAAAAATCTCCCATATATTTACCCCCAGAAGATGTTTTTTCATTTTCGTCATAGCAAGCTAAATTTACCACACTGTAAAGGGAGGCTGCTGTAAGGCTAGATTTTTTTATGAAATTTCTACGATTCAAATTTTTCATCTGTTTTACTTTGCTAGGTTTTCTGTTTAATTAAAAATAGTTAAATCTTTTAGATTTCAAGTTTATTAAATTTCTAAGCGCAATCTTTTACAAATAATTTTTACTTTTAAAAAAAAAATCATGGGAGTTGGTGGCATTTTTTTCGGCAGTCTTGGTCTTTGCTTAGTTATAGCCCTAATTATTGAAATAAAAGAACGACATATAAAATAACTTTATGGGATATTTCATAAGAAATATTTTGGTTTATGGAGCAATTGCAATTGTTTTGTGGATGTTATATAATGGTATAAGGGGCTTGTCTAAAAAGAAAAAGAATGATTGATTAAGCCTCATAATAAGTTGTTTTTTTCATTTGTTTTTTATTGGAGTTTTATACCCTCTACATCAAACATTCCCATCATAGATCCTGATATATCATTATTGTCTAGATTTAATTCAAAGCTTAAGTCATAATTAGCTATAGTTGCATCTATATAAATTATGTCGTCATCTATGGAAGTAGACGTTACTTCCCATAAATATTCAGAGGCAGCAGGATCTTGACTATTTGTTTCAATTTCTGATACATATCCGCCATTATCTTTTTTGATTATCAACTTTAAAGGAATGTCACCTATTTGAGTGACTTCGAACACAGTCATGTCATAAACTCCAACGAAAGGATCTACAATGGCTTTTTTCTGCGTCCCACATGCAGCAAAAATTAGAAAAATAAATGAGCCTATAAGTTTTTTCATTTTTAATATAAGTGTTAATTAATCATGTTTTGTACTAAAATAACTAATTTGTAATTAGATAACACAATTATAGTTTTCAGCTTTATGGTTTATAAAAAAAACATATCCAATTTTTTTAAAATAGTAATAATGTATCTATTAATGGTCTCAGCTAATGGCCAAGATCATCGATATAAAACATACCTAAAGGTTTTAGGAACTGTCCAAGACGGAGGCTCTCCTCACATTGGTTGTCAAAAAAGTTGTTGTAAAGATTTAAGTTTAGAAGAGAAAAAAAAGAGGAAAGTAACCTCGCTAGAGTTATATCAAATTGGAACAGACAAAAGCCTTTTATTTGAAGCTTCCCCTGATATAATTTCACAATGGAATTTAATGAATTTTCCTGCTAGTGGAATATTTATAACCCATGCGCACATGGGCCATTATTCTGGATTACTTCATCTAGGTAAAGAGGCCTTATCGAGTAAAAATATACCAGTTTATGTAATGCCCAAAATGTATAATTTTCTAAGCAAAAATGGGCCTTGGAGTCAGCTAATAACTCAGAAAAATATTTTACTAAAAAAACTTCATGAAAATAAAACTGTTCAAGTTCTTAATAAAGTGAAAATTATACCAATTTTGGTACCGCACAGAGATGAATTTTCAGAAACTGTTGGATACAAAATTATTGGCCCAAAAAAAAAGGTGCTATTTATTCCAGACATTGATAAGTGGTCGCTTTGGAATAAAAATTTAATCTCTGTTTTAAAAGAAGTTGATCTTGCTTTTTTAGACGCGACTTTTTTTAATGCCGAAGAAGTAAACTACAGGCCTATATCAGAGATACCACATCCATTAGTTCATGAGACAATAAAATATTTGGAAAATGAAACTACGGCAATTAAAAATAAAATTTATTTCATACATATGAATCACACAAATCCTCTTTTAGATCCAAATAGCGATTCCACTGAATGGGTCGTTAAACAAGGCTTCAACGTTGCTAGGGTTGGTCAAGAATTTGACCTCTAACAGTTTTCTTTTCGATTAAATTTTTTATCTTAGAATTTATCAGTTTGATTGGGATATAGATTTGAAAATGTTTTTAAGGAAATCATTTTGTTTGATTTTAGTTTTTGTTTTATCAAAGTGTTCCGTTGATATTCCAAAAGAGGTTGCATTAGAAATAGAGAGTCTGCCTGAGAGTATCGATTTCAATTATCATGTAAAACCAATTCTTTCAGATCGGTGTTATGCTTGTCACGGTCCTGATGCAAAAACTAGGAAAGCTGGACTTAGATTGGATTTAGAATCTGTAGCATTCTCGAAGCTTCAAACTAATAACCGAGCATTTGTAAAAGGAAGTATTTATAGGAGTGAAAGTATCCACAGGATTTTAAGTGATGATCCTGATATTCAAATGCCTCCTCCAGAATCAAATCTAAATTTATCAAACAGAGAAAGAGCAATTCTTATAAAATGGATTGATCAGGGAGCAGAATGGAAAGACCATTGGGCATTCCTTCCCCCGGAAAGAAAATTTCCTTCACAAGAATCTCAACAGTTTTTTTCCAATGAGATTGATCAATTTGTTTACGACAAGCTAAAAGAAAAAAAATTAGATTTTGAACCGATTGCAGATAAAGAAACCTTAGTTCGTAGATTAACTTTCGACCTTACTGGATTACCCCCTACAATAAAGCAAATAAATAAATTCCTAAGTGACACTCTTGATGGGAGTTATGAAAGATTAGTAGACCGTTTGATGGGTTCTAGTGCTTTTGCTGAAAGACTAACCCTTGACTGGCTTGATCTTTCTCGTTATGCAGATTCTCATGGTCTACACGCCGATGGTCTCAGAACAATGTGGCCATGGAGGGATTGGGTAATCAAAGCTTTTGAGAATAACATGCCTTACGATCAATTCGTCACACTTCAATTGGCTGGCGACCTTCTGCCTAACGCTACAAGAGAACAAAAATTAGCTACTGCTTTTAACAGAAACTCACCTATGACTGCCGAAGGAGGAGTTATTGACGAGGAGTGGAGATTACATTATGTTTTTGATAGAACAGAAACATTCAGCACAGCTTTTTTAGGACTCACGGTGGCATGTGCTAAATGTCATGATCACAAATTTGATCCTATTTCGCAAAAGGACTACTATCAACTTAGCGGATTTTTTAATAACATTAGAGAATTAGGAATGACTGGAGACGACGGTAATTACGGTCCATTGCTTTATCTTCCTAATGATGATCAAGAAGAAAATCTTAATGATTTAAATAAGGTTGTAAATAAAACGAAATTTAAACTTGATTTAACAAAAAAGGAGCTTTCCGATTTATATAAATATGTGAATGATCTTCCATCCAAAAATCAAATTGATAAAAACCTTATTGGATATTATCCTTTTGACAAAATCAATCCTGTCAAAACAAAAAAGAATTCACAATATATTATCTCAGAAAAATCCTCCTTAAAGCCAGACTACTTTATACTTGATGAAAATAGAAATGTTAAAGCTAAACAGTCACCAAAATTAGTTAAAGGTGTAAGTGGAAAAGCATTAGAATTTAGCGGTGATTATGATCGTGTAAGAATAGAAAAGGAGATTCCCAGTTTTGAATGGACAGATCCATTTTCGATTTCAATGTGGGCTCAAACATATCAGAAAAAAGAAAATTCAAGGCAATTTCTTCTTGGCACAACAGGAGGAAAAAATAATTGGTGGCGCGGTTGGGACTTTTACCTTGACGACAAAAATTATGTCAATTTAAGATTGATAAATATTGCACCTGGTAATATGATCCACATAAAATCTAAGGAAAATATAAAAGTTCACGAATGGAATCAACTTGCATTTTCCTATGATGGTACTGGAAAAGCTAAAGGTGTTAAGATATATAAAAATGGTAGAGCCTTTGATTTTATAGCTAAAATCGATAACCTCTCTAAATCTATCAAACCGGTTACAGCTAGTGGATTAAAACTTGAAAAAAGGCCAATATTAATAGGTAAAACATATGAGGGTTCAACTGGTGATAATGGTCTTTTCATGGGTAAAATGGATGAAATCCGAATTTACAAAAAGGAGCTCACTGATTTAGAGATGAGAATTTTGTATAATCAACATTCTAAAACAAAAGATAAATATGAACAAGAATTAATAAAAGAGTATTGGATAAAAAACAATCCCAAATATACAAGTCTTAAAAAAGAATTACTTAAGAATTTAAACTCTTGGAGAGAAAAAATCGAACCTGTAGTTGAGGTTATGGTAATGGAAGAAATGTCAAAACCAAGAAAAACTTTTTTATACAACCGAGGTAACTATAATGAACCATCAAAAGTTGTTAAAACAAATACTCCTGAGATACTCCCAAAGATGAAAGATGGGTATAAAAAAAATAGATTAGGCCTAGCCCGTTGGCTTTTTCAAGATGATAATCCGCTAACATCAAGAGTGGCTGTAAACCGCTACTGGCAACTTATTTTTGGAAATGGTTTAGTTTCGACACCTACTGACTTTGGAGTACAGGGTAGTTTACCATCACATCCTGAATTATTAGACTGGCTATCTTTATATTTCATTGATAAAAATTGGAATATAAGAGATTTAATTAAAATAATAGTGAGCTCAAGGACTTACAAACAAAAGTCTCTTTTTGGAAAGGAAAAAAACTCAATTGATCCCAACAATATATACTTATCTAGAGCAAGTAGTCATCGCCTTCCAGCAGAAATGATAAGAGACAATGCACTAGCTTTAAGTGGGTTGCTATCAAAAAAAGTCGGTGGCCCAAGTGTAAAACCTTATCAGCCGAAGGGCTTATGGAAAGAAAAAAATACATTTTCACTTAGACTTTTAGAATATAAAGAGTCTCAAGGAGAGGATTTATATAGAAGAGGAATGTATACATTTATAAAAAGAGGTTCTCCTCCACCCTCATTAATAACCTTTGATGCTACATCAAGAGAAATTTGTATAATAAAAAGGGAAAAAACATCTTCTCCCTTGCAATCACTAGTGCTTTTAAATGACACTCAATTTTTTGAGGCATCCCGAGTATTTGCTGAGCGAATTATTTCACAATCAAAAAATGACTTAAGTGATCAAATTATATACGGTTTTAGATTAGCAACTTCAAGATTTCCTAAAGAATCTGAAGTTAAACTATTAAAAGAGCTTTATTTAAATAAGCTTAGTTTTTACAAAAAAAATAAAGGTGAAGCTTATAAAGTAATTAATATTGGAGCCTCAAAAACAAAATTTTATAAAAAGGCTCCTCAAGTTGCTGCCATGACAATGGTTGCAAATACTCTTCTAAATCTAAATGAATCTTACTATAAATATTAACTTATGAATTGCAATCACAACCACGATAATTCAAATTACTCTAGAAGAGATTTTTTGACAAAAACTACTCTTGGTTTAGGTGGAATTAGTCTGGCTAGCATGCTAAATACTGAAAACATTTTTGCATCAGAAAAAATTCAATCATACAAATCTAACAACACAGGGTTACCTCATTTTGTCCCCAAAGTAAAACGAGTAATTTACCTTTTCCAAAGTGGAGCACCTTCACAACTTGATTTATTTGATCACAAGCCTCTTTTAAATAAAATGAATGGTGAAGAAATTCCTGAAAGTGTTTTTGGTGGTCAAAGATTAACTGGAATGACTGCAGGTCAAAATTCGTTCCCTTTGGCAGGAAGTCAATTTGAATTTAAACAACACGGAAATAGTGGAGCATGGATTAGTGATTTGATGCCTCATATAAGTAAAATATCCGATGAACTTTGTTTTATTAAATCTATGCATACCGAAGCTATAAATCACGATCCTGCAGTGACTTTCATTCAAACAGGTTCTCAGATTCCGGGGAGACCTTCAATTGGTTCCTGGTTAAGTTATGGCTTGGGAAGTGATAACAAAAATCTTCCTGGTTTTGTAGTTTTAATTACTAAGGATAAATACGGACAGCCTCTTTACTCAAGATCATGGGGGAATGGATTTTTACCATCACAGCATCAAGGAGTTCAATTCAGATCTGGAAAAAATCCAGTATTATATTTAGACAACCCTCCTGGGGTAACAAAAGATTTAAGAAAGGAACAATTGGATTTTCTTTCAAAAATGCAAAAGGATCGACATTCAGATATTGGTGACCCTGAAATTTTATCCAGAATTAGTCAATACGAAATGGCTTTTAGGATGCAAACTTCTGTTCCTGAAGTTATGGATATTTCTAATGAACCAAATTCTATTTTCGAAATGTATGGCGAAGATTCCCGAAAACCAGGAACCTTTGCAGCAAACTGTTTACTTGCCAGAAGATTAATTGAAAAAGATGTTCGCTTTGTGCAGCTCTATCATCAAGGATGGGACCACCACGGAGATCTTCCAAAAAACATAAAAGTTCAATGCAAAGAAACTGATCAACCTACTGCTGCTCTAATTAAAGATTTAAAACAAAGAGGCCTTTTAGAGGACACTCTTGTTATATGGGGAGGGGAATTTGGAAGAACAAATTATTCTCAAGGACAATTAACAGAAACAAATTACGCAAGAGATCACCACCCTTCGTGCTTTACCATTTTTATGGCAGGTGCTGGAATTAAAAAGGGCATAACCTATGGTAAAACAGATGAATTCGGATATAATATTGTTGAAAATCCGGTTCATATTCATGATTTCCAAGCAACCCTTATGCATTTAATGGGGATTGATCATGAAAAATTTACATTTAAATTTCAGGGAAGACGCTATCGATTAACCGATGTGCACGGTAATCTTGTAAAGGACATACTAAGTTAGTTATGAAAAAAACAAGGAGGCAGTTTTTAAAAAAAACAGGTTTAGCAGCAGGGATAATAATAAGTCCGTTTAAAAATATTTATCCGATCACAAAAAAAGTAATTTATAAAAATCCTATTGTTGGGCATGGCGACTTTAAATATAAAGTTGACAGAAACTGGGGTGTCCAAGATCCTTCTAAATTTCCAGTCAATGATTGTCATGAGATGGTTTTAGATAAGAAAAATCGAATTTTCATGACCACTACACATCCCAAGAATAATATCTTGATATATGACCGTAGAGGTAAAGTACTAGATGCTTGGGGAAAAGAATTCCCTGGAGCACACGGCCTTACTCTTAATGACGAAGGTGGTGAAGAGTTTTTATACATTACTGATCCCGAGACACATAAGATTTGTAAAACTACATTAAAAGGGAGGAAAATCTTTGAGCTTGCCACTCCAAAAGAAATTAGCAATTATAAGAAGAAAGATCAGTTTAAACCAACCGAAACCGCCATCGCACCTAATGGTGATATTTATGTAGCAGATGGATACGGTCTTGATTTTATAATCCGCTATGATTCAAATGGAAATTATATTCAACATTTTGGTGGAAAGGGAAAAGAAAATCATCATTTTGATTGCTGTCATGGAATAACTTTAGATTCTCGTGACGGGAATAATAGCTTATTAATTACTTCACGCACAGCAAATTGTTTTAAACGTTTTACGTTAGATGGAAAACATATCGAAACCATAAATCTACCATCATGTTTTATATGTAGACCTGTACTTAAAAATGGAAATTTATATTTTGCCGTAATCGTTACAAGGGATTGGGGGACTTATGACGGAATGTTGGCAATCTTAGATAAAAATAATACTGTTGTGTCAATGCCAGGAGGGAATAAGCCTACATACAATGGTTCGTCTTTAATCCCTCCTATATACGATCAAAAAACTTTTTTTAATCCACATGATGTGTGTGTAGATAATGATGAAAACATTTATGTACCACAATGGAATTCTGGAAAAACCTATCCACTAAAATTGACTAGAGTATAATCTTATGTATTTATTTGAAATAACAAATTTTTTTGGCAGATTCCACCCTTTACTTGTTCACTTACCTATCGGTTTTTTAATAATTTCTATTATACTAAGTGCATTTAATCAAGTAAATAATTTTAGTTACACTCGAGTTTTACGAATAATTTGGTTTTTGAGTTTTATAAGTGCTTTTTTTTCAGCCCTTATGGGATGGCTTTTGTCACAAAATGGGTATTATATAGAAGAACAATTATTTTTACACAAGTTAACAGGATTCATTTTGGTTTTTTTGAGTGGATTGGGATGGATATTTCAATTTCTTAACATACCAAAGTATTTAAAGAAATTTAATCATGCTCTAATCTTAGTATTTTTAATTGTTGTTGGTCATCTCGGTGGAAATCTAACACATGGCGAAAGCTATTTATTTGAATATGCCCCTGAACCAATTAAAACAGTTTTGATTTCTGAAACAAAACAAAAAAATTTTGAAGAGGTACCACTAGATTCTATAGGAGTTTATAAAGACTTAATACATCCTATTTTCTTATCAAAATGTATCGCGTGTCATAATAATAATATTGCTAGAGGAGGTCTTAACATGAGTACTACAACAAGTCTTTTTAAAGGTGGTAGAAGTGGTCCTTCGATTGTGGCTAATGATCTTAAAAAAAGTCTTGTATTCAATAGAGTCACAAGATCTCAAGATAATAATCAGTTTATGCCACCAACTGGAATTCCCCTTACTTATGATGAAATCAAATTATTGGAATGGTGGATAAATCAAGGAGCTTCTTTAAAAACATCTCTTACTGATATAAAACCTGATTTTAAAATTCAATCATTACTTTTTAAAAATTACTCTATTGATTTACGTAAAAAACCATGGTATGAAATAGTAAAATTACCTGCAATTGATGAATCGGTGTTCAATGATCTAGATAAACACAATTTCAGCTGCAAAAAACTTTCTTCAGAAAATTCACTTTTAGATATTCGTTATAATGGTTCTCAAATTCAAGAAAAAGACCTATTAACTTTAGAGAAATATGCCCCATACATTACTTGGTTAAATCTAGGTGAGTGCAGGTTAAAGGATGGTCACATTAAGTTTATCTCCAAGATGAAAAATTTAACACGTTTATCACTTCAAAAAAATAATTTGAAAACAGATGCGCTAAAACCACTTTCAAATTTAGATCATATAGAAATTTTAAATCTGCATAGCACTAGGGTTGATAAAGAAATTTTTGAACTGATTGAAAATTCAAAGTCTTTAAAAAAAGTGTTTCTATGGAATACCCTTGTTACTTCAAAAGAAATAAATAATCAAAATCAAAAATTTGAAGGAATTGAAATTGTTGGAAACTTAGAATAATCTATTTTTAACCTTTTTTGACGACATAAATTGTCTTAAATAAATCCTATTCCCAAATGATTTTCTATCTTCTTTCATTTTCATAACAACTTCAGCTGGGTATTGACTTTCGTGGCATAACAAAGATTGATAAGCTTTATCGTATTGATCCCAAGTGAAAGGTATTTGAACATTTAAAAATGATCTTTCCTGGCCTCTCAAAGTTTTAACTTTTTGAGAACCTAGCATATCACTAGGTACACCAAAGAAGTATAATTTCATAGAATTTTTCCATTTTTGAGATACGAATACTTGAGTTACTGAAGCGCCTACTAATCTGTGATCCATATGAGTTGTAACACCATCAGGTCCCCAAGTTATTATTGCGTCTGGCTGAACTTTGTCGATAATATTTTTTAATTCTAGAATTAACTTTTGTGCATGAGGTACATGTCCATCAAAGCCTTCAGCTGCCTTAAGCTGATCATGATAATCTAAGTGAATCAATTTTACTCCCAAAATATCAGCAGCACACATCATCTCCTTTCTTCTAATGTTTGCTAAACCGACGCCTGCTTTATTGTCATTATATTCATTTACACCAAGCCTACCGTCAGTAGCAATGACTAAAGTTACTTCAACACCTTCTTCAACCAATTTTACTAGTAAGGGTGCCACTGATTGCTCATCATCAGGATGAGCAAAAATTGCTAGTAATTTTTTAGGTTCATTTTGAGCGCTTAGCATATAGAAATTTGTTATTAAAAAAAACAAACTCAGAATTATTTTTTTCATAGTACTTACTTAGTTTTTAATGGTTAAATTACCGTTAATGAATTTAATAAAAATATGCGAGTTTCTTTTTTTTTAAAACTATCCTGCTTTTTTTTAACTCTTATGATAAGTCATTCATTAAAGGCAGTTGATTTAGAATATCCAAAAAAAAATGTTCTTCGTTTAGCTGTTATTGGGTTAGTTCATGATCATGTCAATTGGATTTTAAATAGAAAGCAAAGCGATGTAAAAATAGTTGGCATTGTGGAAACAAATCTTAAATCCATAAACCGGTATAAAAAACGCTATAATATCCCCGACAGTCTATTTTTCGATAGTTATGAATCTCTTTTACAAAATGTTGAAATAGATGCTATTTCTGCTTTCAATTCAACTAAAGAGCATCTTAATGTAGTAAAATATTTTGCTCCAAAGGGAATCCCAATTATGGTAGAAAAACCGATGGCAACGAATTATAATGAAGCTAAAGAAATGGCTGAAATTATTAAAAATTACAAAACCCCTTTGCTGGTGAATTATGAAACATCATGGTATGAAACCACTTATGAGGCCAAAACCCTTTTGAATCAGGGTAGCTTTGGATCACTTACTAAAATAGTTTTCAATACCGGACATCCTGGCCCAAAAGAAATTGGGTGTACGCCAGAATTTCTTTCTTGGTTGACAGATCCCGTTCTAAATGGAGCTGGAGCACTCACAGATTTTGGATGTTACGGTGCAAATATTACAACCTGGTTATTAGACGGTGAAACTCCAATAAGTATTAGTTGTGTTGCCAAACAAACTAAGCCTAAGCTTTACCCAAAAGTAGATGATGATACTACTATTTTATTGGAATACACCAATCAGCAAGTTATTATTCAGGCCTCCTGGAATTGGTCCCACAATAGAAAAGATATGCAGCTATACGGAACAAAAGGTTTTATAGATTGCCAAAATAGTGATCAAATGGAATTTATGGAAAATGAAAATATAGGAAGACAAAAATATATTCCTTCGCCTATTCCAAAAAATAAAAAAGATCCATTTAGATTACTATATGAGGTTGTATTTAATGATAAGAAACTAGAGCCTTTTTCATTATATAGTGTTGAGAATAATTTGATTGTTTCTAAAATTTTAAGCCTTGCTTTGAAAGCTTCTGTTACTAAAAAAACTCAGTTTTGGGAGTAGTTTTTGTTTTACTTTAAAAATATCTACAAAAAACACTTTAAAGACTAGTTTTATAAATTTAACCTATGAAAAATATAATTATTTTGATTGGTGTGAGTGGAAGTGGTAAAAGTACTCTTGGAGAAGTACTATCAAAAAAGCTTGGTATATTATTTATTGATGGAGATGATTTTCATAGTCTAGATAATATTGAAAAAATGAAAAAATCTATACCACTAAATGACAAAGATCGAAAACCGTGGCTAATTAAACTTTCTAAAAAAATATTTGAAAGTCACAAAAATGGTGTTGTTGTGGCATGTTCGGCACTAAAAGAAAAGTACCGTGAACTATTAGTTAGATTTGTGCCCAAAAAAAATATACTCTGGGTAGTTTTAGATTGTGAAATCAAAGAGTTAAAAAAAAGAATGCAAAAAAGAAGCCATTTTATGCCTGTCGACTTACTTGAAAGCCAAATAAAAATATTTGAAAAACCAAAAAATGCTTTTTATCTAATCAGCTCTTTGACAATCGAAGAACAAATTAAAAAAATAGACCGTGAGCTTGGAAAGTAAAAAAATAGAATGGGGAATTGTTGGTATGGGTTCAATGGGTACTAATCTGAGCAGAAATTTTGCTTTAAATGGATATAGATTGTCACTTTATAACAGACATCTTAAAGGTAAAGAAGAACAAATAGCCCTCAAACAAAAAAAGAAATTTCCAGAGCTCAAAGATGCCTTAGCTTTTGAATCACTAGCTAATTTTGTTTCTTCAATAAAGCGTCCCAGGAAAATAATAATTTTAATATCAGCTGGATCAGCACTGAAAATATTTTTAAAAAAACTAATCCCATTATTATCAGAAGGTGACATTATTATTGATGGTGGAAATTCTCACTATAAAGAGACTGAAAAAATTAATTTACAACTCAACAAAAAAAAGATTTATTTTTTGGGAATGGGTATTTCAGGTGGTGATAAAGGTGCTTTAAATGGCCCTTCATTAATGCTTGGTGGTGATAAAGAAGCATATAAATTTGTAGCCAAGGATCTAGAGAATGTGTCTGCAAAAAGAGTTGAAGGAAAGCCTTGCTGCACTTATTTAGGTAACCTAGGTGTTGGTCATTTTGTTAAAATGATACACAATGGGATTGAATATGCAGAAATGCAATTAATTGCTGAAATTTTTTCTCTTTTGATGGAAACCTTCCAGGGTAAAATAAATAATATTCAAAAAGAATTGGAGAGTTGGCAAAAAAGTTCAAGTGAGAGTTACCTGCTAGCAATTACATCAGAAATTCTTACATATAAGGACGATAATGGTCTTTTTATAGATAAAATAATTGATATTGCCTCAGCTAAAGGTACCGGTGCTTGGGCTTCGGAAAGTGGGATCTCAATGGGTTACCCTAATAGTTCAATGATCGCTGCATTGCAAGCTAGATTTACTTCCAAAATGAAAACTCAACGGGAAAATCTTTCCAAAATCATCACTCTAAAAAAAGAGGATGCTACAATTTCAATTAAAAAATTAAAAATCATTTACGATATATGTCGTTTAATTAATCATCACCAAGGCTTTGAAATGATACGAAATTCAAACCAAATTTATAATTGGAATGCAGATTTACATGTAATTGCTCATTTGTGGTCAGAGGGTTGTATTATAAAATCTGGATTAATGAAAACGTTAGAGAAGGAATTTAAAACTAAGGCATCGATTTTGGAAATGGATGTTTTTAAAAAAAATATATTGGAAGCTCAAACTAATTGGAATTCAATTCTAAACTTTGCTGCTGCGAGACTGATTCCAATTCCATGTATTTCTTCATCTTGGAATTTTTTAATTTCTATGACTCAAGAAAAAAGCAGCGGTAATCTAATCCAGGCGCAAAGAGACTATTTTGGAGCTCATGGTATTATGACTTTAGATAATAACAAAGGTGAAATTATAAATGGACCTTGGAGAATTAAAAATTAATCTATTTTCCCAACAGGCCGTACCTCTTTACCCTTTGTCCCAGTCAATTTGTCTCCAAGAATTGTTCTAATTGAATCTGCTATTTTAGAGATTTTTATCACAATTTCTGGGTGTTTTGAAGCTAAATCATTCCGCTCTTTAGGATCTTTCTCTAAATCAAATAGAGCTGGGTACTTAATAGTATTCATTTCATATGGAATTGGAAAACCATCATTAGTCCCAACCCTACCATTAAGCGAACGATAAGTGTGAGGTACGTAGAGTTTCCAATTTTTGTGTCTTACAGCATGTAGTTCATTAACCCTATAATAAAAAAAGAAATTTTTGTGAGGTGACTGATCTGTTTCACCAGTCAATAAAGGGACAAGTGAAGCACCATCAATTTTATTTTTAGGTGATTGGCTATGGGTAAATTCCACTAATGTAGGTAACCAATCAATTCCCATGGCAGGTACATCAATTTTTGTATTTGCTTTTATTTTATTTGGATAATATACTATCCCAGGAACACGATGACCACCTTCCCAATTAGTTCCTTTACCTTCCCTAAAAATACCAGCAGATCCTGAATGTCCACCATAAGAGAGCCATGGCCCATTGTCAGAAGTAAAAATTATTATCGTATTTTCCTCTAATTTTTCCATTTTTAGGGTTTTTAAAATACGCCCAACTGAATAGTCAATTTCATTAATTACATCACCATAGAGTCCTCTTTTCTGTGATCCTATGAATTTGTCAGATGCAAATAAAGGAACGTGTGGTTGGGGATGCGGCAAGTATAGAAAAAAAGGATTGTTTTTATTGCGCTTTATGAAATTAATTGCTTTATCGGTTAAAGCCTCTGTTAAAAAAGTTTGATCATTTAAAACTTTAATCGGTTTATTATTTTCATATAACATTATATCCGGAAAGTTAAATACTGTGCCCTGTTCAGGATGTTTTGGCCACATATCGTTAGAATACAATATCCCGTAGAATTCATCAAAGCCGTGTTTTAAGGGATTAAACTTGGGAGCATCTCCCAAATGCCATTTCCCAAAAATTGCAGTGGAATATCCTTTTTCTTTTAATAGCTCAGCAACAGTTGTTTCGTCAGGATTAAGACCCACTTTTGAGCCCGGACTATAGGCATTGAAGATTCCAATTCTGTCAGGATAGCAACCTGTTAGAATTGATGCCCTTGAGGCTGAACATACTGGTTGAGTAGCGTAATATGACGTAAAATAAGCACCACCTCTAGCCAATTTATCCAAATTTGGCGTTAATATATCCTTAGCTCCATAAACTCCTACATCACCATAACCTTGGTCATCTGTAAGAATAAAAATTACATTTGGAGAATCATATGTGCTACAGTTTATGAGAAAAAATAAAATTATATATGCAAAAAAAAATTTCATCACGTCCTAATTAGTAGCAATACCTACAAAACAAATCATACGTTTGTCTTTTGAGTTTAATTTAGTGAAAAAATAGTATGATTTTATAATATTAATAAATCACATTTATCACTATAATCTTAAAATAAGTTAAAATATTTAATACAATCCATATTTTATAAGCCTAATTATTAAATACTCAATAAAAAGTGAATTTTTTACAATTTCTTAATATAATTTTCTGTGAATTGCATTTATCTTTGAATTATAAAAAATGTAAAGCCTATTTAGTTGCATTTTTTTAAATACAGAACGCTTTTTTCATCATTAAAAGCTTGGTATTTATTCTTTGTTAATTTATTCATTTGTTTAGCCGCCTCTTTTTAGAGGCGGTTTTTTTTTTGGTCCCTTTATTATCGTTTTTGATACTGATAAAAAACTCTAATAAAACTGATACAAAATAAACTCCAAAAAATGGCAGAATATATATATAGTAAAATAGTGAATCTGAAAAAAGAATATTTAAATATTCATCTGTGCTTGAATAATACTCTACTTTTTTAGTATTGAGGTCATAGATTAATCCCGAACAAATTGTTATTAAATACAAAATTAAAGTAACCCTAATAGGCCAGTAGTAATTTGGCTTTAAATAAGAAAATGAAAAGTAAAATAATATTTTTTTCATGCTTAAATGTACGTAAGTTTAAAAACATAGTTAATTAGATTAGTAATTAAACTTTTTTAATCCAATAAAATATCTGCTACGCTTTTGCCTACATAACTTCCTATGGCAACACCCATTCCTGAAGACTTAATACCTACAGCAACAGAATTTGACTCTTTTTTTATAATTGGAATTTTACTTTTCCCAAAGGCCATTATACCAGACCATTCCATATCAATCTCAATTTTATGTTTAGGAATAATAAATTTTTCTAGGTCAGTAATTAGCTTGTTTTTTATTTTTTTATTTATACCAAATTCGATTGTTTTCTCTTTTTTAAAATCTAAGTTTCGCCCTCCACCAAATAATATTCTGTTTTCAATATTTCTGAAATAATAAAAGCCCCGATCGTAATGAAATGAACCTTTTATATTGAGTTTTGAAAATGGCTTTGTTAAAATTATTAATCCTCTACCTGGTACAACATTAAATTTTGGTAAAATTTGAGTTGCAAATGCATTGTTGCAAATTGCTAGTTTATTACAAGTAAGATTAAATTTTTGATTTTTTAAACTTATTAATAGCTGATTTTTATTTGATTTAGACTCAAAATCTGTCAATTCTGTATTTGAAAAAAAGGTGATGTCTTTCTTATTTAATTTTGTTCTCAGAACTCTCATTAATTTACCAGTATTTAGTTGTCCTTCAAAAGAATTTTGAACTAAATGATTTACCATATCTGTGTTAAATCCGAATTTTTTAATTTTCTTATTATTAATAATAAAAACATCTTTTGAAAAAAAGGGCTTTAGTATTGAATTTATATGATCTATCTGATTTAGTTTTTTTGAATTTTTATCAAAAAAAAGTTCGTAGCCTCCATCCCATTTTAAATCCATTTTATGGTCTCCAACAGTTTCCCTTAACATGGAAAGACCGTCCAAACGCATTTTAATAATTGATAATAATTTTTCTTCTCCAAGCTCACTTTCATCCTCAATTAATTCAGAAAGAGATCCAAAACATGCAAAGCCTGCGTTCTTGGTACTTGCCCCGGACGAAAATAATCCACGTTCAAGAATTGCAATTGATGCAGTAGGATTATTTTTTCTAAAGTGAAGAGCACAAAAAATACCAGTGATTCCTCCTCCAAGTACAACTAAATCATAATGCAACAATTGTGTTTTTTCCCAGTAACTAATCATTTGAGTTCAATGTTTTTATCATTTCGTTGATATAAATTAAAATATTAATTATAAAGTGGTTAAAATTTCAAAAACTTAGACCGTGGCCATAATCATAAAGAGGATTTTTAAGATCAAATGGTACATCTTCATCTTGCTCTAAAACACTTTTCATTGATGAAGGTAGTTGGATGGGTAATTTCCCTGTAGGTAAGAATTCCCCGTAAATCAGCTCAAGAATGATTTTTTCGTCAACATCAAAATCTGCAATTATAGCTTCTGAGTACGGTTCAATTTTACTTATAATTGCTGGCCTTTTTAAATTTAAAACTATTACGGTAGGTTTGGATTTAAATAATTTAATCATTTGATTAACATCACTTTCTAAAAAATCAAGATCTCCACCTCCAATCATTTTTTCCATTAAATATTCTGAATCTTTACCGTAATTTGGAGATTTTACTTTTGCAATAATTATATCCGCGTTCTCCAAACGATATGATTGAAATAAACTATTTGGATAAAAATCAAATCCATGAAAATAAACTTTAGCCTCTTTTTTTAATGGTAATAATTTTTGGTTATTTTTTAAAAGAACAAGTGATTTTTTTTGTGCTTCAATTCCTTTATTTAGATTTTCCTGATTATTGAAAACATTTAAAACTTTCAAATCAAGATATGGGTTGTCAAATAATCCTAATTGAAACTTTTGCCTCATTATTCTTTTAACAGATTTATTGATTCTGGTTAAACTTATTTCACCTTTTTTTATAAGTTCACTTAATTCATTTGATAAGGATTCTCCACCAATCATATCAATACCTGCATTAAATAGTTTTTTTAATCTTTGATCAGTGTTTAAATGCTCTACTCCGTGAGCTGATGCGGGCTTGAAAATGATCCCTAGCGGTTTTAAATCTGTAATAGTAGCCCAATCTGTACAAATTATACCCTGGAAATTATATTTTTCTCTTAGTAGTCCCGTTATAATGTCTTTATTGTAACCACCTCCTACATCCTCAGATGTTATTCCTTTTGGTATGCTGTAATATGGCATAACTGAGGAAACTCCGGCATTAAATGCCGCCTCAAAAGGTTTTAAGTGTTTATCAAATTCACCTCCGGGATAGATTTGAATTCCTGGAGGAAAATGAGTATCGTTTCCGTCTAAAGGTGTTCCTGCGCCTGGAAAATGCTTTACCATTGAAGCTACAGAATTAATCCCTATCGAGTCTCCTTGTATTCCTTTCACATATGCTGCAGTAAGTTTGGAGTTATTTAAAACATCTTCTCCAAAAGTACCATCTACTCTTACCCATCTAGGTTCAGTTGAAATATCTGCCATAGGACCTAAAGCAACTCTAATTCCTATGGCTTTATACTCTTCTTTAACAATTTTAGCGTGCTCATAAACTAATAAACTGTCTTGAGTTGCACCTAATCCTAAAGCAGAAGGCCATTTGGAGAAATATGGGGTAAATATTGAAGCTCCAAAAGTATTTGGTACACCATGTCTAGGATCAGACGCTATTGTGATGGGAATCCCTAATCTAGATCTTTCGCCTATTTCTTGAATCTTATTGTGCCATTTTAACATATTCTCTTTAGAATGAGATGCTCTGATATTAAAATGGTTCATTTTTTTTACAATCAATTTTTCAGATGACGATCCCATCAAAAAGCTAAAGGGATTTAATATGTTTGGAACCTCCATCAGACTTCCATCTGCATTTACTCCTATCATATTAATAAATAGGGATCCTGCTTTCTCTTCAATTGTCATTTGATTCACTAAATCCTCAACTCTTTCTTCAATTGTGTTATTAGGATTCTCGTATGGGTCAAGCCTTCCGTTTTTATTTAAATCTCTTAAAGAATTTTCACCAACATTAATAATTGGGGCTTTATCTCCTAAAAGATCAAAGTTCTTTGTGGAATCAAGCTTCCACTTAATTGTGAAAAATATATAGATGATTATCAACAAAAGAAAAATTGTTGATATTGTCAATAAAAAAGGTTTTACAATTCTTTTCATAAAATGAAAATTTAGATTTTTATTACAAAAGTTGGTTTTTTATTTAAAAAACTTTAACCGTAATAAATGCCTACTATAATTCTATAGGCAAGATAAATTCCAGTGATTGTCCAAATCCACCACCTATTTTTCATGTACCAATCCATCAAAAAATAATTAAGGTTTATTTAAAGATATATAATAAAATACATTATGATATTGTAATTTTATTGAATAGTTTTTTTAAATAATTAAAAAGTTTGTCAATTTTTAATGACTAACTAATAACCTAAAATTAAATTTAAAATCACCAATTCTATCTTTTTAAGATTTACCATTTTCACTTTTAGTTTTATATATCTATTTGGGCTAAAATTAAATGCCCAGAATGATGAAATTAAAAAACATTTAGAATTTTCAGGGAATATAAATTTAACTAATAATGGTTTTTCCTTTATTCCACTATTTTCACTCGGAAAACCAGCAGCAACAGTAAATCTGTCTGTTACAGGTAAGCGTTTTAGTTTTGATCCTCAGCTTAGATTTGATCTTGACGGACTGAGACCTTGGTCTTTATTATTTGGATGGAACTACAAGCTATTAAAAAAGAATCGCCTTTTGCTTCGTGTAGGGACAAGTTTCGTTTATGCTTTTACTAAATTAAATTATACCAGGAATTCTGAATCAGTGGATATTTTAACGCCGCAAAGGTTTTTCATTTTAAATTCTTTACTTAACTATAAGGTCTCTAAAAAAATAAATTTTACTTTATTCTATATTAACGGTCATGGTCTCGAAAAAAGAGATCAAAGTGATCAAGCAAATTTTATAACAATAAGGACAGGAGTGAATAATCTATCATTGACTGATAGTATATATATAAATTTCAATCCAGAAATATATTTTCTTCAAATTGATAATAATAGTGGCTTTTATTTTGCAAATACATTTGCACTGAAACACAAAAAAATTCCCTTTTATATTTCCTCAACATTAAACCAAAGTATTAGCACTTCCATTGATGCTAAACCCTTTGATTGGAATATTGGAATTAATTATTCATTTAGATCTACTTATAGTAAAAAACAAAATTAAATACCATCTAAAAATTTTTTTAATAAATTTTGATCTTATGATTTAAAATACTGAAGTTTACAAAAAACACTCTTTTAATTGAAAAAAACTAGTTCACCTCTGCAAACCATATTATTTATTTGTTTTTTACAACTTTTCTCTTGTAGTGAAAACGACGAAACTGAATCTAATAGTGCAAGCAATACCATACCTCAAAGTGAAAACAATATAGATTCAGCTACAACCACACCAGAAATTTTAAGTTTCAACCTAAATGACGGAATAATAAATTTTGAAGATAACTTAGTAAATTTCTCAGAACAAAATATTCAGCCTGATAACAGAAGTTCAGGGAACTGGGGGAGGTTTGGAGGAATAAGTTCAACCAATTTGTCTTTAGAATATGACGAAAATCCTAATATTGATAACATCAATAATTCAACAAAAGTTATCAAAATTAAAGAACCCTCAGGAATTCAATCATGGGCTGGTTTTTATTTCGTTTTAGAAGAAAAAATTAATTTCCCCGAAGGAAAAGAGGCTATTTCAATTTTATTTTACTCTCCTAAACCGGGACATAAAGTTCTTTTAAAATTAGAAGACGGTTTACCAAATGGAACTCCAGGAAAAAAAACTACGGGTGATCTTTTCGCAATAACTACAACAACTGGTTGGGAAACACTAATTTTTAATATTCCAGAATTTGATGGAAGAAACAACATCTACAATACTATCACTTTCATCCTAGGTTATGATATTTCAAATCAGTCAGAAGTAAATTACTTTATGGATAATATTCAATTTTCGAATCCTATTCAAATTATTGTTGACCAATTAAATATAGACTCAAGTGAACAAGTGACTAGATATTCAGGTTACCAATTAGTATGGAATGATGAATTCAACTATGAGGGCGCACCTTTAGAAGATAAATGGCACTATCAAGTAATCCCTATTTTAGAGGGTGGATGGGCTAACAATGAAAAACAGCATTACACAAATAGAAGAGAAAATTCTTATGTTTCAAATGGGACATTAAAAATCGTAGCAAAAAATGAAATATACGATTATGAAGGGATAACAAAATCTTACACATCAGCTAGACTAAATTCAAAGTTTGATTTTCAATATGGTCGAATAGATGTAAGAGCAAAACTTCCTAAATCTGTAGGTACTTGGCCAGCTATATGGACTCTAGGGACAAATGTGGGTGAAATTGGAAATTATCATGGAAACCAAGATGGTAACGTAGGTTGGCCTGAATGCGGCGAAATAGATATTATGGAACAAAACGGCTCTAATAAACAAATACTTTATGGCACCTTCCATTGGGCCGACAATTCAAGCCAGCAAGCCTCTTACGGCTTAACAAAAGATATCAATTCATTAGGTATCACAGATGTGACTAACGAATTTCACCTATACTCATTAGAGTGGACTACTGGAATTCTCAGAATTTATGTTGATAATTTACTCATCTGTGAATTAATCAACAATGCCTCTGTCCCCTTTGATAATCCTCATTACTTAATTTTGAATGTTGCCATGGGAGGCACATTAGGCGGAGATATCCCAGGAGATTTTATTCAAGACTCAATGGAAATAGATTTTGTTAGATTTTATAAGTAAATTAAACTCCTATTTATAAAAAATTCTAAATGAAAGATTATATAATTCCTATTTCTATTCTGATTTCTTCTTTAATTATTGGGTTTGCAATCTTGGGGTCTAGTCAGACGGAGCGTTTCGAACATATTGAAAATAATGTAGTGTTCGATAAAAAAACTGGTACTACCTATTATACTGATAAAAAACAATATTTAGATAAAAAAGGAGATCGTTATCAATATGATTAACTAAAACAACGGATTAAAACTTGTCACCTATAACACTATTAATTGGTGAAAAACTGCTGTTTAGATCGTTAAAGCCTTGAATTACCCTATCTTTTAAACGAACTGTAAGGTTTAATGACTTACCTGACTTTAAAATTTTCAAAAAATCTTCTAGTTCATATTTTTCACTTGTAACTAAATCCTTCATCTCAAAGATTCGATATTTTTCATTTTCAATTGTTGAATTAGAAGGCTTAAATTTTCTTTCGGATATTTCAAATAGAATATAATATTCTTGATCTTCGTGAAAAACATTGCCTTTTAATGAAAGATCTAATCCTAATTTTTTAGAATTAGATAAAACTAATGAAAGAGTATCCTGCTTTGTATATGTAAACTCTATTTGTCCAATTGCTTCGCTTATACTTTTTGAACTATTAATTGTATACTCCCACTGCGAGTGAACATTAATTGTAAAAAATAAAAAAGGAACTATAAATTTTTCCAAAAATTTTAATGTTAAATAAAATCAAATATACCTAATATGGCGTACTTAAAATATTTGATCCAAATTTAAAATACGCATGTCCCCATTAGTTAAATTCCTCTTTCAAATAAACAACTCTTTTTTCTTGAAATGATTTTTTTGCCGCTAGTGAAATATGCAATGAATTTAATCCTGAATTAATTCCGTTTGGCATCTCCCTTTTTTCTATTAAGCAAGAGATAAATTCTTTAATAATTGACCTGTAAGAATCAGCATAACGTTCAAAAAAAAATCCTATTGGTCTTGGTGTGTGGATTCCATTTTTATCTGAAATAAAATGATTATCCGGTAACTGATTGTTTGTTGCACACATTCCCAAATCTCCAAAAACTTCAACTCTTTGATCATAGCCATAGGCTGCTTTTCTACTATTGTTAATAGTTGCAATCGATCCGTTTTCAAAATTTAAGGTCGTCACAGCAGTATCAACATCTCCTAAATTTTCTATCTGTTTATCACCAAAAACACTGCCTGTGGAATAAACTGATTCTACCGGATTTTCATTTAAAAAGCATGCCATGTCAAAATCATGTATCGCCATATCTAAAAATAAACCGCCAGATGTTTTTAAATAATTAATATCAGGTGGTGCCGGATCGCGACTTGTAATTCCAATAATTTGTGGTGTCCCGATAGTTCCATTTTTAATAGATTTTTTTATTTTTTGCATGCTTTGATCATAACGCCTATTAAATCCAACCATAAATGGAACCTTTGAATCTTTAATCGAATCTTTTATCAATTTTACTTTTTTAAATGATAGTTCTACTGGTTTTTCACAAAAAATTGCTTTGCCAGCTTTAAGAGCAATATTTATATGTTCTATGTGAAAAGAAGTTGGCGAAGAGATAATTATTGCATCAATTTTGGAATCTCTAACCATTTTATCATAATGATCATAAATTTTAGCATCAGACCGTTCTTTTACCCATTTTTTATTTTCTGGATTCAAATTCGAAACTCCTAAAATAGTTGCTTGTTTTATATTTAAATTGATATTGTCAAAATGAATTTTACCCATGCGCCCCAAACCAACTATTCCAAATCTCAAGTTTCTCATATTGTAAAATTAGATATTTTTGCGTCAACTTTATTTTCATATTCTTTGTACAACCTATTTAAATAAATGTGCATAAGTTAAACTTGATGGTTAAAAAAGAGACAACCTTTAAAAAAGCTTTAAGCGAATACTACAAAAAAATTATTACCGGTAATTTTAATTCTTATCAAAAGGTGAGAGTTTTTTCAGCTAGAGCCCTAAAAAAAATTTTTTCCTTAAATAAATATACCTTAATTGGAACTGAAAATCTTCCTACGAAATCGGGTGTTGTATTTATTTACAACCATATCTCAAATAATGACGAATATTTTCTAAAAAAAGACTTTCAAATAACTTTAGATAGTCATTTTATTAGCAGTATGATATCCTATAATTATTACAAATCACCAGGCGTAAGGATTATACGTCATAGTTTACCCAATGAAAAAGAACATGCGATTTACTATAATAAATTTGACTATATAAAAGTATATTCCAAAAATTATCTGCCAGAAAATATTTCAAAAGAGAAAATAAATGATGCTAAAAAAGAATTTTATAAGAAAGCTAAGGATACCTTGGCAAAAGGTGAAAATCTAATAGTAAATCCTGAAGGGATTTCTTCTTCTACTGAAATGTCTCCATCTGATTTTAAAGCTGGTATATTTAAAATGATTATCCGTTCAGGATTAGATCCATTTGTTGTACCGCTTGTGATGACAAACTTTGACAAACTTAGTTCTGAAACTATCTATAGATGTGAAATTAAAAAACCTTTCCGTCTTTCAAGTGTTATAGATAACTATGATGATAGAAAAAAATTAGATAATTTTTTAATCGATTTAAATTTTAATTATAGAAATTGGGTTAACGATCTTAGAAAATTTAATGACGGGTATGATCAGGAAATAAAAAAATTGATCTTGAAAAAAGATAAACTTATTTCAAAAAAAAACATTGTTGCCTTCTATGGCAGTTCTTCATTTAGACTTTGGAATAATTTAAATGAAGATTTTAAAGCGTATAACGTACTTAATTTCGGATTCGGTGGAGCTTTTATTGAAGATTGTATTAGATATTTTGATAAGCTTTTTTCTAATTTAAATCCAATTGTATTTGTACTTTATGTTGGAGGTAATGATCTTTCTTTAGAATATTCTAATAGAAAAATTATTTCCTTGTTTAAAAACCTTTTAAAAAAAATAAAATCCCAATTCCCAAATGCTAGAGTTATATCAGTTTCAATAAAACCCAGCTATCACAGAATTGATAAGTTTGACCAAATAATGCAGTTAAACGATCTTATTGAAAAGGAATTAATGAAAAGTGATCAAAATTCCTACATAGATATATTTAAATTGTTTTTAAATAAAGACAAAAAAATAATTAAGTCTTACTTTCTTAAAGATAATCTGCACTTAAGTAGCAAGGGTTACAAGGTATGGAAAAAGGAAATACTAAAGGTTTTAAATAAGAATGCTTCATAAAGTTATTATTTAATAAAAAAAAATTTCATTGAAATCTTTCCTTAATAATAAACTTTTGTTTAATTATCTGTGAAAACCATTTTTTTAAAAACTAAAAAATTTGACCATATACCACTTGATTGTTTCTAGCCAAGAATACTTGTCAAATCTTACTTTTTGCTCGCGAACATCAAAATAAATATGCTCTTTTCTTTTAAATTTCATGTTTAGCTATTTTTTCTAAACTTATACAAAATTGTATTTTTATCCAAATTTTTTATTATTTGTTTAATTTTACAAAAAAAATGAAAATGAAAAAAATAGCATTCACCTTACTCGCTTTAACTCTATTTTTAACATCATGCGAAAAAGATGACGAAAGCCAATCTTATGATCCTATTCCTAACGAAGGCTACTAAATTAATGAGGGGGGTTTTTTCTAACCAATTTGTATATTTAGTTTAAACTAATTAGAAATCAAACTTAAATGAAAATCAAAACAATTTTTAAAATAAACATGGTGATAATTGCATTGCAAGTGTTGCCATTAATTATTTCATTATTTTCTCCTGAATTCAAAATAATGCTAATGACAGACGCCTTTGGAGAAGGTCCTTCAAAGGATGCTGTAGTTATGTTTGAGCAATTTGCTTTAGTCCTAGGACTTACTGTTATTGGTATAATTATTTTTTTATATGGGTCACTCTCATTCAATGATGAAGGTACTTTAAAAAGGTTATCACTTTTATTTTTTGCATTGGCTGGTTTTTTTGCACTTCCTGACTTAATAAATGTTTTAAGTGGACAACCAACAGCACCCCTGCCAGTTATAATTCTCGGGTTAATAAGTATGGGACTTTTTTATTATGGCTCTAAAAAAGGAACTATTTAAAGAGTTTTTGGAAGTTTCCAAACTAAAGATCATCTAATATTTCTTTAGCGTTTTCCGTTTGAAGCGAAACTAGATAATAAAATACCTGATCAAGTTTTTTATTAATAAGAGTATTATTCTTATACTCCTTCCGCATAAAATAAAGGGTTATTGGAAGATCTAGATCTTCCTTTTTAAATGGTACCCCAATAAACTCTTGAATTATTGACAAAGGTTCAAACTGATATTCAACTGAAGGTTCAATAGCTGTCCCCTCACCCCAATCATTCCAAGTTATAAGTTGAATAAAATCTACACCTGAAGCTATTGATTTTTCAAGTGTTTCTCTAAGTAGATTACCATCTCTAGGTAAAATATCACTTTGCCCAGTTTCATCCCAGCCTCCTTCTTCATAGAATTCTCTGAATTCAAAAATTCCTGATCCCCCCAAATAATCAAATTGTTTGCCGTAATTATAAAAATCGTCACTTTGAGCCTCGCCAACCCATGAATAAACGCCATCTACAATCGTATTCAAATTATAATATTGTGGATGATAAGCTAGTGGGAAAAAATAAAAATCAGTTTTAATTTCAGAAAATGCGTTTTCCAAATCTTCGTTTGAGGTCAATGTAATAGGTCCAAAGTTTAAAAGAATCGGTTTATTGTCAATATTTATGTAATGGCTTTTTGAAAAGTAATTTTTTTCAATGTAAAGCAAATCTTCTTTGGCTAAATCTACTTTATTGCCATAGCCTTGATCAAGAATACTTTTTATTGTTCTGTCCTCATAAACTATTGCAAAATCTAATCCTACTTTTTCACACATCTCTATAACAGCATTTGAAGCAACAAGTAGTTGAGGGTAATCATTAAATTGAGATTGCCCGTAGAAATCAATTAAAATACCGTCAATACCCGATAGCTTCATGCAAATCAAAGCGTATTCGAGATAATACTCATCATTACTATCATAAGGTCCAATTAGAGGGTAGTAGTGAGAAGCTATTGACCTTTGCCCATTAATAAATTCCTCTGGATTTTTATTCGCCATTGTCCAATGGTTCCCCCAATATCCGCTTAGCTCTGGTGTTTGAAACCAAGGCATATAATGGGCATACACCGGCGTTTTAATTGTTTTGTATACAGAAATAGGTTCAAATTCAATAACATTAAATTCTTCGTCCTCATATTCTGCTAGACTTTTGTCTTTACAAGAGTAGTTAAATATTATAATAGCTAGGAAGCCAAATAAATATTTGAAAAAAGTATTTTTTGGCAAATAGAGTATTCCCCTTTTCATTTGTTATTCCTTTAATTCTAGCTCTAAAACAAAATCAAAAAATAGATATTATTGCATTAATGCATACCCATTTAATTGATAATTTAAAAGAACACTAGAGCCAGAGAGAGCTTCAGTAATATTTTGATTTATATCAGATGATTTAATTTCCCTGTAAGCAGTTGCTTGAGAACAAACAAATAATTTCACTCCATACTGAGACAGAAGCTCTATTACTTTCGTGTTGGGATTTTTTGTACCAAATTTCTTTTCATATGCATCATCAGACAAAACTACTGTAGTTGCTTGTCCTTGAATGGTTGCTACAATATCAACACTCTCTTTTTTGATATTTTTGCATCCGAGCATATTTATAGCATGGGCAATTCCATTTAATCCCTTATTAATTCCTTCTCTTTTTTCGCTTGTAGTAATCTTGTAAACCGCTTTATAATGCAAGTTTTCGTCTGGTTGAACCGCAATATTTTTTGAATATTTTATTTTCCCATACCCTTTAATTACGGGAGTTACCCAATCTTGAGAGTAGAAAATTGCTGGAATTAAAAAAATTAAACATATTATTTTTTTCATATTTATTTATTTGATATTATTTAAATATAGTCTAAACAATCGAGTTGTTAGACATCAATATAAAAAACCCCTCAAGTTTGAGGGGTTTTAATTGTTAAAGACTCTTTTTATTGGAATCTTTTTACTGTATAGGTTGTATAAGATTGAATATAGTCTACTTTCCCTCTAGATGTGATGTATTCTTGGAAAGCTTTTGTTTTTTGTATTTTACGTAAAGTGACTTGAACATCATTCAGATCTTTACCATATATAACTAGACCGTGAGTAGCTCCAGGCGTACCTCCAACTTCATAGCTTACTAGTCCTATTCTTCTATCGCCAAGAATTTTTTCAGCTGCTTTTGCGTTTTTATCCCAAGCTTTTTTGAATTTAACAGGGTCGTAAACTTTAACATCATAAACTCTTGCTGAAAGATTTTTTTTCCAATCTCCTTCTGTAAAAGCTAATATTGATCCCATTGCATTATCCGCTGTGTTTGGATATGTGTAATTACTCATTCTCTCTCCATAAAGGGCCCATTCCTCGTCTGACCTTTCTCTTTCTGTTCCCCAATTTTCAGGATCGCCAAAGACCACTATTCTGTGTGTTACTCCATTTTTAAATCCAACGGCTTGAAGCATAACACCTCCTGATTTCCATTTTTCGCCACCAGCAAAGTCAGAAAACGTTTCCACTACACTTGATTCATAACCTCTTTTAACATTAAGGTTATAAATACGAAGTGACCCTTGAGCAATAAGGCTGAAACTAAATAGTAAAGCCAATAAAAAAATAGTTTTTTTCATTTTAAATTGATTTATGATTAATAATAGTTCTAATATAGATAAAGTTTTTAAAATTAGTTTTGAAATTTTAAGCTCTGTAAGTTACTGATCCAAAAGCTTCACCTATTCCAGTTTGACAGAATTGTCTTAAACTTTCCAAATATTTCCCTGAGCTATAATTCATATTTGCATATGCATCGTCCATTTCTTCAAATCCTTCATAGGAATATCTGACACGGGTTTTACCATTATTCTCATCCAAGTCATATTTCATTACATGGCCTATGTTTTCCCATTCAGAATCAACACATTCTATATGAATTGATTTGTTTTGCTCAAAATGTATAACCTTAAATTTAAATGTAGCCAGATTTACAAATTCAAAAGTTACAACCTCATCTTTTGAAAAAATACCTTCAATTTTGGTAGTATACCATTTTTTCATTTTTTCTAAACTTGATAATGCACTAAAAACATCTTCAACAGGTGAATTAATATGCATTAAATGTTTGATTGGAATCATCTAATATCGTTTTAGAGTTAATAATATGTAATATAGTAATGTATATAATAAAGGTATACTTATTTTGCTTTTACAAGTTTTAATTCAAAAGAATAATTTAACCCAATATTCCAATCAAATTTTTTCCCTGTTAAATCACCAAAATCAACAGGTTTATTCATTACTGTGCTTATAGAGAATGGGAAGTTAACAATACCAAAATTTATTGTTTGAGCTGAAAAAAACCCAGTTTCAGTGTCTTCAATTTGTAAAGCATAAAGTAAAGGCTCCCATCTAATATAGACAGAATTTTTAATTGTGAAGGACTTTATAAGTGGTGATAAAATAATAACTCTCCCTGATTCAATTTGATTTGCATTTACAAGTTTTAATGGTATTATTTCAAAGTAAGAAAGGTTTAATCCAAAGTTTTTATTAAAAAAATAGGAAATACTTGGTTTTATTATAGCTGAAGACCAAGGTTGGAGTATAGTTGTTGGTAAATCCTCGTCTTGAACCGTTATTTTCTGGTTCACTATTCCTGGGAAAACACCTCCAATAGAAAAATTAAATTTTCCTGACTTTTTTATTTTATAATCCCACCATATATCAAAACCCCATGGTTGAAAACCATCTAATTCATATCTAATAAGTGGGCTTATTGAGAGTCTCTCTCCACCAAAAGAAAAATTTGTAATAAGTGACGGCTTATCTCTTGAAAAAAGGGGAACCCAATCAATACCATTATTGTTGACATTTAAATTCCCTCTTATAAAAAAAGTTTTATCTGATTGAGAAAAAATTAAACCATAGCCGAATAGAATAAACAGATAAATAAAAACAGATTTCATTGAATCCAATTAATTTACTGTTATTGTTCCATACATCCCGTTGTGAAGCGAACATTGATAGTAATAAGTTCCCGCAGCGTTTGGAGTCCAGGAAACTGTACCGCTTTCACTACCATTTCTTGATACACTATTTGCTAAGTTGTTTGTCCCTGTACCCTGACTTGTTTTAATATAAAAAGGATGTCCAGAAACACTCAAATTAAAGTTTATTGTATCTCCAACTTTTACAGTTATAGAAGCGTCATTTCCTGATAACGATCCATTTCTGTCTCTTCCACTAAGACTATAATCACTAAAACTAGCCGCACTCACGTCTATTGAAAAAGTTTCAGCTGAACTTGAAGAATCATTGGTTGAAGAAGAAGTTCCCGATTGACTACTATCTGATGAATCGTTGGTATTGTTAGTGTTCCCACTATTATCAGTGCCTCCTGTATTTGTGACAGGTAAAGGATTAACGATTATTACAATATCTTGAACCACTTCAGGACAGCCTCCACCACTTATTGTTGTTATTGTCCCACTGTAGGTTCCAGCAGCTGTGAAAGATGCATTAATAGTGTAATTAGTTCCAGATTGTGATATCTCACCTTCATCATCAGGGCCAACAATATTTAAGCCGGTTGCTGCTCCTGAATATGTCACAACAATAGGTTGAATGACATCTAAAACGTTTATCGTCTGATTAAATGATCCTGAAATAAGAGTAATACCTGAAGAGTTTTCATTTTTGGTTAACGAAATCGTCTGCGAAGCTTGACTAAAATTTGAACTAACATTAGATGTATAAACAGAAAAAGTATAATTCTCATCTGTAAAGATGGGTGTTCCTGATATTATTAATTCATCATTAACAATATTAGATTCCAACCCTGAGGGTAATGTATCTGTATTTACACTTACCCCTTCACCACCATACTCAAACACAATTGGATCTATTGGCTGACCATTACAAATTACTTGACTTTTTTCACCTGAGATAAGTAATAATTTTGGACAATCTTCAAGTCCAAAACTTGTCACCCCATCATAAAGCCAACCTGAAGGTATTTGTTGAAATACCTGAGAACTGACCTTAACACAACTTAAGTTGGGATTGTTTGTTATATCTAAAGCAGTAATACTATTATTTTGAGAGAGATCAATCTGAGTAAGTCCCGTGTTACTTAAATTTAGTGAAGTAAGTTTATTTAAATTTACAAGGGGTACGTCAGAGAGAGTATTATTAGATAAATTTAGATTAACAAGATTTATAAATTCTTCTAATCCTGAAAAATCAGTAATTTGTTTATTGCTTAAATCAAGATCATTTATAACTATCAATTCAGAATCATTAACAAAGCCATCAATAAGATCGTCATAACCTAAATCAATTAACGCTTGCTCAAAATTTTGATCTGGTATTGCTGTTCTGTTTGGTTGGTAATCCAGATCTTTTGTTCCTGTTACTTCGAATTGAAATAGTGAAGTCACATTCAAATTAAAATTAATTTGATTATTAATGACTACAATATTAGAAAGCGACCCATTACCATTAAGTGTGATTGCACTGTTAGAATCAACAGAAAATGTTCCGCTTATCTGTCCTGCAGAGTAATTTAACTTAAAAGTTTTATCTTGGTTAAAGACTATACTTTTAACGTCAAAGTTCCTTGATTTTTGTTGCTGCTGTTGTCTTTTCTTTTTTATTTTCCATTTACCTACAACCTCGTTAAAAAGTTCATATTCAAAAAAAGCTTTAATAAATTTCGGCTCAGAAATGACTACATCAAGTGGGTTGTCTGTGGATAGAACTTCTTCATCCTCCCAACCATAAAAGTCGGATCCTTCTTTAGGGGTTGCTGTTAACCTTACAGTAGTGCCATAAAGATAATCTGTAGATTTCCCGGTATTAATAATTTCTTCGGTTACTGTACCCTCTCCTACAGTTTGAATTCGAAGTTCGTAAGATAATTTTTCAAAAGTTGCTGTGACATTTTTGGCACTGTTTATTGTTAGTTCAGCAGGATTTGTATCTCCTTGTAAATCTCCCGACCACTCTTTAAAATAATACCCTTGTGCAGGAACAGCTTCAAGTCTTACTTTAGTGCCCGAATCATAATCTGTTTTCCCTGTGTTTATAATTGTTTCTGTTATACTCCCCTGTCCATTTACACTTGTAGTTAATTCGTATTGTACTAATCTAAAATTTGCAATTATACTTTTATTATCATCTACAGTCACTTGTACAGAGGTGTTATTACCAATTGCATCACCTGACCATCCTGTAAAAACATACTCACTGTTTGGTGTGGCATTAAGAGTTACTGTAGTCCCATTTTTAAATGTCCCATTGGACGGAAAAACAGAACCACTTTCGGGCGGGTTTACTCTTATATCTAATACAAATTCTTTGGTACAACTTGATATGACAAACAAAAAAACTAAGGAAAATAAAACTCTTTTCAACACTCTTTTTTTATTGTAAAAGGACAACTCCTTTGGCAGTTAAGGAATATATTTCTTTCGGTTCAACAATTAAACTAATAGCTAACTCTTTTTCTCCTCTGTCACGTGCATAATGTTTTAATTCATCAACAGATATATTTCTTTTAAAAGCCTCGCCACTTACCACAACTTTTTTTCCAATTATATTTTTAGGTACAAAAAATGAATAATCCTTAAAGTTGACCATAATTTCCTTTTCGTTTCCGATATCTAATTTCATCCAACATCCTTTCATTTGGCAAACATCAGTTACTTTAGCTTCTAATTTTGCATTAAATTTTCTTTTAGCTGCAAATAAATTTTGGATTTGGGAATTTTCAATTACACTTCCCTCTTCTATATTTTCACCATAGCTTGTTTCTTGACCACTTAGAGAAGCAGAAATAATAAATAGAGCTTGTAATACTTTAATTTTTATCATAATAATCTTTTAGTATTGCCATAAAATTACAAAAACCCTCATAGAAACAACTATGTGGGTTTTTATAATATAAATTTATACGAGATTAGAAAATTTACTCCCTAGGAGAACTTAATTTAGGCATAAATTTATGATGTCTTGTCAAGCCCCAATCGTCTGAAAGAGATTCTCTAAATTTTTTATAGTCCACATCCCATGCTCCAAATAATTCATTGTAAGCAGCGATGAGTTTTGGAACGCTATTTTTTCTCCAATTTTCTTCATCCTCAAAGTTTTTAAATACCCACCGAATCATGACAACATTTCGTCGGGAGCCTCCAGAGATCTGATTTAAAATACTTTTATTATATGGATGACCAATTTTTTCATAAGCTTTTTTTGCCCTCATTTGGAAAGTCCAAAAATCATCTTTTTTGTCCTCTTTATAACTTAAAATAGCAATTCTCCTATGATCATTTCCCTCATAATTACCAGTTCTATAACTCGCATCTTTATTAACGGCCCAAAGACTTACCCTACCTGATGTGTGAGGAACATTTTTGAACCAGTAACTATTCCCTTTACTATTTTGATAATCTAATTCGCCTAAATTTCTTACTACCCTCACCCTAGCATAATTTTGAGCATTGGGACCTGTTAAAATTTTGAATGTAAAAAACTTTTCTTTGGCTCCTTTGCCATTATACATTTGAGTTTTTTTTGCAACTGCCGATTCAAATTCTTGGATATCCTTATTTTCAACAGTTAGCACTCTCATTTGTAGAATTTGAGCGTTTACATTACTAAAGAATGCAAAAAGTAGTATTGTAATTAATAATTTTTTCATTTTTAATTGATTTATGGTTAATAAAAATGCAATATAAAAAAACCCTCCATATTTTGGAGGGTTATCTATTTATTTAGCAAATTGTTCCATGGAGGAAATTTTACCTTCTAAATCGAAATAATAAATTTCCATTAGTTCTTTGTTCCATTTTCTACCATTTTTAAAAACTCTTGACTCTGTCCCCCTAACAATTACTCCGCTTGCAGCATCGGTATTTGCAATTTTAATTGGAATTATTGCATTGAGTTTCCAATTTACAGATCTAAAGGGTTTGAAAAAATTTGCTAGATCTGATTTTTTATACGTAGCTTTTTGACCCCTATAATCATTAAAAACAAATTCATCTGCAAAAGCCATCTTCATACCTTCTGTATCCATTTTATTATAACTTTCAACCATTTGTTCTATAATCTTTGTTTCATTTCTATTAGAAAAAACAAAAGGTCTTCCTGTATACTCACTTTCTTTTCTACCAAAAAATTTACCTCCGTAAGGGAATCCGTAATTTGCAGAGTCTATTGCTACCCATTGTTTAAATCCTTTGACTTTCCCAGCTTTGTCAAGAACAAATTGTTCCATTAAATCTAATTTCTGGTAAGATCCATTTTTAAAGATTCTTTCTTCTTTGGACCAAGCCAAAACCTGCTTAAAATCACCATCTTTCTGATGTAAAGGAATTATTTTATATGGAACCATAGATAAGCTCTCCATTGCATCTGCCCATTTGGCTTGGTTTTCTTTAAACTTATCAGTTAGAAATTCATCAGCATAGTATGGAAACGATTTTTCAAGATCTAAATCTGAGTATGCTTTAGCTAAACCCTGTAGGTTGTCAATTTCAGCTTGTGTTCCAAATGTGTATGATTTTCCGTAACTATCTCCTTCACCAAGCCAAACTCCTCCATCATTTTGACAAGAAAAAAAGGATATGGTTATAAGTGTAGAGAAAATAAAAATATATTTTTTCATTTTAATTGATTTATGTTTTTAGAAAAGCAATATACAAAGAAGTAATAAAATTTATAAAAAGGATATTTTGAAAACTTAAAACCCTCCTGAATGGAGGGTTTCGATAAATTATTTTTGAGGTTGATAACGATAATAGTCTTCAATTGGAATCATAACATGATCATATCCTGTTCCTTCAAACATAATGTATGGTCCTCCGGAATTAAAGTCTGTTGTTAAACCTTTTAAAGAGGAAGGATCTTTAGGCATTAGCATCAAGTGAGGGCCTGATACAATCCAATGTCCTTCAGCGGCATCCTCTTTATTAAAAACCAATTGCTTTGTATTATCTTCTCCCATGTCTCCATGAAGCATATACATCCAACCATCTCGATCTAGTTCAGGCTTTTGTCCTGTCATAAAAGCCATAGCCCATTTCATACCTTGAGCATCCATTACCATTGGCATTGCTTCATGAGGATCTTTCCATCCATTTTCAGGATCTGACATCCCCCTAGGATTTCCGGCCATTGCGGTCCAACCATTTGTTCCTTCTCTTAAAATAGTTTTCCCATCAGAATCAATTACAGTGCAATTTGCTGCTATAAACGAGGGTGCTGCAGTACTTAAAGCCCATATTTTCCATTCAGCTGAAGTATGAGGTAGGTCTGGTTCCCCATTATCTTTTGTTGTTTCTTTCTCAACTGTTGCTGGAGCATTATTGCAAGCTAATAGTCCAAAAAGAAGAAGATTAATAATAAACAGTTTTTTCATTTTAAGTTAATTTATATTCATATACAATTTACATAATTAGATTTTATCTTTCCCGATGGTAATTCTTTATATTTTTAGAGAGATTAAATTAAAAGTTTTCTAAAAAAAGTAATTTGCTGTTAAAGCTCTTTTTGAAATAAACAAACGTCATCCTCTTTGTAGTGGTCTGGCAAATTTGTTGTGTCTTTTAGTTTTTTTATACCCATAAAATCAAAGCCAAAACTTCCATAGTGTTTTATTAGCCCTTTATTTAACCCTACTGTATCCATTCTTACAAACTTAAGTTTGTTTTCGATACAATATTTTTTGCTCCAGTCTAAAATTTTCCCCACCAATCTCTGCCCTCGAAATGAAGGATTCGACGCAATACGATGAATATAAAGTGAAGGTGCGTCGTCTTCTCCCCAAATCAACTCATCTTTAAAAGTAGTTGCCCAAACGCAGGCAACTTGTCCATCAATTTCTAATTTCCATTGCGATTTATTTTTTATCTCAGCTATTACCATTTTTTTTTCAAATTTTGGCCAAGCTACTTCCGCTTTTGATTTCATAAAGGCTGTCGCTATTTCATATAATTTGAAAATGGTATCCAAGTCCTCTAATTTGCTATTTTTAATTTTCATTGATCTAAAACATTTTTAATTAATTAGGACTTATGCTAAATACGGTATCACCAATATTTACAGGAGGGGTACCCTTCATATACAAAATAGTTCCCGATTTGGTGGCAAAGTATCTTTCAATAATTTTACCAAACTCATCTGTAATAAAACCCAACTCTCTATTTTTAAGTACTTTCTCTCCTGCCTTGTACTCTGAATATAAAATACCTTGAAATTTAGACTTTATATAATAGGGGCTATTCAACATTTTGAATTTTGTTTCCCCCAAAGGATCGTTGTATTCATAAATTTTTAATTTATCAAATATTCTAAAATATCCTCTTAAAATTCTGGAGACTGCTTTTGGTTGAAGATATCCAAGTTTACCACTTTCAAAACTTAAAGCAATTTTCCCAACTTGAGTAGCTTGTTTAAATGCATAGAGTGCAGGCTCGGTAATTTTAATTGTATATGGATAAGATATTACATTTTCAAAGCCACTATATTCAGAAAGCTCCTTTGCCATTTTAGTTTGAAAAGGATAATTTTCGTTGTCATAATAACATACAAAAGGTAGAAGATCTTCATTGGCATCACCGCTGTGAACGTCAAGAAAAAAATCACTTACGGGAATAATCTTTGTTGCAATGAAGTGTGCTATTTTTTCTGAAACACTTCCATTTTCATTACCAGGGAAAATTCTATTTATATTTAAATTATCAATCGGGTTTACATATGGTGTACTCGAATAAAACGCACCAATATTTGTTATAGGGAGTATAATGATGGTCCCTGATAACTTATTTAATTCTAATTTTTTAATTAATTTTTGAGTTGCAATAATAGGAGCATATTCTGCTCCGTGAACTCCAGCTAAAATGGTAAATACGATTCCTTGATCTTTCCCTTTTATAACAATTAAGGGCAAAAAGGTTTTATTACCATAGTCATCATTAAATTCAATTTTTATTTTATTTATGCTCTCTTTTGGTGAGTTTACAAATAAACTATCGAATTCACTTTGACAATTAGCTGCTTGATGAATTAATAAGATGAAAAGAAAAGTAAACTGTCTTTTCAATTTTTTAAAAGTTATGCTTTTTGGGGGGGGTGAAAAATATTTATCATACTTTACCCCCAAAAAGTAATTAAATAAAACTATTTTTTATTCGCTTCCATGAACAACGCAACTTCTTTGTTAAAAGCCTCATCTGGAAAAATAGCATTTATCACCACAACCTTGTCATTCTCCCATTTGTAACCAAAAAAGCAGGGATTTGATATTGTGTCGCCAGAGATTTTCGATACAGCTGTCCAATCACTCCAATGACTTGTCCAAGTGCTTCCATAATCTTCAGCATAGTTGCCTCCTGCATTTTTTACATCATCACCTGTGTAATTAACCGTCTCCATCCAACCTTCTGGAAAACTAATCTCACTAAACATGGCATGATGAGTATTTACCAAATTTTCAAAATCAGATTTAGTCATTTCAAGCTGGTTAAATTTAATTTTAGCATCATCAGAAATAATACTGGAATCTAAGCTATTACTAACGTAACTCTTCATCATTTCAGAAATTTTCTGAGCTTTTTCATCTTTTATTTTGATTGTAGAAACCTGCTCTGTCTTATTATTAGCACAGCTAAGAATTCCAATAGATATCATTAAGATTAAAAACTTTTTCATTTTAAATTGATTTATATATTAATGCTTTAATATACAAAGATTTACAAACTTACTTTGTGTTAATTTAAATGATGTCTAAAATGAATCTAAGACTTTTTTAGAAGGTCTCTAATCTCTGTCAACAAAATAATTTGTTTTGGTGTCTCAACAGATTTATCTGAAATATCTTCAGATTTTTTCCTCAATGAATTAAATAATTTAATTACCAAAAATATTGTAAAGCCTACAATAGTAAAATCAACCATATTATTTATAAATAAGCCATATTCAATCGACACTTCACTGTAGCTTTCAGTTGCTTTTCTTAGAATTAATTTTTTTTCTTGAAAATTTATGCCTTGAGATAACATTGACAGTGGTGGCAATAAAATATTTTTAACTAGTGAATCAACTACTGAGTTAAATGATGCTCCTATCACTATTCCCACAGCCATTTCAATCATATTACCTCTTAAGGCAAACTCTTTAAATTCGTTAATAATTTTCATAATCTTAAATTTTTTTCTTGGTTAATCTAATTTACATTTTGTAGATCTATTGTCTAAAATTTTAACCATATATCGCAAAACATAATTATGAAATTTATGTGATTATATTGCATAAAAAAAGAGCTTTATCAAAAGCTCTTTAATAATTTATAAAATTGAGTTGTGTGGTAGGTTAAGCGGAATCAGTTCTGAATTCTGCACAAGTATATTTTTCACTTACTTCAACTTCGTGAATACCACATCTTTTAAGTTCGTGGTTTAAGTTGTCACAGTTTATACAACTATTACTTATTTTTAAAATATCCATATCTTTTTTATTTACCACAAATATATATTAAGGTATCGTAAGTTTCCAAATTACTGGACTAATACATAATTAAACTAATTCTAAATAACAATGAATTATAAATATACTCTGAGTATGTATAAAGCAAATAATCGTGAAAATAAAAAAGGGCACCTAAGAAGTGGTACCCTTAAACCATAAACCAACTTATTCAAAAAAGAATATTTACAAAACTACATTAGTTTTTAGTATCAAAAAATTAATCTTAATGAAAAATCTTATAGTATAATAGAGGTAGCTGATGGTAATATGCTGTAATTCAAACAAGTAAAATTTTATATGTAATAGTACCAAATTAAATTCTATTATACTATTTAATTTTAGAGGTTAGTTTTAGAAAGTTATTAATATTGATTTACATATACCTCTTCAAATATCTTTCAAAATTATATGGCATATGGTTTATATTAAGCATTATAGTATATTGGTTACTGTTAATCGTAAATCTAAATAAAAATGAAAAGAGAAGTAAATGCAATATGGAAAGGTGGCGGTGCTGATGGAATTGGCCATTTAAATGTTCAAAGTGGTGCATTCAGTAATATGCCATATAGTTTCAAAACAAGGTTCGAAAATGAAGACGGTAAACTGGGAACAAATCCTGAGGAGCTTATAGCCTCTGCACTTGCTGGTTGTTTTAACATGAAACTTGCCTTTGTTCTAAATGAAGCTGATTTTAATCCAAACGAACTAAATACAAAGGCACATTTAACTTTTCAAGATGGGGTAATAACATCTATCGAATTAATCTTAAATGGAAATGTGCCAAGTATTAATCAGGATAAATTTACTGAACTAGCTGAAGAAGCAAAAAATAATTGTCCCGTTTCAGGGGTCTTAAATTGTGAAATTAAGTTAAATGCGACTCTTTTTTAATTACTTTGAAAAGAGTCTTAAAATTTATTTAAAGTTTTGAATTTTAGTGAATCTATTATCGATGAAGAAAATTGTTTTAAAATATGTAATTGAATTTTCTGTTATAGTGCTTGGTATTTCTGTATCCTTTTGGTTTGACAAATATCAGACATCGCTTGATAATATTGACAGAGAAAAGGAGGTGCTCTCAGAATTATCAACAGAGCTGGAAGTCATTGAAAATACCGTTAAAAATAGAGACAGTGTTTTTAAATATGATGCAGAAAATTTAGCTAAAGTAATTGATGACAGTATTCCTAATGTCAACTTTTCTTATTTTGAACTCTTAATCGCTTCAATTGATTATCGTGGCTTTAGTCCAAGTGAAGAAATTTACACCTCACTTAAATACGATGGGGGTTTAAAATTTATAAGAAATAGTAAAATAAAAGTTGCAATAGAATCATTTTACAATGGAACTAAATCTGGTGTTTTAGCTAATACACAAGATGAAGTTATTGTCCAAAGGGAAGTATTAAAATATATTCAGTTTAATCATCCTCAGCTTTTAATTGAAATTGGTAAAATGAAAATACCCGATTTTGAAAAAATAAAACTATTCACTAAAGTTGTTCAAGAAGACAGAACGCTCAAATCACTACTGACATCAAAACTTAGATTTATGAAAAGTAAAATAATATTTTTACAACGTTACAAAAATAGTTTAGCCGAACTCAAAAATTTAATTTATCTATCTACTTGATTAAAAAACCCCCTTAAATTTGATTTAAGAGGGCTTTTCTAATTATTGTGGTAAAGAAGATCTAAAATTAACTAATTCCAAAGTAGCATCCTCAATAAATTCTCTTGATGCGCCACCGTGTTTCCACATCATCTGTTGAATAAATGTTGGTTCAAAAGCTTCCCTTTGAGGTGCACTAGGATTGAACCTTTCAAAAATCACATGTGTCATTGATTTATCAGCATTATCAGTTGATGACTGTACTTTATTAAAATACCAAGCTAACCTTCTTCCTTCTATAATGTCTTGGTTATGACCATCTTTAAACCATTTCATTTCATAGTTTTCGTAATCATCATTTAATGCTTTAACTCCATGGTATATTACTCTATCTCCAATTACGGGTCCACTACCCACTTCAATAGTAGCGTCTAAAACACTCAAAGAATAACCTTTAACTTCAGATTTTATTTTACCTCCTAAAGACGAAAGTCTTTTAACTTCCGAGCTCTTAATTTTCCCATAATTAGCTTTCTTCATAAGAGTTTGCATATTTTTTACTCCCCAACCTGCTTTTTTAGCCTCAGCATCTTTATAGAAATTTAAAATTACGTAATCAAATCCAGGCTTTGGTTGATTAGAATTAGGTACTACCTTAAATAAAAACCAGCCAATTTTATTTCCAATTTTGTGAATTTCTTCATGGGCGTTTGCCCACATTCCCTCGAATTTCTCATAATCCCCCATCATCGAAGGATTAACTTTTACCTGTTCAACATCAAAGACTTGTGAAAAAGCAAAAATAGGTAAGAATAATAAAAATAGTAATAGTTTGAATTGTTTCATTTCAATTGATTTATGATTAATAATCATAAATATACAAATAAGCCACTTAATAAAATTCTGACTCAATATAAGTTACCTTCTTACATATCCACCAATTGATTTTCGATATTCAATTGTAAAACCATTATCTGAGGCAAATTGTTTAAATTCTTCGGTTGCATTACCTATTGTTATAAAGGATTCTATTTCGAATATTTCAAAAAATTTTGTGAAGTTAGGCCCGTTTATAAAATCTATCCCATGTTGAATTCCATCTTGACTGTTATTATATCGTTCAATAAGTGTAACTCTTTTCCCATCATCTGATATAAAATATCCATAAACAGTGGATGGTTCTCTTTCAACAATAAAATCAGATAAATATTGGGTAAATTCCTCTACAGCAGATGTCTCATTGCCCTTTGTGTTTAGTTCAATAATAAAGGTTATTTCCTCAGAATCCGAATTATCTAAAACTTTAAGTTCTTTGTTAGATTTATTTGTATTGCAGTTTGCTATTAATATAAAAACTAGGATAGCACCTAAAATATTTTTCATATAACTAAATTTTAAGTCCACTTGAATTTACAAAATATTAATATTGAACTTAATCCTTGTGAAATCAAAAATGAAATTAATTTGCAAAAAAGTTTTTTTCTATTTGTTACAATATTCTTAATTAAAATTGATTTTTATTAAAAAAAAATAAAAATCAGCGTAATATATCTTTAAAACTTAATATTTTAATGAACACTAGAAATTATATTTAGAGATTAAGATTTAAAAAATTAATTTTGACTAAACCATCAAACTAATGAAAAAAATATTTTTATTTGTTTACATTATTGTTTCATTTTCTTGTAGTCATAATAATAAACCAAAAGATTTAAAAGAAAATGAGATTCTTCTTAGTAAGGATACCCCTTTTTACCTTATTGCTAACAGAGATTTCAAACCGACAAGAATTTTAAGGGAAGGAACGGTTATTGAGACAGAGAGATTAGAGATTTTCAATAATGAATTCTATAACATTTACTTACCTTACGGAAATGCTGGTGAAATAAATATTGGATTTGTTACTAAGGACGCTTTAAAATAATTTTTTTGATTTTAGTTGCTAGGCTAAAATATTGAAACACTAAATCTAAAAAGAGTCAAAAAAGTTAAGTTAGCCTAGGTATTCATTTAATAACGTGGCACATATTCCTAATGTCAAAACGATAATTACGATTATCCACTTTTGTTTTTCACTCTTTTCCATTTATAAATCTACAAAAAAGGGAATGGTGATAAAAGTTAATTTTAATAGATTTGTCTCCTATTAAGTAACTTAAATAAGCAATTTTATTTTAATAAATTACTTAATTTCAAGTAGTTATAATTTGGGGATGTAGCTCAGCTGGCTAGAGCGCTTGACTGGCAGTCAAGAGGTCGTGGGTTCGAGTCCCATCTTCTCCACTTAAAATAAATCTAAGTTTCTTTTCAAAGGACCTTTTTATTGAGGCTAGCCAGCTGCATCCTCCTAAAAAAGCGAATACAAGTATAAGAACGATTTACACTTAAATTTACGAAAAATAGCGTGATTTTGGCACGTATTTGGCACGCTTTTTTAGTCGAATTTCATTCGAGACCAAGTCTCTCATTACAACTATATAGCGACTCTGAGGAGATTTTACCTATAGTTATAAATTAGGCTACTTTCTAATTGTGGCACATTTGCAACTGTCATTCATCTTTCAAGAAAATAGTATTAAATAGATGAACTTAATCTAAACCGCTCTTTTTAAGATACTAGTTCCGTTTTTTATTTTCTATTTATTTCTTTTTTGATTTGATCTACCAATATTTTGTCAGCTTCAAGCCTTTCTTTAATTTGAAAAGTATAAAAATTATGATATGTTCTTTTATCTTTTAGTGACTCAATAATATTGTAAGGAATATTTTTTCTACCAATAAATATTCTATCATTAGACATCCCTATTTCATCAGTTCGATAACTATTATATCTGAGATTTTTAGATGAAAAATCTTCAAAAAGTGACATTTTTTTTAAAATAAAATCCTCAATCTTTTTAAAAAACTCGTGTCTCACATATTTTTCCTGCAAATTTGTTACAAGGTTTTCATTGTCAATTAGCTCAATCAATCCTGAATTTTGTAATCCACGATATTCCTCTTGATTATCAACAAGTATTGTATTAAAAAATATGGCTCTATTCAAATGATAACCTACAGAATCTCTAGAGTATAGTTGTAGTTCGTCATTTCTTTCTGCTAACCACTCAGTTGAATAAATTGACTTTTTATTTGCATCTAAATTAAATTTAAAATCTTTTGTATCAACTTCAATATTTTTAAGAATTCGGCCTAGAGATTGATTTTTTAAATTCTCTTTATAATTAGTTTCATTCAATTTCTCTACATAAAATGATAGAGAAATACCAGTTATTATTACAATGAATTCAATTAAATATTTTGCAATGGTATTTTTCATTTTGTGTTTATTTCTTTATTGATTTGTTTAATAATCAAACTGTCATCTTTAAGACGCCTTTTTATAGATCTTATGTAAAACCAATCAAAAAAGGCTTTATCTATTATTCTGTCAAATACGTTATTTGGGATATTTAGATTTCCCGTAAACTTTTTATTAAACTTATACACTCCTAAAATCGTATCATTCATTATTGACGAGTTAATAAATTGAAATTCCATTAGCTTCTTTGATCTTTCAATTATTTGTGCTTCAATTGTTTTCATAAAAGTATGTTCAGAATATTTTTTTTGTAAATTTTTTACTAATTCGTCATTTTCAATAAGTTCCATATAACCAGAATTCTGAAGAGTTCTGTATTCCTCTTGGTTGTCAACAAAATAGCTTACTTCATCTATAGCTTTTGAAAAATGGTATCCTACTGTATCGCGTGAAAAATTTGAAAGTTTTTTTTTGTTTTTTATTAGCCAATATGAAGAACTTAGTGATCCACTATGAAATTTAAGGTTGACGTTATTATCATGGATATCAGTTTCTATATTTTGGAGGATTCTGTTTAGAGATTGATTTTTTAAACCATCTTTCTTTTTATTTTCAATATAATTTTCTACATAAAATGATAGGGAAACACCAAAAACAATTACTATAAATTCTAATAAGTATTTTAAAATTAACTTTTTCATTTATTAGGTATTTACTTAAAATTAAAAAAGTATTGTTACTCCTCAAAAGATCATACCCAAGAAGATTAATTAATATATGGAGGTAGTTACTAATAAGCTGGTTACCAATAAAAAAAGATTCTTTAAAGGGGCTTTATTTGTTGTTAAAAAGTAGTTTTTTTGGCTTCTTCTTTTCTCAGATCCTTTGTTTTTAATTCAACGATTGCATCTGCAATCAACGATTTTGTAGCACGGTATTCAATAGTCCCTGTCACAGGCTCAACTATCTGATTTACTTTTTGTAAAACAACTTTATGGTCAGGAGATATGTGGTGAAAGGAAAACTATTGACTAGCTTTAAGAAAATAGCCTCCTAGTGTAGGTTTTTTATATCATCGGTATATCCTCTTCATTTAGTTCAGGTACTAATTTGTATATTGTTATTTATTAACCGTTAATCAATTAAAATGAAAAATTACTTTTTATTATTTATTTTTCTTCAAACACTTGTAATTGCTCAAAAAAAGAAAAATGGAACTATATATATTGAACATCCAACAATTGAGTTAGTAAAAAAATTTGATAAAGCTTTTACTTCTGGGGACACTGAAAAAATCAAGAAATTAGTTACAGAAGACTTCAAGCTTTATAATGGTCTCTCAACCAATTTTACGAACAACACTGGAAGCACATTAGATGGTTTATTAAGAAACTCAAAGTATTGGAGCGAGAAATTAGACGAATTTAAAATTGAATCTAGAGGAGCTGCGTATCCTGACGCTTTAGAGTTTAAAGGAGGTAGAATTTGGGTTTATACCTATGACATTTTAAGTGGATACGACAAAGAAAATGGATTTAAAATAAAAACTCCTTATGACCGTTCAATTTTATTCAATGAAAAAGGGGATAAGATTAAATACATAATTGAAAGCTTTAATACTCTTCATTTATCTAAATACAATAATTCACTTTCAACTATTGAAAATGGTAAAATATTTAAAGACCATCCATTTATTGGTGTTGTAAGAAGAATGATGTCAAATTTTGAAAGAGGAAAATTAGATAAAGCTTATGAGGATTTTTTACCAAACGCAAAATTTTACGATATAAACCTTCCCTTTGGAGAATCAAGAACATTAGAAGAACATAAAAAAGGGAATCAAGAACTTTTAAAGAAATTTGAAATAGTCTCCATAAATGAATCGGGCTATCCTGATTTATTAAAATACAATGGAGATGGCTTCACAATCATTGCTTGGTGGGTTGTTGTATTAAAACATAAAAAATCAAAAAAAGAAACGAAATTATACTTACATAATCAATTAACTCTTAACAATGAAGGTAAGATTCAAAGATTGGTTGATTATTATAATGGTTCATTGCTTAATTAATAAAAAATTTTTAGCAGGCTTTTTTTAAATACAATCTTCTTTTTAATAGGTTTTTATACCATCGGCAGATCCTTTTCATTAAGTTCAGAGACTATTTGTATATTTATACTAAACCATAAATCAATGTTATGAAAACAAAAAGAGATTTTTGGAGGTTAATAGGTTTATCTTATTTACTAATATTTTCTGGAATTATTCTTCTTTATATTATTGAAGAAAACACCCCCTTTGAAATTTACTTGTTAATTGGGGTTATTATTTTAGAGGTTTCTGGCTTAATTACAATTGTAAAAGCTCTGAAGATATTTCGCTCTTTAGAAGATAAATCAGTATATCCAAAACAATTTGACTTTTTAAATAGGATAGCTGTAAAATTACATTCTGATAGGAAAAAATCAAATATAGTAGTTGGAACTGCTATTATTTTTGGTGTTTTAATTGGTATTCTTGGTGCACTTTACAAAGAGGGACTACTCTTGTAAAATTTTCGACTTAAATCATTGACATATCCTAATCTATTAACTTTAGGCACTAATTTGTATATTGTTGTTCATTAACTATAAACCAATTAAAATGAAAAAAATAATATTTAGTTTAATTATTTGTGCAATATCGTTTTCGGTCAATGCTCAAGTATGGCAATTAGAGGCAATAAAACTTAAAAAAGGCAGTGAAAAAGAATACTTGGAAACAGAGAAATTTTGGGGGAAAGTAAAAAAACTTGCAGTTAAAGAAGAAAAATTAAGGGCTTGGTATGTTTTTAAAAATATTACCAAAGTAGAAGAAGGTAAAGAGAGAAGATATGACTATTTTGTTTTTAACTTCTATAAAGATAAAGCGGAAATGAATTCTAATATTGATATGTTGGACCTTGCAATGAGAGCTCATAAAGGTAAATTATCAAAATCCAAAATAAGATACAATTTCCAAAATTGGGATAGTACGAGAGAATACACAAATACATACACTTTAGAACGTCTCGACAGAACAATCAATACAGTTCCTGTTTCTAAAAATACACCAGTTTATATCTATCCAATGGCAGAAAAAAATGAAGAATATGAAAATTTAGAAATGAAATTTGCCAAAAAATCTCACGAAATTGATATTCTTGATTACAGAAAAGCATTTTGGGCATTTGACAAAATAATAGATAGATCTGAGAATGCAAATAGAGAAATAACACATTTTACTTTCGAAAAATATACATCTGATAATCTTCCAAAATCTAGAAGAACTGATTGGGATAAAATGGAATACGAGGAAAGTTTGATGTGGGATATGGCATTGAAATCGAGGAAAGGTTTCCCAAGAGTCCAACTTGAATTTGTTATGAGTACTGAATAAAAATTTTGTTTCAATAATTACCCTCTCAAGTGAAGGAGTTTTTTTATCATCTGCATATTCTATTAATTAAGTTTAGTTACTAATTTGTATATTGTTGTTTATTAACGATAAATCAATTTAAATGAAATATTTATTTTCTTCCATTATTTTAATTTTTATTTTTTCGTTTGGTTACTCTCAACAAAGTAATGGCTTTGGACCAGCAGAAGGACAAAGTATCGCTTTAGGTTCAGAGGTTACTGTTGATATATTTAAAAGAATTGATAAGGCTTGGGCTGAAAGAGATTATGAAACATTAAAGTCATATATTGCTGAAGATGCTCCAATGAGATTTGATGATGGTACACTTGTAAAAGGACCTAAAGAATTTGTTAAAAAAATTGAAAAACAATACAAAGAGATTGAAAAGACTTATGGCTGGGGTTGGGAAACAATTTCAGCATTTAGTGTAAAGGCTGTCGGGGCCAAAGACTCATCTGTAAGAAATCAATTAGGGGAATGGATTAATGCTCAATTTAGAGGTAAAGACAGATCAATTACAATGGAATGGTATCAAATTCATGAGGGAAAAATTATATATTGGTATCAAGCAAATGGAAAACCTGTCCTAAAATAAAACATAGTTACCCTCCCAAGTGGAGGGTTTTTCTTTTCAACATATTCTCTATATATTTAGGACATTATTAACCATAAAACAGTTAAAATGAATAAGTTACTTTTATCACTTTTATTTACGATATTCTTTACAGGATTTACTTTTAGTCAAGACCTATCAAACCCAAAAGGAGGTGGAGTTCTTGACATAATAACAATAATTCCTGGAGATGGGTTTTCTGACATGACATTTGAGGGTCAAATAAGTGGATACGGAAGTGTTTATGTAGCATTTAAAGTAACATCAATAAATTCCTCTAAAAATAGTGGCACTCTTGATGGTCAAGGAAGGACTATTTTAGAAAATGGGACTCTTATAACTACACCTTTGAAGGGAACTTGGAAAAGGATGGGAGCAAATGTTAAATTTTATTTTACTGACGCTATAAATAATGGTGCATTAAACTTTGTGATGTGGGATGTTGATCTATTAAAGAAAAAAGCTGCGGTTAAATATTTTGAATTACATAGTGCTGATAATTAATTCATAGTTAATTTGTATCGAATCAAGGATTTAAGATTTGATATATAAACCCCTTCTCTATATTTTAGAGGTATTATTCATTTCTAATGGATTAAAAATGAAGAAAAGCTTTTTCACTTTAATATTTTTTTTATCATTTTTAATGTTTGCTCATGATGACTATGAAACATTCAATCTTGGCAATTTTAAACTTGAAAGCGGAGTAATTCTTCCAAATGCAAAACTTTCTTATGTAACTCATGGTAAATTAAATAAAAGAAAAGATAATCTTATTCTGGTACCATCAGCATATCTTGGTGATCATCATGGATTTGATTACCTTATAAAATCTGGTAAAGCATTAGATCCTGAGAAATACTTCATTGTCGCAACAGATATGTTTCAAAATGGACTTTCAAGTTCTCCAAGTAATACTGAAGCCCCTTATAATGGTCCTAATTTTCCTTTAATTAATATAAGAGATAACGTTTATGCAGGTTATAAGTTAATTACAGAAGTTTTTAAAGTGAAAAAAATTAAAGCTGTTGTAGGTTTTTCTATGGGCGCACAACAAGCTTTTCAATGGGCTGTTAGTTATCCTAATTTTATGGAAAAAATTGTAGGTATTGCTGGATCAGCAGTTGAATACCCTCACGGCAAAGTCAGACTTGAAGGCTTTATTTCTGCAATAAAAGCAGATTCATCTTTTGATAATGGAAACTATAATTCACCACCCGAAAAAGGTCTAAGAGCTGGAGGGACTCATTGGTCAAGCTGGGGATGGTCTCAAGAATGGTTTCGCAAAGAGCTTTATAAAGAAATGGGACTGAATAATATTGATGAGGTAATTAATTGGTTTGAAGAACTTGTATTGACATGGGATGCAAATAACTTGATAGCCTTAGCCAAAACTTGGCAAAATAATAATGTGGGAAATACACCAGGATTTAACGGAGATTATATTAAAGCTCTTGGATCTATAAAAGCAGATGTATTATATATGCCTAGTGAAACAGATATGTACTTTCACATTGATGCCTTAAGAAGTGAAGCAAAACTTATCCCTAAAGTCAATCTTAAAATAATACCCTCTTTATGGGGGCACATTGCAGGTGCTGGATTTGTTAAAGAGGATGCCGATTTTATCAATAATCAAATCGTTAAATTTTTTGAATAATTTTTTGCTTTTTTCAAAAGCTTTTCTTTTCAACCCATTCTCTATATCTTAGACATATTATTAATCATAAATCAATTAAAATGAAAAAAATATTTCTACTAGCAATTTCTTTATTCACGATATCAATATATGGTCAAACCAAATTATATGATAATGTTTTCATAAAAGCTGAAAATATTTATGAATATGATCAATTTGTAAAGGAACATTATGCCAAAATTCATAACGAAAGAGTCAAAAATGGAATGTTACTTCAATGGGATGTATGGAAAGTTGTTGATACCCCACAAGAGGACTTTACTCATATGGTGACTTACATTTATGACATTGAAAAATATCCAAATGAGGCCACACCCTATGAAATGGTTGGAATGACAAATCTCCAGTGGGCTACAATTCAAGAAGAGGTAAATCAAATGAGAGAACGAGTGGCACAAGTTAAATGGATTGATTTGGGATCAGCTAGAAAAAAAGGAGTAGACTACCTTCCAGAAATTATGGTATTAAATATGATGAAAGTAGTAAATGGTAAAGCTGGTAGTTACGAAAAAGAAGAAATTAAAAGAACAAAATCTATCAGTAATAATTCAAACAAAGTTGGATGGAATTTCCATAGAAGAATTGGTGAATATGGGAGTGACGTTTATTTTACTCACGCTACAATTGACTGGTATGATAGCTATAAAAATTATTTAAGCGCATGGTTTGGTGAGTCTTCTGATAGTAACGGCCAAGGATTTAATTGGGATAGTTTGAGAGAACTTAAAAAAATGGTAGTTATGGAAAAACTAATTAGCTCAACTGATAAATAATTCTAATACCCTCCTGAGTGGAGGGTTTTTTGTCCTACCGGCATATCATCTACATTAAGTTTAGGAAGAAAAACCCAGAGTAGAAATATTTTAGACATCTTAAATAAGAATAATATTACAATGAAAAAGCTACTTATTATTTTATTATTTGTTCCCATGGTCGCTTTTGGGCAAACCGAGATATTAAAAGAAACTCTAATTAAAAAAAGTATAAAATGGACTGAGGTTGCATCAACAGAAAGAAACTATGAAGAGGCAAAAAAATTTCTTTTACCAAATATGGATTCATCAACCTTTTCATCAAATGGAACTCAACTTAGGATGTATGATGACAACTATTTTAATTCGCCAATAAAGTATAAATGGGAAAGTTTTGAAACAAATAACCACACAGTTCAAGTTTCCCCAAATGGTTATACTGCAGTTGTAACATTTAATGTTGATGGGAGTTACATTTTTGACGGAAATAAAACACCCTATGCTGTAAGAGTCTCTTTTGTTTGGACAAAAGTAGACGGCCTATGGAAAAAAATCCATTCACACTGGTCACCAAGAAAAGGTGCTGCCGGTATCCCAACAAAGGACAGATAAATATTTCGAGTTTTCTATATTAGTTACTTATAATTATAAATCAATTAAAATGAAAAAGCTAATTCTAATTATTCTATTTACTCCCTTATTTTGTGTTTCACAACATCATAAAATAAAGGATTTTAAGATTACTATACTTTCTACTATGCTCTCAGATACCCATATTGGAGAGTGGGGTTTTTCTGCAATAATAGAAGCAGATAATCAAAGAATTTTATTTGATACTGGTTCAAGACAGAAAACAGTACTGCAGAATGCAAGAGAATTAAATATTAGCCTTGATAATATTGATAATGTTTTTTTAAGCCATAATCATAAAGACCATACTGGTGGATTGATAACCCTAAAAAAAAACTTTCCAAATTCATTCTCAAATGCTCATATTGGAGAGGGAATTTTTTATTCAAGACCACATCCAAAAGAAACTGACCACTACATTTTAAAAAATAAAAAATCAATCGAATCATTAGGTGTTAGCTTTACAACTCATATAAATCCTTCACAAATAATGAAAGGTTTGTGGACTACTGGACAGATTCCAAGAAAATATGATGAAAGAAATTGGAGTGAATTAGGTAAGATGATTGATTCGAAGGGAAATATAGTTGAAGATACTATACCTGAAGATCAATCTTTATTTTTTGATACAGAAAATGGAATTGTATTAATAAGTGGTTGTGGTCACGCAGGTCTTGTTAATACACTTAATTATGTGAAAAGTATTATTCCAAATAGACCTATTTATAAAATTATTGGAGGTTTTCATTTATTAAATCTTAAACAAGATAAGTTAGAATGGACGGCTCAAAAGATGATAGAGTTTGGAGTAAAATATTTTGTAGGGGCACATTGTACAGGACTAAATTCCACATATTCGATAAGAAATTTCATGAATCTTTCATCAAAAAATGCTTTAGTAGGCTCTGTAGGAACTTATATTACAAAAGAAGGGATATTCCCTGGCTACATGCAATAATTAAATCACTAGCTTATCCTCCACTTTAATTTCAGATACTAATTTGTATTTTTATTTACTAAATATTAATTGATTTTATGAAACCCTTCTGTCTTTCTATATTAATTACCTTATTTATTTGTTGCGAACAACCAAAAAAGATTTCTGAAAAAGAAGTAATGGAAACATTTAATGATTTCTTTTACTTATTAGATAATGATGTCGATAAAATTAGAGACTATTTAACAGATGACTTTATGATTTTTGAAGTAAGCAGAAAATGGAATACAGAAGAATTTATAAAATTTGTTAAAGGATTTGGGAAATTTGAGTCTAAAAGAGATTTTAAAAATATTAAGATTGATACAGATTTTAATTCGGCTCATATCAGTCTTGAACATACTGGTGAATTTACTCTTGAAAAACCAATTCAAAGTGGATCAAAAACTCTATCATATGAATGGCTTGAGAGTGCATACCTCGTAAAAGAAAATGAAAAATTAAAATTTAAATTTTATTTTTCAGAACAAATTAATGATTGAAAATTTGTTCAAATCAACAATTTTTATTCTTCATAAAATTCGATTAACTTTTTTTACATCTAAGATCAAAAAACATAAATCAATTAAAAAACTAATATCGTTATTAGCGGTTTTATTTTTAAGCTGCTATGCATTAAAATCTGGGGTAATAATACCAGCAAATGAGACATTTATTCTTGGAGAATCTAATATTAAAAATTATAGAGCTGAAATTAACAATACATCTAAATTTAAAATCCTAATAAAAGGAGAAAAAAAACAAACTGGAGAATATACTCAAGGAGTTGAATTGCCTCCAAAAGGAAACTTAAGATTGTATGTTACTTCTGATGAAGTGATTAGGTTTATAAATAATAATAATATGTCTGTAAAGATAAATTTACAGTTAACAAGAGGAGTTGAAGGAATGAGATATATTAAAAATTGAATCCTCTGTATTTGTTCTCGGTTATGTCAATTACATCTTTGTATATTGTAAACTATAAACTATAAATCACTTAAAATTAAAATGAAAAATTTAACTGCTGTTTTAATTATAATTTTTTTAACCTCTTGTAAAAATTCAAATACTGAAAGTACAAGTACTGAAAAAGAAAATGTAAGCTATACTGTGTCTTGTAATTTAATTTATGACTATCAAAGAGCTCAACAATTTACATTTAAGTATTTAGATGCCATGCCTGAGGAAAATTATAGTTTTAGACCAACTCCAGAAATTTTATCTTTTAGAGAAGAAGCTATCCATCTAGGTCTTGTAAACTACAGATATGCAGCTATGATAGCTGGTAGCTATGATGCTAGCGACGAAAAAGAGATTATGAGTCGTCAAGAATTACAATCAAAAAAGCAAGTTATGGAGTTTGTTTCTAATAGCTATAATGTCATGATTAATCAAATAAATATTGAAAAGGATCTTAATGCTAAAACTTATTACTATAGATGGAGCTGTAGTAAAGAATGCCTTGCGCGAAAAGGGTTTGAGCATCAATCTCATCATAGAGGAAAATTTGCTATATATTTAAGATTAAAAGGTATTAAACCCCCATTCGAACAATTAATTTTTAAAGATGGAGATACACCAAAAAGAGATATTGAAATTGAAGATTGGAAAGCAACTGAGAATTTTAATAAATATAAAAAACTTGTTGATTAGAATTTAAATTATGTAAAAAACAAAAAAATTAACAGATTTGTAATCGAAGAATTTTACCTTTACGTATAACTATAAATCAATTTCAATGAAAAAACTAATATTTTTATTTCTACTACCATTATCAATTACAGCTCAATATGCTGTAGCTGATTTTATTGTTATTAATGAGGGTATGGAAAAAGATTACGAAAAGTTAGAATTGGCTTGGTCTATTTTTAGACAAAACCAAATTGACAAAGGCCAGAAAATGAATTGGGCTGTTTGGAAAAGAACTCCTAAAACAAATGATAATGAGAACGCAGCAGATTACGTAGTTTTCAATCAATTTGAAACAAAGGAAGAAATGGATAAATATCTTAAAGGAAATCCTAATTTTTCTTTTTCTTCAGCCGCATCAATTATTAGAAGAGGGATGAAAGGAATGTCAAAAAGTTCGATTATAAATCTTATAACACCGAGTAAAAATAAAATCAAAAAAGAAGTAAGAACCTATCATATTCAAGCTATTGACGGAACTCCTTTTACGGGTGGCGACCTAAAAATTGGAGAAAAAATATTAATGGATCCTATGGTTCAGATCAGTGAAGAATACGAACAAATGGAATCGAATATTTGGAAACCTTATGTGCTTGAACAAGTCAAAAATGGCTTACATAGAGGATGGGCCTTAACAAAAATTATTAATAGAGGAGAAACTTCAAATAAGGAAGTAACTCATTTTACATTTAATATTCCTGTCGAAGGTGCTGAATGGCCCCCTTATTTTGTAGAAAATGATTTTATAACAAAGAAATTATCTGAGTTAATGAGTAATTCTAGAAAAAGGCCATATGGAAGTGCTGAACTTACCTTGATGATGCAAAAACAAAGTAATTAATTTTGAATAGTTCTTTGTATATTCTGCTCAGTTAACCAATAAATTATTTAAAATGAAAAAAATATTATCCCTAATTTTAATGTCGGTTTTGATCTTTTCTTGTTCTAACCAACAGCAAAGTAGAGCAATTGTTAAATCAGACGACGAATTGACTCTCAATGTACAGAAACTACTCAAAGTTTATGTTGAAAACAACTTCTCTCTATGGGAAGAATTACTTTCTGACGATTGTGAGGTATTATTCAATAATATTCCTCTTGATAAAAAATCAGTTATTGCAGGAATAAGTCAAGATCATACCCTGTTTAAGTCTATAGAAGTTACAGATGACTACGCTCATACAAACTATTTTAACAACGGACAAATTTGGACTAACCACTGGTTTACACTTGCTTTTGAAGGTAACTTTACTGGAGAAAAAACTAGCGCCAGAGCCCACACTGATTTGAAATGGGAAAATGGAAAAGTGGTAAGATTTCAAGTATATTATGACCCAACTTTCCAAGTTAAAGAAGCTACAGCAATGGCAGAAATGTCAGAGTAGAAATTCATTATTATAAATTTAAATCCCTCCTTTATGGAGGGATTTTATTTAAACTCTACGCTAGCGGTAGAAATTATTTTTACATCTCCTTTTTCTAAACCAATTTTAACTTTATAGTCTTTGTGATATTGAGTTTTAGGTATTGTGTCCAGGATGAATCTTAAGTGTTCTATATCTTTAGCCATAATTAAAGTATAGTAGTTTGCATTCATAACTTCACCATCATGAATTTTCGCAATTGTCATTTCACCACCATTTAAAATCGGTTTTATTTGTTTTCTTAATTTAAGAAAAGCATTTTCATAAAGTTCCGGATATTTAACATCAAGAAAGAATTGCACTCCAATTTTATTTTGTGGTTTTTTAGAATCGCATTTAAAAAAAAGAAATAAAATTACTATCAGAAATATTTTTTTCATTTCAATTTAATTTTAATTATATAGTTCATCATTACAAGAATATTCCCTTACTTCATCAATAGTTGTTGTACCATTTTCTAAAAAATAGTAGGTTTCTGAATTATTTTCATTAATAATATTATTCTCATTTGAGGTGTATGATTTTATTATTTCCCTAGATTCAAAAACAAAAAGTTCATCTATTTTTTCATCAGCTTCATTTTGTTGTAAATATGTACAAATACTGAAACTGTTTTCATCGACTCCACAGAGCTTTCTATATCCATATTCTTCTCCGTTATCTATTTTCTCAAAGTCAAAGCTTAAATTATAAACCTGTTTCTGTACACACTCTCGCAAATTTTCATCTGCACACACTCTATACTGATAACTAATTTTCTCAACAATGCCTCCCATACCAATATAAAGAAGTACTTGATAACGATAATTACAAGATTGATCTTCATATAGATCATTATAATCAAGATCTAAGATGAAGGTAATATCTTCATATAATTCTAAAGATGTATTCTCAATAACACCCTCTAAACCTTGATTTGTTTGGGGAGTAGTAATTGTAACGCCAATACCTTGCTCTGAAGAATTACATCCAAGAAGGGCAAAAAGGACAAAAAAAATTGATAGCAACAAAAGTCTTTTCAATAAAGAGTGATTCGGAAATATTTTAAACAAGATCTATTGATTTAAAAATGATTTTGGACCCTAAATAAAGGTTTTAATCTAACTTATAATAAGCAATTGCTTCTGATCCTCCTGCTTTGTAATTGCGAAATTTACAAACTTTCCAATCATTGGAAAATTCAGCTTCATATGTATCTCCAACAACATTATAATTTTGTATAACAAGATTATAATTAGGGTTTTGATCTAAATTAAACCACTCAATATCATAAGACAAGCTATCTACTGGAAAAGCTTGTGTCCATTCCTCATTTTTAAACTCTTTTGTTGTTATAGTAAGTTCCTCATTTCCTGTTCCATCCTCATTGAATTTAATTATTCCTTTATAATCATTTCTGTAACCTTCAAATCCTTCTTCAAAGCGATAGTAATCAAAAGACCAACTTCCTATTAAAGGGTCCTTTGTGTTGTTAAATGTTGAAATTTGATCTGTTCTTTCTGCCTCACAAGAAACTCCATGAAAAAGAAAAGTAGTAAGTAATAATAAGGCAACTAGGTTTATTTTTGATTTATTCATTTTGGCAGAGTACTAGGATTAAAATAATAAGTTTCACCAGTCATTTTATGGTTATCATCGAAAAAATGACCCAACATTAGATGTATTGGCCCTTGACTCCCAGATAATTTATTTCTCCACGTAAATTGCCACCATGAAATAACCAAATCGTTCGCTTCTTTGTAATCAAAATGGTCAGGATAACCTAGCTCTTTGATACTTATTATTTCATGAGTACTAAATATTTCACTCATGTTTTCCATTTCTTGATCAAGATCCATTTTCTTACCGAGGGGATTTTTTTCATCCATGTTATTTAGCGCATCTCGAAATACTAGCTTATCCACAGATATTTTCTCGTATGCCTTTTTAATTTTTTTAATATTATTGGTCTTGTAGACATTCATAAGGTTTCTTACAGCCTCAACATATGGCCCATTTTTATATATAGTACCATTATTTTCCTTTTCCTGAGAAAAAGATTTAATAGAAAATATTATAAGTAAAATAGTAACAAATAGTCTCATCTAATTTAATTTATAGTTAACAAATATAAATCTACAAAAAAACCCTCCGAAAATAGAGGGTCTTAAAGATGTCTAATTACTTTGATAAACTAAAGTCAGCTCTTGTGCATTTCGCATTTCTCTAGAGCTACTAATTTTATCACTTAAAACCTTTTGAACAAATTCGTTTTCAACGACACGTTCATCAAATTCAGCCCCTGGGATAAAAATATTCCAAGCTATATGTGAAATTTCTTTATATGCCTGATCGTTTCTATTTATAACCTTTGTGAATGCCCACCAGCGGTGTTTTCCATTCATAACTTGCTGAAGGAAATACGGCTTAGCTATATAAGATTCAACTTGTTCATAATCGTCAGATTTTTGAATCATAGGAGCAAAAGTCATCTTATCCCCAATTTTTAAATCTCCCCCTGTAAAAGGTGTTGCATCTAGAAGTTGAAGGTGATAAGTTCGTACCTGTTTTTTTATTTTTTGTTCTGATTGAACAATTTTTCTAATGGTTCCAGTAGACATGCCCTTAAGGTTTGACTTCATAACAGATATCGCATTATTTATAGAAAAATTTCCTCCTCCATTAATATAATTGTCCATTTGCTCTTTAGAACTAAACTGATTGAAAACTACATAATGAGCTGCATTTTCATTATCATTATCTGTCGCAGTTCTTTTCCATACGGCCCAACCGCTTTTTTCTCCTTTATTTATAGAATTTTTGTGCCAAGCTCCCCAAACTTTTTCAAGTTTATGATATTGAGAGTCCATGCCTTTGTTTAAAACAATGAAATCTGCTACCGCATACTGCGCTGATAGTGTTAAAGGCAAGAATAATAAGAATAATAGTTTTTTCATTTTTGATTGATTTATGATTAATAATTCTTTAAATATAAAAAAACCTCCATTAAGGAGGTCTTAAAAATTTTATTCAAGCATTGTCACCTTCCGTATAATCACACTTTCTCTTAAATCACGAATATTAAGCATGGTTTGATAGCTTTTATTCGCATCCCAACTAGGTGTATTTGCTCTTGTTTTTATTACATCACTAAATTTAGAAAACCAGTCAACAGTGAAGTAATTCCAGTAAACATCAACACCAACTTTATCGATTCTCTTGGCTAAAGACCAACCTGTTCTTAATCCTTTTTTGTTAAGACCATTAACGTAAAGGTCTTTTTCCATTTTCTCATAAGTTTTAAATTTGCCTTCTTTAACTTTCATCCAGTTTACTACCCCTATATCGTCAGGTAAGTTTACATTTTCATCCCTTTTAATATCCTTTACTGGCATAAAAAAAGCCTCGGCAACAATTTCCCTTTTTTCTCTTACACCGTCCATAAATGCAGTCCAATCGGAATCAGTCATTCCAGGAACTGCGTCATTTCGCATTTTAATCCATCCTTCTGAACTTCTTTCTTTCTCCATTTGACTAAGTAACATTGGTTCTACAATCATATGAGTGAAAGGAGCTTGAGGATTAGCTACCACTTCCCAAAGATGCCAACCTTGCTGGTATCCGGCATCAATTCTTTTTTGAGCCATTTTGCCAAATTTAGTTTTAAGATCTTCTGCATAGTTATTCCCGGGCTTAACTTTAATAAATGTCTGTCTTAAGACAACTTTATCTTGTCCATTTAAAGAAATAGAAAAGAATAATATAAATATTAGTAAAATGTATTTTTTCATAATTATTTGGTTTATTGTTTAAACTTAAATATACAAAGAACGCTCTTAAGTTATTGTTTAAACTCAATTACAACTTAATGAAAATATTACAGAGGGATCGTACATCCAAGAATCTGGATAGTTGGCAGCATCCTCGCTAAATGGAAAATCAACTACATTCCATGGATTATCACAGGAAAGATTAGGATTATCGTTATAGTTTAAAGGAATATTCGCTTCTTCGCAACCAGGAGGTATATTATTTATAAGATTCGTGTGAACGCTTATACAATTTAAAAGATTTGATTCTGCTCTTAATATTCTTAAACTCGGATTTTTGCTTAAATCCAATTCTGTTAGTTCATTTCGATTTAATAAAAGGGCATACAAGGAGTTTGATTCTGGAAGAATAATTTCTCCTAACTCGCAATCTTGACATGATACTACCTTTAGATTTTGATTTTCACTCAAATCCAAAAAATCAATCTTATTTCCATCAAGCCAGATCATTTCTAAACTATCTGTATTTGGTAGTATTAATGATGGGTTATTGTGATCAAAAATATTATATGCGTACAAATATTTTAATGAACTCTGATTGGATAAATCAAGCTCAGTTAAGTTACTGTCCCAAATCCTTATATGTTCAATAATGGGGCTATTTGATAAATCCAATTTTTTTAGTTTTGTATCATGTACTGCAAGTTGTTTAAGATTAGGGGAATTTGCTATTTCTAAAACTTCAAGAGTATAAGTCCCATATATAAAGACTCCCTCTAGAGAAATATTATTTTTAAAATAGATTTCTTCCAGCGGGTTGAATGGTAAATCAACATAAGCTAATTGTTTATTAAACGAAAGGTCCAAAACGCCTGAAATATCATTATTACTGGCAACTAATGAATTTAAATTTTTAAAATCTTCGATACCAACTAAAGATTTAATCCCTCTTTCTGTAGCAAAAATTTGCTCTAATGAATTTATATTTGATGTTGGTACAAAGCCATCTATTTCATCATCTAACCCGAGCTCGATCAAATATTTTTCAAACTCAACATCAGCTATATATGTTTTATCCTCCTGATAACTTTCATCTTTTTCTCCTTCCAAAACATCTTTACACACATTGGTTAAATCAATTTCAAATGTGATGATTGAATTGGTAATTTGGATATTATTTAAGCTCCCAACAACTATCCCTTCTGTGTCGTACATTTCAAGACTTTCATCAGAGACTATTTTGTAAGTCCCAATTAAGACATTATTATCACTAGTATATATTTTAAATGTCAGATTTGAATTTAGAATTAGGTCTGTAACATTACAAGATTCTTTTTTTGACCCAGCTGAACCCCCTTTTTTTCTAATTTTCCATTTCCCTACACCATAAAAAGATTCCTGATCAATATTAATAGACTCTTCTTTAGTGGAACAGCTCACTGTTATTTGAAAAAAAACGATTGTAAAAAAAATTATACTCTTGTAATTCATCCGATTTTGATTGTTGGTTTTTTAAATGTAAAAAAATTATCCCTATTTAATAGTACCGTTTGAATATGTCACCTTAAACTCGTTATGGAAAATTATTAGACTTTGAAAGCGCTATTTCAAATCTTTATTTTATGCTACTAATTTGTATATTTAGATTGCAAACCAAAATTTTATTTAGATGACCAATTATCTTTTCTTTATTGTTACGGGTATATCTCTTTTATTTTTATTTTTCTTATGGAGCTCAAAAAAATCAGTGAAAACTGGGTTTGCCAAGGATGAGAATAACAACCAAATACCAGATGCTTGGGAAAAAAGATTTAAATTTCTTTTCACTTTCGAAAATATCATAATCCTAATTTTAGGGATTTTAATAGGATATTTATTTGCTAAGTCAACCTTACTTTCTTAAAAAATTTATAATACAATTCTTAAATTAAATTTTCTTGTTAAATTTAAACGGTGGATTTTTCATAAACCAATTTGTTTTTTCTAAACCGCTGGAATATTTCTAGCGGTTTTTTTTATTTACTTTTAAGAATTTTGTTGAACAATATTATGCATGTTGTAGTCCGCTTACTTTCATTTAAAAATTTGATTGTTTTTTATGTCTTTACCTCATTCTTAACATTTGCACAAGGTGAAAATTTATTAATTCAACAATACAATAAAGGTCCGGTTCTAGATGATGTTTACTCTAGATGGTCTATTTATTTAGGTAGTAGATTAAACTATTTAAATACGGATCTTGAAGGAACTAACCCTATACTCTCATTGGGCGGGTTAACAGAAGTGCAATTGAATATCTCAAAGACTTTCGGTTTCATAATTGGGTTTGGAAATACAGCCATTTCATATAAGTATGATTATCAAAATTCATTTGCGAAAGACCGTCTTGATTACTTTGTTTTACCAATTGGAGTTCGATTAAATCCAACGAAAAAAGTTAGTTTTTCATTTGGTGCCTTATATAACTTTTTTAACAAAGGTGAAAATAAGGTTAGTGAAAATGATGTTATGGTGAAAAAAGAATATGAAAAATTAGATTTAGAGAACAGTTTTGGGGGGTTTACACAAATTGGTTTTTACTTTTTAAAAAATTTCTATGGTTTTATTAATTATCGGTGGGCAACAAAATATAACTCGCCTCTGGCTGAAAAAAGCAACAATAACAATGGGTTTCAATTAGGCTTAGCTTATAAAATTTGGTCCTCTAAAATAAAAAGATAAATGAATTATTCAAGATTCCCAACAAATACACAATTAGAGAAATTTGTCTCTAGATAAAAAAATGTAATGAAATTTTTAAATAAAAATGAGAGCTGTAATTTTGATTTTTGATGTAGTTAGAACTTCTATTTAACATAATATTTGCTTTCCATGGCAAGCTTTGATAAATAAATCCAACCTGGTATATATTACGAAATTTATTTGGAATTAAACTAAATGGATTATTGTCTTTTAACCAACTGCCTGTTAATGAATAGTCATGAAGGCTGTACTCTAGTTCTGTACCTAAAAAAAATGAAATTCCATTTTGTAAAGCCTCTAATCTATTTCCGAAAAAAGGTAACCCTTGAATTGATCCTGACTGAATGCCTATCCGGGTCTTAAATGTATTTCGAAAAGAACCTAATTGAGCACTGTTATGATTTACCCATTTTAATTTTGTAGTTAAAAATCTTCCCCAGAAAAATGATCCATTTATATTAATATGAAAAGCTTGAGGAATTGAAACAGCCCAAGTTAATGGCTCTAAATTTAATATATTAACATGATAAGTATTTTGAAAAAACTTAGCTAATGATTCGCTAGCTCCAGTTGTACCAATTTGAAATCCCAAACCATATCCAAAATCAGGATTCTGAAAAAATTCTTGTCGATACCCAAAATATAACCACCCGTTGTAAGGATAATCCATTCTTGAAATAAGAGAGGTTGAGCCTAAAGAAGGTGTATTAATTTCTTGACCAATTGTCCAATGTTTTGAAATATAATTCCATTTATAAAGTGAGTCAGCTGATTTATTAGTCAGTTTTCCATATTCTACAAAAATGCCACTGGTATAATAACGGTCACTCTTAAAATAAAGATCGTTATCTACATTTAAACCAATGTATTTTTGAGCATTACCAAAAGTTATTAATCCTAAAAGATGAAATAACACCAAACATTTACGTACAAACAAAATCTTAACTCAATATTTTAGACCTGTGAATTAAGTTATTGATAATTATGTAATATTCAATCAAATACAAATATTTAAACAATCGTTACTTTTTAAATTGAATAAATCAAAAATTTTTAAACCCTAAGAGATTCATTACTTTTACATCCTTATGGAACCATTTGTAAGACATCATATAAAAGGTAATTGCGGAATATTAGAATTTGGAAATATATCTGGAAACTCATTAACATCTAATATGTTAAAAGAACTTAGCCAAAATCTAAAGTCATTAGATTCAAGTAAACTGGTAAAAGTGATTATTTTAAAAAGTTCAGGATTAAAAGCCTTTAGTGGTGGTGCATCTTTTAATGAATTAAAAACTTTAAAAAGCTTAGATAAGGCAAAAGATTTCTTTATTGGTTTTGCGAACTTATTAAATGTATTTAGGACTTTAAAAAAATTTGTAATCCTACAAGTCCAGGGTAGAGTTGTTGGAGGAGGCATAGGAATTGTTGCAGCATGCGATTATACCATAGCGTATGAAAAAGCGGAAATTAAACTTTCAGAATTGTCAATTGGTTTAGGCCCATTTGTAATTGAGCCAGCTATAAGTAGAAAAATTGGCTCAGCTGCTTTTGCACAACTATCTTTAGAAGCAGAAAATTGGAAAACAGCAAAATGGGCTAAAAGAAAAGGCTTATATAATTCTGTAGTAAATTCCCACAAAGAGTTGGAAATATCAGCTGGAAAACTTGCTGAAAAATTTGGAAATTATTCTGGTGACGCAATGAAAAAACTCAGGAAATTACATTGGAAAAATACTGAACATTGGGAAGAAACTCTTAAATCGAATGCAGAAATTACGGCTAAACTACTTTTAAAAGACGCTACTCAAAGTATTATCAAAAAATTTTAATCTATGGACAATATTATAAGAATCACCAAAGAATTTAAATTTGAAACAAGCCATGCTCTTTCAGGGCACGACGGTTTATGTAAAAATGTACATGGACACAGCTATAAATTATCTGTTACTGTTATCGGAAAGCCTTCACAAGATCCCAATAATCCAAAATATGGAATGGTTATGGATTTTAGCGATCTAAAAAAAATCATAAATAATATTATCGTTGAACCTTTTGACCATGCTGCAGTCCTGAATATACATTCCAATAAAAAGCTTGTGAGTTTTATGGAAGACCAAGGGCATAAAATAGTCAAAGTCGATTACCAGCCAACGAGTGAAATGATGATTTTAGATTTTGCAGAAAGAATTAAATCTAATTTGCCAAATAAGGTTAAATTACATCATTTGATTTTGAGAGAAACCGAAACATGCTTTGCTGAGTGGCATTCATCAGATTACGAATCCTAAAAACCAAGAGCATCTAAATCCTCTTTTGGGCCCATTTTATAATTTAAGTTGTTTACTGATATTTTTTCACATTCAACAGGAATTGACATTTCTTCTGGTGGAAGAAAATCATCTTTAGAAATTCCGAAATCTGGATTTTTGTAAAGAGATCTCATGTAATTTGCCCAAATTGGAAGTGCCATTGTTGCACCCTGTCCGAATGCAATTTGTTTAAAATGAACAGACCTGTCTTCGCCTCCTACCCAGACACCAGTTGCCAAGTTTGGAACCATTCCCATAAACCACCCATCACTTTGGTTTTGAGTAGTACCGGTTTTACCTGCTATAGGGTTTTCAAAAATATATGGGTAGCCCGTTACAATTTTTTCGTAAACATAATTTGTCTTTTCAAGACCTGCGTGTCTTAGTCTTGCTCCAGATCCAGCAGTTGTAACACCTTGCATCAAATTTACAGTTACATAGGCTGCCTCTTCACTTAAGACATCTTTACTCTCTGGAACAACCTCATACAAAGCACGACCATTTTTATCCTCAATTCTTGTAATCATTATTGGTTTTACATAAATACCTTGGTTTGCAAATGTGCTATATGCTCCAACCATTTCAAACAAGCTAATATCGGGTGTACCTAAAGCAATTGAAGGAACTGGTGGTAAATATGATGAAATCCCCATTTTTCTGGCTAGATTTATAACTGGCTGAGGACCAACTAAATCCATAATTCTGGCGCTTATTGTATTAACTGAATTAGCCAATGCATTTTTTAAAGTACGGGTTTGACCATATCTATCTCCAGAGTTTTTTGGGCACCAAGCTGAAGTATTTCCATGTTTTCTTGGTTCAATACAGTACAATGCATCTGGTAAAGAATCGCAAGGGGATAACTTTAGCTGATCTATAGCTGTCGCATATAAAAAAGGCTTAAAGGTTGATCCTATTTGTCTTCTCCCTTGCTTTACTTGGTCGTATTGAAAATGCTTATAATTAAATCCTCCTACCCAAGCTTTTACATGTCCTGTTTGAGGCTCCATAGACATCAAAGATGCACGTAAAAAATGCTTGTAATATCTTATAGAATCAATTGGAGTCATAATTGTATCGATTTCACCCTTCCAACTAAATACTTTCATAGGGACCTCTCTACTAAATGAGGCAATGATATCTTCTTCTGGAATTCCTGCTATTTTCATTTTTCTCCACCTCTCGCTCCTTATCATTGATCTATCCAATAAGGTATCTATTTCACCTTCTCGTAAATCTAAAAAAGGTGCTGTTGGATTTTCTTCTTCTGAATTTTGTTTAAAGAATTCACGCTGTAGATTTTTCATATGCTCTTCTACGGATTGCTCTGCAATTTGTTGCATCTTTGAATCTATTGTAGTGTAGATTCTAAGACCATCTCTGTACAAGTTGTGTTTACTTCCATCAGGCTTAGGATTAGATTTTATCCAGCTGTCCATAAATTCTTTTAAATATGCTCTGAAATATGTTGCTAGTCCCTCCCGATGAGACTCTGGGGTAAAGTTTATGTTAAGAGGCAATTTTGATAATGAGTCTTGCTCTTCAGCTGTTATAAATTTGTTTCTATACATCTGGCGAAAAACAATATTACGTCTTTCTCTAACTCTTTCAGGTCGTCTAATTGGATTATATAGTGAGGAGTTTTTTAACATCCCTACAAGAGTTGCAGATTCTTCTATTGTCAATTGCTGTGGTGTTTTATTAAAAAATATTTTGGCTGCTGATCTGATTCCATCAGCTTGATACCCAAAATCATATTTGTTTAGGTACATAGCAAGTATTTCCTTCTTAGTATATCGTCGTTCAAGTTGAACAGCTATAACCCATTCTTGTGCTTTTTGAAGAATTGTTTTAAAAATATTTCTAGAACGTATTCCCACAAAAATTTGTCTTGCTAACTGTTGAGTGATTGTACTAGCGCCTCCCCTTTTTCCAAAATATACGAAAGCTCTGAGTGTGCCGCGCCAATCTATACCAGAATGTTCATAAAAACGCTCATCTTCAGTCGCAATTAAAGCATCAACCATATGAATAGGAATTTCATCAAAATCAATCGGAGTTCTATTGTCATTAAAATAATATTTCCCAAGAATAGCTCCGTCAGCTGAAATTATCTGAGTGGCCAAATTAGTTTTTGGATTTTCAAGTTCTTGAAGATCTGGCATTGGACCATAGATCCCTAATGCTGCGCCAAAAAATAATATGAATCCTCCTAAAATAAGAAAAATGAAAGATCCCCAGAAAAAACGAATGAATTTTCGATTATAATGTTTTTGTTTATTTATACTCTTTTTAACCATTTTACTGATCCTCTATACTAATTCCTACAGATATAATTCCCTTTAATTTACTTATGCCTTTCTCCTCTCCATTATTACGTACAGCCTGAGAAACCTCTATAATCAGTGGTTCTTCATTGAACAAAATTACTCCTCCTTTCCACCATAATTTGCTTTCTTTTATCTCATTAAAACCACTACCTAACCAACTGCCATCTGCCGATGCCATGGCATATTCAAGTGTGTCATGATAAATTATATCTTCTCCAGTTCTTAAAGTTGCTAAAAGGAAAATATTTGAATATGGATAGTCATTATTATTTCTCAAACGTAGAAAAATATTTTTTTTTGATGAATTAACTATTCCTTCAGGAATTTTAAATATCACTGGATTCACTCCTAGTCCTTCATTTGAGACTGACTTATAAAATGTGTATCCTTCCTCTGGACTACATCCAAAGTTTATAGTAATTAAATTTACAAGTAATATATTTCTTATTAATCTTTTCAAATCAGGTTAGTTGATTGTTATTATAATTTAAATCTTAGAGCATCTGAGCGGCCTTTTTTGAAAATTTTATTACTATTATGCTTTCCTTTCCTAGAGATTTTTCTCTGTTCATATGGCAAATTGATAACTTCTTTGCAATTTTTTGAGCAACAATTATCCATTTTTGATCTACATGAATCGCATTGAATAAAAAGTAAATGACAAGCTTCATTAGCACAATTAATGTGGGCATCACATGGAGCACCACATTGGTGACAAGAAGCAATTATATCATTTGAAATACGCTCCGCTTTTCTTTCATCAAAAACAAAATTTTTGCCAATAAATTTATTTTCCAAATTTTTCTCTTTTACCTGTCGAGCATATTCAATGATTCCTCCCTCTAATTGATAAACTTTTTTAAAACCTTTATGTTTGAAATAAGCTGAAGCTTTTTCACAACGAATTCCGCCTGTGCAATACATCAGAAGCTTTTTGTTTTCCTTATATTCTGACATATTTTTTTCAATTAGAGGCAAGGAATCCCTAAATGTGTCAACATCAGGAGTAATAGCCCCTCTAAAATGTCCTATTTCACTTTCGTAATGGTTCCGCATATCAATGCAAATTGTGTCATCATCATCTAGTAAATCATTGAACTTTTGTGCATCTAAATGGATACCCTTTTTTGTTACATCAAAACTTTTATCATCTAGTCCGTCAGCTACAATTTTTTTACGGACTTTAATAGTTAATTTTAAAAATGATTTCTTGTAATGTTCTACAGCTAAATTAATTCTAACATCTTTTAAAAAAGAAATAGTGTTTAGATGATCTTTAAATGAAGAAAATTTTTCTGAGGGTAAGCTAAGCTGAGCATTAATTCCTTCATGAGCAACATAAATTCTTCCCAAAATTCCTAATCTATCCCACGACAAAAATAAATGATCTCTGAAAAGCTTAGGGTTTTTTATGTGCGCGTATTTATAGAAGGAAAGAGTAAATCTATCTTTTTTAGACTGATCTAATATATCAGCTGTTTCTTGCGCACTTAGTTTGTTGTACAGTTGCATGCTATAAACTTTTTAAGTGTAGTACAAAGTTAGACAAAAGGTTCATTCTCCAACCAAAAAATTTATAACTAAATAAAATCTTAAACTTTAGTTGATGTTAATGTTTTGGGATTAAATGTCCCATTTTAAATAGGACGTGTTTATTTGCGGTATAGAGTGAAAATGAGTTCCCTTTCGCTATTGTATAATTTTGCTAAATTTTCGTCAATGTTAAAAATTAAAGTCGAATTTTCTAGAAGTAAAACAAATTGCTCTTCAAGCTGCCTAAGCTGATCATTGCATCCTATTTTGGTGGATGCAATCAAGTAGAAATTAATTGTTTCATCAGTAATTTTAATTTCACCAAAAAAAGTATTGCAACCCAAAGAAGCAGAAAAAGAATCCTTTTCAAAAAAAAAATTTCCTCCTTCTTCAATATTCCAATTCCCCAATATTGTTTCTGCAAGGTTATTTTGAAAATCTTCTTTTTGACAACAAAAAAATGTTACTAAAGCAAAGATTAGAAGGAATCTGTTTATCATAGTTTAGCTATATGGAAAATATTATTTAATATTTAATCAAGGTATTTATTTTTATTGCCTATTAATAAAAACTTGGTCTGACGCCCATTTACATATCTAAATCCGTTTGGCCCAAAATATCCTGCTTCCTCCAGCATTACTCGAATGTCTTTATCCCACTCTTTAATATATACTTTTGCATTTAATTCAATTGCATATACAGTGTTTTCGTGTAAAGGATGGTCACCCGACCCTGGAACTCCATCTTGAGCGTCCCACATTCCATATGTTGTTCCTGCTGAGTGACCATACAAACCAAGTGGATGTGTATATATTTGTGGCCTAAGACCTTTTGCTTTACTTGCCTGTATTGCCATTTTCAATGTTGTGTTACCGGTCCTTCCCTTTTTAAAATTGGAGGTTAAATCATCTTGAACATCATTCCCCTTTTTAAGAGCTTTCTTTAGATATTCAGGAGCTTCTGTTTCATTAGGTCTTAACACATAAGCTAATTCTTGGCAATCTGTATTTAATGTTAAATATGTGATTCCAAAATCACAGTGAACTAAGTCCCCTGAATTTATAATATCAAACTTTGATTCTCCATCAAAACCATATAAATCACTTTGCCCAATTCTCTGTATATCTACAGTGGGATGAAACCAAGTTTTTAATCCTAACCTAGAAACTTTTTCCCTCATCCACCAAACTACGTCATCAGTTGTTGTAACCCCTGGTGTTATAACTTTTGAAGAAAAAGCTTCTTTAATAATGTTATGTGTGATTTCTACCAATGTGTTATAAATAGTCATTTCTATTGGTGTTCTTGTTTCAATCCATCTTACTGCCAAGCTTTCTGCTGAAACAATTCGTTTTTGAAATTTATTTGGAAGAGAATTCATAATTCCATCAAAATCCGTTTTGGCCAAACCATCAGCTATCCCATAGTTATCTGAAATATTAATCCCGATTTTATTTGGATTCTGACTAGTTATATAATCTGACAGTGCTTTCCATTGGTTTGGTTCTTTTTCTTTGTCCCAAATGGAACGAATATTTTTACCAAAGTTGTATCTAGTGATGGCAACAGCATCAACTTTATTTTTCATTTTGGAAAAAACTAGGATTGTTCTTCTTCTGGCATTAAGCCAAGTTGGAGGTAATAAGGTTTTTACTACAGGATCTTCATTATATTCACGTGTTATCAAAACCCAAAGGTCTAAGTCTTGCTCCTCCATAAGTTTCGGGAGTAGATTTTGAATACGTTCTTTTTGGATTTTTTCTATTAAATCAGCTCTTTCTCTGAGAGATAAAATATTTTGTGAAAATAAAGGAGATGCTATTATTACAAATAAAAAAAATAACTGTTTCATTAAAAAAATTTTAATAAACCTACAAAAAAAAAATTGTTAATAATGCGATCTAAAGGTGCTTGGAAGCAGAAATAAGAAAATGTAATTTAGTAAAAAAGTTATAATGTCAGATCAAGAAAGTTCGAAGCTGAAAGCACTTAAGCTTACATTGGATAAATTAGATAAAACCTACGGTAAGGGAGCCGTTATGAAACTAGGTGACGAAGCAATTGAAGAAGTGGAGTCTATACCCTCTGGTTCTTTAGGCCTTGATATTGCCTTAGGAGTGGGAGGATATCCACGCGGTAGAGTAATTGAAATTTATGGTCCCGAATCTTCTGGGAAGACAACGTTGACACTTCACGCAATAGCTGAATGCCAAAAACAAGGAGGCATAGCAGCTTTTATCGATGCAGAGCATGCCTTTGATCGTTTTTATGCAGAGAAACTTGGAGTCGATGTGGGTGAATTAATAATTTCTCAACCTGATCATGGTGAACAAGCTCTTGAAATAGCAGATAACTTAATTCGCTCTGGTGCAATTGATATAGTAGTAGTCGATTCAGTAGCAGCCCTAACACCCAAAAGTGAGATCGAGGGAGAAATGGGAGACTCAAAAATGGGATTACATGCACGTCTGATGTCACAGGCTTTAAGAAAGCTCACGGCCTCAATAAGTAAAACAAATTGCACTGTTTTTTTTATAAATCAACTTCGTGAAAAAATTGGAGTTATGTTTGGTAATCCTGAGACAACTACAGGTGGAAATGCACTTAAGTTTTATGCTTCTGTTCGACTAGATATTCGACGATCTACACAAATTAAAAGTGCAGAATCCGAAGTAATGGGAAACAAAACAAGAGTTAAAGTAGTTAAAAATAAAGTTGCTCCACCTTTTCGTACAACTGAGTTTGATATTATGTATGGAGAGGGTATCTCAAGAATTGGCGAAATTATTGATCTAGGCGTAAATTATGAGATTATAAAAAAAAGTGGCTCATGGTTTAGCTACGGAGACACCAAAATTGGCCAGGGTAGAGATTCTGTAAAAACACTTTTAGAAGATAATCCAGAGCTATTGGAAGAAATTGAAAAAGAGATTGTTGATGCGCTAAAGAAAATAAATGAATAATTAATCATTAAAATGCTAGCTTTTTCCAAACTTCTATAGCTTTTAATGACTGCTTTTTTGGATCTTCTAATAAAGATTTTTCGATTTGCTGATGAACTTTAATGGATAAAGACTTGATACTATCTCCCCCTAATGAGGAAGTCTCAATAACTTTTAAAGCTCTAACACGAAGAGAGCCACAGTATCCATGTGTAGTATACCAAGGAAACTTCCTTTTGCAGTCGTAAAAAACTAGAGGCAGTATTGGTAATTTGTGCTCTACTGCCATTTTAAAAGCACCTATTTTAAACTGATTCAAAAGTATTGTTTCGTCCAAATATTCTCTTTCAGGAAAAACACAAATACTATATCCTTTACTAATAAGTTGATTTGCACGCTCGTATACTTGAAAACGACTTTTATGGTCACTTCTGTCTACCGTTATGGCTGATCTTTTATATAAATATCCAAAAATCGGAATTTTTTCAATCTCTTTTTTTCCTACAAAAACAAATGGTTTTTTTCTCATACGAAACATCAACATAATATCTATGTAGCTAGCATGGTTGGCTACTAAAATCATACTCCTGTCATCAGGTGGAAAAGTATTAAGCCTTTTAATTTTGAATCCCATTCCTATTAAAACAAAAGGAGACCATATATTTCTTGCTACCCAATATAGGTATCGATATCCATTGGGAAGCAATAAAAAAGTTGCTAGTGGAATAAAAAGTAATATTACAGGAAAGGCTGACAAAACATAGAACCAAATTCTCCATAGTATCAAAAGGACTTTTCTCATAAATCAAATATATTCATTTCAAAAAATTCTGGATAGGAGAGTTGCTCTCAAATTAGAGGAAATGTACCTTTGTTTAAAATTTTTAAAATGGCACGCATTTTAACTGGTGTTCAATCAACCGGAACACCTCACCTTGGAAATCTTCTTGGAGCTGTTCTTCCTGCAATAAAAATGGCCAAAGAAACAAGTGATGACTCTTTTTTATTCATTGCTGATTTGCACTCTCTTACACAGATAAAAAAAGGTGATATACTGCGAGATAATACTTTTTCTACTGCTGCTACGTGGCTTGCTTGTGGACTTGATGTAGAAAAAACACATTTCTATAAACAAAGTGATGTAAGTGAAGTTGCAGAGTTAACATGGTACTTAAATTGTTTTTTCCCATATCAACGTCTCACCCTTGCCCATTCATTTAAAGATAAATCTGAAGACTTATCAGATGTAAATACTGGTTTATTTACTTATCCTATGTTAATGGCTGCAGATATACTTCTTTACGATGCCGAAATCGTACCTGTTGGAAAAGACCAGCTTCAGCATCTTGAGATTACAAGGGATGTAGCATCTAGATTTAATCATCAAATGGGGGAAACATTTGTAATACCTGAAGCAAAAATACAAGCTACTACTCAATATGTGCCTGGAACTGACGGACAAAAAATGAGTAAATCAAAAAAAAATACAATAGATGTTTTTTTACCAGAAAAGAATTTGAGAAAACAAATAATGAGCATTCAAACTGATAGTGTTCCTATTGATGATCCAAAAAATCCTGAAACTTGCAACGTTTTTGCACTTTATTCGATTTTAGCATCTAAACCTGAAACTGATATTTTAAAAGATAAATATCTTTTAGGAGGTTTAGGATACGGACAAGCTAAGCAAGAACTCTTCGATTTAATATTAACACGTTTTTCTAAAGAACGGGAGAAGTACAACTATTATATCCAAAATCCTGGGGAAGTTAACTCCGCTCTTTCTAAAGGGGCTGAAAAAGCGAGAAAAGTTGCCAAAAAAGTTTTATTGAGAGTTCGCAATAAAATAGGTTATTAATGATTATGTAGGTAAAATTTAAATTAACCAGATAAATGAAGTTTCTATCTTTATTATAATATTTTACTATTTTTGACCAATGCAAGTATCCCGCTTCATACAAGAACTTCTTTATCAGTACGAATGTGTTACTATTCCAAATTTCGGTGCTTTTTTAACGCGTTCATTCGGAGCAAAACTGGATAATAATGGAAACTTTTTCCCTCCTAGAAAGGAAGTGACTTTTAATCAATTATTATCATCAAATGATGGAATTCTAGGAAATTATGTTGCTAAAAGAAATAAAATTTCATATGAAAATGCTATCAGAATTATTGAAAAAGAAGTAATTGTCTGGAAAAAGAGATTAAAAACCCAAACAGTTCTTTTCCCTGGTGTTGGTGAAATCAAGCTTAATCAGGAAAATAAATTTGAATTTTCCCCTTTAGGAAAAATAAATTTTGAATTAAAGTCTTATGGACTTCATTTCTTTGAAAGGAATAAAATTAAAGAACGTACATTTACATCAAAAACAATTAATGTCATGGAAGACAACAACAAAGAAGACTTAGTTTTTACTCCAGATCAGGATGAAAACAATAAAAAATCGCCTATTTTAAAATATGCAGCCATAGGAATAATTGGTATAGCCATGCTTGGCGGAGGCTATTTTTTTAGTGATAAATATGTCACCGAACAAAGAATCGTTGAACAAGAAAAAGCACAAAAAAAAATTGAAAAAAATGTTCAGGAAGCAACTTTTGAATTAGAAGATTTATCACTAATTAATTTAGTTGCTTCAACAAAGTCTGAAAAAGAGGATATTATTCTAAAACAAGATTATTATAGTGTAATAGCAGGCTCATTTCGTTCTATGGAAAATGCTACTAAAAGATTAGAGCAATTAAAAAGTGAAGGATACCCTGCAGAACTCGCGGAAGTAAATCCAGAAGGAATACACCGTGTGGCTTATGGAAGATATCTAACAAAAAAAGAAGCTATAAACATGCTTTATTTCATTAAGTATACACTTAAAGAAGAGGCTTGGTATTTAGAAGAGAAATAAAAATCTTTACATCTGATATACCCAGTCTTTTGGATTAAGAGCTTTAATATTGTTAAATATTCCAAATTGAAGCTGTGTCCTTCCTGTCTGCTGGTTTGTAAAAACCTCACCAATAACCTGTTTTGAAGAAACTTTTTCTCCCTTTTTGACATATAACTTGGAGAGATTTGTATAAAGAGTAATATAACTACCATGGCGTATTAAAAGTGATGGATTGCTGCCTTTAATTATAATAACAGACATTACCTCACCTTCAAAAACAGCTCGAACCTTTGCAAAAGGTTCTGTGGATATAGTTACACCATTGCTTTGAATAATAGTGGTCTTTACTACCGGGTGTCTTTGTCTACCAAACCCCTGAGTAACTACACCTTTTTCTAGAGGCCAAGGAAGCCGTCCTTTATTTTCCTGAAAATTTTCAGCAATAAGTTTTGCTTCAGGTGTGAGTTGAAAAATTTCTCTTGATTTTTTGCCTGAAATTCGATTCGATTCAGCAATGGCCTCTCGGATAAGTCTATTAATTTCTTTGTCTATTCTTTGACGTTGTTTTTGTTTATTTTCGATTTGTGTTCTCAATGAGCTTTGTTTTAGTCTCAAGGTATTGATTAATTCTTGTTGTTTTTTTTGTTCCTGAACCAGCTTTTTTCTAATCTCCCTATTCTCATTGATTAGTTTTGTTTTCACTTCATTTTCTTCAATTAAAACTTTATTCAAATTCTGTAATAATTTTGTTTTCTCACTTATTTGAAGTCCTTGTTTTCTTCTATATCTAGCATATTGTTTTAAATATTGAATCCGTCTATATGCTTGTAAAAAATTTTCAGAAGAAAACAAAAACATCAACCTATTTTGAAGGGATTTACTAGCATAGGATTTTTGAATCATTTTAGCATACTCCTTTTTTAATTCATCCAATTCTTTTCTTTGATTGTCAATGTTTCTTAGATTTATGTTTATTCTTCTTGTTAAAAGGTTTGCTTGCTTATTTGTTACCTTAATTAATTCTAACCTAACATTTAATCTTGTTTCAATATTCTCTACCTCATTTAGTGCAATTTTTCTGTTTTTTGTATTTGAAAAAAGGAGATTATTAATTTGTTTAATTTCCTTTTTTAATTTTAAGCGTTGAGCTTCAAGTTTTTTTTGTTCATCATTTTTAATCTGAGAAAATGATTGATTTAATGAAATCGTAATAAATAGGCACAAAAAAAATAGCCTTTTCATTTAGAACTTAATTTTGGAATAACCTTGTGGGATTTCAAATGGAAAAGTCAATCCTTCAGTAAAATAAGTTCTGCTAAAATCTAAAACCAATTTTTTCGAATTAATCCCATCGAATAAAGTTATATCAATTAAAGTAGGCAAGGATTTTCCTTCAATTCTAATATGCCTTAAGTATTTTATTGTTAAACTATTTGTTGTTCCTGGAATAAGAAAGCGTTGCTCCTTAAGTAAAAAGCTTACAGGATCAAAAAAAAGAGTAGGTGTAAAAATCGAACGCTTCCCTTTTGGAGATAGTATATAATATTGAGGATTCATGATCTGTTTCCACTGCCCTTGAGCAGGATCAGAAAATGGCTTACCTAGAAATAAATTTTCCAGATCACTAAATCCAAAGTTTGTTCCAAAAGAACTATTTATTAGATTAAAGTTACCTTGAAAATAAGTTTTTTGGAATTTTTCATAAAAGGAAATTTCATTGGGTGTAACTTTCAGTTTTGCAATAGGTATTAACATTGTAGCACTTAACCAAATTATTTTTTTTGTTTCCATTCTTAGCTGAACTATAATCTGCTGTTCTCTTTTCCCGTCATCGTATACTGCTTTAATTCGTGAACGCAGTTTATTTATTTTAGGGTAATTGGCTTTTATTTTTTGAGCTAGGGCCTCTAATTCTACGTTTTTTATAGGAGTTCTGGTAGGCAATATATTTACTGTTTTGCATGAAATAATGAATATGAAATTCAGTATAAATATTGAACTCTGGATTAAGGTTTTTTTCATTATCTATTTTTCACCTGTACTCCCAAATCCTCCAATTCCACGATTGGTCTCTGGAAGCTCTTTAATTATTTTCCAATTAATCTTTTCATATTTTGTTAATACCAATTGTGCTATTCGATCACCCCTATTAATAGTGAATACTTTGTTTGATAGATTTATTAGTATCACACCAATTTCTCCTCGATAGTCAGAGTCTATGGTCCCAGGGGAATTTAGAATTGATATCCCATGTTTAGCAGCTAGCCCACTTCTAGGCCTTATTTGGGCTTCATATCCTTCTGGTAAAGCTAGCTTTATTCCTGTAGCAATAATTTTTCTTTCTAAGGGCTTTAAATCTATGGGGTGATCTAAAAATGCCTTTAAATCAACACCTGCAGAAGAAACAGTAGCATAAGCTGGAAGTTCAAATGGGCTTTCATTTATTATATAAACTTCTGTCATTTAGCTGAATTGTTTTGTTTAAATTTACAAAAACAGGTTCCTTAAAAGTTTAATTAAAAAATTACTTTCCTCTTTTTTGTTAACGATTTAAATTAAAAGAATTTTTTAAAAGTTAGTTGTCTGAACAATTAAAATAACGAACACCCTCCCAATCCCTTTTGAAAAAGTCATTTTTGTCTTTTATAAATTCTTCCAAAGTACTATTTTCAGGAACCATGGATAACCACATAATTGGGTAATTGTCAGGAGCCGATGTTATTTCTGAACGTTCATAAGGGTGGCGATATTTATATCTAGCATGTCCAGCTTCATGGTAAAATGTATATAGCCTTTGAACAACAGAAAAATCTTCCCAAAATGATTTAATAATTTCAAAACTCACTGTTTCGTCATTACAAACGTCATAAGCTCTTCCAGCATGATCTGCTGTAACTCCAGATGCAAAATCAGGTTCATTTCCAAAAAAAAGATTCATTGTCCTGCCATACCCTGGATCAGGCTTCCCTGAACGAATAGCATCAGCAACAAAGAGTTCCCAATATTCTTCTAGAGTACTATTTTCATCTATAGCTGCATAAAAAGGATCAACTTCTTCTTCTAATTCTTCTTGAGTAATTGAATCAGATTCGATTGTATCTTCCTGTTCTTCTTCATTACTACAAGAAAATAAGGTAAATAAAAACAATGGTATGTATAATATAGTCTTGTGTAGTTTAATTTTCATAATTCTTTTTAATAGCTTCTGCAATATAATTCTTTTTGTATTATCTAATTTTTTGTGTAAAAGAATTTTAAATAATGTTTAACTTATATCCTATTAAAATAAGTGTTGACTATTGAGAGAGCTTTTTTAGATATTCTCATTACATATATAATTATGTCAAAAAAATCTTTAGTTGAAGAAGCTAAAAGGGTATTAATTGGAAACTTCCAGAAAAAAGGATTCACTATTCCAAGTAAAAACCTTTACCCTTTTCAGTGGAAATGGGACTCTGGATTTATAGCTATTGGATTAGCACATTTTAATATAGAAAAAGCAAAAAAAGAAATAGAAAATCTACTTAATGCTCAATGGGAGAACGGCTTTATACCACACATTGTTTTTCACACTAAAAATGACTCATATTTTCCTGGAGCAGATTTTCATAAGTCTTCTTTAAACCCAAAATCATCAAAACATATCGAAACTTCAGGAATTACTCAACCACCAGTATTAGGCTTTGTTTTAGAAAAACTTTATAATATGGCTGATAACAAAATAGATATTTTAAAATTTATAAAAAGTCAGATTAACAAAGTCTATAAAAGTCACCGTTATTTTTATTCAAAAAGAGATATAAATAATGAAGGATTAGTTTATATATATCACAATTGGGAATCAGGAACAGATAACTCTCCTGTCTGGGACGACATATGGAAAACAATGAATCCTCCTAGATATAAATTTGAAAGAAAAGACACTAATCACGTTGATTCTTCCCAACGTCCAACAAATAGAGAATATGATCACTATATTGATCTAATCGAACTTGCCAAAAGATTTAACTATGATGATAATAAAATTGCTAAACACTCCCCTTTCCTTGTTCAAGACCCATTATTTAATTCCATTTTGATAAGATCTAATGAATGTCTAATTCGGCTTTATGAGATTTTGGGTGGAAATGAAGAAAAAATTAGATACTTAAAATCCAAAAATGAAAAAAGCCTTACTAATATTAATAAAAAACTCTATAATCCATCAATCGGAGCTTACTCACACTTCAATCTGAGAAACGGAAAAAAGATTCCGCTTATTTGCTCTTCATCTTTTAGTCCTCTTTTTTGTGGAGCTCCTGATCTTGATATGGCACAGAAACTGAAAAACACTTTGATGAAAAAGTTTGGAAAACATGACTATTATCTTTGTTCGTCCTTTGATCCTGAGGGAAAAAAACATAATCAAAAAAAATATTGGCGAGGACCTGTTTGGATTAACTTGAACTGGATCCTTTACCATGGCCTTAAGCGATATCAATATGAAGAAATAGCAAAAAGAATCAAAAATGATTCACTTGAATTAGTAGATAAATTTGGTTTTTACGAGTATTTTAATCCATCAAAAAAAACTTCTAAAGAAAGTAATAAAGGTTATGGGGGAGAAAACTTTTCTTGGACTGCTGCTTTAACAATTGATTTTTTGAGTGAAAAATGACTTTTGAATCCCGCTTTCTGTTAAATTAAAATAATTCCCGTGATAATGACAAAAATTTAAATGAACACGCTAGATTACATAATTATCCTAATCTATTTAATAGTTTTTCTGGGAATAGGATATTTTTTTAAAGAAAATAAGAGTTCTCAAGATTATTTTCTTGGTGGTAGAAATATGGGTTGGTTACCACTAAGTTTATCAACTATGGCAACGCAATTATCTGCAATTAGTTTTGTCTCTGCTCCAGCTTTTGTTGGGTTGAAAGATGGTGGAGGACTTCAGTGGCTTACATATGAATTTGGTGTCCCATTGGCAATGGCTTTTTTAATGGTCGCTCTTATCCCTACTCTATATAAGTCTGGAGTTGTTAGTGTATATGAATATCTCGAAAAACGCTTTGACTCTTCATCTCGTCTTCTAATTAGCTTTGTTTTTCAAATAAGTCGATCAGTTGCCACAGGGGTTATGGTATATACTATGGCTTTAATTCTGCAAGCAACTATCCAAATAGAATTTTGGATCTCAATTTTAATTATTGGTGCAATTACACTTATTTACTCTTTTCAAGGTGGAATGAAAGCGGTCATATGGGGGGATGTTATTCAAATGATTGTTCTTTTTCTTGGTATTTTAATTTGCTTAGGTTTTGGTTTAAATGAATTAGGAGGTATTGAAAGTTTTATTTCAAAAATTGATAAGAGTAGAATTAATGCAATAGATTTTTCAAAATGGGGGTTTTCAAATTCTGATGGTGACGATGCCTTTGGATTTTGGCCAATGGTTATTGGTGGAATTTTTTTATACGCTTCTTATTATGGAACTGACCAAACTCAGTCTCAACGTTTGCTTTCCTCAAAAAATTTAAAAACAATTAAAAAATTACTTTTTGCCAATGCCTTTTTTAGATTCCCAATAACACTTACTTATTGTATAATGGGACTTATACTTGGCACATTATTTAGTCAAGATTTTTCATTTCAGGAGAACCTAAATTTGGTTTATCAGAATAATATTGAGTATTTAGATGGAAAGAACGCTGATCTTATGGTTCCTGTTTTCATAATCCATTATTTACCAAATGGAGTAATAGGAATTTTAATAGTATCTATTTTGTCTGCAGCAATGTCATCTTTAAGTTCAACTATCAACTCTCTTTCTGCAGTATCCATGGAAGACTTTGTTAAAAGATTTTACCCAAAAATTTCTGATGAAAAATATGTTCAAAGTTCTCGTATTCTTTCCCTTTTTTGGGGTTTAACATGTCTATTTTTAGCCTTTTTTGCAGGTAAAATTGAAGGGACTGTAATTGAAGTTATTAATAAAATAGGTTCTGTTTTCTTTGGTCCTATTCTAGGTGTTTTTATTTTGGCCATACTTACAAAAAAAACTCACGCGATTGGGGCTAATATTGGTCTATTTTGTGGAGTTGCTCTAAATATTTTTTTATGGTTATATGTTCCCGAAATTTTTTGGTTTTGGTGGAATGCTATAGGGTGTCTAATCACATTTGGTATTGGAGTTCTTGTAAGTATTTTAATTAAACCCGTAACAACTAGCAAAGAAATCATAACCTACTCAGCGGGAAAACGTGAAGTGATGATACTTTTTGGATACTTCCTTCTAATTGTTGTCATAAGTAGTTTGATTAGTAAGCTATTTTAAAATAATGAAAATTCTTATTATCCCAGACTCATTTAAAGGATGCTTATCTGCAAAACAAGTTGCTAATGCAATTGAAAAGGGTATTCTAGACATATATCCTAATCTAAAGGTTGATAAATTTCCGTTTTCAGACGGTGGTGAAGGCGCCATAGATATTTTAGCTTCAAAGAATTTAGGCTCATTAATTACAGTTAAAACTGAAAATGCTTTAGGGAAAAAAATAAAAGCTAAATATTTACTATTCCACAATAAAAAATGCGCTTGGATTGAGCTTTCACAAGCATCAGGAATAATGCATATTAATGAAGATGAGCTCAATATTCTTAGAGCCTCAACGTATGGAACAGGTATTTTGATAAAACATGCCCTTGATTCAGGCTGTCAAGAAATTATTTTAGGTGTTGGGGGCAGTGCGACCAACGATGCTGCAGCTGGAATATTTCAGGCTTTGGGTGGAAGCTTACTAGACAAAAAGGGGAAACAGATTGAAAAGGGGGGAGCTGATCTATGCAGACTAGTTAGTATAATAGATCCCAAAATAAATAAATCTATAACATGGAAAATAGCTTATGATGTTATAAATCCATTAATTGGCAAAAATGGTGCTTCGACTATATATGGTCCTCAAAAGGGAGCTTCTGAGGATGAAATTAAAATTTTAGAAAAAAGTCTAATAAATTTTTCTAAAGTAATTAAGGAACATAATGGCAAATCAATATCAAAAATACAGGGCGGAGGGGCTGCAGGTGGGGTTGCTGCAGGCATATTTGGCTTTTTTAATGCAGAACTATTTTCTGGATTTACAATTTTGTCAGAAATTTTTGATCTTGAATCTCAAATCCAAAGTGCCGATTTAATAATTACAGGTGAGGGAAAAATTGATTCTCAATCTTTAAACGGCAAACTTGTAGGGAGGTTAGGAGAGCTAGCTAAAGAAAATAAGATTCCATTAATATGTCTAGTCGGTTCAAAAGAAAAAGGATTAGAGGAGAGATTTTATGAAAATGGGTTGACAAAAGTTTTTTCAATCCAAAAAGAATATATGACTGTTGAACAATCAAAATCAAATGCATCTCAATTATTATCTGAAACAGCAGGTAAGGTTTTAAGATATTACATTGAAAAGTGAATTAACCTTCTAGAGCTTCTGCTCCACCAACTATTTCAAGAATTTCATTTGTAATAGCAGCCTGTCTAGCCTTATTATAAGTCAATTTAAGTTGATCTCTAAGTTCAGTTGCATTGTCAGTTGCCTTGTGCATCGCAGTCATTCGTGCTCCGTGCTCACTTGCAAATGAATCACGTAAAGCTTTAAAAAATTTTATGCTTAGGGCTTTCGGCAGGAGTTCGTTTACAATTTCAGATTGGTTAGGTTCAAATATATAATCTGGACTCTTCAGACTTTTATCATCTAAATTCTCTTCTATGGGTAAAAATGTTTCTGTCTCTACAATTTGGGTAGCCGCGTTTTTAAACCTGTTATAAACTAAAATAACTTCATCGTACAATTCTTTTTTAAAACCTTGCATTATCTCTTTAGAAATTTCATCTGCCTTTTCATAATTTAAATCATCAAAAATATAATCGTGAGAAGAAATTATATTTTCTTTCTTTCCTAAAACTTCTGATCCCTTTTTCCCAATAGTAATTAATGAGACTTTTTTATCAGAAAATTTTTCATTAATGAGCTGTCGCGTTTTTTTTATAACGTTAGAATTAAATGCACCACATAATCCGCGATTGGAAGTAATTGCTACTAATAAAATTGAATTTTTTTCACGAACAGAAACGAAAGGACTGTTCATATCAGGCTCTAATGAGGAGCTTAAATTTTGAACTAAATTATTCAGTTTACCGGCATAGGGTCGCATTGAAGTTATTGCATCTTGTGCTTTTTTAAGTTTTGCTGCTGAGACCATTTTCATTGCACTAGTTATTTGCATCGTTGAAGAAACTGATACAATTCTATTTCTTATTTCCTTAAGGTTTGCCATAATTTATTCGAATTCAACAGCTGTTTCTTTTGCAACAGCGTTTAGTGTATCAAGTGCTAGGTCCGAAAGTTTACCTGCTTTTAGATCCTCTAAACATTTTTTATGTTTTCCTTTTAATTTATTCAAGAATGATATTTCAAAGTCTTTAACTTTTTCAACTGGAACAGATCGTAAAAGATTTTTTGAACCAGCATAAATTATTGCTATTTGTTCTTCAACGGTAAAAGGATCATTTTGAGCTTGCTTTAAAATTTCTACATTTCTTTTCCCTTTTTCAATAACGTTCAAGGTAGCTGTGTCAAGGTCTGATCCAAATTTTGCAAATGCCTCTAATTCGCGAAACTGTGCTTGATCAAGTTTAAGGGTTCCAGCAACTTTTTTCATTGATTTTATTTGAGCTGACCCTCCTACCCTTGAAACTGAGATTCCAACGTTTATGGCAGGACGTACCCCTGAGTTAAATAAATCAGATTCCAAGAAAATTTGTCCATCCGTAATTGATATAACATTTGTAGGAATGTACGCAGAGACATCCCCTGCTTGGGTCTCAATAATTGGTAAAGCTGTAAGGGATCCTCCGCCTTTTACTTTATTTTTTAAAGCTGAGGGTAAATCATTCATCCCTTTAGCTATTCCATCATCTGAAATAATTTTTGCAGCTCTTTCCAATAATCGAGAATGTAAGTAAAATACGTCTCCTGGGTAAGCTTCACGGCCAGGAGGTCTTCTTAGAAGTAAAGATACTTCTCTATATGCTACTGCTTGTTTTGATAGATCATCATAGATTATTAATGCTGGTCTACCTGTATCTCTAAAATATTCTCCGATTGCGGCACCAGCGAATGGAGCATACACTTGCATAGGAGAGGGATCTGAGGCATTAGCAGCTACAATAGTTGTATAAGCCATTGCTCCCTTGTCCTCCAGAGTTTTTGAAATTGCTGCAACAGTAGATGCTTTTTGACCAATAGCAACGTAAATACAATATACAGGTTCCCCTGCATCAAAAAATTCTTTTTGATTTAGAATAGTATCGATACAAACTGTGGTTTTTCCAGTTTGTCGGTCACCTATTACCAATTCTCTTTGGCCTCTTCCTATTGGTATCATAGCATCAATTGACTTTATTCCTGTTTGTAAGGGCTCATTTACGGGTTGCCTAAATACCACTCCAGGGGCTTTTCTCTCAAGTGGCATTTCAATTAGTTCCCCTTGTATAGGTCCTTTACCATCTATCGGTTTGCCTAAGGTATTAAGAACCCTTCCTACGACATTTTCTCCAACATTAATAGAAGCAATACGTTGTGTTCTTTTAACTGTATCTCCTTCTTTTACCTCTTTAGATGAGCCAAGTAAAACTACACCTACATTGTCTTCCTCTAGATTTAATACCATCCCCTCTAATCCGGTTTCAAATGAAACTAATTCACCATATTGCGCATTAGATAACCCATATACTCGAGCAATTCCGTCGCCAATGTTAAGAACTGTTCCAACTTCATCCATTTTTGAATTTAACCTTAGGCCTTCTAATTGTTTTTTTAAAATTGCTGAAACTTCAGCTGGTTTAATATCTGACATAATCAATTATCTTTATTACATACTATTTGAAGTCAATTTTGCCCTAAATGTTTTGAGCTTAAAAGCTAAACTTGAATTAAACTCCATATCACCAATTTTTAAAATAAAACCACCTAATAAACTTTTGTCAATTTTATTTAAAAGGTATATTTTTTTACCTGAGTAATCCTCTAGCTTATTGTGAATTTGTTTTTCAAGATTTTGAGTGAGAGGAATTGCCGAAATAACTGTGGCATTCAATTCTCCTTGCTGTTCTGAAAATAATTGTATATAACTTTTTGCCACTTCTTTCAATAAAAAAAGGCGGCTATTAGAAGTTAATAGATTTAATAACTTTTGAGTAACATCAGAAGAATTTGGAACTATTGATCTAAGAATTAATTGTTTTTTTTTATTTGGCAAAAATGGGTTACTAAGGAGTCCTTTAAGCTGTTTACTGCTTTCATACAATTCTATTAATCCTTGCATTTCCTTAGCTACTTTATCTGAAAATTTATTTTCATTTGCATAGTCTAAGGTTGCCTTAGCATAACGAAATGCTGTTCTTGTTGATTTCATTTCGTCTATTTAAAATCTGTTTCTTTTAACAAATCATTTACTAAATTCATCTGTTTATCCTTATTTTCTAATTCTTTATTAATAACTTTTTCAGCTATATCAATAGCTATTGAACCAACTTGATTTTTAAGTTCTTTTAAAGCTGCTCTTTTTTCGCTTTGGATTGTCTCTTGGGCTTGTGATAGAATTTTTTCAGTCTCATTTTGAGCCTCTTTTTTTGCATCACTTATGATCTGATTTTTTGTTTTTAAAGCTTCTTTTATAAGAGTTTCTTTTTCCTTACGTGCTTCTTTCAATAAACGCTGATTTTCACTTTGGAGATTTTCTAGCCGAGTACGAGCTTCCTGGGCCGAATCTAAGGCATTTTTTATTGAGGCCTCACGCTCGTTTACAGCATTCAAAATTGGTTTCCATGCAAACTTTCTAAGCAATAATAATAATCCTATGAAGATTAATGATTGCCAAAAAAATAACCCTAATGAAAATTCACTAATTAATTTTTCCATTTTAAAATATTGCTTTAACCAAAAATCTTTTTAAACAGCAAATAAAGCTGCAAATCCAATCCCTTCTACAAGGGCAGCAGCAATTAACATTGCTGTTTGAATTTTACCATAGGCATCTGGCTGACGTCCAATAGCTTCCATTGCGGAACCACCGATTCTGCCAATACCCATTCCTACACCGATTACAACTAAACCGGCACCTACCATTACTGGAATTTCCATACTATGAGTTTTAAATTAAACATTCCTTTTTTCACAATTAAGTGTTTTGTTTCAATGATGCTCATGGTCCTCGGCAGCAAAGCCAAAATAAAGAGCCGATAGCATCGTAAATATGTAGGCCTGTAATAAGGCAACTAATAATTCAATAATCGAAATTGCAAAAGCTAATCCAAAGGATAAAGGGCTCCCTAACCAACTTTTAAATATAAACATTAAACCTATCAGACTCATTAAAACAATGTGTCCAGCTTGCATATTCGCATATAATCTAATCAATAATGAAAATGGTTTTATGAAAATACCTAATAGCTCAATTGGTATTAATATTATATAAAGTGGAATTTTTGAATACCATTTCATAGAGTTTCCTAAAGGGTCTAAAATATGAAACCAATAGGTTTTAGTTCCTGTTATATTTGTAATTAAAAAAGTTAAAAGTGCTAGACCAAATGTTACTGCAATGTTTCCGGTCACGTTTACCCCTAAAGGAGTAAGTCCTAAAAGATTTAAAAACCAGATAAAAAAGAAAACCGTTAAAAGGAAATTCATATAATAAGAATATTTTTTTTCTCCAATATTAGGTCTGGCAATCTCATCACGGACATAAAGCACTATAGGCTCAAAAAAACGTCCAATTCCCTTTGGTATACCATGATTATCTTTATAGGATTTTGCTAAACTTGCAAAAAGAAAAAACATAAGCAATGCTATTATTATCATACTAACCACTCCCTTAGTAATTGATAAATCTATAGGTAATTTATTAGTTGGGTGGTTGTTCTCGTCATAATTAATCTTACCTTCTGAATCGGTTTCATATATCTTACCATGTTCTAGCTTGTAGAAACTAGATCCCTTTTTCACAACACCTTCACCGTGTTTGAGTTTAGTAGAAGAAAATACCTTTAGCCCTTCATCCCAAAGAATTACAGGCAGAGGTATTCCAACATATACATGCTTACCTGTATTATTTGTAAAAGAAAAAAGACTAAAATCATGTGCATCTTCCAAATGGTGTGAGATGTAATTTTTAATTTCTGTTTTTAAATCTTTCCCTGATTGAATTTCTTTTGCTAGCGATGGTAGTGAAGTTAAAAAAAATGCAAACACGTAAAGTGCAGTGGCGTTGGCTTTTTTTAGCATATATAGCATAAGATAATTATAAAATTCCTAGCGTTGCAAATGTATAGCTTTAGTATAAATAAAGAAACAAATTACCGGATTTTTAGATTTGTTTTTAAAGAAAAATGAAATATAATTAAGCTAAATTATAACTATGTATCAAAACTTTTAATTAAAATCAAAATTTCTGAGATCAAGCCTAATAAATACGGTACAAAAAACACTAAAAATTTTTCTTTTGATATAAAACCATCTGTCTTTAATTCTGGTTGAAAAATTAAAAAATAGATAATTAATTTTAGAGCAACTGTACAAAGGTAAATATTCGTTAGATTACTTTTTTTTTTATTCCATAATTTAATGAGTATATCGCTATTGTCGATAATATCGCGTTAATTATGTAGCTTTTTAATAGGAAAGCTTTTTCCACTTCGAAAAATTTGAGATGAAGTGCAAAAAATAAACACATTGCAGTAATTAAAATAATAACATAAGATAGAAAAGTCTTCATCCCTATTACCAAAAACTTTTACTTTGCCTATAAATAATCCAGATTGTAATGATTGTACCAATACTCGACAAAATCAGAACAAATCTTTGTTCAGAAAAAGGGTATAGGTTATCTAAGTATTTTCCTAGTTTCACACTACCCCAAATGATTATTGCAATTTGAAAGGCTAAACTAGAGAACATTAGCCATTGGTTCTTCGGCTTTCTTCTCTTGTTCATCTAAACTATTTAATTTTTTAACCCCATCTTCAGCGGAATGCATCGAACAATTAGCATTGAAAATTGACCCTGATTCAACAATCAATTTTTGGATTTTTACTTTACCCTTCACATTTGCACCTGTTTTTAAATTCAATGTTCCAGAGACTGTCAATTCTCCATCAAATTTTCCTTCAACATCAGCATTACCACAAAGTATCTTCCCAATAACATCAGATTCTTTTCCTAGAATAACTTTACCTGTGGTTATTACTTCACCTTCAATATTTCCGTCTATTCTAATATCAGTCTTTGATTTTATATTACCCTTAAGTGTGGTATTCTTTTCAATTTTACTATACTGTCCATTATTTTCAATTCCTTTCATTTTAATTCGTTTTCCAGGTTTTATTTTTAATATATTCTCTGTATTGGGATGCCAAAGTTACAAAATTATCGAAGTTTACAAGTTTTTCTTGATCAAACTCAATTACGTTTTTCAAAACTTCAATTTCGTTAAGATTCCTTATTCCATGAATTACTACAAATACGTAATCTCTATTATAATTGTCTTTGCTTACACTTAAAGAGTTGCTGTAAATAGAAGTTTTTCGTTTAATTTCAGAATAAAATGTATCAATAGCTTTATTATTGGAACTTTCAAAAGGAAAAATCCATTTGTAATTTTTGTAAATAACATTATTATCATCAAGATTTTGTAAAGATTCAATTTTATCAATAAGATTCTTAGCTTCAATTCCTTCCTCAAAAGCACTATACTTAGAAGCAACTGAGTTTAGTGCTTTTTTCCAGGATGAAATACCTTCTAAACGACCAATAGTATGGGCCTTAAGTAAATTTATTTTAGGTTCAATTCTACTGCCACTGCTTATAACTGTTAAAATTTCTATTTCTTTTAAAGTTTCTGAAAATTTTTGTAATTCAAATAATTTTAAAACTTTTTCGTAAAGTAATTCTGGTGTTTTAATTTTAGAAATATCATAGTTTTTAGGATCCGTCAATAAAATAGCAAAAGGGGTATCAGGATAATTATTTAATAAATTAATTCTGTAAGTTTCTGCAACTAGAGATGAATCTTTTTCAGCCATTCTATAAAGATGGTATAAGGCTTGAGAAGCAATTCCCTTTGGAGGGTATAAATTCAATGCCTTTTTTAATCGATTTCGAGCTAGACCATAATCATTAAACTTTTCTTTATAAATCATCCCTAATTGTAAATAAGACTGTTGATTTAAAAGAATTAGACTATCAATTTCTTCTTTTTTGCTAGGTATAAGAGAAACATAACTTTCGGGTGTCTCTTGTATTACAAAAAAATTATCAGATTTTTTTTTGTCTTGGATTGCAAATTCTTTTGGGGCTAATATTGCTTCTGAGCTCCTCCAATTGTCCAAATTAGGCCTATTCCCCCAAACAGTAAGAAAAGCCTGTCTCCCTTTCAATAATTGATTTGGATTATAAAAATAAAAGGCTGTTTTTAATCGATTAATGCTTTGAGAATTTGTGCTTTCCTCAGCCTCTTTAAGTTTTTGAATTTCTCTTAGTCTTTTTGAATTAATGTAATTTTCAAAATAAATTAACTGTTCATCTTTATTTAATAAAGCGAGCTTTATAATACTGTCTGTATTCTGAGCCGTTTTTTCATATAAGATAACCTCATTAAGATTTTCTCTTTTTCTTTTGGCTCTTTTATATTGAGTAGAGCTTTTTTCGTAAATTTTTAGCAGTTTGTCAAGAAATCCTCCGCTAACCACATAGTTGCCTTTTTTTAAATGATAGTCGGCTAAAAATTTAATGTTTTCGATTTTAGTGTATGAGTCTAAAGAGACTGATTCAAGAGACTTTTCTAAATAACTTAAACCAATACTATCTTTTTTTTGTTTAAAATAAAGTTCTGCCAAAGCACGATATATAAAATGTTCATATGGATCATTTTCATAATTTTTTAACATCTTTTCTAATGACTCAACATGATAGCTGTAAGCTAAGCTTGTATCCAATAAATTTTGTTTTAACAGAGCTTGTACAAAAAATTTTCTTGGTGCTTTACGTTTTAGATCGATTATTTGTTTGTAAGCCCATTGAGCTGAGTCTTTTTCTTTAATACTTTCAAAAAGTTGTCCAGTTAAAAATAGGTATCGAGCTTTAAGCATTTTGTTGGATTCATTCTTTGCTGCCCTTTTTATATAATATAAAGTAGAATCCTCTTTTTTTAATTTCATAAATGCATCAGCAACTGTTGCATTCGCAATTGAAAAATATTTGTTTTTTGAAATTAGTTTACGAGCTAAAGGACGAAGATTTTCAATTGCTAATTCGTAGTTTTTTAGACGAATATTTGTTTTTTCTCGCCAGATCTTAGCATCTAGAAAATTTGACCAGCTAGCGCCAGTCTCTAACAAAAAATTAAATGCTTCTAAAGCTGGGAAAAATCGACGATCGAAGTATCTTGCTTTACCAAGTAATAAGTATGCTTTTTCAATTTCCCTGTTATACTGAATATTTTTAATATTTATAGAATGTTTTTGAATCGCTTTTACAGCTTTTTCTTCTGCTCGATCAAAACCTGGAACAATCGTTGTTTGATCGATATCTTCCCCTCTTAAACTAATCGGTTCGACCGGAATATAATGGTAAAAATTCTCCTCAAAAGCTTCCAATAATATCTCCTCTCCAACTGAAAATGCCTCCTTTCCATTGAATATCACATTGTATTTTGATGTTAAGGCGTGATACTCCTTATTTAAAATGCCTTTTTTAGATGTACTACAAGATAGTATTGTGACAATTAAAAATAAGGATAACCAAAAAAAAGTTTTTCTGTAAAACATTGAATCGATCTAATTAATTATAACTTCAATTTCTAACAATTATTATCTATTTGAATTACATATTTTAATCAATCGAGGTATATATTCTTTTTTTACTTAGCTGAGATAAACTATTTATCTTTATAAAGTTATAGTCTTTCGATTTTTGTAAATTTGAAAAAAAAGCTATGCCCAGTCTTAACACGCTAAAAGTTGGTGCTGTTGATAGATTAACCCCCCAGTCTGTAGTCCTCTCAATTGATATTCCCAATCATTTGAGTTCTTCCTACGTTTACCTCCCTGGTCAATATATTACTTTAGAATTAGAAATAAATGGTAATACAGTTCGAAGATCTTATTCTATTTGTTCATCCCCAAATAGCGGCTTACTTCAAGTAGGAATTAAAGAAGTGCCCAATGGGATTTTCTCAACTTATGTAAACCGAAATATTAAAAAAGGTGACCAAATTAGGGCTGGAAAACCTGAAGGACGTTTTATATTTGATCCAAAAAATAATTCAATTCCAATTATGGCTATCGCAGCTGGAAGCGGAATTACACCAATAATGTCTATTATAAGATCTTTTCTTGACAGTTCGCCAGATATGTCTTTTACCCTTATATATGGTAACAAGACACCAGAAAAAACAATGTTTTATGATGAATTAAAAAATCTTGATGATAGATTTGAGAGATTAAAAATTTATTGGTTTTTTAGTGAAGAAAAAATTGATGGTGCAGAATTTGGAAGGATTGATTCTGCATTTTTTAATTACATTCTAAAAAATAGCTCTGATTCTTATCCTAATTTACTCTACTTATGCGGACCTGAAAAATTGATCGACTACAGCACGCAATTCTTTTTAGAAAAAGGTTTTGATGAGGATAATATTCTTTTTGAGCTATTTACCTCATCGACTCGAGAGTCTCAAGAAAATAATGATATAGAAGAGGGTTTACTAAATATTAAGTATGATGATGTAACACATGAATTAATGCTAAATCAGAATAAAACATTGCTTGAAATTGCACTAAATGCGAAAATTGATGTCCCTTATTCATGCCAAGGGGGTGTTTGCAGTAGTTGCATTGCTAGAGTCACTGAGGGTAAGGTTGATATGATAAATAATCAGATTTTAACAGATGAAGAAATCCAAGAAGGCTTAATTCTAAGCTGCCAAGCGATCCCAAAATCTAATAAAATTAAAATTGATTTTGATGATGTATAGTTATCTCAATTCAAATTTTTCAAAATAAAATATGTAATAGTAAAGCTTTTAAATATCTTTGTTTAAAGAATTTATATGTTGGTTTAATTTTTTATTATGAAAAATTTTTTTGAAGGCATAGCTTGGGTATTTGAAGAAGTATTTTTTTTACCTTTTACAATATTAAGAGAGCTGGAAAATACTAGTTGGACTTTAGCTAGTTCAGTTAACTGGATATTTCTTATAATTGGTTTTCTAGCAATGATTTATTGGGTGCTGAAACTTAATCTTTTCCATAAAAATGGAGAGGAGAACAAAGACCCTTCAGCTCATTCATTTTTATAAATCAAATCCAATATCCTTGCGGTAATACTTTCCATCGTATTCGATTTTCTCTACAATTTTATATGACTCTTTCAAAGCTGTTTTAAAATTATCTCCAAATGAGGTAATAGCCATAACTCTTCCTCCTGAGGTTTTAAGGGAACCTCTATCAATGCTTGTCCCAGCCTGGAATACCATTTTATTTTTTGGCAATCCAAAAATATTTTTACCTTTTTGATAAGCTTCGGGATATCCCTTAGAAACAAGCATAACTGTTGCTGCACTTTTGGATGTTATTTGTAATTTTATTTTATCAAGGGTCCCATTATTTGCTGCTTTAAAAACCTCTACTAAATCATTTTCAATCCTTGGGATAACTACTTCAGTTTCAGGATCTCCCAATCTCACATTGTATTCAATTACAAATGGATTATCCCCTACTTTAATAAGTCCAATGAAAATAAATCCTTTGTAATTTATACCATCTTTTTTAAGGCCTTCTATTGTGGGCTTAATAATCTGGTTATCTATTTTTTCATCAAAAATTCTATCAACAAATGGTACCGGTGATATTGCACCCATTCCACCAGTATTTAGGCCTTTATCACCATGACCAATTCGTTTATAATCTTTTGCCATTGGCAGTTTGATATAATTATCTCCATCAAATAATATAAAACAAGAAAGTTCAATGCCTGATAAGAATTCCTCAATTACAACTTTTTTTGAAGCTTCGCCATATTTACTTTCTAAAAGCATTTGGCCTAACTCAAATTTGGCCTCTTTTAAGTCTTCAATTATCAAAACTCCTTTACCAGCTGCAAGACCATCAGCTTTTAAAACATATGGTGATTTACTTTTTTCCAAGAACTTTTCCCCTTCACTAAGGGTTTCTGAAGTGAACTCTGAGTATCCTGCAGTAGGTATTTTGTGACGTTTCATAAACTCCTTTGCAAAAGACTTACTGCCCTCCAGCTGCGCAGCCTTTTTTTGTGGTCCAATAACCCCAACGTTTTTTAAATAGGGATCCATAGTAAAAAAATCATGGATGCCTAAAACAAGAGGGTCCTCTGGTCCAACAATAACTAAGTCTATTGAATATTTTAAAACGGCTTTTTTAATCCCTTCGAAATCAGAAACTTTTAATTTTAAATTTATAGCGCAGTTTGCAGTTCCGCCGTTACCTGGAGCAGCATAAAGTTTATTACAAAGTTTACTCTGATTTAATTTCCAACACAAAGCATGTTCTCTTCCACCACCTCCAATAACAAGTATATTCATGATATTCAATTTCTATAAAGATAATATCTAAAAAATTCTATACTTATCAAACAATCATTTAATCTTTAATGAAATGAGATATTTGTTTTTCCAATTTTTTAGCAAAAGTTAAATAAGATTTAGCTGGGCTTGGCCATTTGAAAATCCATTTATTTAGATCTTTTGAATTTAAAATCGGGAAAAAAAGCTCCATTCCTTGCAAACGACTTTTTTGGTTAATGTGTTCTAACCCATCTGATATAAATAAAACTGGTGTTCCAAAAGCTACTGCAGGTAATGCTGTGTGAATTCGTGAAGTTATTACCAATTTTGCTTTGGCAATATCTTTTAGTTGTTTTATTGCTTCATTTGATCTTTCTTTTTCTGAAAACTTTTTAGGATCTAAAAGTTGGGATTTAAAATATGCAGGATCTTTCTGCTTTGATAGAAAAAAATTTAATCTTTTCATAGCTTTTGAATACTGTTTGTTTTTTTTTAAAGTTTTGATCTTATTAAAGACTGTTTTTAATGTAAATCTTGATTCATCAAAATTTTTAGATATCAGGCGTTCCATAGGACTAATTACTAAAATTCCTTGTCGTCTAGTGTTTTTTGGAACAAAGTTGTCTCTCTTTAATGTAAGAGTTAAACAAGCAGAAAAATAACTCTCAATTCCACAATTTGATAAAATTTTTTGGGTGTAAGTATCTCTGCAGCCTATAGGTTGGTACTTTTTCAAGTACTTGACTCCCGTCTTCGAGAGCATCATTTTTTTTGACGTAGGATTCAAATGAAATGATACAAAAAATGGATTAATATTGTTCGAAGGTGGCCAATTAGATGGTTTTTCCATAAACCATCCATTCATAAAAACAAATACCTTTGGTCCTTTATAAATATGTAATTGATCCCGATCCAATTCTTGAATAATTTGATTTTTGAAATACTGTTTCACAGCTTCACTTTGGATAAAGTCTCCTAAATTATTTGAATTCGGATAAGATAGTACAGCAAAAGTTTTATTCATTAGAATTTATTTCGGTCAAACTATTTTTAAATTCTTCTTTTCTTCTTTCGATGGGATATTGAATTTTGATTCTTTTTCTAGCTTTTATAGAAAGTCCTTTTTTTTCCAATTTTAAAAAAGAACAAACTTTATCAATATCTTTTTTTCCTTCAAAAATAAGACCAGTATCTCCAATTACTTCAGGAATACCGAACACTCTATTCCCAATGGGTATACATTCACATAACATAGCTTCACATAGAACATTCGGCAAGCCTTCTATTATTGAACCCTGGAAATAATAAGTATGTCTTGCATAAAGTTTTTTTAGTTTTTCAATATTTTGTTCTCCCAAAATTTTGACATTTTCAGGGATAGAACCCAAAAAAAAATTCTTTTTTACACCTGCCAAAGTAAACTTAAAATGTGGTAATCGCTCTGCCAAATTGAAAAACATTGGAATCCCTTTTCTTTCAAATGTTCTTCTATCAGAAATATTTGCAACAGTCAGAACTGTTTTAGGTGATTTTTTTTTTACTTTTTTCCAGAAATCGCTGTCATAAGCTGTCGGTATTTCTTTTATTGGGGTTGATAAGTCAGGAACGAAATATTTAATCCCTGAATTAGTATTTGTATCTGCCAATGCAAATCTGCATCCCTCAGATAATGTCTTATGAACAACCCAAATTAAATTGGATTCTTTTAAATTCCACTTTGCTAATTTTTGTCTTGTGTTATTTTTCAGAAAAATCCCATAATTTATATTTGAATTCGAAACTGCATCGTATCCTCCGATAATAATTGTTATCGGTTTTTTAAAAAGTTTTGCTATTAGAACAGGTATTGCAGTATGATAATCATTGAACCAACTAAACGCCCCTATTGAAATCGGTAAATAGAGAGTAGAAAGAACTAACTCTTTTATTCTGTTGTAAAAAAAACGAAAAGGGTCTTTGTAAGGTGGAGAATAAATTAATAAAACTCTGAATCCAATCTTTTCTAGAAGCTTGATGTCTTTATATACGAAAGTATTTTTTACATTACACACTAATACAACTTTTTTCGACAAGCCTTTTTTCATAAACTAGTTGTAAATTTTTTTAAACCATCTGCAATTAATCTATTATCAGAGACCCTTGGAACTTTATTTTGTCCTCCCAACTTACCAATACTTTTCATATATTTTTGGAAACCATTTTTTTGGATCGCTGTGATTACTAACGGTCTCAATATTTTGCCTTCAATTAAGTCGTTGTAGTAAATGTTTTTACTTTTCATTGCAAAATCGATATTATTAGCAAATGTATTTTTTTCTTTTGGCGGTGTTTCAAATTCGATAAACCACTCATGATAAGGTAATCCGGTTTTAGGTGCTATTTGGGGAGCTACAGTGAATTCTTTTACTCTTATAATGTCTTCTGACTTCTCTACAGCCTCTTTTAACGATTGTTCTACTTCGCTAACAATCACATGCTCACCAAAAGCAGAAATAAAGTGCTTTATTCTTCCGCTTACAATTACTCTAAATGGGAATTTATTTGTAAACTTAATTGTATCTCCAATATTATATCTCCAAAGACCTGTAGAAGTCGAAATAATCATAACATAATTAACCCCTAAAATTACTTCGTTTAGGTTATGAATAGTAGGTTTTTGATCAAAAAAAGTATTCGCTACAACAAACTCATAGTAAATTCCATGATTAAGTAGTAATAATAATCCTTTATCATTTTGATTATCTTGATATGCAAAGAACCCTTCTGAGGCAGGATAAAATTCAATACTATCAGGTATGCGCCCAATTAATTTTTTAAACAAACCCTTATAAGGTTCAAAGTTTACTCCTCCGTATACGAATAAAGAAAAGTTAGGAAAAAGATCTCCGATATTCTTATTAGTTTTTGAGACTAATTTTTCAAAATACATCTGAACCCAAGAAGGTATTCCACCAATAATTGTCATATCCTTATCATAAGTTTCCTCTACAATGGCGTTAACTTTAGTATCCCAGTCCTCAATGCAATTTGTATGCCAAGTAGGCATTCTATTTTTTTGTAAATAGGTAGGTACATGATGAGCTACAATCCCTGAAAGACGACCTATTGCAATCCCATTTTTATCTTCCAATAAAGGGCTTCCCTGAATGAATATGTGTTTTCCATTTACTATACTTGAATTATTTGTAAAATAAATATAATTCAATAAAGCCTCTCTAGCAGCACGAATGTGTTGGTGTATGGCATCTTTAGTAATTGGAATATATTTTACACCTGAAGTAGTGCCGCTTGATTTTGCAAAATAAAGTGGCCTTCCAGGCCATAGAATATTTTGCTCGCCTGAAATGATCATTTCTATGTAGTGCCGAAGACCTTCATAATCTCTAATTGGGATCTTACTCTTAAAGGTTTCAATTGTCGTGATTTTATCAAACTCATGCTGTTTGCCAAAAAGAGTATCCCTGCCTTTTTTTATAAGGTTCAAAAATACTTTTTCTTGTGTTTTTAAGGGATTTTTAATCCATTTTTCATTTTTCTTATGAGTCCACGCAGCAAATATTTTAGCCCCTTGTGTTTTTATCATTTATCAGAAAAATTAAAAAAGTTTTCTGGGTCCATCGGGTAACCGTCCATCCACAATTCAAAATGAAGATGATAACCTGTGGAATACTCTCCTGTATTTCCAGCGGTTGCAATGACTTCACCAGATAAAACTGAATCCCCCTGCCTTTTGTTTAAAGAAGAATTATGCTTATAAACCGATAAAAGGCCAAAATTGTGCTCTAAAATAATTACATATCCTGTTTCCGAAGTCCATTCTGAAAAAACAACTGTTCCATCGGCAATTGCTTTAATTGGCATGTTTTTTTCAACGGCAATATCAACTGCATAGTGGGATTTGTTTCTGTCAAAAGGCTGAGAAACTTGTCCTTTTACGGGTGGAAATAAAAATGTATTTACTTCAATCTCATTTCTTGAAACTGGACTATACTTATCTTGCTGTGAAACAAAAACTCTAAGTAAAGAGTCTTCCAAAACTGGCTCAGTATTTAATTCATCATTGATACTAAGACTTTTTTGTATTTCCACCAATGAACTTTGTTCCTCTGAAGAAATATCTTCCGCTAAAACTTTTTTGACGGAATTTAAGTATCTTAAGTTTTGGTCATATAATTGGATAAGAGAATCCGTGAGAAATAGATTCTGAATTGCTTTTGCACGTATTTCTGATGAATCATAACCTGGAATGTACTCTTTTAGTGGGGTATAGGAAATTGTTGTAAAAATCAAACCTGAGGAAATACATATCAGTAAAAATGAAACTAGGATAGTTTGGAGTCTTGAAGTTCTAATTTTACCCTTTTCTTCAAAGGTTTCCTCATCAATTACCATTATCAGATAAGGATTCCTTAATTTTTGAAAAAATTTTCTCTTTTTGTTTACTTTATCCCTCATGATGATATCAAATATAAGGAATCCTAGGGGGGATAGGATTGAAGGTTAGAATTTTCATGTAATTGAAATTAAATATTTCTGTACATTTGTTAAATAATTGTAAATCATGTCAATTTTAATAATTTTAGGTATGATAGGAGCACCACAAATAATTCTTATTATAGCAGTTGTTTTGCTACTTTTCGGTGGACGTAAAATTCCAGAACTAATGAAAGGTTTAGGAAGTGGAATTAAAGAGTTTAAAAATGCTACGAAAGAAGAAGAGAACCCGTCTAACTTAGATAAAGATAAGAAGGCTTAATTCACTTTTTTAATTGTTGTAATTATTGTGTTTAATTCAAACATGTAGTCCCTTTTATTCATAGAAGGTGCAAAAGTAAACCCTTCAACAACCATCCATTTTTCAGTTAAGCTATCCCAAAGCATGTAATTTATAAATGGTCCTGCCATAAAGTCGTTTGCTACCTCCCATGTCCCTTTTGTTAGGTAACCTTTTTTACCGTCTAAGGTAACTTTATAAAAATACGGCTGATAAGCCCGTTCGGTTATCATATAACTTCCTTTCAAGCGACCTGGTATGTAAAGTTTTCCAATAGAATCTCTTATATTTAAAATTTTAGTATTAAAATTTTTATCAGATATGTTATCAGATATTTCATAAGCAATGATATTAAGGTGACCTTTTTGAACTTGTTTTTGTATCCAAATAAAATTAGCAGTGTCTTTTACTGTTTCGTAGACCGATGGATAAACTAAATCGTATCCAAAACGTTTTTTGAGGTTTTTGTCATTAGTTGGAGACTTATTAATTCTTCTTAATTTTTCTTTTCTCTCGTTATCTTTAACCGTTTGACTAAACAATAACATATTTTCTTCAAATAAAAACTGTTGCACTTCAGAATCTTCACCGGTCACTAAACCAACTATCTGAGGCTTTGAAAATTGATCTTTTGCTAGCTGAAATCTAGAGACAGAATCTTTTTGAAACCAAATTATATTTCTACTTTGCCTCCCAAATCCAGAAAATGCTTTTGGATTTAAGTAATTGAGAGAAAATTGAGGTTCATCTAATGGAAGACCTTCATACTCCTTGCCCAAATTATCTCGAAGCACTTCACCTAACCTCCCTTTCCAATCTGAAATTGGCATTACAACTGTTATATTATTTAAATTTCCACTTGAATCAGGGATAAATGCTTGGGATCTATCAACCTTAATATTGCAGGAGATTATTGAGAATGATGCGAAGAAAAAAAAGGATATAATATTTTTCATAACTATTTATTCAAAGAAGCAATTCCTGGAAGAATTTTACCCTCTAAACTTTCTAACATTGCACCTCCACCGGTGCTTATGTAGCTCATATCATTATCCATTTTAAACTTTTTAACAGCAGCAACTGAGTCTCCTCCTCCTACCAGAGAATAGGACCCATTGATAGTTGCTTCAGCAATTGATTTCCCGGCAGATATTGTTCCTGCTGAAAAGTTGGGAAACTCAAAAACTCCAAGCGGTCCATTCCAAAGAATGGTTTTACATTTTATTATAACTTCATGAAACTTTTTTATACTTTCTGGGCCAGCATCCATAGCTTCCCAACCATCTTCGATTTCCATAACATCGAAAATTTTTTGTTTTGCATTATTGCTAAAAGTATTCCCTGCGACAACATCAACAGGAAAATGCAACGACACATTGTTCTTTTTTGCTTTATCAATTAAATCTAAAGCATAATTGCAATAATCTGGTTCGCATATTGAGTTTCCGACTTTTCCACCAAGTGCTTTTGTAAACGTATATACCATGCCCCCGCCTAATATTAGATGATTCACTTTTTCTATTAGACTTTCAATTATTGTGATTTTTGTGGAAACTTTAGCACCACCAAGTATAGCTAGAATTGGAGACATTCCATCATTCATTACCTTCTCTATGGCGATAATCTCTTTTTCTAAAAGGCTTCCAAAACATTTATTATTTTGGAAGAAATTAGCAATAATTGTAGTAGATGCGTGGGCTCTATGTGCGGTTCCAAAAGCATCGTTGACATAAATTGTCCCAAGCTTTGAAAGTCCTTTTGAAAAGAGTAAATCGCCTTTAGTCTCTTCTTGATTGAAGCGAAGGTTTTCCATTAACAATACTTCTCCTGGTAGCAGGGAAGTTGCTTTGGATTCTGCCTCTGGACCTATACACGTTTTACAGAATAATACTTTATGCTCCAAAATTTCTGATATTTTATCTATTATGTTTTGAAATGATAAGCTTTGTTCATAACCATTTGGCCTTCCTAGATGTGAAAGCAACACACAACTACCGCCCTCTGACAAAATATAATCAATTGTGGGTTTTGCTGCCTTTATTCTCGTAGTGTCAGTTACTTGTAAATCTTCGTTTAAGGGGACATTAAAATCAACGCGAACAATTGCCCGTTGATTTTTAAAATTTATGTCTTTTAATGTTCGCATTTTTTGATTTTCTCAAAAATACAACAAAGGCATATTTAATCAATTTATTTTTAAAAAGATGTAATGTTTTTGATGTTTAGTTGCTTTATATTTACTTATGCACTGGACAAAGGTTATAGGACAAAAAAATTTAAAAAATAAATTAGAATATCTGATTGAAACAGGTCAAGTGCCTCATTCTCAATTATTTATAGGCCCCTCTGGTTATGGCTCTCTTCCCTTAGTTATAGAATTTTCATTATTTCTATTAGAAAATAAGGATGTTAGCAACGCCGCAAAAAAATTAAGTGAAAGATGCCAACATCCTGATTTACATTTTATCCTCCCAATTGTGAAAAGAAGGAATGAGAAAGTAGTTTACAGTCATGACTATATTCATGATTGGTTAAGGTTCATTGATCTTAAACCATATGGCAATTATAGTGAGTGGTTCGAATCCATTAATGTTGGCAATCGACAGGGATTAATTAGTATTGTGGATATTGAATACGCTCGTAAAAAAATCTCCTTAAAGGCCTTTAATGGAGGTGCTAGGGTTTGCATTTTGTGGGGTGCAGAAAAGATGAGTAACCAGGCTTCAAATGCGTTTCTAAAAATTTTAGAGGAGCCACCTGAGAATACCTATTTTCTTCTAATTGCCGAAAATCAAGAAGAAATTTTACCTACAATAGTATCACGTTGCCAAATTGTCAATTTGAGGCCTATAGAAAATTCTGCTCTTTTAGATGTAATTGAAAATAAAACTAATAATCCAGAAATATTAGTAGCAAAAGCCCAGGGTAACTTTAATGATTTACTAAATTTAATTAATAGTGATAAAGATAAAGAGTTTGAGGGTCTGTTAATTGACGGCTTAAGAAAAGCTTTTAAAGTAAAAGAAAATAAAAAATTAATTGTTGATTTAATGGATTGGTCTGCTTCGCTTTGTGGATTTGGAAAAGAAGAACAAAAAACATTTTTAGAGTTTGGGGTTCAGTTTTTTAGAGATGCATATTTATTGAATCATTCTTTAAATGATATTGTAACTTTTAAATCAAAAACAAATTTTGACTTATCAAAAATTGCACCTTACGTTAACGATATGAATGTAAAAGAATTGGTCACCCTTTTTGAGGAAACTCATTTTAACATTCTAAGAAATGGTAATGTGAAAATGCTCTTTATCAATCTCGCTTTTAAATTATCTGAATTGATTGCTCTAGATGTTAAATAGACTTCTTGAAAATAAAAATCATAGAAGAAAACTCTTTACTAAATAAGGCGCTAAAATTTGATAATAAAGCGAAGAAAAATCCTCTAATCATTGCAAACCGCGAATTTTTATGAGTTTCAGATATATATGAGATGTAAAACGCATCCAAAAATAAAGGATACTTTTTTTCAAGCTTAAACCCGTTTGACTCAACTAAAGAGGTTACTCCTTTGACTGTATAATGCCATATATGTCTGGGTACATCTAATGCTGCCCAATATGACTTGTAGTACCTTGCATCTAGACAATTAATATTTGGCAATGCTATGATTAAGACCCCTTTTTTTTCTAAAATATTATGAATTTTAGATAATACATCTTGCGGATTCGGTAGGTGCTCAAGTACGTGCCATAAAGTTATTCCATCATAGCGTTCAGATTTAGGGATGTCAGCAATTTTTTCGTAAACATTTATGTTTAATAATGATTGATTTTTAATTTCTTTATTATATGGTTCTACAACAGAAGTTTTAAATTTTTTTTTTGAAAGAAATGCGGCGAATTTACCTGAACCCGCTCCATAATCTAATACTCTATTTCCTTTTAAATAGATTCTAATTAAAAAGAGTTTATATCTAAACATTATCTTTTGAATAAGAAAATAAATAATGTCTAAACCGCCTTTTGCTGTATTTTTAAATGAGTCGTAATTTGATGAATCATAATATGATGATATGTCTTTTATATTTTCAATATTAGTTTTAGCTATTGTCCTGGATTCGTTCCATGTTATATCAAAATATTCACCTGAAACTAAGTGATCTTTTGCTCTGAATTTTGATTTATGTGACTCGTTCTGTTCCACGTGAAACAAGTTTTACTTTTACCGACCCATAGATACTAGAAGAACACTAATATCGCTAGGGTTAACCCCACTAATTCTAGATGCCTGAGCTAGTGTTTCCGGCCGCAACTTATTTAATTTTTCTTTAGCCTCAAATGACAAAGAAGCAAGTTTATCAAAGTTGAAACTTGATGGAATCTTAATATTCTCTAAACGTTTTAGTTTATCAGCATTTTTTTTCTCTTTCTCTATATATCCAGAATATTTAATTTCTATCTCAGCTTGTTCGAATATCGAATCATCTATATTCGATTTCTTAATGAACGAATTTAGTTCACTGAAAGGATTTAAATCAGACCTAGAAATATTTGGGCGAGACAAAAGCTTAGAGTACTTATCTGTTTGCTTTATTAGAGTTTCCTTTTTATTAGTCAATAAATCATTTGCTTCTTTTACTGTGTAACTTTTATTTTTTAAAAATTTAACAAGCTCACTGCGTTTTTTTAATTTTTCTTCGACTTTTTTAAGTCTTTCTTTAGATGCCAAACCAATCTTAAAAGATATAGGAGTTAACCTTTCATCAGCATTATCTTGTCTTAAAAGAGTTCTATATTCGGCTCTAGAAGTGAACATACGATACGGTTCTTCAGTGCCTTTAAGAATAAGATCATCAATTAGTACGCCGATATAAGCCTCCTCCCTTCCAAGAACAAGTGGGTTTTTATTGTTGTTTTTCTGATGTGCATTTATACCTGCTATAATCCCTTGGGCGGCAGCTTCTTCATATCCTGTAGTTCCATTAATTTGTCCAGCAAAGAATAGGTTTTGAATCAATTTAGTTTCGAGTGAATGAAACAATTGTGTTGGTGGAAAATAATCATACTCAATAGCGTATCCTGGCCTTAAAAATTTAACAGACTCAAAGCCCCTTACGGATCTTAAAGCCTTAAATTGTATGTCATATGGTAACGAGGTAGAAAAGCCATTCACATAAACCTCATGCGTGTTCCACCCCTCGGGCTCTACAAAAATTTGATGATGTAATTTGTCACTAAACCTATCTATTTTATCTTCTATAGAAGGACAATATCTAGGGCCTGTACTTTTTATAGACCCATTAAACATTGGGGATCTGTCAAATCCTTGCTTTAGAGTTTCATGTACTTTTAAGTTAGTATGAGTTATATAACAACTTTTTTGTTTTTTTAATGGTGTGGTTTCCTCAGAAAAAGAAAATTTTGAAGGGTTGGTGTCGCCTCTTTGTTCCAACATAGAAGAATAGTTTAATGACCGGCCATCAACACGAGGTGGTGTTCCAGTTTTCATTCTTCCAGACATGAAACCTATATTTTCTAAACATTTTGTGAGGCCAAACGAGGCATTTTCCCCCACGCGCCCTCCGCTAAAGTTCTTTTCCCCTATATGTATCAAGCCATTTAAAAAAGTTCCGTTAGTTAAAACTACTGTCTTTGAAAATATTTTAACTCCCAAAGATGTAATCACTCCTTCAACTTGATCATTTTTGACAATTAGATCAACTACCATCTCCTGGTAAAAGTCAAGAAGAGGGGTGTTTTCAAGTTTTTGCCTCCACTCTAATGTAAACAAACTTCTATCAGATTGAACTCTAGGGCTCCACATTGCGGGCCCTTTAGACTGATTCAACATTTTATACTGAATTGCAGATCTATCTGAGACTATACCACTATACCCGCCTAAAGCATCAATTTCTCTTACTATTTGCCCTTTAGCAATTCCACCCATAGCAGGATTACATGACATCTGTGCTAAATTTTGGAGATTCATAGTAACCAAAAGAGTTTTAGAGCCAAGATTGGCTGAAGCCGCAGCAGCTTCACACCCGGCATGACCACCTCCTACAACTATAACATCATACTTAGAATCAAACATAACGGTTGTGTTTCACGTGGAACATTGATATGAATTTATCTTCCATTTTACGCATATTATCAATTTCCGCCTTGTTATCATCGTTATAACCCATACAATGCAGCACTCCATGAACAATTACCCTAAGTAACTCATTTTCAACGGTTTGGCTATATGCTTCTGCAGATTTATTTATCGCCCAGAATGAAACAAAAAATTCTGCTTCCAGTTTGTTATCGGAAGTATAATCGAACGTAATTATGTCGGTATGTGTTTTATGATTAAGATATTTTTTATTCATTTTTAAAAGGACTTCCTTTGAAACAAAATTATATTGAAGCTTTTTGATATCGTAATCTTGTATTCGTACGAATTCAAATAACGTATCAGAAAGTTTCTTAGTGTCTAAATTGTCAGGTATGTTTAAAAATCGTATAATTTTTTTTTGCAAATATAATGTATTTGTTTTGCTTAGATAGGTGAATAGGTTTATAGCTATTATATTTGTTTCCAATGAAAATAAGAGTTCGTTTTGCGCCAAGTCCAACTGGTCCACTTCACATAGGAGGTTTAAGGACAGCTCTTTTTAATTATCTGTATGCAAAAAGCAAAAAAGGAAGCTTTATTCTAAGAATTGAAGATACGGATCAAAACCGATACGTAGAAGGAAGCGAAAATTATTTAATTAAAGCCTTAAATTGGTGTGGCATAAAACCTGACGAAGGCCCAAATACAAAAGGTAACTTCGGCCCTTATCGCCAAAGTGAAAGAAAAAAAATTTATAAAGAGCATATTGATAAACTTATAAACTTGGGAGCGGCATATTATGCTTTCGATAGTGAAGATCAACTAAAGAAATATCGTCAAGAAGATGAAAAGAATGGGAAAACATTTTTATATGGGAGTCAAAATAGAATAAAATTTAGAAACAGTCTAACCTTAAATTTAACTGAAACTAAAAAGGCCTTAGAAGGGGATTATGTTGTTCGATTAAAAGTAATGGGGGGAGCTAAAGTTAGTGTAAATGACGAAATTCGTGGTAATATATCAGTGTCTACAGATTTACTTGACGATAAGATCTTATTAAAAAGCGACGGGTTACCTACTTATCATTTTGCTAATGTTGTTGATGACAAACTAATGGAAATAACAGATGTTATACGTGGAGAAGAGTGGCTTCCTTCGTTACCAATACACAAACTAATTTACGATGCTTTCAATTGGAATTTACCTCGTTTCATGCACTTACCGTTAATTTTAAAACCAAATGGGAAGGGAAAACTATCAAAAAGAGATGGTTTAAAAGACGGGTACCCCGTTTTTCCCATCAAATTTAAAGAATTAAATCTTGGTTTTAAGGAAAGAGGGTTCTTGTCAGAAGGAATGGTAAATTATCTTGCTTTATTAGGATGGAATAGTGGAACAGAAAATGAAATATTTAATCTGTCGGATCTAATAAAATACTTCAGCATAAAAAGAGTTCAAAAGGGAGGAGCAAGATTCGATTATGAAAAGGCTTGTTGGATAAATCAACAACACATATCAAAATCTGATGTAAAAACCTTAATGGAACAAAAAATTGTAAGGGAAACATTAGAAAAAGTAGAAGAAAAGAAGCGTATTAATATATTGAATCTAGTTAAAAATCGTCTCAAGACTCTAAATGATCTTAAGAATGAAATCAGATTTTTAGATGATCCGCAAGATTATGATAAAAAAAGTGTAATAAAATTAATAGATAAGAACCCGGTAAAAATTATGGATCAGATTATCAAGCTATTAAATTCTGATATTGAAATAGCAGACATGAAACAATCTTTGTTTGAGTGGGGAAAGAACGAAAAGATTCCTTTTGGTTTAATCATGCAAACTCTTAGACTCGCTATTATTGGTCAATTGTCTGGGCCTGATTTATTTAAAATTTGTGCTCTTATAGGAAAAAATGTATCTTTAAAAAGAGTGCAAAAATTTAAAACTTTTTGTTTAAAATAAATTTTTATCGATGAGTTTAATTACCTATTTATTCATTCTTTTTTTGTTACTGCTTATCTTGTCTGGTGTATTTGTAGTAAAACAACAAACAGCTGGAATAATTGAACGCTTTGGTAGATTTACATCAATTAGACAGTCGGGGTTACACTACCGAATTCCGTTAATTGATAAAATTGCTGGACGGCTAAGTTTAAGGATTTTACAATTGGATGTTATTGTAGAAACGAAAACAAAAGATGATGTTTTCGTCAAACTTAAGGTCTCTGTTCAGTATAAAGTTGTTAAAGAAAAAGTCTATGATGCATTTTACAAGCTTGACTATCCACAAGATCAAATAACCTCATACGTTTTTGACGTAGTTAGGGCGGTTGTGCCCAAAATGAAACTCGATGATGTTTTCGAAAAAAAAGATGAAATTGCTAATGCCGTTAAAGGAGAATTGAATGATGCTATGATTAATTATGGATACGATATTATAAAAGCTCTTGTTACAGATATTGATCCAGATACTGAAGTAAAAGCTGCTATGAATAGGATAAATGCTGCTGAACGCAAAAAAGTTGCTGCACAATATGAAGGAGACGCAGAACGTATTCTTATTGTTGAAAAAGCAAAGGCAGAAGCTGAAAGTAAACGTCTTCAAGGTCAGGGGATAGCAGATCAAAGGAGGGAAATTGCGCGAGGCCTTGAGGAGTCTGTTGACGTTCTAAATAAAGTAGGTATAAATTCTCAGGAAGCTTCAGCGCTAATCGTGGTTACTCAACATTATGATACACTTCAATCAATTGGAGGAGAGACCAACACAAATTTGATCCTGTTGCCAAACTCTCCTCAAGCTGGAAGTGAAATGTTAAATGACATGGTGGCTTCCTTTACTGCAAGTAATCAAATAGGAGAGGCAATGAAAAAGCAAGGCCTGAATACTAAAAAATCAGAGGAAAAGAATTAATTTATAATTTAGTATTGGACCATGCGTCCCTTAATCCAACTGTTTTGTTAAAAACGAGATTATTTGAACCGCTTTCTTTATCGACCACAAAATATCCTAGACGTTGAAATTGAAACCTGTCACCTGGTTTTGATGAGATTAAACTAGGCTCAACCATTGCATCTATAACTTTTAGTGAGCTTTCATTTAAAAAAGATTTAAAGTTTTCCTTTTCTTTATCAGGAGCAGATATGTTGAATAAACGGTCGTAAATTCTCACTTCTGCATTTATTGAGTCTCTCTGGGTTACCCAGTGCAAGGTCCCTTTTACTTTCCTTTTACTTGCATCGCTTCCTGAACCACTTTTACTTTCAGGGTCATATGTACATAGAACCTCTGTTATATTTCCTTCGGTATCTTTAACAATAGATTCCGCTTTTATAATATATGCGTTTTTTAAGCGAACCTCTTTACCTAAGGAAAGACGAAAAAACTTTCTGGTTGCATCTTCTTTAAAATCTTCTTTTTCGATGTAAAGATGTTTTGAAAAAGGGAACTGTCTTTTTCCATCATTGGGATTATGGGGGTTTATCTCACCCTCTAATGTCTCAGTTTTGTCTTCCGGATAGTTAACTATAGTTATTTTAAGTGGGTCTAAAACCGCCATTACCCTTGGGGATGTTTCATTTAGATCTTCTCTTATCGAATGCTCTAATAACGACAAATCAATTACATTCTCCCGTTTTGCTACTCCTGCTGTTTCGACAAAATTTTTTAACGCGGTTGGTGTATATCCCCTCCTTCTTAATCCTGATATAGTTGGCATTCTAGGGTCATCCCATCCTTTTACATGTCCTTCCTCTACAAGTTCAAACAACTTTCTTTTGCTTGTAACAGTATAAGATAAATTCATCCTGGCAAATTCTCTTTGTTTAGGACGTAATGGTTTTTTTTTACCTAATGCATCTAAAAACCAGTCATAAAGATCTCTATGTGGTTTAAATTCTAAGGAACATAGCGAATGTGAAATTTGTTCGATGTAGTCTGATTGCCCGTGTGTCCAGTCATACATTGGATAAATGCACCAATCCTTACCTGTCCTATGGTGCTTCTTAAATAGAATCCTATACATAATTGGATCTCTCATAAGCATATTGGAAGAAGACATGTCGATTTTTGCCCTTAAAACATGCTCTCCTTCCTTAAATTCTCCCAATTTCATTTTTGAAAATAAATCTTGATTTTCTTTAATAGTTCTATTTCTGAAAGGGCTGTTTACACCGGGTTGTGTTGGTGTTCCTTTTTGTACAGCTATAGTTTCTGAAGACTGTGAGTCAACGTATGCTTTTCCTTTCAAAATAAGGTCGTTGGCCCAAATAAAAAGCTGTTCAAAATAATCTGAAGCATAACACTCCTTATCCCATTTATAACCCAACCATAATATATTTTCTTTAATTGCGTCTACATACTTCTGTTCTTCTTTAGCTGGATTCGTGTCATCGAACCTTAGGTTAACAGGGGCTTTATATTTTTTCCCTAAGTTAAAGTTTAAACATATTGCCTTAACGTGTCCTATATGTAAAAATCCATTTGGCTCTGGGGGAAACCTAAATTTTAATTGATTTTTTGAGTAGTCTGCCCTAAGGTCATCCTCTATAATGTGCTCTATGAAGTGTAAAGCTCTAGCCATAGATTTTTTTGTAAAGATAATGAATGCATTTGTTGAAAGAAAACAAGAAAACAGTCTTTATATTTGCACTGTATTATGGACAAAATATACTTAAAGAACATAAAAGTTTACGCATACCATGGTTGCATGGAGGAAGAAAAAAAAATAGGTAGTAATTATTTAGTTAACCTCATTGTACACGCAGATTTGAGCATGTGTTGCAAATCGGACGAATTAAAGGACACTGTTGACTATGTTGCTCTGCTTGACATTGTAAAAAAAGAGATGAAAATGAGGTCCAACCTTTTGGAAAATGTTGCAGAAAGAGTTGTAAACAAAATAATTTCCAAATTCCCTTCTGTTAAAAAGGCTGTTGTTAAGATAGCAAAACTTAATCCTCCCATCAATGGAGATGTAGATGAAGTTGTGATAAGACGAGAAAAAAAGAGAGAAAAGGCGAAATTAGATTAATATTGTGTTATTTTTAAAGTCCGGCATCGTGGCCGAGTGGCTAGGCAGAGCTCTGCAAAAGCTTGTACAGCGGTTCGAATCCGCTCGATGCCTCTTTCTTTATTCTGAATAAATTTTGCCACCAAATTTTTTATTTGTAATTATCTTATTTGGTTTCCCAAAAACTCGTAAAACTCCACTTACAATATTTGCGTCTAAAAGGGTTTTAGCGTTGATATATGCATATCCTCCTAGTATGCCCCTTATTTTGGATTGTTCTGTTTTAAGGCTTTCGGCCTCACATATTCCTCCTGAATGAAAGTAGAGTTCATGGTTCACAACTTCACCCGTAAGGTATATTTTTCCACCTAAGCCTACTTGTGTATCTAGCCGTTGCAGATTCACGCAGAGGTCGATTTTCGAATTTGTTGAGGCAAACAAAATAAGTTTCGTTTGATCTAATCTTAAAAAGGATTTTATTTTGCTTCCCTGATAGGCTGAAATACTGTTTAAAGTACTATTAAAATAAAGATCTATTTTGGTTGCTTCTTGGTTAAAAATATCTCCCCTAGATGTTCTAATTTTTAGATTCCCGTCTTTAATTGAAACAACAATAAGATCTGAGTTTGGTCCAGTAGCTATAATCTTATTAACGTCTGATGAAATTAAATTTACTTCAATATTTGAGTATGTTTTAATTCCCGTAAAAGCTCCTGTCGTTAATACTCTCCTGCTATTGTCCTGACAAAACCCCGCAGTTATTAATCCAATAACTAAAAAATAAAATAATAGTTGTTTCTTTTTCATGTATCATTCTACTAGTAAAAAATCTAAGAACCTCTTCTCAACGTTTGCTTTGTGTACTTTTATTCGCAGCATATCTCCAAGCTGATAGATTTGCTTTGTGTTTCTTCCAAAAATTGAGTGGTTATCAATATTGTAGATATAAAAATCTCCTTTCATGTCCTTTAATCGAATCATGCCCTCGCATTTATTTTCTATTATTTCGACATAAATTCCTCTTTCTGTAACTCCTGAAATAACTCCGTCAAATTCTTTTCCTATTTTATTTTGCATAAAAACAATTTGCATATGCTTGATAGAATCTCTTTCTGCTTTTGTGGCTAATTGTTCTCTAATTGATGAGTGTTTACAGGCTTCTTCTAAAATGCTTTGCTTTGTGTTTTGCTTATCTTCTAAATATGAATTTAATAACCTGTGAACGAGAACATCAGAATATCTTCGTATCGGTGAAGTAAAATGAGTATAATTATCAAACCCAAGGCCATAATGACCAATGTTTTTTGTTGTGTATTCTGCTTTTGACATGCTTCTTAATGCTAAAGTGTCTATAAGGTTTTGTTCCTTTTTACCTTTACATTGATTTAATAGCTTATTTAATTCTCTGTTAATATTTTTTCTTTTAGGGTTAAAATCATATCCAAAAGAAGAAGTCGTCTTTTGTAAATTATATAATTTTTCCTCATCAGGACTGTCATGAACCCTAAAGACGAATGGTTTCTTTTTTTGCCTTGTTACATACGACGCAACCTTCTTATTTGCTAAAAGCATAAACTCCTCTATTAGTTTATTTGCGTCGCCATACTCCTTGTAAAAGACACTTACTGGTTCGTTTTTATTGTTCAGATTGAAATTTACTTCTTTTCTTTCAAAAGATATTGCTCCCTCTTTTATTCTTTCTTTGCGAAGCTTTTTTGCCAGATTATTAAAAATTATTATTGCTTCATATAGATCTTCTGAAATCATATAATTTTCTTTCTTAAGAGAAATCTCCTTTTCAATTGTTTTTGTTTGTTTTTGTAATATATGATTTACCTCTTCGTAAGAAAATCTTTTGTCGGATTTAATAACTGTTTTGCCATACCATTCATTTAAGACTTCGCTTTTATTATTCATCTGGAAAACTGCTGAAAAAGTATATTTTTCTTCTTTTTCTATTAAAGAGCATAATTCATTTGATAATTTCTCCGGCAACATTGGCACAACTCTGTCTACTAAATAAACAGATGTTCCTCTTTCGTAGGCTTCTTTTTCCATAAGACTGCTCTCTTTGAGATAGTGGCTAACGTCAGCTATATGAATCCCTATTTCGAACAAATCTTCTTCTATAATTTTTAATGACAACGCATCATCAAAGTCTTTGGCGTTGACCGGATCAATTGTTATTGTTGTTACCTTTCTGAAGTCTCTTCTTCTTTTAAGTTCTTTTTTATCAATCTCTTTTTTTAATTGCTGTGCTTCATCATCTACTCCCTTTGGAAACACATAGGGAAGACCGTATTCATGCAAAATTGCATGTATTTCTGTATCAGTTTCGCCTGGCAACCCTATGCTTTTTATTATTTTTCCGTTTGGGGCTTCTCTTCCTACTATCCATTCTTTAACAATAACAACAACTTTATCCCCATTTTTATAGTTTTTAATTTCATCTGGCTCTATAAAAATATCAGTATACATTGCACCTCGTTTAGTTAAAACAAAACCATAATCAGATTTTAATACTAGCTCTCCTACGTATTCTTTTTTGTTTCTTTCGAGCACCTTTATTACTCGCACTTTTTTACTTTTCTCAGTTATACTTATATTAATTAAATCACCATCCAGTGCTCTGTTTAATTTTACATTTGGTATAAGTAATTCTTCTTTAATTTCTGTCAAGTAAACTTTCCCTTTTCCAGATGGTAGTAAACTTAATCTACTCGTGTATGTTGTTTCTCCTTTTTTTTTGAATACATATTTGCCCCGTCTTTCTTCAAATAAGATTTTTTGTTTACTTAGGTTTGATAGGACTCCTATAATCTTATTTCTTTCTTTATCCTTTTTGAATCCTAAAGAAGAGGCTATTTGCTTGTAATTAAAACTTTTATTTGGGTTTTTTTTATAAAATTTTAGAACCTTTCTTTTTATTTCTTTGTTTTCTTTCTTCGTTTTTGACATATAGATTCACTTCATGGCAAATATAAAATATTCAATGTCTGAATCATATTAACACAATTAACAATATTAATTACATGATAAATAAATTTAAATTATATATATGTACATATATATAGTGTGTTAATATCATTAAAAAAAAAAGTCTTGAATATTTTGTGTTTAGCCAAACAGAAAAATATATTTTTTTTTTAACTGTTTTTAAACAGGCTTAAGAGGTAATTACTAATTATTTAGTGTTTTACTAACCAACTGTTGAAAAGAAAAAATTGTTATAAAAAAAGATATAGATTTTAATTTTAACTGTTAATAATCGTCTCTTTGTAGTTACAATTTTTATGAAAAAAAAAGATAAAGAAAATTATAATTGTAATTTTTTTTTTAATCCCACATTACAAGTAATAAACCAAAAAAAAGTTTAACTTTTTGTCAACAAAAAATTAATAAAGATGTAAACCAAAGACAATACTGGAGGTTCATTCTTTTTTACTTTTATAAAAAATATTTTAAAATGAGGTTAAGTATAGGAAATGATCATGCAGGAACAGAATATAAAAAAGAAATCATAGACTTTTTAATATTAAAAGGGCATGAAGTTAAGAATCATGGTACAGATACAACTGAGAGTGTAGATTATCCTGACTTTATTCATCCTGTAGCAAAAGATGTTGCGAGTAAAAATTCAGACCTTGGAATTATTGTTTGCGGAAGTGGAAACGGTGCGGCAATGACTGCAAATAAACACCAAAAAATAAGAGCAGCGCTTTGCTGGAACAAAGAATTAGCAAAATTAGCAAGACAACATAATAATGCAAATATTCTAAGCTTACCGGCAAGATTCATAACTATCAAGGAGACGAAGGATATTGTAGATCATTTTCTAAAAACAAAATTCGAAGAGGGAAGGCATAAAAGAAGAGTAGACAAAATACCATGTCCCTAAAACACAAAATATTTTACAAAAAATTTGATAGTTTATCACGGAAAGAAATACATGATCTTTTTTTGTTGAGATCAGAAGTTTTTGTTGTGGAGCAAAACTGTGTTTATCAAGATATTGATGGAAAAGACGAAAAAGCAGAGCACGTATTAGTAAAAAAAAACAATAAAATTATTGCCTACGCGCGCGTTCTAATGGATAGTGATCCTAACTATATATTAATAGGCAGAATAGTTGTGTCGAAAAAAGAAAGAGGAAATTCTTTAGGGAGTTATCTAATAGACTTTATAATTAAGAAAATACATGAAGTAAAACCAACAAGGCTAATAAAAATATCGGCGCAAGCACATTTAGAAAAATTTTACAAAGCCCATGGCTTTAAAAAAACAAGCAATATATATTTGGAAGATGGAATTCCCCACATCTCAATGATTTTAGGATAGCACGGCACTAAACTTTGCTTATCAAAGAGTTAACCTCCTTAATTAGTAAAGAAAGATCAGGTAGCTTTAAGCCTTTGTACAAAAAAAGGCATTGTCCACTAAAAGAGATATCTTCTTTATTTTTTTTGATAGCTTCTTTTAAAAGTCTCTTAATTTTGTTTCTATCCACTGCACGTTTGAAAAGTTTCTTTGAAACAGCAACAGCAACCTCTAAATGCTCAATTTTGTCGTTTTTAATAAGCCGAAGAATTAAAAAATCAGTTTTAATGACAGATGAAGCATTAAAAACAGCGTTAAATTTTATCTTCCCTTTTAACCGTTTAATTTTTTTGCTCTGCAGGACCATAGTAATTATTACTTTTATCTATGTCAGCCATTAAATTACTAGGATCTATAATTATTGCCTTTATCTGATCTTTAGGAATATTAATTTTCAAATTGTAATTTAGGTTAGACCAGGCCCAGTCTTTGTGAATAATCCAGTCAATATCATATGGGTTTTGTTTTTCTCCTCGCATCAAAGAGATGGGTATGTAATGTAGTTTGCTTTCACCGTTTTTAGACATAACCAATATTTCAAGAGGCATAGGCATCAACTCTTTCCGTTTTATTTTTAAAAGTGTTGAGGTACCACTCTCAACCACCTCCTCTAGAGCATAATCAATTTTATTAGTTGTTTGAGTCCAGTCAGTTAAATACCATTGAAGTTGTAAACCCGAAACACGTTCAGCGATTCTTCTAAAATCATTCGGTTGAGGATGTTTAAATTTCCAATCTCTATAATATTCTTGGAGAGTTTTAATTAAATTGTCAAAACCAATAATGTAACCAAGCTGACTCAAAAACACAGCCCCTTTACTGTAGGCAGTACTTTCATATGCATAATTATGATAGTATCGATTTGCATTCGTGCTTTGAGGCATTTCTCCACCAGACAATGCAAGTCGGTAGTAACCATAATAAGAGTTTTCTAAAGGAAACTCTTTATTTTCTTCAAGAATTTCGTTTGTAGCAAGCGTCGAGATAAAGGTTGTGAAACCTTCATCCATCCATTCATGTTTTGTTTCATTTGTTGCCAGAACATGTTGAAACCATGAATGCGCTAGCTCATGTGCAGTTACTCCAAATAAGGACCCATATTTCCTTTCTCCAGTAATTAAAGTAAGCATCGCATATTCCATTCCCCCATCACCACCCTGTACAACAGAATATTGTTTATAAGGATAGGGACCAATATTTTTATTAAAATACCGCATCATTTTAGCGGTATCCGGCTGTAATTTTTTCCAATTAGAAATTATATCAGAATCATTTTTATAAAAAAAGTGTAATGTTACACCGTCAGGACCAGGATAAGTATCATGAATGTAATCCTTATCCGCTGCCCATGTAAAATCATGCACCATAGGAGCTACAAAATGCCATGTTATTTTCCCCTTTTTCGTTTTAGGTTTTTTTCTTTCATGGTACCCCATACCTATTTCAGAGGCATTTTCTAAGTATCCGCTACCTGCGACCATATATTCTTTGTCGAGAGAAATTTTAACATCAAAATTTCCCCATACACCGTGAAATTCTCTTCCAATATAAGGATCGGCGTTCCATCCGTCTACATCATATTCAGCCATTTTCGGGTACCATTGTGCCATAGAGAACTCCACCCCTTCAGAAGAGTTTTTTCCTGCTCGCCGAATAACATCTGGAACGTGCCCTTCAAAGGAAAGATTAAAAGTCGAAGAACCACCGGGGGGGATTGGAGTGTTTAGTGGTACCTCAAGAATTGTCTCAGAAGTGACGGTTTCTAAACTGATACCATCTTGAGTTAAATCAGAAACTTTCAAATAACCTTGCTGATCTTTGTTTAGACTGTCGACATACACCTTAAAACGTCTGTTTCTGTCAGGAGAATTTTTTTGTTGTACAGCCATTTCGCTACCTGGCTGAAAAGCATTAAAGTACAGATGAAAAAACACTTTTTTAAGTGTTTCAGGTGAGTTGTTTTTATATTCTACAGTTTGTGTCCCAGAATAAATAGCTGTTTCTGGGTTAAGATCAACGTCTATTTTGTAGTCAACAAATTGTTGCCAGTATTGAGCACCAACCCTAGTAGCACTTATGAGAAGAAACGTGAAAAACAAATAAAACTGAGAACGATTCATTTTTTTATAATTTATCGCTAAAATAAGAATCGAATTTATATTGTTCCTTCATACGAATGCCTTTTTCTGTCTTTTGAAGTGAAATTAGCTCGTTGTGAGGATCATGTTCAAAGAACAATAGAGAATTATTCTTCAGCGCATCATTTAAAAAAATTTCCTTTTCTTTTAAAGTTAATAGCGGTCGAGTGTCATATCCCATAATATAGGGAATAGGGAGATGTCCGACGGTGGGTATTAAATCAGCAACATAAATAATCTGTCTCCCTTTATATTTTATTATAGGGAGCATTTGTTTTTCAGTGTGCCCATTTACCAAAAGTATTTTGAAAGGAAAAGGGGTTTTTGATAACACAGGGCCGTCCCCTTCGATTAATTTTAGGCAACCATTTTCGTACAACGGTAAAATATTCTCTTTTAGAAAAGAAGCTTTTTCTCTTGAATTAGGATTATTTGCCCATTTCCACTGAGCTTTATGAACCCAGTATGTAGCATTTTTAAATGCAGGTAATAACAAACCCGATTTAGATTCACGAACAACAGCACCGCCACAATGATCAAAATGTAGGTGCGTTAGAAAGACGTCAGTGATTTCGTCTTTGGAAAAACCAATTTTATCGAATGAATTTTCGAGAGAGTGTTTTCCCCATAATTTGTAATGGCCAAAAAACTTTGAACTCTGTTTATTTCCAAAACCAGTGTCAACTAAAATTAATCTATTTTCGTTTTCAATTAAGAGGCACCGACACGACATTTCAATTAAATTATCTTCATCTGCAGGGTTTGTTTTCTGCCATAATTTTTTTGGAACTACACCAAACATCGCTCCACCGTCGAGCTTAAAATTTCCTGCCTCAATTGTATAAATTTTCACGGGACTGATATTTTAATTTCTTTTTAAACTAAAACAAAAAGATATCTTTTTTTAATGTAATAATTTGACTAATTCTTTACTATAATCAATTAATGCAATTGTCTCATCTGTTCTAGCTAATTTAATTTTATCAAAAATTATTAAACCCTCACCATTACTTTCCAGATGATAAATTTGCTTGTTCTCAAAAAAACTGATGAGACCTTCAGTAAAAAACGACCGTATTTTTGTTTCTTCGTTACCAGTTACAAGGAATTTTTTTGAAAAATCAGGATACATTTCAAAGTCTATGTCTTTATGCCCTGTAAATGCAATAACTCTATCAAAGATTTTTTCAATAATCCCTTCTTTTTCCATCGCAAAAACAGGGATGTTTTTGTTAATTTTCAAAAACATTACCGTAGTGTTAAATGTCTCAGATGAAAAAGCTGCGCCATCATTAAATGTAACATCAGAAATTTCCCATTCGACATTAAATTCACTAAAAAAACCACGGAGACAATTGGTTTTGCGTTCAATTGGCCGAATTTCAAAAAAGTGAAACTTTTTCAAGTAAGATGTATTCCAATTCACTTTTGCGTTATATTCATAATCATTTTCATTTGCCAAATCTTGTAATCTTTTTTGCCTAGGAGATAATTTCTCAAGATTGTTTTTTAGAGAAATTTTTAAAGCTCTATTATATGGCGAGGTTGAAACATGAGAATCTAAACCTGCAATGACAACTTTACCACCAGTTTCCTTTTGAGCTTTTAAAAAGTCAACCAAAAAGTCCATGTATGTCATACCTACAAGCCTTGTTTGAGACAAATCTATTTTAACATCAGCCCCTGAAGGTATTTTGGAAACAAGATTGTTTATACCGAAAACACTTAAAAAATTTGCAACCCCTTTAATTTTAAGATAATAATCGTTTTCTGAGTTAGAAACCAGATTTGAACCTGAGCGGAAGACCAATTTAAAAAACCGAGGTATTGAAACTCTTGCAAGTAACATATGGCTTACCAAAACCAAAAGCAAACCACCAAGCAGGCCGATTAAAAGGTTTGTGTAAAGAGTCAAAATCATTGTTGCTAAAAAAAAGATCAATTGCTCAGATCCTTTGGAATAAACTTGTTTAAAAACAGTTGGTGACGCTAATTTAAACCCTGTGTAGACAAGTAATATCGCAAAAGCACAAAGCGGAACTTGACGCATAATAGGGCTTAAAACAACTACAAATAGAAATAAAAATATTCCCTGATATAAATTAGACCATTTAGTTTTGGCTCCATTGTGAATGTTAACAGTGCTCCTTATTATAACAGCTATTATGGGTAAACCACCAATCATTCCTGCAGCCATAGTGCTTATACCAATACCGGTCAGTTCTTTATTTAGATCTGTCTTTCTTTTGTAAGGGTCAAGTTTATCAACAGCTTTTGCAATTGCCAATGATTCAATACTTGTAATCATAAGTATAGAAAGTACAGTTGTCCAAAATTCGATAGTATTTATTTTGTTAAAATTTGGGTGCATAATTGATCCGGAGATTTTGTCGGGGATTTCTAACAATAGTTTAGGGCCTAATTCATAATTGGTTCCCATAAAAGAAAGCATGTGATTGTCAAAAAAATTAAATCCGTACACAAAAGGAATTGAAAGTGCAACCACCCACATAGGAGCAGGTAATATTTGAAAAAAACGAAAATTTAATTTAGAATGAAAAATTAACAAAACTAAACCAGTTAGTGAAATAATAACAACAAACGGATTTGCTTGGGGTAACTTAACTACAGCATCAATTAGATTCTGAATAATACTGGGGCTATTAGATTGAGTATCTAAAGCAACATGAATTTGTTTTGAAAAGATTATAATACCTATTGCCGCCAAAATTCCGTTTATGACAGAAGGGTGGAAGATATCAGCAAGTCTCCCTAACTTTAATATCCCTAGTATAGTTTGAATAGCACCAGAAACAACAATTGCTGCCAATATATAGTTAAAGGCTTGCCCAGAGCCATCATCCATTAATGAAATCCCAAGCAAAATTACTGCAATAACACCTTTAGCAGGCCCATTAATAGATATGTGACCTCCTCTGTAAAGAGTTGTTATTACTCCACCTACAATAGCTGAAATGATACCGGACATAGCTGGAGCACCAGCAGCTAGAGCTATACCTAGTGAAAGCGGCAAAGCAATTAGAGAAACACTTACAGCAGCAATCATGTCGTTTTTCCAATGATCTACTATATCTCTCAAATCTTTCTTAAACATAAAAACAGTAAATATTTATATTTCAAATTATTTTTTGGATTAACAGTTGTTTGCAGAAATTTTACCAGATCAAATGACAACATGCTAAATACCTTGTCTGTAAAAATTTAATCATAAAAAACCCTGTTAAATAACAATATAATAAAACATACCTCTTTATTAATATAAAAATTCATCTTATTAACGATTGCTTTTATAAAATAATATGGTTTTTATGCAACATTGAAAATCAAATTTTATAGAAAGTCTGGCAGAAAGCAGAAAGATAGTTTGAAAATTATCTAGTCATTTAATTTAAGAACAGCCATAAATGCTTGCTGAGGGATTTCTACACTTCCAACCTGACGCATTTTCTTTTTCCCCTTTTTTTGCTTTTCAAGTAACTTTCTCTTTCTAGTGATATCACCTCCATAACATTTTGCTGTAACGTCCTTTCTAAGTGCTTTTATTGTTTCTCTGGAAATAATTTTTGCGCCAATAGCTGCTTGGATTGGAATATCAAACTGTTGACGCGGAATAAGCTCACGTAACTTTTCACACATTTTTTTTCCGATATTAAAAGCATTATCAGAATGTACTAATGCAGATAAAGCATCAACAGGATTAGAGTTTAATAAAATATCAACTTTAACTAATTTTGACTCTCTCATCTCAATTGGAGAATAATCAAAAGACGCATAGCCTTTGGAAACGGTTTTAAGCCGATCATAAAAATCAAAAACAATTTCAGCCAATGGGAGATCAAATGTCAGCTCAACTCTTTCTGTAGTTAAATACGTTTGATTTTTAATTTGACCTCTTTTTTCTATGCATAAAGACATAACACTACCCACAAATTCAGCTTTAGTAATAATTGAAGCTTTTATAAAAGGCTCTTTGACCTTCTCAACTATAGACGGGTCTGGGAGATCTGAAGGATTATTTACCCACAAAATACTATCAGGATTTTTCTTAGTGAAAGCGCAGTAAGATACATTAGGGACAGTTGTTATTACAGCCATATTAAACTCTCGCTCTAAACGCTCTTGAATTATTTCAAGATGTAACATACCTAGAAAACCGCAGCGAAAACCAAAACCCAGTGCAGCCGAGCTTTCAGGCGAAAATACAAGCGAAGCGTCATTAAGCTGTAGTTTTTCCATTGAACTTCGTAGCTCTTCAAAATCTTCAGTATCAACAGGGTAAATACCTGCAAAAACCATAGGTTTGACTTCTTCAAACCCATCTATTGCTGTTTTTGTTGATTCTATAGCATCAGTAATTGTATCACCAACTTTAACTTCTTTTGCTTGTTTAATCCCTGTAATTAAATAACCAACATCACCTGCAAGTATTTTTCCTTTAGGATCTTTATCGAGTTTGAGAGTTCCTATTTCGTCAGCAAAATAATCTTTTTGTGTAGCCATGAATTTGATCTTCTGTCCTTTTGAAATAGAACCATTGATCACTCGGAAATATGTTTCCACCCCTCTAAATGGATTATAAACTGAATCAAAAATAAGGGCTTGTAAAGGTTCGTCTAAATTACCTTTTGGACTTGGAATTTTATCAATTATAGCAGATAATATTTTTTCAATCCCAACACCTGTTTTAGCTGAAGCAGGAATCACTTCATCAGCATTACATCCTATTAGTTTAACAATATCATCTGTAACTTCATCAGCATTAGCTGATGGTAAATCAATCTTATTTAATACTGGGATAATTTCTAGGTCATTTTCTAGTGCTAAATAAAGATTTGAAATGGTTTGAGCTTGAATGTTCTGAGCCGCATCTACTACCAATAAAGCACCTTCACATGCAGCTATAGATCGTGAAACTTCATAGGAAAAATCCACATGTCCAGGGGTGTCAATTAGGTTAAGGGTATATTTTTCACCAAGATGCGTGTATTCCATTTGTATTGCATGAGATTTAATTGTAATCCCTCTTTCACGCTCAAGATCCATGTTATCCAAAAGTTGATCCTGTTTCTCACGCTCAGCCACAGATCCTGTAAAGTCTAATAGACGGTCAGCAAGTGTACTTTTTCCATGATCAATATGTGCAATAATGCAAAAATTTCTAATATTTTTCATGCAACTCCTTCATTCATAGCGGACAAATATACGAGTTTGAAATCTGTAAGACCTTGTTTTAGAAAACTTTTAGACTACATTATGTGTGGCATAATTAGTCCTAAATTCATCTTGTTAAAAAATTTGAGTATTGTTTTCACTATTTTTGAGAAAATTTTAAAGCTTGGTAAAAATTGGAAATATTGATTTGGGATCGTTTCCCTTACTTCTTGCACCAATGGAGGATGTAAGCGACCCACCATTTCGAGCACTTTGCAAAGAAAACGGTGCTGATGTGGTTTATACCGAATTTATATCTAGTGAAGGTCTTATCAGAAACGCAGCAAAAAGTATTCAAAAACTAGATATTTATGAAAAAGAGAGGCCAGTCGGTATTCAAATCTTTGGAGCTAATCTTGATTCCATGATGCGATCAATAGAAATAGTAGAAAAAACCAAACCGGATATTATTGATATTAATTTCGGATGCCCAGTGAAAAAAGTTGTTTGTAAAGGAGCGGGTGCAGGGATTTTAAAAGATATTCCAAAAATGGTTAAACTGACAGAACATATTGTAAAACACACAAAAATTCCAGTTACAGTAAAAACAAGGTTAGGATGGGACCATAATTCAATAAAAATTTTAGAAGTTGCCGAACGCCTTCAAGATGTTGGTTGTGCTGCAATATCGATTCATGGAAGAACAAGGGCACAGATGTATAAAGGTGAAGCGGATTGGAGCTATATTTCCCAAGTTAAAAACAATCAAAGAATGTATATTCCGGTTTTTGGCAATGGAGATGTTAATACACCAGAACGAGCAATTGAAATGCGAGATAGATATGGACTTGACGGCGCTATGATTGGTAGAGCATCAATTGGAAACCCGTGGTTTTTTAATAATGTTAAGCATTTTATAAATACAAAAAAACACCTTCCACCACCCACTTTAACCCAACGTGTAAAAACCGCTAGGAGACATTTGGAAATGTCCATTAAATGGAAGGGTCCTATTTTGGGTGTATTAGAGACAAGACGACATTATGCAAATTATTTTAAAGGCTACCCTAATTTCAAGTCTTATCGAAAACAAATGGTTACTTTAAATTGCCCTAAAGCAATCTATGCCTTATTTGATGAAGTTTTAGAAAAATATTCTCTTCAAAAGGCTATTTAATTTATTTTTTTGGAAAGACCTTTTAAGGCCCAAGCTGTACTTATAGCACCAAAAAACATAAGAGTTGCTACTACAATTAGTACATTTTTTAATTCAAAAATGACAGGATATTCAATATTTGTTCCTGGGACTAATATAAAGGGATAGTTAGATTGAAATAATATGATTGAAATGCCAATAATTAAACCAATGGTTCCTCCAATACCACAAATAAGAATTCCAATGATCATAAATATATTATGAATTCCCTTTTGTGTTGCGCCTAAAGCATATAAAATTTTAATCTGTCTTTTTTTATCCAAAATCATCATAGTAAGTGAGCCAATAACATTAAATAAGCCAATTATCATTACAAGTGAAAATATCAAGTATACACCAAGATTTTCTGTGTTAAGCATTCGGTATAAAGCTTTATTTTGTTCTGCTCTTGAAATTAAATTAAAAGGCTTATCAAGATTTGATTTAATTTGCTTCTCTAATATTTTCTTTTTGGTTCCAGGAACAACCTTTAAGACAATAGATGAATACTCACTTGATTCAAGATTAAAAAGATTTTGTCCAAACTTAAGATTGGAAAACATATACTTTTTGTCTAGATCCTCATTTATCTGATAAAGGCCTGAAACGATAGTTGGAAAAGTTTTAAAGAAGTTTTGATTTAATTGCCCCTTTAGGCCTGTTCTTGGAACGGTGATATTTAAAAAATTATTATAATCGTAAATACCTAAGGACAAAGTTCCAGCAATTCCAAAACCAACAACCGCTTCAGGCCCTTTAAAAGAGAGCCAATCTCCAAGAGAAACTAGACTGTCAATATTTAATACTGAAGTATACTTTTCGGAGACTGCTTTTAGAATAGCTATTTGACTTTTATCTTTAAACGATAAATAAACTTTTCTTTCAATTTCTGGAGCAACAGCTATTATTTCAGGAATTGACTCTAATTTGAGAATGGTTTCTTCAGTTATATTCAAATAAGAACCTTCTTCTGGGAGTATCTCAAAATCTGGATCAAAAATATTAGAAAAGGAAAGTCCAAATTCTTTTAGCCCTGAAAAGGCACTCAATACAACAAAAAGTGAGGTTGTAGTAACCACAACCATAATTAAAGCAAATCTGTTTATTCTATTAACAACAGTCTGTTTACTTTTTGAGAAAAAGTAACGCCATGCTATTTTAAATTCGTAAGACATACATGTTTACTTTAATTTCCCACCTTATTTAGTAGACTTTCTAAAAGGATTACTCCCCGCTTTAAGTTCCTTTTCTATATTCTCAATGTAATCCAGTGAATCATCTATGTAAAAGCTTAGTTGAGGTATTTTAGATAGTTGTTTTTTCATTCTTTGAGAAAGATCATGTCTCATTCGACTAGAATTCAAATTTCTTAAATGGTCTAAATAATTATTATTTGGAAAAATGCTTACATAAACTTTAGCGGACGACAAATCTGGGGATACTTTTACCTTTGTGACAGATATCATAAGATTTGATATGTTTTCACTTCGGATAGATTCTAGCAGTAAAGACGCAATTTCCTTTTGAAGAACACTATTAATTTTTTTTTGACGCGGGGATTCGAATCTCTCCATATTTCAAAAATAGTTAGAAAAAATTCTTAAAGATGTATCATTCCTAAATTAGTTCATATATCTTATAATGGAAATAGCAGATACTTTAAATTTCTAAATAAAATGGTATATTGAAAGCAAAAATGAATTTCTTAGAAAAATATTATCCTATAATTCTAGCATTTTTCAGCTTTCTTTATTCAATTTATCTCTGGTTTACAGGGAATCAATTGGAAGGATTATACGTTGGTTTATGGCCAGTCACTATTTTGGCTTTTGCAATTGCCATTAGGCAAAGAAGAAATGAAGATTAAACCATAGACCATGAATAATAAAATAATGTTTGTTATTGGATGTGTAATATTCGTAGTATATGTTTATTTTCTTTTAAAAATTATCAGAAAGCAGCACAAAATCCAGAGAAAAGAAAATATGAGCTCTTATGACTCCAATGACCTTGACGGCATGGGAAATCAAGGGAGATTTCCAGATAAAAAGCCTAAAAATAGAGCTGTTTAATAAATAGTTTAAATTTTAGTTATTTTTTTACAAAAAAGGAAATAGCAATCAATATTATTCCCGAGCCAATAACAAGTTCGCTGTTATCAATTAAAAACTCGAAGACAGAGAGAACTAGACCAAGTAGTATTATTTGAATACCAATAATTCTTAAAAAATTTTTGTTCATTGGTCCCTTTTATTTAAAAAGAAAAGAAAAAGTGGAGGTATGAATAGAACAAAAATTATTCCAAAATATACAAATAAGAAAATTCCTAGCGCTATTGAAAACCCAAGGGCTAGAAGAATGTGTTTTTTCATCACATAAAAATAGTTATTGCAACTTTTAAAATCTATCTATCTTTAAACAAATTGTATACATTAAAGACTTATTTATATTTGTAAAAGTAATTGCAAAATTTATTCATGCAATTAAAATAAGGGTCCTATAGCTCAGTTGGTTAGAGTAGCTGACTCATAATCAGATTCCACCTTTAAAAACTTGTGATTTTCTTTGAACCCTTATACTCTGTAACCCCCCTAAAAATAGTGACACAAGGATATTTATAGTCAGATTCTTGTATCTATTTGTATAGTTTTGTTTGTGATTTTTCTTTCTTTCTTTGTGATATCTTTCGTAATAGTTTTTATAATCTATTCTTAATTTATCTTCGGTTTGTTTTTCTTTAAATTGTCCAATTATAAATAATGTTGTTATTACAAATCCTATTAAAAATATAGTTACGCTCATAAATTTATCTCTTATAGAACAAGACAATGACACTACTAATAATGATGATTAAATTTATAATTGTTCGCCAATTAAAACCATTTTGCAAAATATTTCATAAAACTAAGCTAAATAAAAAGTCAAAAAAAACAGAACATTAAAAGAATAAAAAGTATGGGAAGAACATCTGGAACTCCAAATAAAATTACTGCTGAGGTCAGAGATAAATTACAAAACCTTATTGATGACCTAATTAAGTCACTTGATATACACGAGCTTGATACTAACCAAAAAATTAAATAAGTTGGGAAAAATTATTTATCTAATGACTATAAACTCTTGCTTCCCAGGGATCCATAGACTCACCGTATGCTGATTTTTTATAGTTTCCGATAACTAAAATCATTGAACTTAAATCATTTAAATCGCATAGGATCTTATCATCACTAAAATTAAGAACTATAATAAAAGTTTTTTGTTTGTCCCACCTCTTGTAAATAAAAAGTTTTTCATTATTTGGCTCCAAGTCTAAAAAATCTCCATAAATCAATGTTGAATTATTTTTTCTAATCCTTATAATTTCTCTATAATAATTTAGAATTGAATCTGGATTATCCTGCTGTAACTCTACATTAATCGTATTATAATTCTTATTTACATCTAGCCAAGGTTTAGAACTAGAGAAACCAGCATTTCTTGAATTGTCCCACTGAAGTGGTGTCCTTGCGTTATCTCTGCTTTGCTTATGGACAGCTTTTAAAAAAATGTCCATGTCTTTATTCTGCTCCTCAGCCTCTTTCCATGCATTTCTTGTTTCAACATCGTCGTAATAATCGATGGAAGGGTATTTAACATTGGTCATTCCAATTTCATCTCCTTGATAAACATACGGTGTCCCCCTTAAAGTCATTAGTAATGTGGCTAAAAGTTTTGCTGACTCATTTCTATGTTTTTGATCATTACCAAACCTGGATACAATTCTTGAAAAATCATGATTCCCCAAAAAGATACTATTCCATCCTTTATTTTTTAAATATAAATCCCAATCGGAAAACACTTTTTTAAACTTTATGAAATCTATAGGCAGAGGGTCGAATTTACCCTCTGGTCCATAATCAATTTGAAGGTGATCAAAATGAAAAACCATATTTAACTCTTGTTCATTTTCGTCTACATATTTGAGTCCTGTCTTCAAATTTACCCCAGGCCCCTCACCGACGGTTACGACATCATATTTTGAAAGTACTTTTTTATTCATTTCTTTTAAAAATTCATGAATTCTGGGTCCGTTAGCATATATGTTCCCCATCATTTGAGGTAACGAGGTTCCCTTTTTTGCTGAGGGAAAATCTAATCTTTTTGATACAAAGGAAATAACATCCATTCTAAATCCATCTACGCCTTTCGACAACCAAAAATTTAAAACATCATAAATCTCGTCTCTTACCCTAGGGTTTTCCCAATTTAAATCAGGTTGTTTTTTAGTAAAGAGATGTAAATAATATTTATTCAAATTAGAATCCCATTGCCAAGCTGAACCACTAAAGACAGACAACCAATTATTGGGAGGTTTGTTACTTTTACCTTTTTTCCAAAAGTAATAATCATGGTAAGGATTATCCTCTCCTTTTTTTGATTCTTCAAACCATTTGTGCTCATCCGAAGAATGATTGGACACTAGATCCATAATTAGTTTCAAGTCTCTTTTATGCATCTCTTTCAAAAGAATATCAAAGGCTTTGTTTCCACCAAATTCTTCACTTATTTTTCTATAATCCGAAATATCATATCCGTTGTCTTCATTTGGAGAGCTGTACATAGGGCAAATCCAGATCATATTTATACCCAGGGACTTAATATAATCCAACTTCTCAATTATTCCATAGATATCACCAATACCATTTCCAGATGAATCCTTAAAAGATCTGGGATAAATTTGATAGACTATACCTTCTTTCCACCAAGTTTTTTTCATTTAAATTTATATAAAGAGTATTATGAAAATTAATATGATTAATAAAAGTAATAACCCTGCCCATGACTTATAATTTTGATACCAGTAATTAAAATTATTGTCTTGGTCAATTAATCGTTTTTGAAAAGTGAAATCTTCAATAACCTTTTTAGTTGGAGGAGCAGACATTCTACTAGATAAAATAAAAACTACCGCCGAAAGTGCCACTACGATACCTGCGTTGATTGTAAAGTGAATATTCCAAATTCCCAACTGCTGAAGTATGAAAATAAAAATACCCAAAATCGTACCGAAAATTAAAGTTAAATATGCTCCATTCGCATTTCCTTTTTTATCAAAAACCCCAACCAAAAAAAGGACAACAATAGGTGGAACAAAAATCGCATACATTTGTTGCAAATAGACCCAAATACCACCAAAATATTCAATCATTGGAGCCCAAATAGCTGCAATAATCATGAAAATAAATGTTGACCATCTTCCGTATTTCACAACATCATTTGAAGAAATATTTGAAATTTTTGGCTTCACGAAATCAACAACAACGAGAGTTGAAGAAGAATTTAGAGTTGAATCTACACTCGACATAATTGCTGAAATAAGTCCTGCTAAAACCAAACCTATTAAACCTTTTGGAAGTGCATTTAATACAATTGTGGGATACACCATGTCTGGATTTTCTATTCCTGTATAAATACTTATAGCCATTGCCCCAGGAATGACCATAATGAATAGAGGAATTAATTTTAAAAACCCCCCCAACAAAACACCCCATCTAGCATTTTTAATATCTTTTGCACCCAAAACTCTTTGAACGATATACTGATTTGTAGACCAATACCAAAATCCCAACAATGGGACCCCTAAAAATAATCCTGGCCAAGGAAGCGTTTTGTCATTGATAGGTCTATATATTGAAAAATGACCTTCTGGAGCCGATGCAATCATCGTTTCAAGTGAAAAGTCAATTTTTTCAAATAATATATAGGTCAAAACTATACCTCCAAATATTAAAATGATTGCCTGCAAAGAATCTGTATAAACAACAGCTTTGAGTCCTCCATAAGCAGTATAAATACCAGCAAAAAGGGCAAGGATAAGAGTAGTTTGCCAAATTACTAGATTAGGGATAAAGGTTTTAAGAACAATAGCACCAGCATATAAGCCCCCCGCTGTTTCAATTAAAATGCTTGTAATTATTGTTATAACAGAGAAAAAAACTTGTGCCCTTCTGTCAAATCTTTTTGCCAAAAACTCAGGGATTGTAGTAATCTTTGAATTTAAATATAGTGGTACAAAAATCAATGCAGCAATAATAAGTGGGATTCCGGAAATCCATTCATAAACAGACTGAACTATACCGCTTGAATAAGCAGCGCCGGTAAGACCAACAATTGTCGTACTTGATATATTTGATGCAAATAATGAGAGTCCTATAACACCCCAAGTGAGGCTTCTTCCTCCTAAAAAAAGATCATCACCTGACTTGGTTTTTCTTGATATCCAAATACCAATTAAAATGACTAAAGAAAAATAAATTAAAATTATTAATACGTCGATATTTGACAAACTTGTCTCCATATAATCTCAATATACATTAAAGTATAGACTTTAAAAAATTGATAAAAAAATAGAATTTAAAACTTTTGATTATTCCTTTGACAAGGAGTTTTATAAAAATAAAGTACAAGAATCTATTCTTACTTAAATATCCAATACACCAAATAGATAAATCCAGTGGTTACTAAACCTATGGTGAAATAAGTAAGATATGGGCGAGGTAAAAAAGCAAAACAAAAAACTATTACACTCCATCCAATTAGGAAGTAAATAAGTTTATTAATACTTGGCAATGTGCGATTTTCATCCCTCATCTGATAGATTAGATAAGTGCCACCAAAAGTCCAAAACAGAGAAAAAAATAAATGGTAAAATAAACCCTCAAAGAAAAAATGGTCATAGTTTAAACCTTCGCTTAAATCCACAGCTATCATCATTACTGTAAGAAATAAACCAATTACTATTCCATACTTGATATTAACCTTTTCAAACATATAACTAAAATAATATAACTATGGGAAGAACATCTGGAACTCCAAATAAAATTACTGCTGAGGTCAGAGATAAATTACAAAACCTTATTGACGAACTAGTCAACTCATTAGACATTCAAGAGCTAGACAATAATCAAAAAATTAAAATGCTCCAGATAGCTTTACAATATACACTACCTCGACTTCAAGCTATGATGATAAAAGAAGAGCAAAAAGAGGATGAGCCAATCTTTATAGAAGTATATGAAAGAGACAAGAATAAAAATGAAGAGGTATGGAAAGATAACTTTAATGTCACATCAACTCACACCATAAAAAGAAAGCCATAGTTTTGATTAATCAAGTTTTTTCAAGTTCTGACACTTTTAGAACTGCCAGATTTTATAACAATAAATATTTTGATAAATAATTTGACAAATTATGGTAATTTCGAAAGACAAATCAAGAATTATGGACTTAAAAAAAATACTCCAAGTACTAGGAATAACTGCTTTATCTCTATTTGTAATTCAACTCATTTTAGTTCTTGTATTTTCATTTGCTATTGGAGGTTTCATATTCAATGCAGTAGATAAAATAGAAGATAAATTAGAGATAATTGATTTATCAGATGTAAAAGTTGACATTATAGATGATGAGGATTCAATTCACATCAATTCTAATTCTCAAAAAGAAAATAATAGTAAAGAAAAAGTACTTATTATTATGGGTAATGACACTATAGTAAATATTCAAAAAAACAAAAAATGAATTATGGATTACTAATGGCAGTTGGAAACATCATACATCCAGAGTCCAACTACCTTAGACAGTAGAAGCATTATTCTGGCAGAGTCCATTATGTTTGAGCTATGAAAAACTATATTAAATGAAGCATTTCTATTTTTTATTAATATCACTTTTTATTGTCGGATGTTCAAACGATATGAACGATTCCGAATAAGCATCAGAAGAATCAAAAACAAATATTTTAGAAGATGAAGAACTAACATTAAGAGAAAAACTTTCTTCATTAACAAGCGATAATCAATTATGGTTTAATGAAACTTATTACAATGATTGGTTAAGAAATAATGATGCTAAAATCTATCAGTTCACTAAATTTTTTCAAAATAATGTCTTTTCTGACCCAAGAGTTTTTGATATAGCATATGAGTGTTGGACTGACTTTGGTCAACCTAATGGTTGGCTTATTGAGGATACATTTTTTTTAAATGAATCTCCCTTTGATATGACTTTTGAAAGAGATAGTGAAGGTGCACCTACATATACATTGTCGTTAGATAGTGGCGTTCTTTATTTTAGACAAAATAGTTCATATTCTGGTATAACAGAAAATGTATATAAAACAATTACTCCAGAGCAGATTGAATTAATGAATTATTGGATGTCAAGTTTACTTCCTTGCGACTAATTTACGATTGGTAAGCATTACAAGGTTGGTACACTAAAAATATCCCAAACGACCTATTATTAGTCAGATTATATATTCTTACTTGGAGAAAAATCCTAGTACATATAAAAGGGTATAAGAGGGGGTTATCCATTATCTCTTTTTATTTATATTTGAGTGCCTATTTAATAGGTTGATAGAGTACCATACTTTTAACAATATTGTGATTTTGGTTGTGATTTTTAAAACTACCCTAATAACAATTTAAGTAAAATACTCTCACAAGTACTATAAACAGTACAATAGGTCCTATAGCTCAGTTGGTTAGAGTAGCTGACTCATAATCAGTTGGTCCCTGGTTCGAGCCCAGGTGGGACCACCAACAATCAAAGGCGTTAACAGCGATTTTGCAGTTTGCGCCTTTTCTTATTTGTCCACAGATTTGTCCCTAGTTTTTGGCTTGATATCCCGTACCCCTCAATTTTGGACCAATCTTTGAATTATCTTTGTTGCTAGTAATAACAGCACTTTCAAAAGTTTTTATGAGAGTCTATCATTTCATCTCATTGCTTCATTATTTGATTATTTCAAAAAATAATCTTGATTTACAAATAGGCGTTTGAATAGCTCTGTTGAATCACTCTCAATAAAGACATTTGGATATTGGGATGCGTTCAGGATGTATTTGTTTGTTGTAGAATCCCTGTAAGCTTTTATAATCAAGTCTTCAGTTGAATCACCTTGGATTGTCAAGGTATAATCCGCATTACCTTTAGGCTTAAATCCATCAACAAACTGTGAGCTACTTTGGTAACGTAAGGTATTAAGATATTGAGCCACTTTGGTAGAATCTGGTGAAATCTCTCCCATAAACCAATCAGACTCTTTTTTGGAAAGAGAAAAAGTGTTGTTTTTATTAGTCTCAAATTTTAATCGTGTAATTAAATCTTTATTAAGCTTGATGAACTCTGTATTTCGCCATGCATTAAATTTCCGTTTAAATGTATTGGAAAGTCCGCCTTTTATAGCGTATGTACTGGGAGTTTCATTGATTCTGAAATAGGTAGAGGCATCAACAGAGGGGCGTCCTCCATATCCCGGATTTTGGGATTGTTTATATGTTGTTTTTCCAAAATATAGCTTTGTTGGCTTTTCCTTGCCCTGTTGGTAAATTTCAACACATTGTGCTAAAGTATCCGTTAACTCATATGTTTCCCATTTTTCTTTGGTTTTAGAGACTAACTGTTCGGTTTTTATTTGCTCTAACTGACCTAGTACACTATTAACAGTAGATTGATTCGCCAGGGTTTTTATAGTGCCTTGGGCAACTTGCCAATTATCATCATCTTTTGAAATAATAATTGGCTCCTCCTCCGAAGAAGATGGCGGACGAATAATTATTTTATTCAACGTAGAAGAATCAAACTGAATCACTTCAGCTTTAAAGATAGCACTGCTATGCTTTTTAAAATAATTTGTTGTTACAAATAGTAATACTAGACCTACTAATACTAATATTAATATGTTATTTTTTTTCATGAGTTAAATCTTTAGTTGATTATTCATAGTTCTCTTCTATTCTTTTACTCCGCTTATTTCTGTTCATCTGCATCCTTACCACACCATAGATGATTACTAGAATAATAGGCAGTGAAAAATTGAAATATTTCAGGGTCGTTTTAGTACTATCTTCCAAGGCGTCTATTGGGCGATATCTTATCCCTTTATTCCTTAAGTCAATTAATCCTGTGTCATCGCTTAACCAATCAATAGCATTGACCATAAGATTGACATTTCCTGATTGTAACTGCTGTTGTCCACTATTAATAGGAAAATCTCCATCCGCAACCACAAAAATACGAGACTTGTTACCATTATCATGTGTTTGCTCCAAAACCCCTGCAACTATCTGATTAGGCGCATTAAAATCCATTTCAGTCCATTGCTTTTGAATGTCAAAAAACTGTGGAGCTTTTAATTTTGCAGAATTTTTAGATGAAAAGGCCAAAGGAGTAAATGTGGTAAGGGAATCTTTGGCAGCAAATTTTAATGAACTAACAAACTGCATCACTACGGCTTCCAGACCTTTAGTAGCTGGATGGTCTGCAAATTGACTTATGATTGGGATATAAGGAAAAGAAACATTGGAAGTGAAATTAAAGTATCCCTGTCGTTGTTGTACACCAACGCTAGCACATTGTGCATCTATCACAAAGTCTTCTCGGACTTCTAAACCTTTTGACTCCAGCCATTTTTCCAAACCTGTATTCTGACTAGTTCCATAGGCATTATTTAAATCACCATTTACCCTATTCAAAGCTATAAATAGATTACCTCCTTTTTCTAGGAATTTGTCTAACTGGTTAAGACTTTCATTATTAATGGTATCCGTAGGACGAATAATAGCCAAAGTCTTTGTGTTTTCTGGAACAGGTGTTATATCATTTACTTTAGTAGAATTAAAATCGTATAAAACATCTAGAGCTGTTTTTACCTGAGAAAGTTCTGAAATGGAGGCTTGTCCATTACCTTCCATGAGCCTAACTTCAGGTTTATCGGTTACCGCTATCTTTTTTATGGATGACGACAAGAGGTATTCCAAAGGGGCTCCAGGTTGTATAAATGGAATAACTTCTTTTTGTTCTTCCAATTCTAGAACGGCTCCTAAAAAAGCTTTTTGCTGTTTCATTTGGTCCTTTTCCCTAACATTAATCATGACTGGATTAATACCAGCTTCCACAGCTTCTCGCTCTGTTTTCTCATTTTCGTTGGGGTCAATAAAGGTGTATACTAGATTATCATTTGATTTTCGAGCATATTCTATTAGGTACTCTTCAAAATTATTCTTGGTTTTTGCAATATCTGGCGGAAGGTTTTCTGTAAAATAAGCTTTGACCGTAATTGGATTTTCTAGCGATTTCATAATATCTTCAGTTGCTTCGCTTAAAGTATATTGCTTATCTTCGGTTAAATCTATTCGAAAATAATATTCCTCGGACAATAAGTTCACAAATAACAGTATACTTAAAATTAATAGTATGGTTACGTTTGTCTTTTTCATCTATGTGTTTTTATTTTTTTCAATGGTCAGATTCATGCTTTAATAATTGATTAAGAAGAATGTCTTTTTGATAATGACGACTCTCCAAGATAAAGCCCCAAAACTGTTATAGATAGAAAATAAACCAGGTCTTTAGAATCTATAACGCCTCTGGAAATGGATTCAAAATGGGATTGAAGATTTAAGGTTTCAAAAATCTGTCCTATACTTCCCGTAAAGTTCTGGGCCAAAACGCCAAAAATGATATGGAAAAATAACCCGATAAAAAGGGCGGTCATAAATGCCACAATTTGATTTGTGGTTATACTACTTGCAAAAATTCCAATTGCAGTATATGTGATGCTCATTAGCAGTAAGCCAAAATAGCCACAAATAGTTCCACCATTATCTAAATTACCAATACTGGAAACAGTTATAACATAAGGTAAGGTCGCCAATAGGGCTATACAGACTAACAAGACCGACCCTAAGAATTTTCCAAGAATCAATTGTCGGTCTGATACCGACTTGGTAAGCAAAAGTTCCAATGTTCCTGTTTTTCTCTCCTCAGCCAACATTTTCATGGTTATGGCAGGAATGAAAAAGAAAAGACTCCATGAAGCAATGCTAAAGAATACGCGCAAATTGGCTTGACCTACTAGAAAAATATCATTGCCATACAACCAAGTAAAAAAGCCGCTAAATCCTAAAAAAAGTCCTAAGATAATATAGGCTATAAGGGAGTCGAAAAAAGTTGCCAATTCTCGTTTAGCTATTATCCAAATTGTTTTCATATTTAGTTTAATGTTAAGTTTCTGAAAATATCCTCAAGTTTCGTTTCCAATGGTGTGAGTTCCGTCAGCACCCATTTGTTTTGAACGCACAGGTTAAATACATTTCGTTTAGAGGTCTGTTCGACAAGGCTCTGTACTTCAAATACATTTTGATTTTGTTCAATACATGCTACCGATTGGACAGTGTCCAATGTCCGTAGGGATTTTAAAATCTTATCTGCTTTACCATCCTCAATACGAAGCTTTAATATTTCATTCCCTTGCGACTGCTTTCTAAGTGTTTCCGATGTGCCATTAGCTACAATCTTACCTCTATTGATTATAAGAATACGGTCGCATGTAGCCTCTACCTCTGGTAGAATGTGTGTGCTGAGTATAACGGTCTTTTCTTTTCCCAAGTCACGAATTAGTTTTCTAATTTCTATAATTTGGTTGGGGTCTAACCCTGTTGTAGGTTCATCTAAAACCAGAATTTCAGGGTCGTGAATCATGGCTTGAGCAAGGCCTACACGTTGCCTGTATCCCTTAGATAGTTCTCCTATTTTTTTATGCTTTTCCCTATTTAAACCACAAACCCCTACCATTTCACGAATTCTTTTATTGATATTCTGTTTTTCTATACCCTGGAGGGACGCACAAAACTCCAAATAGTCTATCACAGGCATATCAAGGTATAAGGGGTTATTTTCAGGGAGATAACCAATGTGCCTTTTTAAATCATACGTAGGGTCCGTAACGCTTTTTCCTCCTATTTGAATATCCCCTTTTTCAATGCCTATATAGCCGGTAATCATTTTCATTGTGGTAGATTTTCCTGCTCCGTTAGGGCCTAAAAATCCAAGAACTTCTCCTGTCTTAACGTCAAAACTGATATCGTTTACAGCGGTTTGAGGTCCGTAGGTCTTAGTTAGTTTTTCTATTTGTATATCCATAGTTGATATAGCATGTATTAATTTGATTGAATAATTATTTAGATTTTATTTGTGGATGATTTCTCTTTTTTGGGTTGATGCCTATTGAAAATACTATCAAATAATTTTTGTTGCCCTTTTAACCTTTGTTGCCAAATGGAATCAAGGTTTCTAAAGTTTTGATTAAACAAGTTTGGGAAACCAAAATCAAAATCATCAAATGGTTCTTTAAATGGCATAGTTCCTCGATTTGGAAAAAATTGCTTAATTAAAGAGTCCATTTTTTTGGTATCCATATTGTAGTTAGTACTGGAATAGCTATAAATTGAATCATATCTGATTAGATTTCCATGCTCATCAAACACCTTATTTACTTTAATTTTCTCCTCTGAAGGATTTATGGAATCGATTTTTTGTGCATAAGTGATAATACTGGACCAAAATGAAACCGTAAGAATTACTGTGTCTAACTTTTTCATAATACTAAATACAAATATCAAATAGAAGTAAACATAGAGATTGATGTTAATTCCTTAGCTATCTCTTTAGTAAGATTACTACATAAAACTTAAATTCGAAAAGTTTACTTCCTATAAAAAGTGAGTTTGGAAGGGAAGATTAACCTCGATAATTTTCGAACTAACTGCAGTTCTGTGAGCCCGATTATTAAATTATCTGGTGAAAGTTTTCTGAATTTCTTTCCAATTGACCAAACAAAAACTACGGGCGAAAATCTGATTTTTTGTCTAATTAATTGCATCTTTTTTCATTTTATAAGTCAAAATTAAAAAAAATTTGGATTTTAGGGAAACTAATTTTCAATCATTACCCCACTTAGTTTCGAACCAAAATATTTAATTTTGAAAGGGAATGAACAGAAAATACTCCTATTACATAGTTTTTGGACTTTCATTTTTAACATTCGGATTGGTTCAAGATTACATCAGACCAAATTATGAAGGAGGAAATGACCTAATAATTTATTTTCTTGGAGTAATTCCTAACTTCCTTCCAGGTATTGGTCTACCTAGTTTGTTTTATGTAACTATTCCAGAGATTTTTAAACCTAATACATCTTTTTACAGAAATAGATTAAAGTGGTCAATAATCATTTCTATGATTGGTCTAATTGGAAATGAGTTCATAACAATCTATACACCCGGAAGAGGAGTTTTTGATTGGAATGACGTAATATGGACAATTATTGGGGGAATAGTTTTTTATTTTCTACATGTGACAATTCAAAACAATAGTCCTAAAAGAACTTGAACTAGGGTAAAGTCAAAAAATCATGATTTTTCGGTTGGTTCGAACTTCGAACCACCTTAAACACCTAACTATTTGATAATCAGTAAATATATAACCCTGATTCTGGGACAGGTGGGACCACCAACAAAAACCTCTAATCCTTTATAAAACAAAGGTTTAGGGGTTTTTTAAGTATTTAATGTAGCTGTAGAATTTCTATCTGATTAATTTTATAGAATTATAATTTACTTGACAACTTGGTTTTAATCCATGACCAACTTCTTCATCTTTTTTATCCCAAAGAGGAATCCCATTTAACCAATTAGAAGAAGAGTAACTAGACGAATTAAAATACATTTTAGTTCCTTTTTTAAAAGTTTTTGGAGTGTGAGGATGATTTAATTTATTGACCTCACTAATAATTTCAAATTCTTTTGGAAAAGAAGAGTAAACCTCAATTGATTTTTCATTAATATCAATCCATAAGTTATAATACCACCTCAAAATAAATACAAGTATCTCTTTATCTTTTGAATCATATTTAATGATAAGGTTTTCACCCTCATTATTCTGTTTGAAATACTTTTCGGAAAGATTAAAGAATTCCTCAACTGATACTGACGTTTTTTCCCTTCTCGATGAAATTTTTCTTTTTAATCCTTTTTTTGAATCCTTTATTAATCTGTTGAAGTTCATTAATAAATTTAAAAAATTTTAGGATTTAAGTAGGGATTTTATATCATCCTTTTATTACCTAACAAAGTTATATGATTTTAAAATCAGTCATTTTTTGAAAAGGCACTTAACAACAACTAAAAGAGATGAATTTTTATTTACACAGTTATATAGCTAATTGAAAATTAATCTACATAAAACTTTGAATTTGGAAAGGGACAGGCATTAATAAATCCTATTTGATTTTACAGATTTGATCATGAAAGGCGAATAGATTTTTTACCTCAATAAAAATTACCGAATCATTGTCATCGTCTTATCTAACAATTCAATATTTAAATCAGAAAGATTCAGTGATTTTTGAAAGTCTTTTATTTGAAATTTATACCTAAATGTTTGACCCATATTTCCTACTTTATGGTCATTCATAACATAAAAAACACCGTGATCTTCAATATCACTAATAACTACATGATGGTGGGATGAACTATAACCTCCTTTATCATCCACCTTTTTTCCTTCCCAAAAAACCTCCTTTATTTTATATCTTCTCCTTTGAGGTTTTAATTCTTTTCCAAACTTTTTAAAATGCCTTTCTTTTTGTTTTTCAGTAATAGGATACCATTCTAAACTGCCTTTTAAACTAAACGTATGATTTATAAAGTAAAGTCCAATAATTTGGTCTAATAATTCACTTAAGATTATTGAATCAAAATACACTATAAACCCAAGTAATTTAAAACACTTTTCCAATTTGGAAAATTTTCACTTCCATAATGAATCCAATCTCCCTTAAATTCCGAAGCTCCATTAAACCTTCTATCATCGATTAGATAATCTCCAATCATGAGTTGTTTATGATGACATAGTATTAATCTTTTTCGAATTAATTTTTCATCAAAATATTTTGTAATCCAAAGCCTTTTATGGGTCCATGCATTAGGGTTATCCCATGGAGCAGTTGAAAGAAAATAAACATCAAATTTGGTGCTTAGCAAAAGTAGATTAACGGATTCGATCGCTCCATTAATCGGATCTAAATTCTCATATATTCCAGGTAATTTATCAGGTCTTCTCTTGTATGGTGAAACATTACAAAGAGGGTGATTATTTTTCCCTTTTTCAAAATCAGCAACTACTCCATCAAGATCTACATATAATATCTTCACTTTATACAATAATTATAAAATTCTTAAATTTAGTCATATTTAAATTGATTAATAATAATAATTTTTATATAAAATATTTAAAACAACATGGGATTATTTAACAGTAAAAAAGAAGGTGGGATCATGGATTCCATCAGATGTGATGAAGAAAACTATTTGGTCTGGAAATGGAGACCAAAAGGAAATGAAGCAAATTCTACTAAAAAAGAAAACAATATAAGGTTTGGTAGTTCCCTTAGGGTTAAAGACGGTGAAATGGCGGTTTTCGTTTACAAACAAAAAGACGGAACTGTACAAGATTTCCTTGAAGGACCTTATGATGATATTCTTAAAACGGCCAACCTACCAATAATTGCTGGAATAGTTGGGATGGCTTACGCAGGAGGGACTCCCTTTCCAGCAGAAGTATATTTCATTAATTTAAGTCCTATAATTGAATTTTCAGGAAGAGTTCCATATTTCGATGTATTTGATCCAAGATACATTGATTTCCCTGTTCAATGTGCAGTAAAATATCAGTTACTATCACAAATTGATGATCCTAAAGAATTTATAAAAATTCACAGGTTGATAGACATTTCTCCAGAACAAATGATAGAGAAAATGAGACCTTCAATTAACAAGTATATCAAAACGACTGTTATAAATGTTCCTAAAAAAAATAATATCCCTGTGGTACAAATTGAAACTCAACTTGATGAAATAAACGATGAGGTTAAGAGTAAAACTGTTGGTGAATTGGAAAAACTCTTCGGAATAAAATTTAATATGTTAAATATAGATCTGATTGATATTGATAAAGAAAGCGAAGCATATCGAAAATTAAGATCGTTAACAGCTGATATTACTGAGAGAAAAGTACAAACTCAAACAGATGTTGAAATTGATACTCTTCAAGCTCAATCTGATGTGAATATCAAAAATTTACAAGATCAACAAAGAATCAATTCTGAAAACCTTGAAAAAACATTAGAGGTTCAAAGAGAGGAAATGCAAAGAGCTCAGAAACTTCAAACGGAATCTGCAAATTTTGAAACTCATAAACTTAATATACTAACTGAGGCTCAGAAAGAAGTACTTAAAACAGCAGGTGAAAGTTTAGGCCAAATGGGGAATATGAATTTAGGAGGAGGAGGAGATGGTTCAATGAATCCAGCAGGGATGATGACTGGAATGATGATGGGAGGAGCTATGGGTAACCAAATGGCAAATATGATGAATCAAATGGGCAATTCTATGGATCCAAATTCAAATCAAGGAGGGCCACCACCAACACCTCAACAAAAATTGTATTATGTAGCAGCTGACGGAGAAAAGACCGGCCCTTTTAATAAATCACAGTTAAATCAATTAAAACAAAATAATCTTTTTAATAATAAATCAATGGTGTGGACAGAGGGAATGAATGATTGGAGTGAAGCTTCAAACATTCTTGATTTGAAAGAAGTATTGGGGTCAAAAAGCCAACCGAACAAATCAACGCCGCCCCCACCCCCACCTCCAAAAAAGTAAAATTATGGATAATAATATGTTTAACTCTATTGACAAGTTAGTAGAATTTGGGATAGGGATGTCAATGGCACAACAGATGATGAGTATTATGAATCAAAGTATGAGCCAAATGCAAACTCCTCAATTTAAAAACACTGATGTTCCTATAATTAAAGATAAACAATATCATGTTGTATTAAATGATATCCCTCAAGGGCCATTATCTAAAAATCAAATTATGAGTCACCTTAATAATGGTGATTTGAATGAAGAAAACCTGATTTGGTGTGATGGAATGAGTGGATGGTCAAAAATAAAGGATATTTCACTATGAGATTTAATCTACCTTTAACCTTTATAGGTATTATATTATCATTAACTCTTGGATTTTATCTTTATAATGAAAGTAAAGATTTAATTCTTGTTATTGGTTTTTCAATTATATCAATTTCAATTCTAGTTCCCTCTCTAATTTATACAAGTAAAAACTCCAGAACCCTTGTCAATACAAGAATCATCTCGTTTTTTTTCTATTTAGTTATGATCATTCTATCTTTTTTAAAACTGAATAAATTTTTTGGAGATAATACATACGTGCTTTTTTCAGGAATTTTATTATCAGTATTCTTGTTAATCACATACAGTCTAAACAAAAGTGATTTATGATTAGAGAATTTGAGAAAATTTTAGTTGATTTTCCTGATCTGGAGAGTTTATCATTAGAACAGAAAAATAAAATCCTTTCAAAAGGGGAAGAAATGGGATTTAATAGAGACGAACTTTCATTATACATAGAAAATAAAATTTCTTCCAAAATTTCTAAAAAATCCTCATCAATAAAGTCATGTCCTTCTTGCGGATCTGATATAAAACTATTTAGTGTTAAATGTAAAGATTGTGGAATTTATTTTTCGAATGTATCTGCATCAACCGAAATACAAAAATTTAATTCCAAATTTTTCGAAGTTGTAAAAAACAAGAATATTACTGATGTCATAAAATTTATACAAAGTTTTAAATTTCCCAATGACACACAAACTTTAATAGAACTCTTTGTTAATTCAGAAAATCTAGTTTTTAAAAAACCGTCAATTTTTCAAGCCCAAGTTAATAATGAATTACAAAAGTTTTCCAGTAGAATAATTGATAAAATTGAATTAATCAAATTAAACGATTCGAGATTATCTTTTTTAGATTTAATCATAGAAGAGTTTAAAGAAAATTCAAAAACTGACTATATGACAACCCGCTTTTTAAAAAAAAGCATTATGAAAAGAAATAAACATTTAAATCAAATAATGATTTCAGTAATTCTTATTCCAATTATTCTTTTCATTATGTCTAAACCCGAGCTTAAAATGGCTATATCTGAGGAATTGTTAGGAGTAATTTATATATCAATTATTCAAATAATTCCAATTTTGATTATAAAAGGATTTATTGACATAAAAAGGGGGAATAATTTCATGAAACATCTAGATAAAAAGACGCATTTATCAATTGTTGGATTAATCTACCAATACAAACTAACTAGAATGATAAAAAATGAATGGTAGTTTAGAGAGAATTATTGATATATGTTTATTAGATGGTAAAATTTCCTCAGATGAGGAGAAACTAATCTTTGCACGAGCAAGAGAATTAGATGAAAATATTGAGGAGATTAAAAAAATTATAGAAGAAAAGAAGTCCAAAGAACATAAAAATAAAATAAAATACGGGGATCTTTATAAATGTTCAAATTGTGGAGACGTATTGTATCAGTACGATTCTTATTGCAAATCTTGTGGAACAAGTTTTAAAAATGAAATACAAAGTAAAGTAGTTAACAATTTTAAGAATGAAATTATAAATTCTGAAAACCTGGTTGACACCATAAAAAATCTATCAACTCCTAAAGATATTAATAGTCTTATTGAACTGTTGATGTTTTTAAAAAGTCTTGTGATAGAAAGTCCAAATTCATTTGAACAGGTGTACATTAATGACGTACTTTATTTTAAATCAAAAGAAATAATCTTAAAGATAAGTTTTTCAAACAAAAGTGGGATAGAATCTGAATTAAACAAAAAAATTTTAGTGATATCGGAAAACATAAAAAGTTTATTTAAAACGTCCTTTTATTTCGAAGAAATTTATTTGAAGAAAAGAAAACAATTTGCTAGAATTTCACTGTATTTACTTTTTATTTCATTGGCTTCAACATGGGTTTTTTATTTTATTTCTGACTATGAGTATGGAGTAGGAGTTCTACTTTTAATATCACTTCTCCTTATATTTATAATAAAACCAATCCATAATTATAGAGTGAAAAATCTGAAAAACAAAGTAGAATTGCTAGAAGAATATTAAAAAATTTATGAATACAGAGATAGAAAGACTCATAGAACTTGCAATTGCAGATGGAGAAATAACTGATAAGGAAAGAGCAGTTATAATTAAAAAAGCTGAGAAATTTGATGTGGATCCTGATGAGGTTGAGATGATTCTTGATGGAAGACTACATGAATCTAAAAAACTCAAAACCAAAGAAAAAGTTGGAAACATTAAAGTATGTCCCTCTTGTGGAGAATCAGTTAAATCATTCCAATTAAATTGTCCAAGTTGTGGACATGAATTGAATTCAAGAAAACAATCTGAACTATTGAATACAATGACTCAGAAGATATCTTTATTGAATGTTGATGATCTTAACTATGAACAAGAAATAGCTAAAATTGTATTATCGACTACAATACCTAGTAGTGTGAATGAGATTTATGAGTTTGGACTTTATTGTGTGAATTCTATTAACTCATCCAGTAACAGTTGGAGAGAAGACTCAAGTGCTTTTGAAGCTAAAACTTCAGAATGTATTTCTAAACTAAAAATATCAAATAGTTCAAATCATAATATAGAACTATTAGTAACTGAACTTGAAAAGACATTAAGGGATAAGAAAAAAGTAATTTCAAAAAATAATAAAAATGACTGGATAATAATCGGTACAATATTATTTTTAATCGGTTTAATTTATTTTGTAGCTATAGAATTTCTATCAGATTAATTTTATAGAATTATAATTTACTTGACAACTTGGTTTTAATCCATGACCAACTTCTTCATCTTTTTTATCCCAAAGAGGAATCCCATTTAACCAATTAGAAGAAGAGTAACTTGATGAATTAAAATACCCTATGGGCTCTTAAATGTCTTTAGCAAATAAGGCTACCCCTGAGTCTATGTCCAGAACAATAATTGAAAAGTCTTTTAAAAACAAAATTAATGAAGTAATTAGTAAATCTAAGATCGCATTTAGTAATGATCCTGAGATTAAAAAATTTATTGAACTTTACAAAAAAAAATAGTAATAATTTAAATCGTCCTTAGCACAAAATATTCTGTCAATTCTATTTTATGATTACACTAATTGAATCTCTTACCGATTTTGAATTTAATCCACAATCAAAGAAAGTTTCAGAATATATTTTTATCGTATCACCTATCATTTCTCTAATTAAAGGACCTACAATTCTTTTTGTATACAAAATGCAATTACCAGTCTCTATAGGAGTAGGTCCACTTTTTGGGTTATCCCAACCATAACAACTCATTTTATCTTTCACATCATGACTGATGGAACTTTCTTGAACTACAGGAATTATTTCGCCTTGAAAATAATTAATTGTAACTGTTGTATCTCTTACTTTTATGATATTTCCTTGTTGGGTATATAAACTTTCAAATGGATTGTATAATCCAAAAGTAAAAGACAGACCACTTTGTACTTCCCAATAAGTATTTGAATCAAGTTTAGAACTCACAACTGTAACACCATTATATTGACACCTTCCAACTGTAGGTGATGATTCAATATGAAGGTTAAATCTTCCTGATGTTTCTGAGAACCATTCAGGTGTCACATTATGATAACCATTAGAGTCTTCACCAAAATCTGTATAAAGTCTTACCCAACAATTACCATCTGGACAAATACTAGTTTCATTATTTTCTTCTGAACAAGATAATGATAGGAGGAGTATTAAAGATAATAATAAGAGTATTCTCACTTTAGCAATTTACAAAAAATGGAAATTTTTACCTTATCATTTCCTATAGAGAAAAAATCCTCTACTCTAAAAAACCACTTCGATAATAATTATTGTTTTGCCCCACAACCGATCCCCCTTATTAAATCAGCCTACTAATTATTATATTTAGGTACTAAATAACGTATATGAATTTGTCCATTTTAAAATATGGTTTTCTTATTGTTCTAGTTAGTTTGATAGAATCTTGTAGACAATCTCAAGAAGAAATAAAAAATCCAAATATACTTTTAATCTACATGGATGATTTGGGATATGGAGATGTTAGTTCATATGGCGTGGGCACTTTATCTACCCCTAATATTGATAGAATTTCTGAAAATGGCATTCGTTTTACTAACGGATATTCAACTTCAGCTACATGCACACCCAGTAGATATGCAATTCTCTCTGGAGAATACCCTTGGAGAAATCAAAGAGCACGAATTTTGCCTGGTAATGCACCACTATTATTTGATTTATCAAAGGAAACATTACCCTCTTTACTAAAAAAAGCTAACTATAAAACAGCAATAATTGGGAAGTGGCATTTGGGTCTTGGTGATGAAAATTTAGACTGGAATCAATCGATATCTCCAGGACCGAATGATATAGGCTTTGATTATTCCTTTATTCTTGCATCTACTAATGACAGAGTACCATCTGTATATCTAGAGAATAATAAGGTTTTAAATTTGGATAAAAAAGATCCACTAAAAGTAAGTTATACTGAAAATTTTATTGGGGAGCCTACGGGCAAACAAAACCCTCAGTTATTAAAACTTTTCCCAAGTCACGGTCACGACATGAGTATACATAATGGTATTTCGCGGATAGGCTTTATGAAAGGTGGAAAATCTGCTTTATACATAGATGAGAACATGTCAGACACAATTTTAGTAAAGACAAAAAAGTTTATAGAATCAAATAAGGACAATCCTTTTTTTCTTTTCTATTCTCTACACCAACCTCATGTACCTCGTGTACCTCACCCACGTTTTGTTGGAAGCTCAGGAATGGGACCAAGAGGAGATGCTATCCTTGAAGCAGACTGGGCAATAGGACAGGTCCTTGATAAAATAGATGAATTGGGTCTTTCCGAAAACACGATGGTAGTTTTTTCTAGTGATAATGGACCAGTTTTAGATGACGGATATAAAGATGAAGCCGAAGAAAAAATTGGAGATCACACTCCATCTGGTCTTTTAAGAGGTGGAAAATATAGCATGTTTGAAGGAGGGACAAGGGTACCTTTTATAATAAGTTGGCCAGGAAAGATTACACCGGGAGTATCAGATGCTCTAGTTTGCCAATTAGATTTTATGGGATCTTTTTCAAATTTGGTTGGTATTGAGAATCCTAGTTTTGATAGTCAAAACACATTAAATTCTTTTCTTGGTAAATCGGAAAAGGGAAGAGATCAGTTGGTTTTGGAAGCATCTGGGAAAATATTTCTAAGAAAAGGAAACTGGGTTATGATACCCCCGTACGAAGGGCCTAAAATTGTAAATCAATGGGTAAAAAATGAAACTGCAAATAGTCAAGATTTCCAATTATATAATTTGTCAGATGATTTAGAACAGCTCAGAAATTTGGCTTCTGACTATCCTGAAAAAGTTCAAGAAATGATAAAATCGATGAAGGAAATTAAAGAAAGGGTGAATTGAATTTCGAGTGAAAAGAGAAAAATCAAAAATTTTGATGAAAGAATTGTGTTTATTTTTATTTCCATTTGCTAGTCTATTTTTGACTTGCCAAGCAGAGTTTAAAAAAGAAAAATTAAGATCTAAACCTAACATCATTTATATTCTTGCGGATGATTTAGGGTATGGTGATATAGGCATCTACGGTCAGAAAAAAATTGAAACCCCAAATCTTGATGAACTAGCTAGCAACGGTATGATTTTTACACAGCATTATACAGGAGCACCTGTATGTGCACCTGCTAGATATATGCTCCTTACAGGAAAACATTCTGGGCATTCATATATTAGAGGTAACTATGAATGGAAAGAAAGAGGAAATGTTTGGGACTATCGCGCGATGATAGCTGATTCTACTTTAGAAGGACAATTTCCTATTCCAACAAATTCAATTTTATTCCCTCAATTATTACAAAAAGAAGGCTATACCACAGGGATGGTTGGGAAATGGGGCCTTGGAGCTCCCCACACAAATTCCATCCCTACCAAAATGGGATTTGATTTTTTCTTTGGATATAATTGTCAGCGTCAGGCTCATACCTATTTCCCTGTTCACTTATATAAAAATGAGAATAGAGTTTACTTAAATAATGATACTATACCCCCAAATACAAAACTAGCTAAAGGAGCAAATCCATTTGACTCAAAAAGTTATTCAAACTTTAAGTTAAATGAGTATGCCCCAGACTTAATGTTTAAAGAAATGATAAATTTCATTTCTGAAAACAAACAAAATCCTTTCTTTCTTTATTGGGCTACACCTATACCTCACAATCCTCTTCAGGCTCCTCAAAAATGGATAAATTACTATAAAGAAAAGTTTGGAGAAGAAAAACCTTATTTGGGACAAAATGGTTATTTCCCCCATCAAAATCCTAGAGCAGCTTATGCTGCTATGATTTCTTATTTGGATGAGAACATAGGTAAATTGATAATGTATCTAAAGGATAAAAATTTATATAATAATACGCTAATTCTGTTCTCTTCGGATAATGGAGTAACGTACTCTGGTGGTACAGATGGAGAATTTTTTAATAGTTCAGGGATTTTTGGAGAGTCCCTTGGAAGAGGTAAAGGATTTGTTTATGAGGGTGGGATCAGAGTTCCAATGATTGCGACCTGGAACAAAAAGATTAAACCAGGAAGTATTACCAACCATATTTCTGCTCATTATGATGTCATGCCTACTTTACTCGAACTTATAAACTATGATAATATTCCAGAAACAGACGGGATTAGTTTTCTCCCAACTCTTACAGGTAAAAAAGAACAGGATATTCATGATTTTCTGTATTGGGAATTTCCAGAATATGGAGGTCAAGTAGCTATTAGAATGGGAGATTGGAAAGTTATTAGAAGAAATTTAAAACGAAGCGATGAAAAACCCACTTTAGAATTATACAATTTATCTCAAGACCCCGAAGAGCTTAATAATGTTGCCAGTCATCATTCTGAAATCATTCATATTGCATCTAAAATTTTTGATAAGGAACACCTCAAATCTGAAATTGAGGAGTTCAGGATTAATTCGATTGAAAATGGATTGCTTTTGTCAAAACAATAATTTTTTCATAATCACTAGTATAAGTGTAATTACTAAAAAGCAATCCGGATAGTTTAATTTTTTAATTTTATAGATAATGAAATATATTATTTTATTGTTACCCTTTTTCGGTTTCTCTCAAAAGATATTTTCGGTAGATTATCCATCCCAATCTGATATTAAAGTTTTTGTTGTTGATTATGAATCTCAATCTGACTTAAATGTTTTTAAAGTAGATTATCCATCTCAATCAAAAGGCAACAAGGGATTATGGTATTTTGTAAAATACCCTTCACAGTCTAACAAAAAGATATATTTTGTGCAGTATGCATCACAAAGTGACTTGAAAATTTTTTTTGTTAAGTATAAATCTCAGTCGGGTTGGAGAAATAATAAAAAAAAGCACTTGTTATATTAAAAAAAAATTGCTGCAAAACATTAGTCATAAATCCGTGGTTCGATAATTTTTGCAAAGTTAGACCTTAAAGAGTCCTTTAGGGATGAAATTTAAAATAACGTTGTATAACTTAATTTGTATATTGCTTTTTATTAATCATAAATCAATTAAAATGAAAAAACTTCTTAATCTGTTTTTAGTTTTTTGCATGAGCTTTTCTTATGCACAACAAAGAATGTATGTGGGACTACATTATGTAACGGTTAAAAACCAGGATGCACAAGCTCACATAGATAGTGAAAAAAAATATTTTTCAAAATTGCATAAACAGGCAATTGACAATGGGAGCAAAATCGGATGGGATATGTGGAGACTTGAAAATCCAAGATACGGAGAACCGCATACCACATTTGTATATGCACACCTTGAAGATCCCGGGGATTTATATAACTATTCCGGAGGAGATGAAATATTCTCCGAAAGTGAGCTAGCTATGGCTCGTGAGAGATGGGGTGAAAGAGTCGTAAAATCAGGTTCTGTTATGACCTCATATAAAGGAGGATTTGTTCCAGCTGCTAACCAAGATCCACCGAAATTTGTTGTTTTAGATTGGATGATGGTTAGCCCACTTGATTATTATGAATACGAACAAACTGAATTAAAAACTTTTCTCCCTATACAAAAAGCAAATAAAATTGTTAAAGGTTGGGGATTACATAAGATAGTTTCACCACGGAATAATAATACGGAAGCAGCAAGCTATATTGTTGCAAGATTTTTTGATTCAATGCCAGATATATACAATATGATGGATCAAACAAATCCAATGAGTAAAACTATGAAGGCAACATATAAAAATATTCTTAGTTTGAGAAAAATTAAAAGGAGTCATGTGTTAAGCTTGGTCTTATCAGAAAGATAGAAAATTAGCCCTCCAATTAGGAGGGCTTTTAATTTACGTTTTTTAGAATTTCAATCCTTCTGATTGAATAGTAGGATCAATCTGTAAATTATGACTTTAATTATTTTCTAGAGTTTAGTTTTGCAAGGAGTCTCAATATTTCCAAATATAACCATATAAGTGTAACAAGTAAACCAAATGCACCATACCATTCCATATATTTTGGAGCACCCTTTTCTGCACCCTCTTCAATAAAATCAAAATCTAAAACTAAATTTAAAGCAGCGATTATTACAACTACTATGCTAAAGCCGATGCTAAGTGGAGATGCATTGTTAATATTCATTACACCAATTCCTGAGCCAAAAAATCCCATTATAAAATTTACAAGATAAACGATTGCTATACCTCCAGTTGCTGCAAAAATTCCAAGTTTGAAATTTTCTGTTGCCTTTATGTATCCTGATCTATATGCAATTAATAACGACACTAATATTCCAACCGTTAAAAGGATTGCATTTGTTACTATTCCATCGTATAGGTAGTTATACATGTAAGATATACCCCCAAGCATAGCTCCTTGAAGAGCTGCATAGATTGGAACTGTTATTGGGGCCCATTCTTTTTTAAAAATTGTAATAAGTGCAAAGATAAATCCACCTATTCCACATCCGATTAATAATATCGGATTGAGTGTATTAAAGGTTAAATATCCAGTCCCAACAAGAATTAAAAGGCTAATGGCAGTTTTATTAACGGTACCCTCGATAGTCATTTTCTCATTAACAGAGATAGTGTTGTTGAAAGTTTTTTTTGAGAGCACAGGATTACCTGATCTAAATGATAGATGGCTATTCATATAATTTTATTTTAATATTTCAAAACACAAATATATTGAGATAACACAAAATCAGATTTAAATATGAATAAATATTTAGGATATATTTACTTAAAGACTTCTTTGTATATTGTTTCTCATAAATAAAAAATAAACCAAAATGAAAAAAATATTAATTCTGTTTTTATCATCACTAGCTATTATTTCATGCAGTGAGAAACAAGCAAAATCTGAAAAAGAATTACTTACAGAACAAACCCGAACAACTGTTTTAAAAGCATTTAACGCCCAAATGGAAGGTAAAATTGACATTATGAAATCACTTCTTGCTGATGACTTTACTTTCACCTTGACAGGGCAGTTAGATATTTCGAAAACATATACTTGGGATGAGTATTTGGAGTTTGCGGGATATTTTGCAACTCTTTTAAAAGGAGAAATTGGTGTAGAATACAAAGGTATCATAGCAGATGAAAGATCTGCAATGGTTTTTGCTCAAGGAAGAATGGCAGGAGTTGGCGGGAAATATGAAAATGATTATGCTATAAAATATGACCTAAATCAGGCAGGGCAAATAATTTCACAAAAAGAATATTTAAGCGACATTTTATTAGCTACACAACTATACGGGCAAGAGGTTTGTGGTGATAAAAAATTGTTAAATTGAAATACTATTAAATAACACAAATGGATTCGTAATTTAATCCTCATAATTTCGTAACTAAAAACTAACTCAATATGAAAAATTTTTTAATGCTAATATTTACAAGCTTATTAATCTTTGCTTGTGACAATTCAAAAGGTACCAATCAACAAAACTCAGATCAACAGGGGAACTATATTCAATGGACAAATGGTGATCCATTACACGATGAAATGATAAGAAGTGGAATAGGACATTTTTTAAATATAGAAAGAGAGAAAGCATATGTTTTTTTCGAAAAAGCAGTTAAGTTAGACTCAACCTCATTTGCAGCACATGTAATGATGTCTACTATGTCTCCACCAAACTCAGAAAAACAAGAAGTACATTATGAACTGGCAAAAAAGTATTCAGCTAATAAAAATGAAAACTCAAAAAGATTTGTTTCCTTACTTGATATAAAAAGTGAGAACGGATACAGAGGTATATGGGGGTCTTCAAAAGAAAAAAATGCTATATGGGAAAAAATGTATGAGGCAGAGCCAAGGGGAGCTTTTATACAATTCAACAGAGCAATATCTAATTCAGATTTAACTTCAAGAATTAAAAATTTGGAGGAATTAAGCGTAAAATGGGGAGAACCAAACAATGCAGCAATTATAAATTTTCTTGGATATCTTTATTATCGAAATGGAGATAAAGAAAAATCAAAAAAAACTTTTGAAAAATACCTTGATATTTATTCTCAGGGATATAATTCTTTAGATTCAATGGCTGAATTCTATATGTATGAAAAAAACTATGATGAGGCAAAAAAATATTATGAAATGGTTTTGAATCAATTTCCATTTTCTAATTCTGCACGAACTGCTCTGAAAAAAATTGAAACTTTAAAATAATTTTTAAAACCCTTCTACAAGAAAATTTCCTGTAAAAACAATTATTTCAACAATAAAATCTGTTATCTAAATTCTACATAAAATGAAAAAACTGATTTTTACCCTTTTGATAACGAGCTTTGGATTTTGTCAATCTTCAAAAGATTTAGAAATGTGGGCAAAAAATGCAACAAACAAATCTTTTGACATGTTTTATGAAATTTTAAGTATTCCAAATGATGCAAATCGTTTGGATGATATTGAGTTAAATGTAAAGTGGTGTGAGAAAAATTTTGCTGAAAGAGGTTTTGTCACAAAGCGGATATCTACTCCAAAGGCACCACTTTTACTTGCTGAAAGAACTTTCCCGAAGGCCAAAGAAACTGTTCTTATATATTTACAAATAGATGGACAGCCGGTAGACAATTCTAGATGGTTTCAGGAAAGCCCATATATCCCAGTTTTAAAAAGACAAAACAGTAAAGGAGTTTGGGAAATTATCGACTGGGATAAAATAAAAAACTATGAAGATGATTGGCGAATATTTGCACGTTCAACAAGTGACGCAAAAGGACCAGTGGTCATGTTTTTAAATGCAATGGATGTATTGGAAGAAAAAAAATTGTCCCCCAATTTTAATATAAAAGTGATAATGGATTTTGAAGAGGAGTTAGGATCTCCAAATTTACCTAGAGCTGTTAATGCAAATAGGGAAATACTTTCTGCGGATCACCTTATCATATTCGATGGGCCAAAGCATAGGTCAGGTAAGCCTACTTTAACATTTGGGGCAAGAGGGATTTCAACTATTCAACTAACAATTTATGGACCAGTAACAGCCCAGCACAGTGGTCACTTCGGGAATTATGTTCCCAACCCTGCCCTTAGAATGGCAAAGCTTCTTGCATCTATGAAAGATGACGAAGGGGTAGTTGTGATCCCTGGGTTTTATGATGGTATTTCAATTGATTCCAAGACAAAAAAAATACTAGATAACTTTCCCCACGACCAAGAGCAGTTCATGAGGACTTTACAAATCGGTGAACTTGATAAAGTTGGTGACACATACCAAGAATCAATTCAATTTCCGTCTCTAAATATTCGTGGCATGCAGTCTGGATGGATCGATGAGAAAGTAAGAACTATAATACCTGCTTGGGCAAGAGCTGAAATCGACATTCGTTTGGTTCTGGAGTCTGACCCTAAGCGTCTGATAAGCCTTGTAAAAAAACATGTTGAAAATCAAGGATACTATGTGGTAGACAGAGAGCCAACAGCTAAGGAACGAACAGATCATCCTAAAGTGGCAACATTTACGCACAAAATTTCGTATCAATCTTTCAGAACAGATCTTGATACTAAGGTGGGAAAGTGGCTACGAAAATCTATAAAAAAGGGCTTTGATATAGACCCCATTAGAATAAGGATGAGTGGGGGTTCTATCCCGATATCACCATTTGTAAACACACTTGATATACCTGCAGTAACTGTCCCAACTGTTAACCGAGATAATAATCAGCACAGTCCAAATGAAAACATTAGACTTGGGGATTACCGCAATGGCATAAAAACAATTTTATCTATCCTAACGGAACCTCTATAAAAACTTAAGGACTTTTCATGGAAAAAATTCCTATTTGATTATCAGATACAATTTCATTAAGCTTTGAAATAGATACGTTTAAAAGTTTTTCTAAATCTTCCATTTCACGATCCAGTTCAGCTGTGATTTCCTTGAAAAAAGCTTTTGCTTGATTTGTAGGAGGGTAATCTCCTCGTTGTGAATCCGCTAATAAAAATGCAATTCTGTTGTTTATTCTAATCCCATAGTTCAATGGATCTTGACGACTTTGGTTTTTTGTCATATGAATATTATTTTCGATATGGCTTAACTTTACTTCGAACTGATTAATAAGATTATTTATTTCTTCAGTAAGACCTGATTTTTGCTTTAGATAGTTTAAATCTCTTTGAACCTCTCTAATTTTTATTATCGCTGAGTTAGCTCTACTTACCTGATTACGAACATTAATTAAAAAATCAAACTGATCTCTATAATCTTTATCAGTATTTTCAAGCCTTGGGTCTTTTTCAATTTTTAAAGATTGTTCAATGACCTCGCCATTATAGTTTAGACTTATTAAATATTCACCTGGAATTGCTTTGGGACCTTTATTTGGAGAAGAATAAAATACCATTCCCTCGAATTCTTTATATCCTGGATATCGCATATCCCAGATTAATTTATTTCCACCAGATTTTAGTGCTAACGGAAGATCAGCTTCTGGGTTTAGATTATTTAGTTTTGCTTTATTGTTATAACGTTTAATCAGTGAGCCGTCTTTCTCTTTAATTTCAATAATTACAAGATCATCTTCTTTTAAATTTTTAATATAAAAATGTAAAATTGCTCCAACAGGGTGATTCTTTCCGACTAATTTTAAGTTAGTTTCATCATCTTCCTCTGATTGTTCAACCCTAAATGCCTTGTCTGGCTTGTAAAGAAAGAATGATTGAGAATTTAAATTATTTTCTAGCTGATGCAGTGGTGTTAAATCATCAATCATCCAAAAGCTCCTTCCATGAGTTGCAGCTATTAAATCATTATCTCTTACATGAAGATCTCTAATTGATGTAACGGGAAGATTTAATTGAAATGGCTTCCAACTATTGCCATCGTCAAATGAGATAAACATTCCCCATTCAGTTCCTGCATATAGCAGCCCCTCTCGAACCTTATCAGATCGTATAGCCCTGCTGTAGTAATTCTGAGGAATTCCTTTGGTTATTAAAGACCAAGTTTTACCATAATCATTTGTTTTATAGAGATAGGGTTTATAATCTCCAAATTTGTATGAGGTAGCAGCTACATATGCTGTACCTTTTTTAAATGGACTGGGATCTATACAGTTGATCATGTTTAACTTAGGGCTTAATGTCGGAGGAGGTGTCACATTTTTCCAAGTTTCACCGTTATCTGTCGTTACGTGAATTAATCCATCATCACTGCCGACCCAAATAACTCCTTTTTCAATTGGTGATTCGTTGATAGCAAAAAGATTTGAATAAAATTCTGCACCAGTATTATCTTGAGTTATGGGTCCTCCAGAGGACTTAATTGTTTCTGGGAGTCCTCTTGTCAGATCAGGTGATATTGTTTTCCAAGACTGGCCACCATCCATTGTCATATGCAAAAAGTTAGACCCTGCAAAAAGTTTATTTTCGTCATGTATACTAAACTTGACAGGGAAGTTCCAATTGAATCGGTATTTCATTACCTCTGCTCCTGAACCAGCAGGATTATCAGGCCAAATATTTACTGAACGTGTTTGACCGGTTCTATGATCTTTACGCATCATATATCCTTTATATGTTCCACCATAAACGATATCATTATTTTTTGGGTCTGGAGCAAGATGAGCACTTTCTCCGCCCGCTGTTGTTTCCCAATCGCTTTCACCAATACCAGATCCTGAACCTCTATGGTTTATTCTAACGGTTGTATTATCTTGTTGTGCTCCATAGATTCTATATGGGAATTGATTATCTGTGGTTACCCTATAAAATTGTGCTGTGGGTTGATTATAATAAGTCGTCCAATTATTTCCACCATCATTTGAAATTTGTGCTCCACCGTCATCTGCAATTGCCATTCTATTATTATTATTTGGATCTATCCAAAGGTCATGATGATCTCCATGCGGTGCATCTTTCAATGTAAATGATCTACCCCCATCAGTTGATACACCATAACTTACGTTCATTACATAAACTTTGTCTTTATTTTGAGTGTCTGCATATATTCTACTGTAGTACCAGGCTCTTTGTCGTAAAGCTCTATTTTCGTTTACCTTTTCCCATGTTTTACCAGCATCATCTGAGCGAAAAACTCCACCATCAGATGCTTCAATGATAGTCCAAATTCGATTTGAATCTACAGGAGATACAGTAATTCCAACAATTCCCCAAGGCCCACTTGGTAGGCCTTTATTCTTAGTTATATTGATCCATGTGTCACCGCCGTCAAAACTTTTGTAAAGCTTACTATCTGGTCCTCCACTATCCATTCGATATCCATTTCTTTTCATTTGCCATGTAGCGGCATAAATTATTCTAGCATTATTAGGATCCAATATCAAATCACCTGCACCGGCCTTATCACTTTCATAAAGTATCTTCTGCCAAGTATTTCCTCCATCTTCAGATCGATATACACCACGCGTTTTGTTTGGTTTCCACAAATTACCTATTGCAGCAACATAAACTAAGTTGGGATTTTTGGGGTGTATTCGTATTCTAGATATATGCTCGCTACCTTCTAATCCTATAAATTTCCAGGTTTTACCAGCATCCAAACTTTTCCATAATCCATTTCCAGATGAAACATTTCCTCTCAGAGTTTGCTCTCCTTCACCAACATAAATTATATTTGGATCAGACTCAGAGACAGCAACTGCCCCAATAGAACCTCCAAAATAACCATCTGAAATTGAATACCAGCTATTTCCTGAATCTTCAGTTTTCCAAACACCACCTCCTGCAGTTCCCATATAGTAGGTGTTAGGATCATTTATCACACCAGCAACGGTTGCAGCACGCCCACCTCTAAAGGGACCCACTAGCCTCCATTCTAATGAATTGTATAATGATTCTGAAAAAGTGGTTTCATTTTGTTTTTTATTTTTTTTCCGCTGGGCTATTAGATCAACCGGTGTGATTGCAAAAAAATAGCATAAGACAAATAGCAAGTAAGGTTTCATAATCTAAAATGTTTTTCATTCACAAATTATAAAAAAAATTTAGAAAATATTTAGTGTTTTCTATTCGGTGCAGTCATGCCCTTACGTCTATAATTCTTTTTTTCAAAAGGAATTTTGCTGACTTCACTGGAGCCGAAAAACATGTTGCCGATCAAAGAGACAACTTCTTTTGTTATTTCTTTTTCAGAGGAGGTGTTATTTAATTTGAATTCGCTTTGGTCCATTGAAATAAGGATATTGGTTTCTTGATCAAGATGAATAGAGGTATGTAAGTGGTATCTTAAAACCTTTTCAAGCGAGATCTTAGTTCCGGGATAAATATCTTGGAAACCATTTAAACTTTTAAAAGTTGTTTTAAGTACACGATATTGATTTTTAAAACTTAATTCCTTTTTTTCGCGCAAAGCGTGATGGTAATTATTCATTTGTTGGCAATAAGAATTAACTGAAATCAGAAATAACCCAAAAAACATTTTGCGGATTTTCATTTATAACGAAACTAAAAATTTTTAAATACAACAATGCTATACCAATAGTAATTTTTTAAGTGCATGATTTGAATCATTCAATTTAAAGATTAGAATTTTCCCACAGTAATAATTAACTTACCTGAGAATAATCTTCTACAAGTAAATTGAGAAAAGCAGTATTATACATTTTATTTTTTACTATGGGGTGCACAAAAGAAACAGGCTGCGTTGAAATAACCCTTAAAGAACAGAGTAATGGGAAGTTTTATTTTTATTGGGGACTATTTACAGCTTTAGGACTAGATGAAGACGGAAATAGTCAACCTTTGTCTGGCTCTGTAACAGAGGAAGTTTACAATCTATATGAAGTAGGTGACACCTATTGCGTTGAGTAAAGTTTTACACGGAGCTTCTTTTACATTAAGAGAACTTTACCAAAGTATTTTTGCTTATTTGTATATTGTTACATTCAACGGGTATAAATAAAATATAAATCCAGCTTTATCAATAAAAATAGATACAGAATAAATTCATTCTTCAGGATTCTGCTTCTTGTCACAGCGGGAGAAGGAGTTTTTATTCTACCTTTTGTACTTGCTCGAATTTTCAGACCAACATTTTTAGATGTTTTCCAATTAGATAACCTTCAGCTAGGAACATTATATTCTACTTATGGGGTTGTAGCGCTAATTTCGTACCTATACGGAGGCACTTTAGCAGATCGATTTCAGCCTAAAATTTTGATGGGCACTGCCCTTGTAATGACCTCTATAGGTGGATTTTTAATGTCAACTTTTCCTTCTTTTTATTTACTTCAGATTTTGTATGGTTTTTGGGGATTTTCAACCACATTTCTTTTTTGGGCAGCAATGATAAAAGCAACAAGAAATTGGGGAGGTGAACAAAGCCAAGGTAAAGCTTTTGGATTTTTAGAAGGGGGGAGAGGCATTATTGCTGCGACTATAGGGGCTATTGGTATTTTAATTTTTGCAAAATTAATACCAGTTGATATAAACCTAGCTTCTTTTAGTCAAAAGAAAGAAGCCTTCCGTTGGGTAATTTTATTTACATCTTTAATGGTAATGCTAGTGGGGGTATTATCATTTATTTTTATGAGTGAGATGGAGAATAAAGAAAAATCTCAAAACTTAATTATTGAGAGTTCATTTAAAAATATTTTAAAAGTAGCACGTTATCCCTCAGTTGGACTTTTAATTATTATAGTTTTATCAGCTTACTGTGGTTATAAAGCGACAGATATTTTATCACTATATGCTTCTGAGATTATGTTATTTGATGAGGTCAATGCTGCAAAAGTAGGATCATACCAGATGTATTTGCGCCCAGTAGTATGTATACTTATTGGTTATATAGCAGATAAGTCTACAAGCTCAATATGGCTAAAACGAGGGTTTATTATGTTAATTTTAGGATCAATGCTATTCGCATCAGGATTTATTAAAGCGCCTCTTAGCGTGTTTTTCATTTTTACAGTAATAATAACTGGAATAGGAACCTATGGTCTAAGGTCATTATATTTCTCTGCTGTAAAAGAAGGAGATATCCCTTATGCATTCACCGGAACTGCTGTAGGAATTATATCTGTTATAGGCTACACGCCAGATATTTTTATGGGACCATTAATGGGCGTTTTACTAGACAATAATCCGGGGCTATTTGGCCACCAGTTAGTTTTTCTTTTTTTAGCTGGCTTTTCAGTTGTCGGATTTATAGCCTCTTCGAAATTTAATAGTATTGTCTTAAGAACAAAATTTAGCAACCAATAAAATTTAATATGAAAAAACCTTTAGTATCTCCTTTGGATAGAAATAGTACAAATCAAGCCAAAGAAATGGCCGCTTTTTACGATGAAACATTAGGGTTTACTCCCAACAGCCTTTTTACAATGATGTACCGACCAAGAATTGCCAAAGCATTTTTAGAAATGAACCAGGCAGTAATGGAAAACAAGGGCTCTGTTACAAGTTCAATGAAAAGAGAGATTGCTTATTTGTCAAGTATGACAACAGGATGCCGATACTGTGAAGCTCATGCAATAAGAGCAGCTGAAAGGTATGGTTCTTCAAAAGAACGACTCGAAAATATTTGGGAGTATAAATCACATGAGTCATTTTCAGAGTCCGATAGAGCAATGTTTGACTTAGCTATCGCAGCCTCTCAAGTACCAAATGGAGTTTCAGAAGAAATAAAGACTAGAGCAAAAAAATTCTTCAGCGATGGAGAAATTGTTGAAATTTTGGGAGTGGTAGCTTTATTTGGCTATTTAAATCGCTGGAATGACAGTATGGGCACAGAACTTGAAAATCCAGCAGTAAAATCAGCAGAAAAATTTCTTAAAGCAAGGGGATGGGAAGTAGGTAAGCATTCCTACTAGAAAAATATTGTTAATTAGAATGCACTATTTACCAATATCAAAAAGTTTAATATTGCATAAAAAAGAGCAGGGATCATTCTTAAAGGCTGATCTTCAATTTTAATTCGTACTCCTATAGCAGCTAACATAAGTAACATTAGCGAGGCAGAAGATAATGGAATTAAAGGTTCAAAAACAAAACCTAAAAAAAGGCCCAATCCCCCAAGAAGCTGAAGTGAGCCAATTATAAGACGCTGTTCAGGATAGCCCCACCTGTTGTATTCTACTTTCATTTTTTTTGAAAAAAAAGATGATATGCCGTAATAGACAAAAGAAATCCCTGAAATCAGGATTAGAATTTGTAAAAATGTCATGAACTACAGCAAACCCTTATCAACTGCAGCGACAAAAAGCGACAAGACTAAAAGGCAAAAAGACGGGACATATTTTATAAAAGGATTTTTAACGCTGATATGCGCTATTTGGGCGCAGACCATTAAAAAGGCCATAAGTAAAGCAGAGAGAAATACTACTTTTTGATAAAATATTCCAACCACTAGTAGAGTAGCCAGAGAAATCTTGGATGCCCCTACCATGCTCCTTACTAAATCGGACAAGCCATATTGTTTAAACTCTACCACTATATTATCAAAACGAAAGACCCACACTATAACTATCGAAACAGCGATTATTAGTTGTGCAGCAATTGCTATATTTTCCATATAGTTAAATATAAGAATTTAATGTTTAATTAAAAGATTATCTGAAATTGATAAAATAAAAGAATCAATACTTTTATTCTGGGCTTTCAGGTCCTTCTTTAGAGGATTGATCTCCTTGCCCTAGTTTAATTCTAAAGACCAGTTCGTGTGTTCTTAAGTTTAGTTGTGAGAGTCCGTTATCTGTTGGAGTTTCATAGGCGTAACCGATATCAAACATGCCCAGAGCAACTACTGTCATAAGTGCCATAGAGCTGTTGGTTCTAACAGAGAGTCCGACATCAAATTGATTTTGCCAGCTTACCATTGCTGTAATATCAGCGGTTGTTGGCAGACCTTTTACTTTTCTAAGCATCAGCGAAGGCTTTAGATAGAGTCCACTAGAGACGGGTAAATCGACTCCAGCTCCTAGATAGGTATGTACACGATCTTTGGCAGTAATGGCTAGGTTGTCATTTTCTCTGTTGACATTAAAAAGCCTTGGTATAGAAAAAGAAATCCAATAATTAGTTGCTTTAAAATAAGCACCTGCTCCCACATTGGGATTAAATTTACTAAGACTCACCTTACTAGGATCTCCCACGGGGGAGTAAGTAGTGAGCTCTGTAGGATCAGAACTATAAAAGTTTCCTCCTGCTTTAAGCCCTAGAAAAAGGATTGACTCCCCACTCATCTGTAGTTTGTAAGAGAAGTCCACATAGGCAAAGGTTTGTTGTTCGACAAAGACTTTGTCAGAGACAACAGACAGTCCCAGGCCTACATTATTTTCTCTAGCTGAAGAGTAGGCAAAGGCGAGTGTTCTGGGGGCATCTTGTACAGAAGCCCACTGGCTTCTTGAGGTAAAAGAAAGCATGTTGGCAGCATCTGCTCCAGCAAAAGCCGGGTTGATTACATTCATGTTATATCTATACAAAGAGTAATAAGATTCCTGCTGGCTAAAGCCAATCAAGGGGAGTATAAGTAAGAAGAGTAAAGTAATTTTTCTTATCATAATTATCTTGTAAGATAGAACCATCCTTCAAAATCAACACTACCGTTGCCGTCTAAATCTATGCGATAGTAGTAACTTCCTGCAGGCAGTTCTACCCCATTTAACGTTCCATTCCAATCATTATTATATGGTTTAGCAGTAAACAACTCTGTTCCTGTTCTAGAATAAATCCATACTTGATTGTTTAAATATCGATCAATTTCTCTTACCTGCCAAGTATCATTCCTACCGTCTCCATTTGGAGAGAAGAAGTTGACAATCTCAATAGACTCTCTTAAGCTCGCATTATCAAAACCTTCTGGGAAGCTACTTGCTAAAAGTGGATCTGTACCTGCTAGGGTCTCATCTAAGTTAGGGAAGCCGTCCCCATCCTGATCATTATAAGGATCACTGTCAACACTATCTAACTGATCCACCACTCCGTCACCATCTGCATCTAAGTACAGCGACTCTAAATAGTTGGCCTTACCATCAAAGTCTGTGTCATCATCCCGAGGGTCACCGTTACCATTAAGGTCTTCCTCTATAGTAAGCAGTCCGTCCTGGTCGTCATCAGGATCAACATGATCTAAGATACCATCCCCGTCGGTATCTAAGGCAAAGTTTTCTCCAGGCTCTGTGATCTCGAAGATTGAAGGCACCCCATCGTTGTCGTCATCTAAATCATGATGGTCTGCAGTACCATCCCTATCGGTATCTAGCACGACTGCTCTTGCGCTTCTTCCTGTTTGTAGGACCTCATACTTAGAAGGCACCCCATCGTTCTCATCATCGGTATCTAAATAATCTGGCGTACGGTCCCCGTCAAAGTCCATGGCATCGGTTGGGATACCGTCTTGATCTAAGTCAGGCGACTCATCAATAGAGGCAATGCCGTCTCCGTCATCATCAGCATCCAGGTAATCTGGCGTACCGTCCCTGTCACTGTCAATAGCATCATTAGGATTGAAGTCACCGTTAGGATCCGTACCTTCATACAGACTGAAGACGCCGTCATTATCATCGTCAGGGTCTAAAAAGTCCTCAAAACCGTCCCCGTCTGTGTCTAACGAATTTATCGAAGCACTACTAATTATTTCCTTTATACCTTCAATTACCGAGCCTTCGAACTCGCTATAGATGTGATCTCCATCATCATCTGGGTCCCGGGAGTTGATAATTCCATCGGCATCCGTATCAGAGCTAATCAGATCTGGTGAGACCTGTTGCACAGGAGTGATATTGGTATCCAGCTCAAAGATCTCCTCGCTTTTAGGATTGATTTCTATACGCTGCTCAGACTTAGGAATAGGTACGTTAGGATCCCCAGCAGTTGTATTAACATAGGCGATCTCTACCTCGTAAACACCATCCTTGTTTGCATCATCAGGATTATTAGGATCAGGTACATTAACAAAGGCCAGATACCCTTCTCCTAGATTTTTCTTCCCTTTAGCATAAGGCGAGTAGTACTTCTGCGATCCTTTTGCTGCAGGTTCTCCCCCTACGATTTTCACTTTGTCAGCATCCGCTCCGCCAACTACTTTTTTACGCACCTTCCACTTACCTACATTACGATCTGTCTTAGGCTCCTCTTTAACAAAGGTAATCGGAGTGGCTTTACCTGCCGATCCACCGATAGAGATTTTATAGTTCTGGTAATAGGTTATAAATACATTCTCTGCCACATCGGTAATCCCATCGTTGTCATCATCAATATCAGGCACATCTCCCAGGTCGTCAGAGTCGTTATCACCATAGACATCTACTTCGTCTGGGATCCCGTCTCCATCATTATCACTGCTGTATTTAGGATCCAGTGGGAAGTCGTCTTCTCCGTCAATTACTCCGTCTCCGTCAGTATCAGGGTTTTCAGGATCTGTTCCTGTAAGCTCTTCTAAAAAGTCTGAGACACCATCTTGGTCAGTATCCAGTGGATTGCTCTCAGGATCTTTAGGATCAGTATCTTGCAACAGCTCATCCACATCACTATAGCCGTCGTTGTCATCATCCTTGTCTTTGTTGTCTCCTATACCGTCCCCGTCAGTATCGAACTGCTCTTTAGGATCTAGCGGGAAGGCATCTTCACCATCAGGGGCACCATCATTATCATCATCTGGATCGATAAGATCAGGGATACCGTCTTGATCGCTGTCTTTAGTGAACTTAGGATCTAGTGGGAAGGGATCCTCTAGGTCGTTAACCCCATCGCCGTCAGTGTCAGGGTCTCTAGGATCAGTACCTATAATCTGTTCTTCTAAATCAGAGAGTCCGTCGCCATCTACATCTTCTGGGAAGTCTTCTTTGTCTTTAGGATCTGTTCCAGCTTTAATTTCAATTACATCAGGATAACCGTCATTATCATCATCCTTGTCGGCATTGTTTCCTATACCATCAGAGTCTGTATCCTCACTCTCTGTTGGATCGTAAGGGAAGATGTCTGTTCTATCAGGCACCCCGTCGTTGTCGTCATCCGGATCCAGTAGATCAGGGATACCGTCTCCATCTTGGTCACTATTGTGATCAGGATCTAATGGGAAGGCATCGATTCTATCGTTCACCCCATCCCCATCGGTATCGTAATTATTAGGATCTGTACCTCTTAAGGCTTCTTCAGCATCAGAGAGCCCGTCCTTGTCAGCATCCTCAGGAATACTGGTTGGATCAAGCGGATCACTGCCTTCTACTATCTCTATGTTATCAGGATAACCGTCATTATCATCATCCAGGTCAGCGTTGTCTCCAATACCATCGCCATCACTATCAGAAGACTCTCTAGGATCGTCAGGGAACAGGTCTTCAATATTATCTACCCCATCACCATCTCTGTCAGGATCTTTATTATCCCCAATACCATCCCCATCGGAGTCGCGACTCTCATCAGGATCTCTTGGGAAGCGGTCTCTACTATCTGGTACCCCGTCGTTATCATCATCCGGATCAACATCGTCAGGGATGCCGTCTCCATCAAAGTCATCAGTCGATGTCTTATTATCAGGATCTAGTGGTGATGGGTCAGAGCCATCCGGTAGACCGTCATCGTCAGTATCAGGATCGTTAGGATCGGTTCCTATAATATTTTCTTGCACATCAGAGAGCAGGTCGTTGTCGGTATCAACAGGTTTACTTTCAGGGTCTTTAGGGTCAGAACCTGCTAGGGTCTCTGTGTAGTCAGAGTACCCGTCGTCATCATCATCACGGTCTCCGTTATCACCAATACCGTCTCCATCAGTATCTATACTCTCCCTTGGATCTTTAGGGAAGTCGTCCTTATCGTCTTCTACCCCGTCATTATCATCGTCATCATCTTTATCATCTGGGATGCCGTCTTTGTCGGTATCTTGAGAAGCATTAGGATCTAGTGGGAAGTCATCCCTTCCGTCTATAATACCGTCCCCATCAGTATCGGGATCATCGATATCTGTTCCTGCTTCTTTTTCTTTAGCATCAGGCAGGTAATCCTTATCTCTATCCGCAGGGGTACTCTCAGGATCTTTAGGATCTGTACCTAGCTCTAGTTCCAATAGGTCGTTATAACCGTCGTTGTCATCGTCCGGGTCAAGGCTGTCAATAATACCGTCCCTGTCTGTGTCGGTAGTTCCTCCAGGGGTGAGCGGCTCAGGATCGTTAAGGTCACTGATGCCATCCCCATCGGTATCTGGATTAGCAGGGTCTGTTCCTAGTTCTATCTCTTGGTTTGTTGTAAGGCCGTCCTGATCAGGATCACGAGGATAGTCAAGGGCATCTTTAGGATCTGTGCCGTCCTCAATCTCTACAACATCGTCATAACCGTCATTATCATCATCTGGATCTGCGCGATCACCAACACCGTCACCGTCGTAATCAGAAGTCTCATTAGGATCCAGTGGGAAGGCATCGTCTTTATCCCTTACCCCATCATTGTCATCGTCAAGATCTATAGTGTCTACAACACCGTCTCCGTCAGAGTCAAGACCTCGGTTTGGATCTAGTGGGAAAGAGTCATCGCGGTCACTAATACCGTCTCCGTCAGTATCTGGATTTTTAGAGTCTGTTCCTAAAAGACCTTCTTCACTATCGGTAAGACCGTCTTTGTCCGTATCCTCAGGTACACTGTCTGGATCTAAAGGATCTGTGCCGGCGACAATCTCTTGGTTATCGGTAAAGCCGTCATTATCATCATCCGGATCAATACTGTCATTAAGCCCGTCACCATCTGTATCGGTCTGATTGTTTGGATCCAGAGGGAAGGGATCTTCCTCATCTTTTAATCCGTCATTATCATCATCAGGATCCGTCTTATTAGGAAGCCCATCGCCATCCGTGTCGGTAGTATAATTTGGATCGGTTGGGAAGTCGTCTTCTCCATCGATAACCCCATCGTTGTCTGAATCAGGGTTACTAGGATCTGTACCAAGTCCTGGCTCAAGGCTATCAGGAAGCTTGTCGTTATCCCTATCGGTAGGGAAGCTAAAAGGATCTAGGGGATTAGTGCCTGCAAGGGCTTCATCACTATCTGTAAAGCCGTCATTATCATCATCGCTGTCCGCATTATTCCCAATACCATCACCATCACTGTCATACTGCTCGTTAGGATCCTCCGGGAAGCTGTCAAAATTATCGTTCACCCCATCGTTGTCTTTATCTGTATCTAAACCATTTGGTATACCGTCCCCATCAATATCTTCTGGGCTGGGCTCTATGCTTTGCTCTACTACCTCTATTTGTATAGTCTCTGTAACAGTGTAACCCACACTATCGGTGGCAGTAACAATTACCTCATAGATCCCATCCTCATCATCATCCGTATTGCCTCCAAGGATCGGTGCAGGATCGATAGTAAGTATACCGGTCTGTGGATCGATAGTAACATTTGTCTGATCAGCACCTCCTGTAATGGCAAAGGTAGCCGTCTCATCTGCCTCAACAGGGCCTGCAGAAGTCGTACCTTCTATAATGGTCAGTGAGGCTGTGCTGGTTATAGTTGGAGCGGTATTGTCTAATTTAAAGTCTGAGGTAAGCACACTTTGGTTTGCAGTGACACTATTGGCTGTAGTTACCTTAGTCGATGATATTGTATCAGAGGCTGAGATAGCAAAGTTAATGTCCCCATCACTGTAGGTATTAGAAGCGGTAAGGGTAAAGTTCGCTGTATAGGTATAAGGGCTGGTGCTAGTCTGAGTAAAGTTCAAGTTAGGCTGAGAGGCCAGTCCTGTTACAGTCATCGATATAGTGGATGCGTTAAGGGCCCAAGGCTGGTCTGAGACCACCGTTACAGTAATCACATCACCCTCCTTAGCACTGGCAGAAGAACCACCATTATTAGAACTCAAGGTTACACTAAGGCCTGGGTCTGTTGCTTTAAGCTCGATACCTGTAGAAAGTGAGACGCTATTGGTTGAAAAACTAGCATCCCCCGTATTGCCATAAAGGTCCTCTACACTGCCTCCATTTAGATCGATACTACCAGAAGACGCGATCTGAACACCATTAGAAAGATCCCCTTCTTTTACCGTGTAGACAAAAGTAGCACTAGCGGTTCCTGAGCCGGACACGTAAGTAGCATAAACAGGATTGCCATTAGCATCTGTAATATTATTAAGAGGAATTCTTGGACTGCCCGTTATTGTAACCGGCTCATCAAAGTTTACTGTAAAGCTTATTGTATCTGAGTTCGATGGGTTTACATCATCATCCGTATAAATACCATCAGGGGTAGCTGTAGTAATCGAGGTTACCTTGGGACCGGTAAGGTCGATTGTGAAGGTTAAATTATCCCCACCAGAGTAATTCTGATTAACCTGGGCATCAGTGAGCCCTGTGTTATAGACTAATATTTTAGATATCTGACCAACGAAAAAATCATTATTATCTCTGCCGTCTTTACCAATATAGCTCCAAACATTATTGTAAGTATTACTACGAGTTACACCAGTTACAGTTTTATTTAAAACACCATCAATGTAAATTTTTATACCTGAAGATTCATTGGACCCTGTGTTAACCCAAGTAATTTCATGCCACTGTCCATCATTTACTTGAACAGTACTTCTGTTGGCGGCAGAGTTGGTATGAGAGTAACCCAAACCTCCTTTATATGACCACTGACTAGCATAGCCTGAGTTTAATCTGAAAATAGATTCTCCATCAAAAGTACCTGCTCTTCCAAGGGTAAGTAAATGCTGATTATTAGATGAAGTAGTTTTGATTCTAGTAGTCACAGTAATTGGGAATCTTGCAGACATGCCGTTGAGTTTTGCATTAGCTACTGATCGGAAATAGTCTCCTGCTGAAAAATCAAAGTAGTTTCCTGAGTTGCTTGTCACAAGAGCTGCTCCGTAATTAGTAAAATTATTGTTCTGTGAAGAAGCGTCATTTAATGTTGCCCCCGAGAGAACATTTGGTGTGTCTGCATTTATGTTTAAAACTAAATTGTCAGTTACAATTCCTTTACCTGCAAGACTGTTGCCTGCTAAATCTATTCCTGTGATACTTACAGTTGCACTACTCACGGTTCCAGACCAATTACTCATGTCAAGGGTGTAGGTCCAAACCGAAGAACTTGTAGAAGTCATATTGGCGTTGGTCACACCATCTCCTATGGTTATCGTTGGAATCCCTGCCATAGGCTCACTAAAGGTTGCAGTAATAACAACATTTGAACTAGAAGAAAGAATGTCGTCAGTATCGTTGTCTGTAATAGTGACCGAGGGAGAAGTATTATCTAAGTTAATTGTTATGCTCTGATTTCCAGAGTAACTATTACCAACGATATCTTGCCCTGTAAATGTTACTGTATAGCTTCCCGCTGATACTCCACTTGTATTCCAGGAGTATGTCCACGTTGTACTATTGGTTGCTGTTAAATTAGCATTATTTACTGCTGAGCCTATGGTTAACTTTGGCGCAGTAAGCATGGGTTCATTAAAGGTTGCTGTAATAGTAATATTGTCTCCAGGCTTAATTAAATTATCAGTATCATTTGTCGAAATGCTCAGCGTAGGAGAAGCTGTATCAACTGTAAATGAAATATTTTGTGAACCGGCTACATAGGAATTTCCCGCAAGATCTGTTCCACTCACAGTAAGGGAATACGTTCCATCAGAAAGTGTTCCTGAAGATGTATTCCAAGTAAAGGTGTAGGAATTTGTACCTGATATTTTTGTCATGGCTGCATTTGAAAAAATACCCGGTATTGAAACGGTAGGTGTAGCGGCCATAGCCTCTGAGAAAGCAGCAGTCACAGTTACTACCTGCGACGGAGAAACTAAATTATCATTATCCGAACTTGTTAACGAAACTGTTGGAGCTGACGAGTCTATTGAAAAAGTTGTGCTCTCAGTACCTACGTAAGCTCTTCCGTTTGTATCTACACCAGAGACAGTCGCTGTGTACGTTCCATCAGCTAAGTTGCCTGCAGCATCTACATCCCATACATATCTAAAGGTAGAGCTACTGACCGCTGTCATCGCTACACTGTTGATCACACTGCCAATACTTATCGTTGCATTTGGTGACATGGCAGCGGAGAAGGTGGCTGTGATGGTGACCACAGAGCTATTAAGGACGTAGTTATCCGCATCGCTGTCCGTTAGAGTAACCTGTGGCGCAGGGCAGGTTCCCCATTGGGGTTGTTTGTTAGCATCGTTTCTCCAGGTTGCGTTGGCATTAAAGTTAAAACTAGTGGGCTCAGACCCAATATTAGGCACACACCACCCAGAGAGATCTTGATTAAATGCACTAGCTGCAGATAAAATCGAAATCATGTTGGTAACATTAGAAGTATTCCAATTACCAATGTCTTGATTAAAAGCAGTTGCGCCATGGAACATGTTATTCATGGCAGTTACATTTGACGTATCCCAATTACCAATGTCTTGATTGAAGACCTCTGCATCACCAAACATATAAGTCGTAGCAGATACACTTGAAGTATCCCAATTATTTATAGAATTACTGCCGCCATTATTAAATGCCCTGGCATCTCTAAACATCCGTATCATAGAGGTAACACTTGAAGTATTCCAGCTACCAATATTTTGGTTAAATGCCCATGCATTATTGAACATATCTTGCATAGAAGTAACACTTGAAGTATCCCAACCGCCAATATTTTGATTGAATACAGTTGCTGAACCAAACATGTAACTCATATTAGTAACACTTGATGTATTCCAATTATTTATGGTATTACTACCACCATTATTAAATGCACTAGCCGTGCTAAACATGCGGAACATGTTAGTAACACTTGATGTATTCCAACTGCCAATATTTTGGTTAAATACTCGTGCATTTCTAAACATAACACGCGTATCAGAAACACTTGATGTGTTCCAACTACCAATATTTTGGTTAAAAGAACGAGCATTATCAAACATACCATACATAGTAGTGACGTTAGAAGTATCCCAAGAGCTTATATTTTGATTAAAGCTTGTTGCATCTTTAAACTTATCACTCATATCTGTGACAAGCGTGGTGACCATCTGACCCCAATTATTATCTGAAGCGGCCTTGGCTGCAAACATGGTCTGATCTAGTGCCGTGTAGATTACTCCATTAACAACTCCCTGATCTCCAGCGCTACATCCTCTACATTTTACAGTCACCCCATTAGCATCTAGATAGAATGTAGGGCTTATAGTAAAGGTGATACTGTCGGTTCCCGCATAAGCATTACCAATGGCATCGGTTCCACTTACTGTGACCGAATAAGCTCCAGCGGCAAGGGTTGGAGTCGATGTATTCCAGTTGTAGGTATAGCTGTTTGTACCACTAATTCTTGTCATCGCTACATTGGTTACAACTCCTGTAATGTAAATTGTTGGAGTAGCTGCCATTGATTTAGAGAAACTGGCAGTGATGGTTACCGTATTAGTTGGTGATAAAGTAGTAGATATAATATTGTCTGCATCGGTATCGGTAAGGATTACTGTAGGTGGTGTAGAATCGATAGTAAAGGTTATGCTGTCTGTTCCTGAGTAGGCATTTCCGGCCTTATCAGCTCCTGCAACTGTTGCTCTGTAAGTGCCATCTGAAGGAGCTCCTCCACTATCTACATCCCAAGCGTATTGGTAGGAATCAACAGGAAGAGAATAAACTCTTGTATGGCCTCTAGACCCTCCGCCGAATCTACCTTCATTACTGACTGCACCAATTGCTATTGTTGATCCATCAGGGGTTAAAGAAACAGATCTACCACTATAATCACCTGCTGCTTCTCCATCGATGTCTATGCCTACTTTTACCCATGAAGATCCAACATAATCATAAATACGTACATGACCTGAATCTGCTCCATTCGCTCCATCATTATGTGTTGCTCCAATAGCTACTCGTAACCCATCAGAAGATAGTGATACGGATTGTCCATTATTACCTCCTCCACTAAAATCATTATTTGCCTCTCCATCAATGTCTGCGCCTAATTGTACCCATGCGCTTCCACTCCACCTAAAAATTCTTACATGCCCCCTACTATCTCCACCTCCAGCATTCCTTGGTGCCCCCATAGCAACAATAGATCCATCAGAATTTAGAGAAACAGAACATCCATTTTTATCATTAGCTCCCTCACCATTAATATTATTACCTAATTTCGTCCAAGTTCCGGATTGTAATTCATAAATACTTACATATCCTCTTCCGCCATTTTGCTCTGCCCCTATAGCAACCCTTGACCCGTCAGAGGATAAAGAAACTGCACTACCACTCCTATCACCTGCTGAATCTCCATCAATATCTGACCCTACTTGCACCCACGATGACCCTGAAGTATTATCGAAAATACGAACATGACCTGAATCAGTCCTACTTCCATTTGACAAACCGTCATTTAGATATGCACCAATAGCTAATCTTTTTCCGTCAGCAGAAAGTGAGACTGAAAAGCCACTCCCATCATTTGCACCGTGACCTTCAATATCTCCATACAATGTCCAAGAACTTGAACCAGATGGGGTATACTGATAAATTCTTACATGACCCGCATTTTGAGCTCCATTTTTATTATGTCCATATGCACCAATAGCTACTCTTGTTCCATCAGCTGAAAGTGAAACTGAATAGCCACTAAAATCTCTACTTTCTACCCCATCAATGTCTGCGCCTACTTGAACCCATGCAGTTCCATTATAATCATAAATACGAACATGTCCTGAGTTATGATTATTACTATTATTGGTACTATCATTATTAGGTGCACCAATAGCTACTCTTGTTCCATCAGATGATATTGAAACTGACCAACCACTTTGATCACCTGCTGCTTCTCCATCAATATCAGCTCCCAATTGAGTAAACGATCCTGTTGCACTTGCTGCCGTTATTAAACTCATCACCTGATTTGATATGGATGTCCCCGATATCGAAATTGTTGGAGTAGAAGTCATTGCTTCATTAAATAATGCAGTAATAGTTACAGTATCGGATGCGGCTAATAAATTATCATCATCGGTATCTGAGAGGGTTACAGTAGGTCCTGTTGTGTCATAGGTAAAGCTACAGGATACTGTAGAGGCAATACTATTACCTGCTAGGTCCTTAACAGGGGGGCTTCCTGGTGCATGGGTAAGTTTAACAAGCCCCTCTGCTTGTGGGGTTATTCTTACTGTGTAGGTTCTCCCATCACTTGAAGCGCTGAGTAGTTGTAGACTAGCTATATTAATTGCTTCTGAGAACTGTGCAGTATTTGTTGTTAATCCTGTTACAGCCTCATCATAGGTTAAGGTGACTACAAGTGAGGAATTAGAAACCTTAGGCCCTGGTGGGGTTGTTATAGTAAGTGTAGGAGAGGTAGTATCTACACTAAAGGTGATACTTTGAGTGCCTGCTACATAAGGGTTACCGATAAGGTCTGTTCCACTGACAGTGGCTGTATAATTTCCAGTGGTAAGAGTTCCTGAAGAAGTGTCCCATCTGTAGAAGTAACCAATCCCTTTAGTAACATCTCCCCCCATCGAAGAATGATTGGCACAGTAATAATAGAGTTTACTGGGGCCATTACTTGGAATTGTAATCAGTGTATATGCACCGCTTTGTCCAGGGGTACCTACTGCTGTAACATTTGTTGTGTAGGCACTTCCGGAATTGTGCGTTCCATCACTTGTGGTTGAAAACCTTATTGGGTGACCTGCATTTGATGAATCTGATTGATCAAACCTGTAGGTCTGTCCAGGAACAAGAATAAGTGATAACTGTCTTTGACTATCAATAAAATATTTATTACCTCCTGAGTTAGCCACCGAAACAGAAAATACTACGGGACTTGAGACTGAGTAATCCACTAATCCCATAATTACATTGGTAACAATTCCTGTGATGGAGATTGTTGGAGTAGGCGTCATTGCTTTTGAGAAACCAGCGGTAATGGTGACTACCTGAGAAGCATTAACCACATTATTAATATCGGTACTAGTTAAAGTAACTGTGGGCGAAGAAGTATCTAAAATAAATGTGATGCTCTCTGTTCCTGAGTAAGCACCTCCTGTGGCAACGGTAGTCCCTGAAACTGTTGCATAGTAGGTCCCAGAAGGAGGGGTACTACCACTATCTATATCCCAAGTGTACTGATAAGATTCACCGCTAGAGATAGAGTAAACTCTTACATGACCTGAATCAGCTCCATTCGCTCCATCATTATTTCTTGCTCCAATAGCTACTATTGAACCATCGGAAGATAAAGAAACTGAACTACCACTATTATCACCTGCTGCTTCTCCATCAATATCTACTCCCACTTGAACCCATGCAGACCCATTGAAATCATAAATTCTTAAGTGACCAGAATCGGATCCGTTTCCATCACCGCCCATTGATCCAACAACTACTCTTGAACCGTCAGAGGATAAAGAGACATTAGTACCAAAAAATTCATTTGCTGCTTCCCCGTCAATATCTGCTCCAACTTGCACCCATGCAGACCCATCGTAATCATAAATTCTTACATGACCAGAATTGGATCCATTTCCATCATTAAGTGGAGCAGCAATTGCAACTCTTAAACCGTCAGATGATAAAGAATGTTGCCCACTTCTGTCATCCGCTGCTTCTCCATCAATGTCTTGGCCTAATTGTGTCCAAGTTGCAGTTCCAGAAATAACTTGATACTGAAAAATACGAACGTGACCTGAATTATTTCCGTTTCCATCATTTCCTCCTGCTCCGATTGCAACTATTGAACCATCTGAGGATAGAGTCAATGCATTACCAAAGTTATCATCTGCTGCCTCACCATCAATATCAGGCCCTAATTGAGTCCAAGTTGCAGTTCCAGAAATAACCTGATACTGAAAAACACGAACATGACCTGAATTATTTCCATTTCCATTATTGTTATGACCACTAATTGCTACTCTTGACCCATCAGAGGATAAAGAAACATACCAGCCACTAGTATCAGCATTTGCCTCACCAACAATACTAGGGCCTAATTGAGTCCAAGTTGCGGTTCCAGAAATAACCTGATACTGAAAAATACGAACATTACCTATAACCGAATAATTTGAATTACCATCATATCCTGGTGCTCCAATTGCAAGTTTTGAACCATCAGAGGATAAAGAGACACTAGCACCAAAATAGTCATATGTTGTTTCTGCATTAATGTCCCCTCCAACTTGTGCCCATGCAGATCCATTGTAATCGTAAACTCTTACATAACCGGTACTTTTACTACCAGAAGGAGTAGCTGTAAATAGATTAACCGCATCAAGGTCACCACCGATTGCTACTCTTGACCCATCAGAAGATAAAGAGACGGAATAACCGAACAAATCACCCGCTGCTTTCCCATCAATGTCTGCGCCTAATTGAGTATTTGATGCTCCTGATGTTTTGTTCATTAGAATATTGGTAACTACTCCAGTAATAGAAATTGTTGGAGTAGCTGTCATGGCTTCAGTAAATGTGGCTGTAATGGTAACCGTGTCTGAAGAAGCTAGTAGATTATCGGCATCGGTATCTGTTAGTGTAACGCTTACATTGGAATTACATACGCCCCACTCGGGCTGTTTGGAAGCGGTATTTCTCCAAGTTGCATTAGCACCAGTATTAAAACTACTGGGTTCAGATCCTATATCAGGCACACACCACCCAGAGAGATCTTGGTTAAATCCAGTTGCTCCATAGAACATGAAAGACATGCTAGTTAAACTAGAAGTATCCCAATTACCAATATCTTGATTGAATCCATCGTTGTACATAAACATGGCAGTTATGGTCCGTACGCTTGAAGTATCCCAATTACCAATATCTTGATTGAATGCATCAGCATTGTAGAACATTTGAGACATATCAATTACACTAGAAGTATCCCAGCTACCAATATTTTTATTAAAATTAGTAGCATTTTTAAACATGTAATACATAATAGTTACATTAGAAGTATTCCATGAACCGATGTCTTGGTTGAAAGCAGTTGCTCCGTTGAACATTTCAATCATAGTTGTTACACTCGAAGTATTCCAGGAACTAATATCTTGGTTGAATGATCTGTTATCTTTAAACAAAAATCCCATATTTTTTACACTTGAAGTATTCCAACTTCCAATATTTTGATTAAATGCATCCGCATTATAAAACATACTACCCAAATTCTCCACTTTTGAAGTATTCCAATTATTGATGGAATTAGAACCACCGTTATTAAAACTTGAAGCATTAATAAACATGCCACTCATATTAAATACATTTGAAGTATCCCATGAACCAATGTCTTGATCAAAATCACTTGCATACCTAAACATTTGTAACATATTAGTAACACTAGAGGTATCCCAATAGCTTATATCTTGATTAAATGCATTAGCCTGATTGAACATATCTATCATGTTTGTAACATTAGAAGTATCCCAAGAGCTGATATTTTGATTAAATGAGTTTTGATTTTTAAATAAATCTCTCATGTCAGTTACAAGTGTAGTAACTACTCTATCCCAATCTGTATCAGTTCTATTTTTGTTTGCTAAAGAAGTATTGTCATGTGCAGTATATAAAACCCCACTTACCATACCCGTATCCCCTGCGCTACATCCAGAGCATTTTACAGTCACCCCATTAGAGGCTAAGTAAAACGTAGGGCTTATAGTAAGGGTAAGAGAGGCATTTCCAGAGTAGGGTAAATTATTGGTATCGGTTGCAGTAGCGGTAACATTAAGTGTAGTCCCCGAAGAAATATTTGAAGGCACTTGCCAGTAGTAAGTCCATACTGCTGCAGAAGCTCCTTGTGTCATTGAAACATTGGTAACCACTCCTGATATCGAAATCTTCGGTGAGGCATTCATATTTATAGAGAAAGTAGCAGTCAGGGTTACCTGACCCGAAGTAATTACATTATCTGAATCATTGGAGGTAATGGTTAGCGTTGCCGGAGAATTTGAGGTAGGGCAGGTTCCCCATTGAGGATGTTTGGAAGATTGACTATGCCAATTACCACCAAAAACTCTGCTAAAATTACTGGGCTCAGAACTAAAATTAGATACACACCATCCAGAGAGGTCTTGATTAAAAGCAAGATTTTGATAAAAGACAGAAGTCATATTAGTTACACTAGATACGTCCCAACTCCCTATATCTTGATTAAATATAGTTCTAAATTGAGCAAATGGTCCACCGGTAAACATTCCATATATAGTAGTTACATTCGATGTATCCCAAGAACCAATATCTTGGTTGAATACAGTTGCCTGATAAAACATCTCAGCCATAGTAGTTACTTTGGATGTGTCCCAATTATTTATGGCATTACTACCCCCATTATTAAATGCACGTGCACTCCTAAACATATCTTCCATTTCAGTTACACTCGAAGTATCCCAAGCACCTATGTTTTGATTGAATAATGTTGCCCCTTCAAACATTCCAAACATAGTTGTAACACTTGAAGTATCCCAGCTTCCAATGTTTTGGTTAAATGTCGATGCAGATCTGAACATCCTTTGCATTCTAGTAACACTTGATGTATTCCAACTGTTGATGTCTTGATTAAAGGCAGTAGTGTATGCAAACATAGAACTCATATCAGTTACACTAGATACGTCCCAACTCCCTATATCTTGGTTGAAGGCGGATGCTTGATTGAACATAGCATCCATATTAGTAACACTAGAAGTATCCCAACTGCCAATATTCCCATTAAAAGCACTGGCGTTCATAAACATTCTTAGCATATTAGTAACGTTAGAAGTATCCCAAGAGTTAATATTTTGATTAAAGCTTGTTGCATCTCGAAACGTATCACTCATATTAGTTACACTTGAAGTATCCCAAGCACCTATGTTTTGGTTGAATGAGGTTGCCCCACTAAACATTTCACTCATGTCAGTAACATTTGAAGTATCCCAACTACCAATATTCGAATTAAATGAAGTGTTACTAACAAAAAGACGACTCATGTTTGTAACAAGTGTAGTAACCAAGTTGTAGTTCCCAGCATTAACATAGGTTTGTATACCATTCGTCCCACTTCCATTTACAACAGCAGTATACAGAGTACCACTTACCATACCCGTATCCCCTGCGCTACACCCAGAACATTTTACAGTTACTCCATTTGAAGCCAAATAAAACCTGGGGCTTATAGTAAGGGTAAGAGAGGCATTTCCAGAGTAGGGTAAACTATTTGTATCGGTTGCAGTAGCAGTAACATTCAGAGTAGTACCGGAAGAAATATTTGAAGGTACTTGCCAGTAGTAAGTCCATACTGCTGCAGAAGATCCTTGTGTCATAGCAACATTGGTAACCACGCCTGTTATAGAAATAGTAGGCGAGGCAGCCATGTTTTGTGAGAAGGTTGCGGTGAGTGTTACCTGACCGGTAGTAATTATATTATCTGAATCATTGGAGGTGATGGTTAGCGTTGCTGGAGAATTTGAACCTGATGGTGGGGGTGCTACTTTCGCAGTTCTACAAGCAGGACTCCTGCCACTAAACCTTGGTCTTAAAGAAGAATTGTTTTTTATAGGATTGTTGTTCCCCCAAATGTTCTGCCTATTCTGATAGATATTATAATTATTTGGGAAACACCAATAAGAAAGGTCTTGATTTAAATTAGTGGCATTATCAAATAATTGATTCACACCATTTTGATCATTCATACTCGAGACGTCCCAATAGCCTATGTCTTGGTTAAAAGCTCTTGCATTTTGGAAAAGTCCTTGCATATTACTTACATTCGAGGTATCCCAACTACTGATATCCTGATTAAATGTTTGATTGTTTTGAAATAAACCTTGCATGTTAGTAATCCCAGATGTACAAACACAGGTAACGTCACTTCCATTACTAATCATTGTTTGCAAAGTGCTTCTATTAACCTTGGTATAAGTTTTACCTCCTACAACACCTGTTTGGCCAAATGATGCACCGTCACATGTAATTGTTTTATTATTTGAGGCAAGTTGAAAGTTTTGTCCGTAAAAAGAATAACTGAAAATAAATAATAGAATTGTCAGCAAACTTTTATAATTAAAGCGCACGCTTTTTAGACCAGATCTGAAAAGTTTAGTAACTAAAAACATAATATGGAATTAGTTAAACTTTGACCTCTGTTAAGGGACATCTTTTTTCGAATACTTGATCTTAAATTCGCAAGGCTACTTTTAGAAAGATTGAGCTCATCTTGAATTTGACGATTTGAAAAGCTCATCTTAATAAACATGCAAACTTTTACCTCTTGGAAGGATAAACTATCGTATGTACCAACTAATCTTTTTGTGAACTCTGGATAGGTTTGCGCAAAGCGCACCTCAAAATGTTCGTTAATCCTTAAATCCAATTTGTTTATATTCGAATAATTACTTTCAAAAATCGACTCTTTATTTAAAATTACTCTTAAATTTTTTCAAAAATATAATACTTGCAGTATAAATGCAGTAAATTTTTACTAAAAAAGTAGCGTTAAAAGACCCTTAAAGTATTAAAATAGTATTTTTTTAGGAATTTATATTGTATTATAGAATAGTTTTAATAGCATAGTATTCTCTTAGAGGAGCATTTTTTATTTTGTATTTTTGTCAAAACTAAACTGAATAATGGCTTTTGATATTGAAATGATAAAGTCCGTTTACTCTAAGATTAAAAATAGAGTAAATAAGGCACGAGAGTTAACAGGTAAACCCTTAACTGCCTCTGAAAAGATTCTGTATTCCCACCTTTGGGATGGAAATCCAGAAAAGGTCTTTTCAAGAGGTAAAGACTATGTTGATTTTGCACCAGACAGAATCGCTTGTCAAGACGCTACAGCTCAGATGGCACTTTTACAATTTATGCAAGCAGGAAAGGCAAAAGTTGCCGTACCTACAACTGTGCATTGCGACCACTTAATTCAGGCAAAGTCAGGGGCTGCACAAGATTTAAAATCGGCAAACAGTATATCTGCTGAGGTCTTCAACTTTTTAGAGTCTGTCTCAAACAAATACGGTATTGGATTTTGGAAGCCAGGAGCGGGGATCATCCATCAAGTAGTTTTAGAAAATTATGCGTTCCCTGGAGGAATGATGATAGGTACTGATTCACATACAGTTAATGCAGGAGGGCTTGGTATGCTAGCTATTGGAGTTGGTGGTGCTGATGCTGTTGATGTTATGGCCGACATGCCGTGGGAGCTAAAATTCCCAAAATTAATTGGTGTAAAACTCACAGGGAAATTAAATGGATGGACTGCACCTAAAGACGTTATTCTTAAAGTTGCAGGCATACTTACAGTAAAAGGAGGTACAGGTGCAATAATAGAATATTTTGGAGAGGGTGCTGAATCTATGTCTTGTACAGGAAAAGGAACAATATGTAATATGGGCGCCGAAGTAGGTGCGACAACCTCAACATTTGGATACGATAAATCAATGGAACGCTATCTTCGTGCAACAGGAAGAGATGATGTGGCCGATTCGGCAAATCAGATTAAAGAGCATCTAACCGCTGATCCTGAGGTTTATGAAAATCCAGAAAAATATTTTGATGAACTAATCGAAATTAATTTAGACGAATTAACCCCACATTTAAATGGCCCATTTACCCCAGATTTAGCAACTCCAGTATCAAAGATGTCAGAAGTTGCTAAAAAGAATGAGTGGCCTATAAAAGTAGAATGGGGTCTTATAGGCTCTTGCACAAACTCTTCATATGAAGACCTATCAAGGGCCGCCTCTATAGCCAAGCAAGCTGTGGAAAAAAATCTTGTTACAAAAGCTGAATTTGGAATAAATCCAGGTTCTGAACAAGTTCGCTATACGGCTGAAAGAGATGGGCTTTTAAAAACTTTTGAAGAACTAGATGCTAAAATATTTACTAACGCCTGTGGACCGTGTATAGGCCAATGGGCAAGAGAGGGTGCTGACAAGCAAGAGAAAAACTCTATAATTCATTCCTTCAACAGAAATTTCTCAAAGCGGGCTGATGGAAATCCTAATACCCATGCTTTTGTTGCTTCTCCAGAAATGGTAGCTGCTGTTGCTATTTCTGGGCGCTTAGATTTTAATCCTATAAACGACACATTGATAAACCAAGATGGGGAAGAGGTGAAATTAGATCCTCCAACAGGAATCGAATTACCTCCTTCAGGCTTTGATGTTAAAGACAACGGTTACTTGGAGCCAGTTGAGGACGGATCTTCTGTACAAGTTGTCGTTAAAGATAATTCAGAAAGGCTTCAGCTGTTAACTCCCTTTAAGCCTTGGGACGGACAAAACCTAAGTGGTGCTAAGCTACTTATTAAGGCGCACGGCAAATGTACAACCGACCACATATCAATGGCAGGTCCTTGGCTTAGATTCCGTGGCCACTTAGATAATATTTCAAATAATTGTCTTATAGGAGCAGTGAATGCATTTAACCAAAAAACAAATTTTGTAAAAAACCAACTAACAGGTCAGTACGGTGGTGTTCCTGAAGTACAACGTCAATATAAACAGGCAGGTATAGAAACAGTTGTTGTAGGCGATCATAATTATGGAGAAGGATCATCTAGGGAACACGCTGCAATGGAACCGAGATTTTTAGGAGTGAAAGTGGTAATTGTGAAATCTTTTGCTAGGATCCATGAAACCAATCTGAAAAAACAAGGAATGCTCGGAATTACTTTTGACAACGAATCTGATTATGATTTAATTAAGGAGGACGATACTTTTAATTTTATCGATTTAAAAGATTTTGCTCCTGGTAGACAGATTACAATTGAAGTAGTTCATACCGATGGCTCTAAAGATCTAATTAAAGCAAACCATTCCTATAACGCTCAACAAATCGAATGGTTTAAGGAGGGTTCAGCACTAAATCTGATAAAAAAACAAAACGCAGCATAATTGCAAAGACTAGTTTGGAGACAAAATAGTCTTATTGTAAGTAGCAGATTCAATTTTTTCTTTAGAAAAATAAACAGGGAAGTATTTGTCCTCCGACCAATCTTTAAACAAGTTTCCATAGAATGGACTATCAGGATTTCCCGATTGACCGGGTGCATTTGTTCCTATACTACTATCCCAGTCTCCTGTGTTGACGATCATTCGAAAACTTCCACCACTACTTTGTCTGTAATCTGATCCAGTTGATCCAGGGGTGTAACTATTCCCTCCTCTTGGGAGTGGCCCTAAGTTTAATTTTTCAGAGAATTCTTTTTTTGATACTTCTCCTAGAGCATGAACCATATAGCTATGTTTGTTATTTTTTTGACCGTACATCCAATTTTTAGTATCCTCACCCAGACGTTTTTTCAAGTCCGCTATTGCAGAGGTAAAAGTTTTTTTAACAAACAGATCTCTTTGTTTTGCATTTAAAAACATATTTCCAGGTGACTCAATCCAATCGATAACTGTTTTTAATTGTAGTGAAGTAAAAATTGATTTTGCTTTATCGGGAACAAACCTATCAAAAGCATGACTCATTATTTCATTTTCCCAGGCTACATAAATTGCAGCTTCAACAGAATTGGGTGTCAATCTAAAATCCCAATCTAATAGCTTTAGTTTTTGTTTATTTTCAAAATCTTTGAATGAAATTTTTTCTAGATAAGGCACTAAACTTTTTGCCGGTAATGAAGTCACATCAACTTGAAGCTTTTTCATATCCCCCATAGTTAGACTATCACTGGAGCCTAAAAATTCATTCACCCTGTCACCTCTATAAGGGTCGGACCAAGTGAATCCTATGGCATCCCAATTTTTATAATCTGAAGGGGTAAGGTTTTGATTTGCCGTTGCAATGAATCCTTTTTTGGGATTAAAAGAATTTGGCTTTTCAACAATAGGTAAATATCCACTCCATTCATATTTTCCGTTTCCAAGAACAGGCACCAGGCCACTAAAGTTTTTTCTTATTGGAGCGATACCCACAGCTTGCCATCCAATGTCTCCTTTAACATCAGCCCAAATCATATTTTCCCCTGGGATATTGCTATATGAACAAGCTTCTCTGAACTCTTGCCAGTTTTTTGCCTGGTCCATCCTCAGTGAAGCAAGATAGGGAGAACCTCCAGGTTCCAACCATGCACATCTAACAGCATAAGCTTTAAGAGCCTTTTTATTAAGGTATGTAATAGGGCCATGATGGGTATAGTGGAGTTCAATTTCTCTATCAGGCTCACCTTTAACACTTAGGGTTTCTTTAATAATTTTTATGTCTTTCCACTTGCCGTTATGCATATACTGAAGAGGGTTTTTTGGATTTAAGTCATACTGATATAAATCTTCTCCATCAGTTCTAAAAACAGTTAATCCCCAAGCTCCATATTCATTATGGCCAATAGAAATTCCTGGGATTTCAGGCTCACCTCCTCCAATAACATTCCATCCCGGGGCTACCAAATGAGCCATGTATCTTAGGGAAGGAACTGCTATGGTACGATGAGGATCATTAGCCATATAGGTATTTCCATCGATAGTTTTTTTACCACTTAAAACCCAATTATTGCTTCCAATATCTAAAGACTTTGAAGACAAATCATTAAATCTATTAATAAATGAAACAGCCTTTTTATTTCTATATTTTTCTATCAGATGTTTTGGTTTAAATTCAACAGGGTTTCTATAGGCATTATAAAGCCCTAAGAGGTCTTCAAATAGAAGAGAACGATCAATTTTTGGGTCTAATTTGATCTCTGGATCTTTAGGATGAAACCACATTAAGTCTTTTACCTTTTTTTCACCAATTAGAGCCACTGTTCTGCCAATTTCTAATTCATCTTCAATATTTCCGAGAAGTCCTTGATGACGAGAAATAACGACTTCTGGTGTCCATTTTTCAGGAATAATATCCAACATTTTAAATGGAAGTGGAAGTTTTTCTGGGGTCTTTAAAATATCTGAAATATACTTATTTACTCCTTTTACATAGGCTTCAATAATTTCTTTTCCCTGAGGATGATAATGGTTAAGCTCCTTATTTATATCTCCTCTGTACATAAAAAGCCTTGTACCTATATCTCTTTTAATTTCGTCAGGCCCTAATATTTCAGCAACGGATCCTGTAGCTTGTCGACGCCAAATCTCAAATTGAAATAACCTGTCTCTAGCGGCGGTATACCCCTGTGAAAAAAAAAGGTCGTGTTGATTTTGGGCATAAATATGATTAATACCCCATTTATCACGATACACTTCAACAGACTGTTTAAGGCCGTCAACTTTTATTTTTTCTTTGGGATAGGGCTCAGTTTTTAAGCAACTAATGCAGAAATAAAAAAGGCTTAATAAAAAAATACTTCGCATATTAAAGCGCATCAGAAGCTTTTATAAATCTTGTAGTTAAATCAACATTTTCCATATCCTTGTCTAAGGGAAACATTGGTCTTTTAATTCTTTTGTAATCTAGACGTTCTAAATCTTGATCAACACCACCTGGGGTAAGAGCCATAATCCAGTCTCCTCGGATGTTATAAAGTTCAGGCACTAGATAACCGATTTTTACAACAAGAATGTCAGTTTCTCTTGGGTTTAACCCCAACTGTGTAAAATCCTTTTCTCTGTGGTAGGGCTTTCTTTTTTTGGTAACAATTACTTTTAAGCTACCCGTTTTTATAACTACTTCAGTTTCCGCATGAATATCACCTTGATGAATTGCCTCTACAACACCCTTCAATAATACTGGAGGGGAATACCTATCGTCTACTTCGGCACCAACATAGGCAGAAACTTTGTTTCCTATACCAACCGCCATTGCCTTTTTAACCATATCAGGGCCAGGGATTGACGCATAAATAAGTTCTGGACCTGAGGATTTTTTAAATACCTTCTTTTTTAAAAGCTCACGCAGTGTCCATGTAACGTCTCCTGCACCTCCAGCTGTTGGATTGTCACCCATGTCACTTATGATGTAGGGTTTTTTATCTGATTTTAAAGCATAAGAAAGACTCGTTTCAAGATCTGCTGTTGGTGCTACAAATGCAAATTCATGTCGAACATCCCAAAAGGCTTTTGCTAAACTTTCTGCATTACTACTCACAGCTTCCTTATTATCACCAGTAACCATGACAACAGCATGATTTCTAGGCTCGTCCGCCCAGGCATATCCTACCCATATAGCAGCATCAATAATACCTTCTTTTTCTGTCACAGGTTGAACTTTTGCATATAGACTTTTTCCAGGTTCTATTCTTGTACTGGTTTTTTCACCTGGCAATAAAATAGGAATTGGAATCCATGCCTTATATTTTGGTTTCCCTTTTCCGCTTATTAATCGCTCCAATAGATTATCAACAGCACGTTGCTTTGATTCAAGGGCATCTTCATGAGGTGCTAGGCGATAGCATGTAATAAGGTCACTGTGCTCTGCTAGGCGCTTTGAGACATTACCGTGAAGATCCATAGAAGTTGAAATAAGGGTTTTAGTGCCAATTAAATCACGTACTTTTTTAATAAAATCTCCCTCAGGATCATCAACTCCTTCTACGCTCATAGCTCCATGAATATCAAAGAAAAGTCCATCTAAAGGCAATTCTTTTTCTAAAAGGGAGAGTGTTTTTCCAACAAGTGAATCATAAGCTTTTTTTGTTACAATACCTCCAGGTAGAGCATGGCCTCTTAGCGTAGGAGCCCAATCCGCAGCCTTTCTTTGTGGACTTTCCTCACTCAAAAAGGGATAATAATCAAAAACTTTTTCGCCTTGCCTTGCTAAAAATGCTGAAGCATCAGTCTTTGCAGGAGAAAAAGTACTGGACTCAATTGCCAAACCTGCTATCGCAATTTTAGGTTTTAATGCGGTTGACTGGCAAGAGAATATTAAAATAAGAACAAAAAATAATGGAGAATGTCTAATTAAAAAACGCATAGTATTAAAATGATTTAATTTAAAGATAAAACTTTCAAAGGCAATTCAATAAAAAGCTTTAGTTAAAGTAAGAAGGAATAAATTTTAATAACTCATCAAGCTTTCCTTTTTTATTTAAATAACTATCTTGAAGACACAAAACAATTGAATTTATAACAAGGATAAGGTAAAAGATGAGACAAATTTTCTTTTGGTCACTTGTGGCCGCACTAGCTGGACTGCTATTTGGTTTTGACACTGTGGTCATTTCAGGTGCAGATAAAAAACTTCAAAATTTATGGCAATCTTCAGATGCCTTTCATGGGAGTGTAGTTATGGCAATGGCACTCTGGGGTACTGTTGTAGGCGCTCTTTTTGGAGGATATCCCTCACAAAAATTAGGGCGGAAAAAAACATTAATCTGGGTTGGAGTACTCTACACAGTCTCAGCAGTTGGATCTGCTCTTGCAAATGATCCGATTAGCTTTGCTGCTTTTCGATTCATCGGAGGATTAGGAGTTGGAGCATCAGGGATTGCAGTTCCAGCATACATTTCTGAAATTGCACCTGCTAATAGCCGAGGGCGACTAGTAGGACTTTATCAATCTAGCTTGGTTTTAGGTATTTTACTTGCATTTATTTCCAACTATCTTTTAAGCGATATAGGGGAAAATGCCTGGAGATGGATGATGGGAGTTGAGGCATTTCCAGCTTTTCTGTATACGTTTTTATGTTTTGTAATTCCAAAAAGCCCAAGGTGGTTAATTACCAAAGGCCATTTAGATGAGGCTAAATTAATATTTCAACAAATTGATCCTAATGGCTCTTTCGATAATTTGGTTAATGAGATAAATGAAAATACTGATGCTAAAAACACCTCTGAATCTATCTTTGATAAAAAATATAGCTTACCCCTAAAGCTGGCTTTTTTGGTTGCTTTTTTTAATCAGCTTTCAGGAATTAATGCTTTTTTGTATTATGCTCCTCGTATTTTTGAAGAAGGAGGACTGGGCGAAAGTACATCACTACTAAGTAGTATTGGTATTGGACTCACAAACTTAATATTTACTTTAATTGGAGTCTCTCTTATAGATAAGCTAGGTAGAAGAAAATTAATGTATTATGGCTCTTTTGGTTATATAATTTCTCTTTCTCTAGTGGCTTTTGCATTCTTTTTTAAATGGGAAGGGATCTTAATTCCTATTTTTCTATTTGTTTTTATTGCATCACATGCTATTGGACAGGGTGCGATCATTTGGGTATATATTTCAGAAATTTTTCCAAATCACCTGCGTAACTCTGGACAATCATTTGGGGTAAGTGTGCACTGGGTGTTAGCTGCTATTATTCCTTCTTTGGTACCTCTTTTATTTGCCAGTATTGGGCCTGGTGTTGTATTTTCCATTTTTGCTGGATTTATGGTATTACAGCTCATGTTCGTCCATTTTATGATGCCTGAAACCAAGGGAATTTCTTTGGAAGAACTAAGTAAGAAGTTAGTATCCTGAAAAATGATTAACAGGGTAAGCTTAATAGTAGTTTTAACTTTTTTTATTTTTTCAGCTTGCAATAATTTTAAAAAATCATCAGACAAAATTTCCATGAATAAAAAAAACCAAGATGAAATAAAATACCGCCCTCAAATTCATTTTTCACCAAAGGAAAACTGGATGAATGACCCTAATGGAATGTTTTATTACAAAGGGAAATATCACCTTTACTTCCAGCATAACCCAAATGCAAACGTCTGGGGACCCATGCATTGGGGTCATGCTATAAGTGAGGATTTAGTTTCATGGGAACAGCAGCCTATAGCACTCTTTCCGGATGATCTTGGAACAATTTTTTCAGGAAGTGCCGTTGTAGATCTTAAAAATACTTCTGGTTTTGGCACAAAAGAAAACCCACCAATAGTTGCTATTTATACAAATCATAATTCGAAAGAAGAAAAAAATGGATCAAAAAAATTTCAAAATCAAAGTATTGCATATTCTTTAGATGAAGGGCAGAGCTGGACTAAATACAATCAAAATCCCGTGATTAAAAACCCAGGAATGATCGATTTTCGCGATCCTAAAGTCTTTTGGTATGAAAGACAAAATAAGTGGGTACTTACTCTGGCAGCTGGACAACAAACACAATTTTATGAATCTAAAGATTTAAAAAATTGGAGCTATTTATCATCTTTTGGAAAAGGGATTGGAAACCATAAAGGAGTTTGGGAGTGTCCAGATTTTTTTGAGCTTCCAGTTGAAGGTTCTAATGAGACTAAGTGGGTTCACTTAGTCAGCATTAATCCTGGTGGACCAAATGGGGGAAGTGCAACACAATATTTTATTGGTGACTTTGACGGAACAAACTTTTTTGTTGATTTCTACTTTGAAAAGCAAATGAAAATCAATCACAATTTTTGGACTGATTTTGGGAAAGATAATTATGCTGGAGTTACATATTCTAATTGGAAAAGTGAAAAAAAAGGGGTACTATTTCAAGGCTGGATGTCCAACTGGCAATACGCAGGGATCGTTCCTACAACAACTTGGAGAAGTGCAATGACGCTTCCACGAGAGCTCGAATTATTCAAATCAAAAAAAGGGCTTTATCGTTTGCGATCAAAAAACATTAACTCTTTTGAAAAATATACAACTCAAACTATTGAAAAAGAAAAAATTGATTTAAATAAAAATAATATTCTAATATCTGAAGATGAGATAGATTTTTCGTCTGCAAAGGTTGAACTTGAGATTCAAAATATGAATGAAACAAAGTATAACTTCATTCTTTCAAACAAGAATGGAGATTCTTTAAGCTTTGGCTATGACCATAAAGAAAAATTATTTTTTGTTGACAGAAGTAGGGTAGGGGATATTAATTTTTCAAAAAACTTTGCGATAAAACCTTCAATTGCTCCGCGTATAATAAGAGACGCAAACCTAAAAATGAAACTTATTTTAGATAAGTCTTCGATAGAATTGTTTTATGATGACGGAATTTCAGTAATGACTGAGATTTTCTTTTCTAATTCGCCTTTTGAAACATTATCTTTAAACTGTTTAGGCTCAGGATCAAGTTTGAGAAATTTCAAACTCCAAGAAATAAAAACTGAATAAATAATTTTAAGCTGATTGAATACCCTTGTTAACTTATGAAGATTACTTTTTATAAAGTACGATTAAAAAAAAGATTTCCTTTAGCAATAAGCAGGGGGGTTCGTTATGACTCAGAAAACCTTTTTGTAAAATATGATAAAGAGGGTATTACAGGGTGGGGAGAAGCTGCACCTGGAAAGTCAGAAGGAGCTGAAAGTGTAATGAAAGTGAAACAGGCTCTTGAAAAGTTTATTTCAACAGGGATTAATAATTTCTCTATCCAAGAGCTTTATGATCGTTCAAGAGAGTTGAAAACACCTCCATGCGCCTACGTTGGTTTAGACACTGCACTTTGGGATTGGCAAGCAAAAAAAGAAGGTTTACCATTATATAAACTTTTAGGTTTTCCGAGGCCCAAAACACCTACATCTGTTACCATTGGAATTAATCCCCCTGAGGTAGTTAAAGAGCGAATTCCAATTCTACTTGAGGGTACAACAGTGAAATCTTTAAAAATTAAATTGGGATCTGTTGATGGAATCCAAGCCGATAAATTAATGTTTGAGCAGGTAGTTAAAAGCACAAAAAATTACAATGTAAAGATTCGTGTAGACGCGAATGGAGGTTGGAATATTGCTGATGCTAAACATATGATGCAGTGGCTAGCAGACCGAGAAGTGGATTATGTAGAGCAACCACTTAAAGAAGGAGAAGAATTTAATTTAGAGGAACTTTATGAAAATAGACCTGTTCCTATTTATCTTGATGAGACTTGTCGTTTTTCAGAAAACATTTCTAGTTTTGCTCACTGTGTTGATGGGGTAAATATGAAATTAATGAAGTGTGGGGGCATAACAGAGGCACTTAAAATTATTAAAACTGCAAGAAAATATAAATTAAAAACAATGATTGGTTGTATGAGTGAATCTTCAGTATCAATTGCAGCTGCAGCTGCACTAAGTGGAGGTATTGACCATATCGATCTTGATTCTCATTATAATTTGGCACCTGATCCTTCCACTGGAGCTCCAATGGTTGATGGGGTTACTTTGCCTCCAGATATTCCTGGACATGGGGGGGAATTGAAAAAAGAGTTTTATGCTTAATTCCAATTCAAAAGTTGCTGTCTACATGGAAGGTCACATTGATAGTGACTATGGTAAAATGGGTATGGGTGTTGTTCGTTATTTAAAAAATCCAATAGTGGGTGTTGTTGACAAAGCCTTTGAAGGTAGAGCTATGAAAGAGTTTATTAATATTTCTAGGGATATTAAAATTTATGGAAATCTTCAAGATGTTATCGACCAAGGGGCAGAGGTTTTAATACTTGGTATAGCACCTTCTGGAGGAAGAATTCCAGAGTCTTGGAACCCAATTATTGAAAAGGCACTTGAGGCGGGGTTAAGTATAGTTAACGGTCTTCATGATTTGTTAAGTCCTAAATGGCAAAAAAAAATCAAGAGTAAAGATCAATGGATATGGGATGTAAGGCTACCTCAATTTACTCCTGCAATAGCAACAGGAAAAGCAGCTTCACTTTCTAATAAAAGGGTTCTTTTTATAGGAACCGATATGGCGGTTGGGAAAATGACCTCTGCCCTTGAATTTTATGAAGACCTAAAAAAAATGGATATTAATGTAGGTTTTGTTGCTACAGGGCAAATTGGAATTACTTTGACAGGTAATGGAATACCTCTTGATGCCTTCAAGATTGATCATGCATGTGGTGCTGTTGAAAAAGTAGTTGTTGAACAGGCAGATAAGGATGTAGTAATTATTGAAGGTCAAGGGTCTATATTACATCCTGGAAGTTCTGCGACATTACCTCTTATGCGAGGTAGTTGTCCTACTCATTTAGTTCTTTGTTTAAGAGCGGACAAAAAAGTATTGCGCAGTCCAGAAAATATTAAAATTCCAGATTTGAAAAAGTTCATAGCTTTAAATGAATCTCTTGTCTCGGTCTTTGGAGTTTATCCTAATGCAAAAGTTATTGGCATTTGTACTAATACATCAATGCTAAGCCAAGGGGAAGCAGAATCTTACATAAAGAGTTTATCCAAAGAAACAGGTATTCCTGTTACGGATCCAGTTAGATTTGGCGTTAATGAAATTTTGAAAGTTCTTTTAAAAGATTAATACATTTTTTCTCGACTAACCTGTTGTAGAAGTGGTTGTCCTTTTGTGAGTCGGTCATAACAATTTAAGACTTGTTTAATGCTTTCTTCGGGATAGGTCAAGCTTGCTACATGGGGGGTAATTTTTACTTTTTTGTGAGTCCAAAGAGGGCTTGATTCAGGCAGAGGCTCTTGTTCAAAAACATCAAGGAATGCACCTGTCAATAGGCCTTCATCTATAGCTTTAATTATATCTTTTTCAACCTGAACATTTCCTCTTGATACATTAATGAGATATGTAGGAGATTTAAATTTTTTAAAAAGTTTATAGTTCAAAAGGCCATGTGTCTTGGGAGTGTATGGGACAGTGCATATGAGAACATTAATTTGTTCTAAAAATTCATCAAATTGATCTCCATAATAAGTTTTAAAATCAGCTTTTTTTTGACTATTCGAATATCCAAAAACAGGGAAGCCCATGTGATGAATTTTTTTTGCTGCATCCATGCCTAAATGCCCAATTCCTAAAACACCAACTTTTACAGGGCGCTCAATAAACTCAAATTGAGACCAATGCTTTTTGGATTGTGCATCTTGAAATTCATAAAATGAACGGTGATAATTTAAAACCGCCATCAAAATATAATTACTCATCGAAAAAGCCATTTGATAATCGATAACTCTGCAAATAGGAATATGCTTTGGAATAGTTTCATCTTTTAAAATATGGTCTACACCAGCTCCCATGGCAAAGATCAGTTTTAAATTTTTAAAAGGTGTTAAAGCTCCTTTAGGTTGATTCCATACCATTGCGCAAACTACCTTCTCAGGATGGTTTGGTTCTAATCCTATTTCAAGATTTATGTGGGGAGCAATTTTTTGAAAATTCTCTTTCCAATTTTTTGTAGGTGTAGGAGGCGCAATGATAGCAAAATGCATAAATTGAGATTTAAGTAGCCATTTAAAGATAGTTAGAATTTGTATTTTTAGGCAAAATAAATACAAATGCTTTGTCTAAGAATAATTCAGCAAATATCTTTTTTTCTATTACTAAGTTTACATATTGGTTGTGAAAACGATTCTATTTCAACTGCAGCTGATAATGTAGACCTTAATTCAGAAATTGATTCAAGCCTCCAGCAAATAATTACCCAAAATATTTTTGAGAAAACTAATGCTATTCGAACTAGTCGGGGACTTTCTGAATTGGCTCAAAATGATGATATGGATCAATTAGCCCAGCTTCATAGCGACAACATGGTAGAACACAATTTTTATTCTCATATTGATCATCAAGGAAAATCGCCTTCTCAACGTGCTGATGATTTAAATTTTGGGTGGAGAAGAATAGCTGAAAATATTGCACAAGTTCCTTGGCATGAAAATGTTTTAAAGTGTGGTAATACTAGGTCCGCGGAATCAATTTCAGAGTGCGTAGTTGAAGGGTGGAGAAATTCTCCTGGCCACTATGCAAATATGATTGGAGAATTTGATCAGTTAGGAGTTGGAGTTACTTTTACAAATGATAGTATAGCCTATTTTACTCAAGTTTTTCGTGTACCTTAATTTATTTGCAATGGTAGTCTGCAGCACGAGTTGCAATTTGATTGTTGGGCTTAATATTTACTTTATAACCTAGAGAGTTTGCCCAACCTTGGGCTGCTGAAATTAACTTATGCGATTTGAAACTTTCATCACTATTGTAGTCCATATCAATCTCTACTTTAAGGGTAATTTTTTGAGTTAGCCACTCGGCGACATCAATACTCAACTCTGCTTCTTTCCAAAGGCGAGTCCACATATCAGTGATTAATTTTCTATTGGATTTATTAAAAATGTAGTGCACACCTCTTGTTCCTAAACGATATGCAATAACGGTTGTGTAATGAGTCTGTTTGTTAATATTTTGTGAGTCTGTACCTATATGAATTTCTGCATAAGGATAATTTTTAAGAACTTCAATGGTGTGCTGAACGGGATCCAATCTATCCCCTTTGATGTTTTTGAATAAAAGCATAATAAATCAGACTAATTTAAAAATACTATTTTGGTAAATGGTATTAATTTTAAATTTATGACAGTTCTACTTTTTAACTTTTGTAACACCTTTATTCTGTTAGTTTGGGGGTCAATTATTATTTTTCCAAATAGTAAAATATCTAATCGTCTTATCACGTACCCGTGGGTTCCACTTATAATTAGCTTTTTTTATACTTATTTCATTTTTATTTCAGGAGGTATTTCAGATGCTGATTTTTCTTCTTTGGAGGGGATAGTAACTTTATTTAGAAACGCTTCACCAGAGTCAGCAGCAGCAGGATGGCTACATTATCTAGCTTTTGATTTTTGGGTTGGTTCCTGGATTATAAGACATAGCAAGAAACATAAAATTAAACACTATCTAGTTATTCTACCTCTTCTCGCTACTTTCATGTTGGGGCCAGTAGGAATTTTGTTTTATAGTATTATCTATTTTGGCGTTAAATATTTTACGCAGGCCAATTAAAAGTAATATTTTGCTTTAGATCCGGATGAAGTGATTTTGCTACAGGGCAGTTAAGAGCAGCACGCTCTAAAAGTCTTTGAATTTTGATGTCAAAGGACTTATTAACGTTAATTTCAATTTTAATTTCTTCAATCCTCCTAGGCTCTGGGGCCATAACTTTTGTAACCTGTGCTTTAGTACCTCTAAGATCAAGATCTAGATTTTTTGCCTTAATCCCCATTATTGTTAAAATACACGAGGCTAGAGCACTAGCTACTGTATCTGTAGGTGAAAAGGCTTGTCCTTTTCCATTATTATCAATTGGGGCGTCCGTTATAAATGAGTCTTTTGAGGCTAGATGAATGCTTTTAGTTCTTAGATCTCCTTCATATGTTACAATACTTGTCATAATTAAAACAATTTTTGATAAATATAATTTCCAGCATACGCTATAAAGCCAAGTATTAAAGGGTACAAAATGATTAACCAAATAGCGTCTTTAAATGTTATTTGATTCCAATACGACTTGTTTTGATATAAACCTTGTAGTAAATCGTACCAGCTTTTGCATTGTATTTTGGAAGCTAATAAGTTAGCTAAAATGGCACCTATTAAAATTACAATTCCAATAAAGTAATGGCGTAGCATGTTCAAAAATAAATAACTTTATAATTGATATTCCAATCTTTGTTATAAATTCACATTAAAATAAATTCTTTAAAAAATTATTATGAAAAATTTTGTTAGCGCCTTTTTGATATTTTTTGTTTCGTTTTTTGCGTTTGGCCAAAACCAAGAAATATCAAAAATCATATCACTCAGAAAGAAAAATTTAAAACCAATTAAAGATCAAATAATTACTTCTATTGAAGATCAGAAGAATAATTTGATTACGATCAGTGATGGCATTTGGGAAGCTGCAGAGACCTCTTTAGAAGAATTCAAGTCATCAAAGCTTCTTATAGATTATGCACGAGCAAATGGTTTTGAGGTTACGGAAAATGTTGCTGACATATCAACAGCTTTTATGGCAACTTATGGTTCAGGTAAACCTGTAATTGGAATTTTAGGAGAGTTTGACGCAAATGCAGGGATATCTCAAAAGCGGCAACCAACAAAAGAAGCGAGAGTTAAAGGTGGTGCTGGGCACGGATGTGGCCACAACTTATTTGGAACAGCTAGTTTAGGTGCAGCTGTAGCAATCAAAGAACAAATAGAAAAAGGGAATCTTAAAGGAACGGTAATATTTTACGGGACTCCTGCAGAAGAAACAATTTTCGCAAAGGTTTGGATGGTGAGAGAAGGTGTTTTTGACAAACTTGATGTTTGTATGGATTGGCATCCAGGAGACACAACCGAATCAGGGACTCAATCTAGTAAGGCTCTTGTCGACTTTAGAGTTTCATTTAATGGTAGTTCTTCTCACGCTTCATCGGATCCTTGGAATGGAAGGAGTGCAGTTGATGCAATGGAACTTTACACAACAGGATTAAATTATTATCGCGAACATATATTACCTACCTCTAGAATTCATTATCAGTTTGAAGCTGCCGGTGATGTGGTAAATGTAGTCCCGGATTATGCTAAAATATGGACTCGATTACGTGGTAATAGCGTGGAGCATGTAAACGTGTTATATGATAGAGCTTTAGATATTGCAAAAGCAGCAGCAATGATGACTGGCACAACTTATGAAACAAAACTGATTTCAGGTATTTATGAAATTCTAGTTAACAGAACAGGGGCCGCAATAATGCAAGATAATATGGAAACTTTAGGGGATATTTCATTTTCAAATGATGAAGTATCTTATGCTAATACGATTTTAAAAGAAAGTGGGAAACCACAAATTGGTCTTGATGGTAAATTAAAGCCACTAATGCCAACACTTCCAGCAACAGGAGGATCAACTGATGTTGGTGATGTGAGCCAAGTTGTTCCAGTGATACGTATGTCAGCAACAGTTGCAGCTAAAGACGGGCCTTGGCACTCTTGGGCTGTTGTTGCGTGCACAGGGATGTCTATTGGCCACAAAGGGATGATTTATGCAGCCAAAGCCCTGTCCATGACTATGGCGGATTTATTTAAGGAACCAAAACTTGTTGAAGCTGTAAAAGAAGATTACAGGAAAAATAAAAGTCCAAATAAATACGTACCCCGTATTGACCCTGGACCTCCAACTTTATAATAAAGAAGTCAAATTAAAATTATTTTATCCATTTTCTTTTCTGCATTTCTTTGTTTACATAAGAAGATAGATAAATTATTGCAATCATATTTGGGATGCACATAAGGGCAAAAGAAAGGTCAATAATTCCGACCACAATATCTACTGTCGCTAGTGCAGAAAAAACGATACTTATTACATAAAAATAATTGTAGTATTTACCCCAGCTGTGTTTTGTTAAATAGCCAAAACATTTCACACCATAATAGGAATATGTAAACAAAGTTGATATTCCAAATACAAAAACCATAAGAAGTAGTAAAATATCACCTAGGCCAAAAAACAAACGCCTAAATGCTTCTAGAGTTAGAACAATACCATTTAGATTTTCAACTTTGTAAGCTCCACTAATAATTACAACTAGACCAGTAATTGTACACACCAGTATTGTATCAAGTAGCGGACCAAGCATTGCTACTAAACCTTCATCAGTCCCATTTTTACTTTGAGATTGTCCATGATACATAGGTGCATTTCCTACTCCACTTTCATTAGAAAAAACAGCTCTACGGACACCAAGTATAACAAGACCCCAAAAGCCTCCAGTAACTGCAGTTTTTAAATTAAATGCTTCAAAAATAATTAGTTTAAATGTTGGAATTACCTCTTCAAAATTTGAGAAAATCATGAAAAGCCCCATGAAAAAATATAAAGCTACCATTACAGGAACCAAATTTGAAGTAACTTTTACAATTGACTTTAAACCTCCGAATATTACAAAACCACTTGCTATGGAAAGCAGTATACCAATTATAAATTTCCACTGTAGATCGCCAATAATCAAATAATTGTTCGGTTTTAAAACATCCATAAAAGTTTGTGATAATTGATTAGCAGTAAAAGCAGGAAGAACTCCAAAAAGCCCAGCTATTGAAAACCAAATAGCAAGAGGCTTACCCCATCTTTTGATACCCAAACTCATATAATACATAGGACCGCCTAAGGGATCTCCATTTTTTTGTTTTTCTCTTAATATGACAGATAGTGATGATGAATAAAACTTAATTATCATTCCTATTATGGCTGTTATCCACATCCAAACTAATACACCGGGGCCACCCATATGTATAGCAATAGCAACTCCAGAAATATTCCCAAGACCCACAGTTGCAGCTAGAACAGCTGAAAGTGCTTGAAATCTAGAAATTCCTTTGTTTTGTTCAACTGTAAAAAGAAGTTTAAAAGCAGATTTAATTTTTAGTAATGGATGCCCTTTGCTTATAAAAAAAAGGTAAAAACCGCCTCCAATTATAGTGAAAAGCATCACCCACTCAAGCTGTTTTATGGAAAATTGTAGATAGGAATCTAATAAAGTAATAAATTCACCCATAGCGAAAATTAGGGATTAATTTTCATTTTATAAGTAACATAAACCAAATCATATATCTAATAATCAAACATTTTTTTAATAAAATTTTGTCATATAAAAAAAAAGCAGAAACTTTAATAAAAACATAAGAAATGCAAACAAGAAGAGATTGGCTTAAAGCTTCAATGGGAATAGGAGGGATACTTTTGACACCACCTAGTATTTTAAGTGCTCAAGAGAAAATACAATATAATCCAAGAGCACTAGAATCTACAATTCGCTTAAGTTCAAATGAAAACCCTTATGGACCCTCAAAAAATGTACAACAACGGATAAAAAATTCATTTAATCACGGATGTAGATATCCGTATGCCTATTCCGACGGCTTAGCTTCGATTTTAGCTAAAAAACACGGTGTCTCTGAAGAGTCAATTATAATTACTGGTGGATCCACTGAGGGATTAAGAATTACTGGTCTTACGTTTGCATCTAATGGAGGAGAAATTATATCTGGACAACCCACTTTTCTTGCAATGATGGATTATGCCAAACAGTGGGGGGCAACAATCAATTGGGTCCCTGTTGGTGCCGACAAAGGTTATGATTTAAATGAAATCGAAAAAAGAATCTCTTCTAAAACAAAACTTATATTTCTTTGTAATCCTAATAACCCTACTGGAACACTTGTTCCTGCAAGGAAACTTGTTGATTTCTGTGATACAGCGAGTAAAAAAACTATAGTTTTTTCAGATGAAGCGTACTATGATTATATAGAAAAGCCTAATTATCCAAGTATGATAAGTGCTGTTAAAAAAGGTGACAACGTAATTGTTTCAAAAACATTTTCAAAAGTTTATGGTATGGCAGGTTTAAGAATAGGGTATTTAGTTGCCAAACCTGAAATTGCAAATAAAATTCGTAAAAATGTTGTCGCTATGAGTAATGTACTTGCTATAGAAGCAGCAAAAGAAGCCCTTAAGGACGAAGGATTTTATCGGTTCTCATTGTCTAAAAATAAAGAGGCAAAAAATAGAATTTACGCGATTTTAGATCATCTAAAGCTAGACTATGTTACCTCACACACTAACTTTGTTTTTTTTCACTCGAAAAAAGATATACGGAAGTTGGGAAAAACAATGTTAGAAAAAGGGATACGAATTGGAAGACCTTTTCCTCCATTCTATGATTGGTGTAGAATTAGTACGGGAACTCTTGAAGAAGTTGATCTTTTCACAAAAAGTATGTTGGAAGTATATGAAGGATAATTATTATTTTTCCTTAACAATTATATAAGTAGCTTTTACTCCAGTAGCAAGATTCCAGCGATTGGAACCTACAAGTTTACCATCGTCATCAAATACTCTGACCTCTGCAGTATTTGGCCCTGAAGTCCCTTGGTTTAATGCAACAAAATCTATTTTATTAAAGCCCATGACAAGGTCTATGGCAACTGTCTTGAATCGCTCTTGAAGTAAGACTCTTGACACAACTTCTTTATCATTTAACATTATGCGTATTAGATCACCGTCTGGAGATTCATGGTCCCTTAATGCTATTTGTACAAATTTCCCATTATTACGAAAATCACCTAAATACTGATCTGTTTGAAATTGATTTGGATTTTTATCTTTTTCAGATTTACGATTTAGCTTGTTTTCATATCTTTTTCCAGGGTCCAAAAATTTTTCATTTTCACCAAACATTAGGTTTGGATTTTTTTTATTGTTCAGGTTTGGAAGGTCTATATCTGGGTTAAAGTAATCCTCAGATAATAAGGATTTATTTTCTTTTGGTTTTAATAATTTTGGTTTTTCACTTTCAGACTTTGGCACAACAAGCTTTGGGGGACTCACAAGTTCCGTTGGCTTTTGCCCATATATGCATATAAAGCAAAAAAAGGAAAAAAATGAAACAACTTTTTTTAGCACAGCAATTTTATTTTCTATTGCAAACCTAGTAGTTAATAAGTTGAATCTCAAGTGTTTTTTGAATAAATTAATTTGGGATTAGGTTTTTTTTTACCTTTAGAAAGACCAAATGATTTAAATTATGCAGATTACAACTTTAGATTGGCTAATCATATTTTTATTTTTTGCAGTATCCCTTGGAATAGGAATTTATGTTTCCAAGTCTTCAGGGAAAAGTGCTAATGAATATTTTTTATCAGGCCGAAGTATGCCATGGTGGCTCTTAGGCTTATCAATGGTTGCAACAACATTTTCAACTGATACGCCAAATTTGGTTACTGATATCGTAAGATCGAACGGCGTATCTGGTAATTGGGTTTGGTGGGCTTTTTTGATAACAGGACTTTTAACAGTTTTCGTTTATGCGAAACTTTGGCGTAAATCAAATGTTAGCACTGATTTAGAATTTTACGAATTAAGGTACGGCGGTAAACCTGCAAGATTTTTAAGAAAATTTAGAGCTATTTATTTGGGGATAATTTTCAATGTTATAACAATGTCAGCGGTTACTTTGGCAGCTATTAAAATTGGAGGCATAATGCTAGGACTAGAACCTTGGCAAACTGTTATTACTGCTGGTTTAGTTACGGTTACTTTTAGTGCAATTGGGGGGTTTAAGGGGGTTGTCTATACTGATGTCATTTTATTTTTTGTTGCGATGGGAGGAGCAATTGGCGCGGCATTTTATCTAGTTAACTTACCCGAGGTAGGTGGAATTGAGGCTCTTTTGTCAAATGAAAATGTATCAGGAAAAATTTCTATTCTTCCAGATTTTTCTGATACTAATGCACTTATAGCTTTACTTATAATACCGCTTGCAGTGCAATGGTGGAGTTCTTGGTATCCAGGTGCAGAACCAGGAGGAGGAGGATATATTGCTCAGAGAATGTTTGCAGCTAAAAATGAAAACCATGCTATTGGTGCAACATTCTTTTTTAACATTATGCACTATGCTTTAAGACCATGGCCTTGGATTTTAGTTGCACTTGCATCACTTATTGTTTTCCCTGATCTTGATAGTATCCAACAAGCTTTTCCAAATATAACTGAAGATAAATTGGGTAATGATCTTGCTTATCCAGCAATGCTGACCAAATTGCCTACGGGACTTTTAGGACTTGTTTTGGCCTCATTGATTTCAGCTTATATGAGTACTATTTCTACTCAACTCAATTGGGGATCTTCATATATTGTTTATGACTTTTATCAAACCCAAATTAATCCAAGCGCTTCTCAAAAACAGCTAGTAGCTGTTGGAAGAATTTCAACTGTCTTACTTATGGTTCTAAGTACCCTATTAGCACTGCTTCTGCAAAATGCAATGCAATTATTTAATCTTTTATTAGTATTTGGAGCTGGAACAGGCCTTATCTTTATCCTGAGATGGTTTTGGTGGAGAATAAATGCATGGAGTGAAATTACTGCAATGGTTGCTTCAGGATTAATTTCTTTAACACTGACAATACCCTCAATTAAAGCAACCCTTTTCGGTCTTGAGGGGATCATGCCGAGTTGGGCAGAATTTCCCTTTGTAGTCGCAGTGACAACAATTTTATGGTTACTCATTACATTTATTACACCTTCAGAAGATGAGTCTGTATTAAGAGCATTCTATAAAAAAACACAACCTGGGGGACCAGGTTGGGCAAAAATTGTTGGCAAAGCTCAAAAAGAGGGCGTGGAACTTTTAGATGATAATAAAACTTGGAGCGTTCCTGCTGGAATTATTGCTATGTTACTTGGTTGTTCAATGATCTACAGCATTATGTTTTGCACCGGATATTTTATTTATGGAAATCTCAGATTAGCATTTCCGCTTCTTGCTTTGGCGATAGTTTCATGCTACTTACTTATTAAAATTTGGGGGAAAATAAAAGTAAATGTCTTATAACAAGTTTATCCTAAAATAATACCTGCCATTGTTGCTGACATTAGGGAAACTATTGAGCCTGCAATCATTGCTTTTAGGCCTAATTCGGTCAAATGTTTTTTGATTTTAGGTGCTATAATCCCAATGCCACCAATTTGTATACCAATTGATGCAAAATTTGCAAATCCGCAAAGCATGTAGGTTGCCATTATTACTGATTTTTCATAATTAAAATGAAGTGGATTCAAACCATTTTTTAATTCTACAAGTTGAGTATAACCTACAAATTCACTAGCAACTAATTTAACACCTAATAATTGTCCCATAAGTGCAATATCCTGTTTTGCAACACCTATAATCCACATCAATGGAGAAAATAAATAGCCTAAAATAAATTCAATAGAAAGGCTTTTGTAAATAGTATTTGAAGCAATCCAAGAATTAATACCAGTAACATTTCCAAAACCTCCAAGTATACTACTTAGCATTGCTATTAATGCTATAAAGACTAATAACATTGCCGCTACATTTACTGCCATTCTTATCCCTTCACTTGTTCCTATAGAAATAGCTGAAAGTAAATTAGAACCAATTTTATTTTTTGAAACTTTAACTTCATTTGAAATCACTTCATTTTGTGGATATATGATTTTAGCAATCACAATGGCACCAGGAGCAGCCATTACAGATGCTGCTAGAAGACTTTTTGCAAATTCTAATTGTTTAATAGGGTCATTCCCACCAAGAAAACCAATGTAAGCCCCAAGTACACTTCCAGCCACAGTTGCCATTCCACCAACCATTACTAAAAAAATTTCAGAGCGATTCATTTTCTCTAAATATGCCTTGATAAGAAGAGGTGCTTCGGTCTGACCCAAAAATATATTTCCAGCAACTGATAGGCTTTCTGCTCCTGAAATTTTAAAAACTTTTGTAAGGGCTTTTGCCAAAAAGCCAACCAATTTTTGAATAATTCCAAAATAATAAAGAATTGAACTTAAGGCTGAAAAGAAAATGATAACAGGCAGGGCTTGAAAAACAAAAATAAAACCATATTCATCTACATCCCCAAATTCTCCTAGAAGCATTTTCGACCCTTCTCCAGTGTACTCTAGAATTTTAATAAAAAAATTGCCTGCTGTTTCAAAAATATTTTTAATAAGTTTTACTTTAAGTACCCCAAAGGCAACAATAAACTGTACAAATAGGCCAACACCAACGGTCTTCCATGAAATTGCTTTTCGATTATTGCTCAAAAGGAATGCAAGTAAAATCAAAACGGAAATACCTAAGAAGCCTCTTAAAAGCGAGAAAAAAGAAAAGCCACTAACTGGAATTAATTCCATAATTCACATTTATTTGATAAAGTTAAGGAATCATTTTCATGCAAATAATTTACCCAAGCACTTTAAATCTTTTCAATAACTTAACTGAAATCAAAGTTCTTCCTCTAAGATTTTTTGGATAACATTTCTTGTAGTCATGAGTGTTATTTTGTGAACACTGTCTTTGTAATCACCGTTTTTAATTTTTTTTTCAATGTATATTAAAAGTTCTTTTGCTGATGGTTTTGACATTTCAATAACTTATACAGGTACTTCGATTAATAAAAGTTTTGTGTTTTTATCCACAGATATATTAAAATTTTCTGTGTCCCAAATACCAAGGGCATCTCTCTTATCAAGTGTGTTTTCTGAAATTGTTGCACGGCCCTTAATAACAAAGATATAAACCCCATTTCCTTTTTTATTTATTTTATATTCAAAGGAGGTTGGTTTGTTAAAATCACCCATATGCAACCAGGCATCCTGATTAATCCACATTTCTGGACCATTTTTGTCGGGAGTTACTATTGGATAGAGGTTATTTGTTTTTTGCAGCTCCTTAAGACTTTTTTGTTCGTAACGTGGAGTAATATTTTGTTCTTTTGGGAGTATCCAAATTTGAAGAAGACTTACTGGTTTTTCATCACTTTTATTGTATTCACTATGAGAAATACCAGTTCCAGCACTCATTACTTGTATTTCATCTTTCTCAATCACACCCTTGTTTTCCATGCTATCTTTGTGTTCCAAACTGCCTTCCAATGGAATAGTAATTATTTCCATATTGTCGTGCGGATGAGAACCAAAACCTCTTCCAGGTGCAATTATATCATCGTTCAATACTCTGAGAGCCCCAAATTGTATCCTCTCAGGATTGAAATAATTAGCAAAACTAAAGGAATGTTTGGCCTTTAACCAACCGTGGTCAGCTCCTCCTCTGGAATTTGAACTATGGAATATTTTTTTCATTCTTTAAAATTGATTTAATGAATTATTTTTTATCACCTTATTTATTTCTGTTTTCTAGAGATTTCTTAGTTTCAGTAATTCTGTCTATGAGGTTTTTTTTGGCATCGAAATATTTAATTAAAGTTTTAATTTTTGCCTCATTTTCTGTCTTTTCTTTTTGTTTATTTTTTTCTTCAGAGATAGTATTTTTAATTTCAAGATAAGTACTCACTGCGAAACCTATAACAATAGCTATGCAGATTACAAAAGCAATAATTTCCTCTGTTTCGGAGAGATACATAATTGATTATCTTCGTACAAATTTAAATAATAGCATACACTATGACCATATTAGAGAAAAGAATTTCTAACATCATCATTGTAGCTTCTTTTTTTTTAAACTCTTTCTTTTCTAAAGCACAAAATAATTCAAATACTGTAACAGTTACACTCAAAGAAGTAGTGCTAAACTCTCCTAAAACCTCTTCTACTTTAAGTGAACTACCCCTTGCAGTAAGTTTTCAAGAAGTGGAGCAATATCAAAACATATTTCAGCAAATAACTCTACAAGATTATTTAAGAGTAGTACCAGGGCTTTTCACTCAAAATGCAAATAATTATGCACAAGATTTAAGGGTTTCTTTAAGAGGTTTTGGTGCGAGATCAGCTTTTGGAATAAGAGGAGTTAAGATCATTGTTGATGGAATTCCAGAAACAACACCAGATGGACAGGGCCAAATAGATAATATCCCGTTGGGACTTATCAAAAACCTAGAAATCCTTAGGGGACCGTCTGCAAGTTTGTATGGAAATGCCTCAGGTGGTGTTATCTATCTGAACACAATAGATTATATTGAAGGGAAAAATTTTCAATTCCGAACTCGTCTAGGTGCCTTTGGATTACAATCTTATCAATTAACAGGGTCTGTTAAAAATGATAAAACAACTGCATTGATACATGCTAACCGTTTACTTACAGATGGATTTAGAAATAATAGTGGTTTAGAACAGAATCTTTTCAATCTCAAAATAAAACATAAATCAAATCCCTCGTCAAAAATTCAGTTTCAAATGAATTTTACTGATAGCCCAAGAGCGGAGGACGCAGGGGGAATAACTTTAGAAGATTCAGAAGAGGATAGGTCTCAGGCTAGACAACGTAATTTAGATTATGATACTTATGAGAGCGTTAATCATTTTAAGATTGGACTAAATTGGGATAAAAACTGGACTGATAAGTTAATTTTAAGTACATATGGTTTTTATTCTTTTCGAGATTTTTATGGGAAACTTCCATTTGAAAATGGAGGAATTATTGACCTAACAAGAAATTACTTTGGATTAGGCAGTCGTTTGAATTACAAAATAGGAAAGAATGATTTGCAAGTTGCAGCTGAATTATTAAATCAGTCAGATCAACGAGACAGATACCTTAATATTTTGGGTTCTCAGGGATCAATTAGTTTCTCTCAAAAAGAAAAATTTCAAAATTTAAGTTTTTCTATTTTGGATGAGCTAAAATTGGGCAAACTATTCTTTCGCCTAAGCTTACGTTATGACGATATGCGTTTAGGCACAGATGGTTTTTCCCAAGATCAATTCTATCAGGTAGTTAATCCAAGTTTAGGAGTAAGTCTTGAGCTTGCACCCTATCAATATCTATATGCTAATTTTTCTACTAGTTTTGAAACTCCAGCTTTATCAGAACTGTCAGCGAATCCCTCTGGTTCAGAAGGATTTAATTTAGAATTGAGCCCTTCAGAAGCAATATCCTATGAATTAGGATGGAAGGGGCAATGGCAAAAATTTAAGATCGAGTCAAATTTATTTTTGATAGAAAGTTCTAACGAGATTTTACCCTACGAATTAGAGGAGTTCCCAGGGCGTTCATTTTATAGAAATACTGGAGCTACAAAAAGATATGGCCTTGAAGTTACTGCTCTATATAAATATGCAAAGTGGGACGCAAGTTTAAGTGTTACTCAAGCTAAATATTTATTTAAGGACAGTAACAATAACCTAGGTAATGCTCTACCTGGTATACCAAATAGCCAAATATTTCTTCAGTTAGGTTATACACTAACTAACAGTTTACAATTCTTATTATCAGCAGAACACATAGGAGATCTATTTGCTGATAATTCTAATGCTGTAAAAGTTGAGTCTTTTCGAAGGGTAAGGTTTCAAATTGGGAAAACCTTAAACTTTGATAAGCTGGAGATTAGTTTTTCGGGAGGAATTAATAATCTTTTTAATGAGCAATATTTTGATAATATTAGGCTTAATGCATTTGGTAGGAGATATTATGAACCAGCTCCTGGGAGAAATGCCTACTTAGGTTTACAAATAGGCATTTAAAATTATTCTCTTAAGTAAATTAAAAAATGTTTTTAAGAAAAAACTATTGTTATCCTAAAAAAATTTGTAAATACTTACTCATTATTCTAGTCACTTCAAATGCTCAGAGCCAGATTATAAAAGAAAAAAAATTAAAAAAATGGATAGAAGAAATTCCTGCTTTTAATGAAGCTCATGTAGCAATAAGAGTTGAAGATATGGTAAATGTTTACGCAGATTATAATGGGTCAAAATACATGACCCCTGCGTCAAATACAAAACTTTTAACATTCCTTGCAGCTATACAGACTTTTGATTCATTACCAGCTCTAGAATATAAAACTGTAAATGATAGCCTTATTAAATTTAGTTCAACAGGATATCCACTGTTACTGCATCCCTTTTATCCTGATACGACATTATTTGATTTCTTATCACAAAATAAGACCTGGAAATATTCTTTGAGCAATAACAAATTAGATCCATTAGGTACCGGATGGATGTGGGATGATTATATGTTTTACTATTCTTCTGAAAAAAGTATTTTCCCTATATATGGTAACACTGTAAAAGCGATCAAGGGTGAGGGGTTGGTTCCGCATTTTGAGCTTCAAATTGATACTTTTCATAGTTCTTTAGAAAGGGATGTTAATTATAATAGATTTTATTCTAATCCAAAAAAATGGCAAACAAAAGACACGCTTTACAGATCATTTATTACTAGTGACTCTTTATTTGTAAAACTTCTTTCAAAGGCTACCAAGAACATTATAATTCTTGAAAAATCAGATGGCGAAATACATTGGGATAAACTTTATACAAATCATGAGAAGTCATTGTACAAAGCCTTACTACATGATAGTGATAATGGAATAGCAGAAAGTTTACTTCTTATGATTTCTAAAGAAATCTTTGATGAATTTAGTACTGATAAAGCAATTAATTATTTTAAAAATAAATGGAAGGGTCAATTATTAGATTCACTTTTTTGGGTTGATGGGTCAGGTGTTTCAAGATATAATATGTTCACTGCTAGGACTTTAACTAGTATCCTAAAAATGATAAAACATGAAGTTAGTTGGAATGAAATTGAGAAGTTATTTCCTAAAAGTGATAATTTGAATACTTCTTCGCCATATTCAAACCTAAGTGGAATTTTTGCAAAAACAGGGTCATTAAGGCAAAATCATAATCTATCAGGATATATTCTTAAAAAAAGTGGTGAGATATTATTCTTCTCAATAATGGTGAATCATTATGCCGACAGTAAAATTGAAATACAAAAAGGCATTACCCAACTTCTTAAAAAGGTCAAGAAAAAACTTGTAACTAAATAATTATCTTTTTAGAACAAATATGGTCTAGAGAATGTTAAAAATTTAAAAATATGATTATCAAGTATTTACAATTGTTAAAATATCAATAAATATTAATTTTTAACAATTCTAACACTTTGGCACAGAATTTGCTCCTGTGTGGTTGTGCAAAATGCACGTTAATAATTATTAATCAAAATTTAATCAAATGAAAAAAGGTTTATTATCAATTTTGGCTGGAGCACTACTTGTAGTGGGATGTCAAAATTACGATGATCAATTTGACAGCCTTGAACAGCAAATTAATGCATTGGCGGCTCAAGCTAGTGCAATTACTCAAGTTCAAAGTGACTTATCCGCACTGGCTACTCAGGTTTCAGCTTTAGCTGGACAAATATCAGCAGCTGATCTAGCTAGTGTTACCAGTCAAGTTGATGCTATAAAAACTCAAATTGACGGTCTTGCGAGCGTTGGTGAAGAGGTTGACAATCTTAATGAAGAGGTTGACGAAATTTTAGAAGCTCTTGGAGAGCTATTAGAAGCTAATGCAGTTATTACACAAAACATAAAAATAACTAATGAGGCTGAATTAGAGTATGTTGAATCATTAATTGGTACTGAGGATGATGACCCAACTGTTATCATTAGCGGTGCCCTTGATGTTAACAACACAACTTTAAGTACAGATGCTCTTGCAGCTCGTGTGAATGCAGTTGTATCAAAAATAAGAACTGTGATTGGTGCTGTAACCATTACTGCTTCTGCTACTATTGACGCATCTACACTTGGATTTATTGATGGACAAGCAACAATATCTCACGGTGTTGATATTTCTAAATTAGCTACTGTAAGTAAAGAATTAAGTCTTGGACATTATGGAGATATTGATTTATCTATTTTAGTTACTGCTTCGTCTCTTACTTTATCTAACGCTGCTAGTATTACTACTTTAAATATAGGTAACCTTACTGGTACACTACTTACAAGAGATTATGCTATTGCTACAGATGTTTCGTTAGGCGATATTGCTCTTACAACATCTTTTAACGCTCCTAAAGCTGGAACATTCTCTTGGGGATTCGATGCTGCACAAACAACATCTCTTGTAATCACAGTTTCACCAACTGCTAAAGTTTTTATTAACAGTTTGCCATCAACAACGGCAACTATAACTCTTAATAATGGAGGTGATGGTTCTGAAGGTCACTTTGGTGCTCTTAAAACAATCGGACCAAATGTTACATTTACTAACCCTGCTAAAGCAATAGATCTCTCTGTATTAGCGACCTCTTCAGGTACGTTAGTTATTGACGGTGTGGCTTCTGCTAGTTTACCAGCACTTGTTAATCAAGGTGGTCCTATTAGTGCTGCTTTAGCTGGTACTTTTAGCGCACCTCTTCTTATTGATGCGGCTTCTATTACGACTTCCACAACAGCGTCTATTGAAGTTAAAAGTGTAAATGATTACAATAACTACACTACATCTGGAACGTTTGAAACCTTAATTGCAAAGGCGCAGGCTAAAAGTATTGACTTAGGTTTCTTCCCAGGACTTAAATCTGCTACTCTTACAATGGCGGGTACTAAATCAACGGCTTATGCTGTTACTGTTACTCAAAGTTCAACTGTATTAGCGGATTTAACAGTAGATGGAACTACTAATACTCTTTCTGTTTCAGGTGCTGCGAAGTTGACATCTCTAACTACTGCTGGAGAAATTACTGACTTTACTGTAGCTAGTACTCAAACTATTACTTCAATTGAATTTGGTCACACATTTATATCAGGTGACACAGCAGCTACTGTTACTGTTAGTGATGTAACTGGAATAACATCTCTTGACATGAGTTCACTTACTAAAGTTAAGACTGTTTATCTTGCTGGTAATACTAAATTGGCTAGTGTTACTCCGCCATCATCAACTGTCTTGGCAGAGCCGGTTGCAGCTATTTCTGTTATTTTAAAAGGAAATGCATTAACTGGAGAATACACCAAGGCTGTTGCAGGTTCTGAGACAACACCTTACGCTCAAGCCGCTATTACATCAACTGAACTTGCAGGTTTCAAAACATTTATTGAGGCATATGCAGCTCAAACTGATAGGACAGCTTCTGGAAGTGCTTCTGCAACTTCAGGATACCCAACTATCACATATGATATGAATGTTGATGTTGTAACTATTACCGGAGGAACTACTACTGATACATTATCAGACGCATTATCTGTTGCTGTTGATGCTGCAGTAAACCAAGGTTTAGATGCAACTGATAATACTGCTGATGATGCTTCTAACGGAGCAAATGGTGTAGATACTAAAAACGAATTAGCACTTATTCAATAATTTTTAATTTATCGTTAGCATTATCTAACTTAAAACCCTCTCAATTTGAGAGGGTTTTTTTATATCCAAAAAGTAAAAAATAAAAGGATTGTTCCTCCCAAAAGGACAATAAATGTAGTTTTGATATGACTGAATCCTTTTGAAATAAACCAATGGTGAATATGATTTTGATCAGCCGTGAATGGGGATCTTCTGTTTATTATTCTAATTATAACAACCCTAGTTAAGTCTATTAAAGGATAGGACAAAAGAATTGTACCAAACAAAATTTTCTTAATGCCAATCACAATATTAACAGTGGTATTAGGATTTAAAAAATGAAAAAGGAAAACTATATTTACACCCCCCAAGAATAGTGATCCCGCATCTCCCAAAAAAACCTTTTTTCGTTTCTTTAAATTAAAAAAATAAAAGGGGAAGCTTATAAAAACTAAAACATATGCTAGATTGTAAAATGAATCGTTTGGGGGTAATAAAAACAGAAAAAAACAAAGATTTTTTAATGTCTCACTTATTGCCAAACCATCAATTCCATCTATAAAATTATATGCATTAACAATGATAATAAAAGTTAGGCCAGTAAAAAATTGTGAAATTATCCATGGGATTTCATTTATTCCTAAAAACCCATAAAGATTTGTAATTACATAACCCTGATCGATTAGAATTTTTGCAACAATAAGTTGCATCAAAAACTTTAATTTAAAGTCTGCTTGATATAAATCATCGTAAACACCAATAATGAAAAGAATTCCAAGCGGAACAAAAAGCGAATAATCGAAAAGCTCTATTTTTAAAAAATAATATATTAGAGATATTAAAAATAAAGAACAAAAAATACTAATTCCCCCAGATCTAGTTGCAACGGTTTTATGGGAAGTACGATGATTAAAATCATCAAAGCGTTTTAATTTGATAAATATATACTGAGTAGCTGTATGAAAAATAATGGATGAAACTAATGCAAGAAAAATAATCGATAATTCCATAGATCAAATATAAACCAAAATAAAAAAGCAATTTTTGGATTTAAAATTTCTTTCTTTGTTATAAATCATATAAAAATGAGTGATAAGAACCAAAACATACCTATTAAATTCTCATTTTATGAATCAATAATTTGTATTCTTTACCTGTGTATTGGATTTATACCAAATCTCCAGGCAATTGATAAAATTGCACCCCAATGGCTATTTATGGGGTCTTTGAACATTATTACTGTAATTTTTATTTTAAAAAATAGAGCTCGCTTTGATGAAAAAATTTCACTTCATTTTAAGTCATGGTTAACTATACTTTACTCCTTTTTTATTATTTGGGGTGGACTTTCGTTTTTCTACGCAATAAATCCAACCGAAGTTTTAGTTAATATTTCACGACAGTTTAACGTTTTCTTTATGTATACCAATATGTTTATCTTATTGTCTTCAATTGATAATAAAGAAAATTTTTTTTCTTATGTATTGACGATAATACTTGCATTAGAAACATATTTTGTTTTTGACCAAGCATTAGATATGATTAATACTTCAGGTGAAATTATTTCTGGAAATTTAAAAGGAGTTACAGCAAATAGAAATATTGCAGCATTTTCAATTGCTTTAAAAATACCTTTTGTTTTATTCCTATTAACCAAAGCAAAAAAAATAAAAATTAAAGTTTTGGGTATAATAATAATAACATTAGCAATAACTGCGCTATCAACCATTCAATCTAGAGCATCATACTTGGCAATTGGTCTAGTAGCAATAATGTATTTTTTGACTCCCTTTTTGTTTTATAAAGAGAAGAATAATGCATTTAAAGTAAAAATGATTTTGTTAATATTCATCCCTTTAATTCTTTCCATTTCTTTTAACCAACTTTTTTTCGCATCGAAAGGAGCTGATGCTGTATCTAGAGCATCTACAATTTCTTTCTCTACAAATGATGGTTCAGTAAATCAACGTTTAAGATATTATAGTCATGTATTGTCACATTTAACAGCAAATCCAATTTTGGGAGTTGGTTTAGGAAATTGGAAATTTAAATCTATAGAATATGATAAAAAAAATATGTCAGGATATGTTGTTCCATATCATGCACATAGTGATTTTATTCAATTAGGAGCTGAACTAGGTATATTAGGTTTTTGCTCATATTTGGGTATATTTTTATTAGCTTTATTTTTTTCATTAAAGATACTTTTCAAAAAAAATATTAAAAAAGAGAAAAGGCTATTTCTTTATTTTACTCTTACAAGTTTAGGGGTATATTTTATTGATGCAAATCTAAACTTTCCAATTGCAAGACCTCAAGTAATAATTCTTTGGTCATTAATAATTGCACTCATAACATATTATTATAATTCAGGATCTAAAAAGACAAAAATAAATGATAGCAAAAAATTTAATCTAATAATTCTAAGTTCAATTTTGTTATTAAGTCTTCCCAGTTTATTTATTTCAATAAAAGTATATGAATCATTAAAGAACCAAATTTTTCTACTTTCAGATTTTAATACTAACAACTACAATACTAAAATTAGCCGAATAGAGGCTATGGATTTAGAAATTCCAAATGTCACAGTAACTACCATTCCCTTAAAATCAATAAAAGCAAGATACTACCTTAATAACAAGCAGTATGATAAAGCTTTAAAATCACTAGAAGGAAGTAGTAAGCCAAACCCCTTTTTATATTTTACTGAAAATATGAAAAGTAGAATTTTTCAAGCTAAAGGGAATACTGATAGTGCTTATTACTATTCTAAAATTGCTTTTTTTGGATTGCCAAATAATAGTTTGCATGTAGCCAATTTTGTAAAATTAGCTATGGAAAAAAAAGATACTATTTATATAAAAAAGGCTGCCGATCAGCTGCTTGACAATCAATCTCAAGCAAATTGGCAAAATATAATTACTGCTTATATAGATATTGTTGGTGCGGAAAATCCGGACCTTATGAAGTTAACTAATCGTGCAGTAGAACTTTTCCCAAAAAATCAAAACTTTCTACTTCTGAGAAAGTTAGCATTTATAAATCCTTCAAAGATTCGAAGTGGTGTAAATTTAGCAAAAGAAGCATTACCGTATTTTCAAAATAAACAATATGCAAAAGCTGCATCATATTATCTTGAGGCAGCAAAAGAAGATCCTATGGAATATTCGTATCTAGAGAATGCCGCAACATGCTTTTACCAGTTAAAAGATTATGGGAATTCTATGCTATATTCTTCTAAAGTTATAAATAGTCTTAACCCAGGTACAGGAAAGTCTGAATACCTCCATGGTATATCTAAAATTGCCATGGGAGACCTTCAAGGGGGGTGTAATTTCATATCAAAGGCAATCGAGTTAAATTATCAAGATGCTTTTGTTACGCAAAAACAATTTTGCATTAATTAAAATTCATTAAATGAATAAAAGTTTGCAAAAATTAAATTTATTGTCAATTACTTCAGGATTAATTCTTATCTGTTATTTGTGTATAGGGTTTGTTCCAAATTTAAGTGCAGTTGATAAAATTGCTCCACAATGGATTTCAATGACAATTTTAAATGGAATAAGTATTCTTTATTTGGCCTACAATATTAAATACTTTTCTTTTTCAATTTCATCTACCTTAAGATCACCAATATCGATTGTGTATATTGTTTTTATTTTATGGGCTTCCTTATCCTATTTTTATGCAATTAATCCAACTGAAGTTATTGTAAATATTACGAGGCAAGCAAATGTTTTATTAATGTACCTCGTAATGGGAATTTTCTTATTTATTTTTGAAAATAAAATCAAATTTATATGCTGGGTAATTACCATAATTCTAGGAATAGAGGTTTATGCTGTGATTATTGAAGCTCAGTCAATGATTAACCTAACAGGAACAATTTCATCAGGAGAATTAAAAGGGGTTACTGCAAATAGAAATATAACTGCATTTTCAATTGCCATAAAAATTCCGTTCTTACTTTATTTAATTCAAACAATCAGTAAAAAATTATACAAAATAATGCTTACAATATTGATTTTTTTGGCTTTGTTGTGTTTATCAATGATACAATCTAGAGCGTCTTTTGTAGGGATAATTTTTATTTTTATTGGTTTTGTAGTGATGAATCTATCACTTTACATAAACGATAAAAGATATCTACATCTATTAAGGAATTTATTTTTTTTAGTACCAATGTTGTTGGCTATTTTTATCAATCAAGTTTATCTTTCTTCTAGAGGAGCTGACGCAATATCAAGGGCAGCTACAATTTCATTAAGTACAAATGATGGTTCTGTAAATCAGAGGCTCAGATACTATGAGCATGTTTTAACACACCTTTCATCTAATCCAATCTTTGGTGTAGGTTTGGGGAATTGGAAATTAAAATCAATTGAATATGATGCAAATGATATTCTTGGTTATGTTGTGCCGTATCACGCTCATAGTGATTTTATTCAGTTAGGTGCTGAACTAGGTATTATTGGCTTTACGTTGTATTTATCTATTTTTCTTTTAGCAATTTATTTTTCTTACAACATCATTAGAAATTCAAAATTATCAGAAAAAGAGAAGATTTTCATCTTTTTAATTTTATTGTCATTAGGCGTATACTCAGTTGATGCAAATTTAAATTTTCCTATAGCTAGACCTCAAGTACTAGTGGTTTGGAGTTGCGTTTTGGCTCTAATCACAGTTTACAATCAAAAACATAAAGAAATTCTTGTAAAGCCTAAATCATCAAAAGTTAAATTAAATAAGATATTTTTAATTCTTGGAATATTAATTATTGTACCAAGTGCATATGTAACTAATCTTGTATACAAGTCATTAAAAGGACAAATGTTTTTACTTCAAGATTTTAATTCTAATCAATACAATCTTCCAATAAACCAATTAGAAAATATCGTCCCTAGCATACCTAACATTACAGTTACGACAATACCAATTAAATCCATAAAAGCTAGATATTATTTTAAAGCTAAAAAATATAGAAAGGCAATTGAACTTATAGATGAGGGCATAAAAGCCAATCCGTATTTATTTTATAGTGAAATACTAAAAAGTCAAATTTACCAAGAACTTGGCAAATTAGACAGTGCAAAATATTATGCTAAAAAAGCCTTTTATGGACTTCCAAATAATGATCTTCATTCATCGACTTATCTTAATCTCATAAGTAAGACAAGGGACAAACAAGCATTGGATGAAGCATTTGAAACTTTGATCTTGAATAATAAAGTAAATAACTGGAAAAATTATTTAATCATTGCTAGTAGTTTATATCTTCCTGGAGATGACTCTTTAATTGAAAAAGCTGATATTGCAAGAAAAACTTTTCAAGGAGATCAGGAGTTTGAAGCCTTATATAGACAAATATACCTTGGAGAAGATAAAATTATTGAGGCTAGAAATTTTTCAAATAAAGGGTTAGAGTATTTTAACAATTTGGACTATGAGAATGCAGCTGTTGAATTTGAAAATGCGATAAAAATTAACCCCCTTGATTATGCTTATTATGAAAATGCAGCTACTTCATTTTATATGACAGGTAACTTAAATAAAGCTTTAGATTATATCGATAAAGTAATTAATGACTTAAATCCATTAAATGGGAAATGTGAATATATAAAAGCATTAATTTTCATAAGAATGGGTGATCCGATTGGCGCTTGTCATTTATTAGACATATCCACTAAATCCGGATTTTCTCAATCAGATTCTCTAATCGAAAAGTATTGTAGTCAGGGTCTTTAGAATCAAAAGGTAATTATTTCTAGTTAGAAAATGCTTAAATAATATAAAACATAGCAAAAAAATTATTTGTTTTTATTATTGTTATTTATAAAAAAACAAGTACATTTGTTACTTGATATTAAACCTTTTTAAAATTTACAAATTAAGCTGCAAAAATTATTTTGCAGCTTAATCATCACATAATAAGTATAATGGATAACTGGTTCGCTTTATATACTAAATCAAATTTTGAAAAAAAGGTAGTCACAAGCCTTTTGGACAAAAATATTGAGGCTTTTTGCCCAACATTTAAAACATATAAGCAATATTCAGACAGAAGAAAAAAAGTTGAAAAAGTTTTGTTACCTAACTATGTGTTTACAAGAGTTAATTCCTTAAATAGAGAAAAGGTTTTTACAGTTAACGGAGTTTTAAGATATGTTTACTGGCTTGGCAAACCAGCAAAAATCCGCCCTATTGAGATTACTGAAATGCGAAATCATCTAAATCAATTTTATGATGATTTTACCATGGAAAAAATTGAATTAAATTCTAATTATAAAATCAAATCAGGGCCATTCAAAGGGATAACAGGAGAAGTAGTTAGTTTGGATAAAAGCAACATTAAATTGGCTTTAAATACTCTAGGTGTCTTAATAACGCTTAAGAAAAATAAGGCTTAATTAAATTCCGATAATAACCTCATTTCACCGTTTGTCGTGTGACAGACATGGCGGAGCCGTGTTAAAATGCAAAATTAAATTATGTTAGGAGAATTAATAACATCAAAAACCCGATTAAGGCTGTTAATCAAATTTTTTATTTCTCAAGCCAACAAAGGTCATTTAAATGGTCTTGCTATTGAAATGGGGGAATCAACAAATGCTATAAGAAGGGAGCTTAATCATCTTCAAGGTGCTGGTTATTTAAATAAAATAAAGGTCAATAATAAAGTTGAATACAAAGCTAATATTAAACATCCTTTATATGATGTCTTAAGAAAAGTTGTATTAAAACATCTTGGACTTGAAGACATAGTTGATACTGTTTTAGATCGTATGGGTGAAGTAAATCAGATAATTTTGGTTGGTGATTATGCCAAGGGTATAGACTCCGGATTTATAGAGATCTTTTTGATAGGTCAAGACCTTAACATGAATTACATAGCTCAGCTAGAGGATAAAATCGAAAAATTAATTGGAAGAAAAGTTGGATTTTATTTAGCTTCAAAATTTATATCAAATAGAGATCACATAGTACTATTTAATTCAAAAGTAAAATGAAGTCAATAGAAAAAGTAGAAAGACCATGGGGACGGTTTTTTGTAATTCATGATGAGCCAAACTATAAACTGAAAAGAATTGAAGTTGATTCTGGTGAGAGATTATCTTATCAATATCACAATAGAAGATCAGAGGTTTGGACAATAGTGGAAGGTGAAGCAATTGTAACCGTTGAAGGAAAGGTAAAAGAATACAAAACAGGAGATACAATATTAATTCCAAAAAGAGCAAAACATCGAATCCAAAATGAAAAACAAAAAAAAGTTGTTTTTATTGAAGTCCAGTTAGGATCATATTTCGGTGAAGACGATATTGTTAGAATTGATGACGATTATAATAGAATTTAATGAAATTAAAAGGGATAATTGTTTCAGGATATTTTAATCCTCTTCATAAAGGACATATTGAGCTTTTTAAAAATGCTAAAAAATTTGGTGATGAACTTATTGTAATTGTAAATAATGATTTACAAAGAGAGCTAAAGGGGTCAAAACAATTTATGGATGAAGATGAGAGAACCTTAATTATAAATGAGCTTTCAATAACTGATAAGGTTTATTTATCTATAGACAAAGATCCAACTGTAAAAATGAGCCTACAGAAAATACATACTAATTTAGGATCAAAGTATGACCTTTATTTTGCAAATGGAGGAGATCAAAGCAATAAAAGTATTTCAGAAGTTAAAATTTGTAAAGAATTAAATATTGGTTTAATAGATGGTTTAGGAGATAAAATCCAATCTTCTTCATGGCTTCTTAAAAATTGATATGAGGATAAAAAATATTTGTTGTATAGGAGCAGGATATGTTGGAGGACCAACAATGTCTGTTATCGCATTTAAATGTCCAGAAATAAAAATCACAGTTGTTGATTCTAGTCCTGAAAAAATTAAAGCTTGGAATGGTCCTATTGATAAACTACCAGTTTATGAACCAGGACTATCTGAAATAGTAAAAAAAGTAAGAGGTAGAAATTTATTTTTTTCAAACAATATCAAAGACTCCATACAACAGGCACAAATGATATTTGTAGCAGTCAACACACCCACAAGAACATCTGGAAAAGGTGCAGGAATGGCTGCCGATTTAAAAAATGTAGAATCTTGTGCTTTAGATATAGCCAAGTATTCAAACAATAATAAAATAATTGTCGAAAAATCAACACTACCAGTTCGTACAGCTGAAAAAATTAAAGAAATTCTTATTAAAGAAAACAGCCATGTTCATTTTGAAATTCTTTCTAATCCTGAATTTTTAGCAGAGGGGACCGCAATTCAAGATTTATTTAAATCCGATAGAATATTGATAGGTGGAGATCCAACTCCTAAAGGACGAAAAGCAATTAAGGCTCTTGTTGAAATTTATACAAGATGGGTGCCTAAAGGGAAAATTTTAACAACTAATATATGGTCTTCTGAACTTTCAAAACTTGCTTCAAATGCCATGTTAGCCCAAAGAATATCTTCAATAAATAGCTTATCATCACTATGTCAAAAAACAGGGGCAAAAATTAATGAACTTTCAAAGGCAATTGGCCTTGATCATAGGATAGGCCCCCATTTTTTGGAGCCATCAGTTGGATTTGGAGGCAGTTGTTTCAAAAAAGATATTTTAAATTTAGTTTATTTATGTCAATATTATGGTCTTTACGAAGTTGCAGAATATTGGAATCAAGTAGTCCTTATTAATGATCATAAAATAAAAGATTTTGCATCTAGAATAGTAAATAAATTCTCAAATGACTTATCAAAAATTGAAATTATTATTTTGGGATGGGCATTTAAAGCAAACACAAACGATTCGAGGGAGTCCCCATCTATATATGTAGCAGAGCAATTATACTTAGCAAATGCTAGTTTATCAATTTATGATCCCTTAGTTGAAAAAGATAAAGTTATAAATGACATTAAAACATATTGGAAAAAAAGTAAAAATTTCAAAAAAATAGTGACAGACATTTCAGTACTTGGAAACCAAAAATTTGATATCAAATCTTATGATGTTTGTGTTATTTTGACAGAATGGGATGAGTTTAAAGAGATTGATTTTAAGGGTAAAGTAGTATTTGATGGAAGGAACTTACTTTTAAAAGTTCCTAACAAAAATTATGAATACTATTCTTTATGAAAAATATTCTTTTTTATGGAGGTGCAAGTCTTTTATCCTTCATGTGGGTAAATGAGTTAAAAAGTAGATATAAAATATATTTAGGATTAAATAAAAAATGGGTTGAAGGAACGGGCACACATTCTCTTAGAATTAGTAATAATTCAAAAAGACTCAAGGAAATTTTAATATCTAGAAAAATTGATACTATTATCAATTGTTCAGGGTTAACTTCAGTAGAGGAATGTGAAAAAAACAAAATTATGGCATATGAGCTTAATACTTTTTTACCAAGTCAGATAGCTAGAGTAAGTAATCAACTTAATATATCCTTTGTTCATATTTCTACAGATCATTTGTTTGATGGGGAAAAATTTTTATACGAAGAAAACCATGTTACTAATCCTTTAAATATTTATGCATCTACCAAAGAAAAAGGTGAAGTTTCTGTTTTAAATGCAAACCCTAAATCATTAGTTATAAGGACAAATTTTTTTGGTAATGGCCCAGATTATAAAAATTCATTTTCAGATACAATTATAAAATCATTAAAAGATGGCAGAAGAATAAAGCTTTTTTCGGATGTTTACTACACGCCTATCATAATAAACGAACTTTCAAAAGTAGTATTGAAATTGATAGAGGGTAATAGTTCTGGAATTTTTAATGTATCAAGTAACGAGAGAATTTCAAAATATGATTTTGGAATAATGATTGCAAAGAATTTTAAATTTGCAAAGAATTTGATAATAAGAGACAAATTAGTTAGAAGAAAAGACCTTGTAAAAAGGCCTTTGGATATGAGTTTATCAAACAAGAAAGTAGTTAAAACTACAGGGATTAAAATAATGCCAATAGAAAAACAAATAAGCTATTTAAAAATTAATAGATGATACCATACGGTAAACAAAATATAGATAAGTCAGACATTAAAGCTGTTGTAGAAGTTCTTAATTCTGATTTTTTGACACAAGGTCCTGTTACTCCTGAATTCGAAATAGCAATTTCAAACTATTGTGGATCAAAATATTCTTGCGCTGTTAATTCTGCAAGTAGTGCCCTCCACATATCATGTCTTGCTCTTGGGGTAAAAAAAGGAGACTGGGTTTGGACCTCACCAATTTCGTTTGTTGCTTCATCTAATTGTGCTTTACATTGTGATGCAAATATTGATTTTGTGGATATTGATTTAGAATCGTACAATATATCTCCAATTAAATTAGAGGAAAAACTTCGTCAAGCTGAAAAGATCGGGAGATTACCAAAAGTATTAATACCTGTTCACCTTTCAGGTCAAAGTTCTGATATGAAAGAGATTTTTAAACTTTCAAAAAAGTATGGTTTTTTTATAATTGAAGATGCATCTCATGCCATTGGTGCAAAATATCATGATCAGAAAGTGGGAAGCTGTAAATACAGTGATATTACTGTTTTTAGTTTCCATCCTGTAAAAATCATAACTACTTGTGAGGGTGGAATTTGTACAACAAATTCACATGAAATTTACAATAAATTATGTAGATACAGGAGCCATGGTGTTACACGTCATGAAAAGGAAATGACTAAGAAACCAGACGGGTCATGGTATTATGAACAATTAGATCTAGGATTTAATTTTAGGCTAAATGATCTGATGAGTGCATTAGGAATAAGCCAGTTAAAAAAAATAAACCAATTTGTCAAAAAACGAAATGAAATTGCAAAGTATTATGATGAATTGTTTAAAAATGTTGATGTAATTACACCAAAAGTATTAAAACATAACTATTCTTCATTCCACCTATACATAATCAGAATACCGAATAAGGGAAATAAATTTTCAAGAAATGAAATATTTAAAAAACTTAAAGATAACGGAGTAGGAGTAAATATTCATTATATTCCAATTTACAGACAACCGTTTTATAAGAAATTTAATTTCGATTATAATGAATTTTTTAACTCTGAGAAATATTACTCTGAAGCTATCAGCATACCTATTTATCCTGGCCTTAAAAATGAAGAACAGAGATTTGTGTTCAATACCATAATTAAACCTGAAGGATTTCAAAATCTTTTTTAATGGATAAACCTCAAAAAGGACTTTATATTCCAATATTAGAGTCTAGAAGAATAATTTTAAAGCCTCTTAATAAGGCATTTATATCAAAAGATTATGTCAATTGGATGAATGATTTTGATGTAATTAAGTTTATGAACAGCGGTGGAGATTACACATTAGAAAAGCTTAAAAATTATTTAGAAAAAGTTGAAAATGAACCACAATATTTCTGGGCAATAGTTTCTAAAAAAAGCAATACTCACATAGGAAATATAAAAATTGATCCTGTAGATAACAAAAATAGGTTTGGAGAGTACGGGATAATGCTAGGGGACAGAAATTTTCAAGGTAAGGGATTTGCTTCTGAAGCTTCAAGGCTTGTCATAAAATTTTGTTTTGAAAAACTTTATTTACGTAAAATCAACTTAGGAGTTATGGTAAAAAATAAAAATGCAATAAATCTTTATAAGTCATTGGGGTTTTCAGTTGAGGGGAAATTTAAAAAACATATTTTTCATAGGGGGAATTTTGAGGATATAATTAGGATGGCGATTTTTAATAATAATTTAACATGAGAATTGCATTAGGTACAGTTCAATGGGGACTAGATTATGGTATTTCAAACATAAACGGTATACCATCAGACAAAGAATTAAGATTAATTCTTTCAAAAGCAGATCAAAATGATATTTCGGTTTTTGATACATCATCTATATATGGCAATTCTGAATTAAGATTAGGAGACAATTATTCTAATAAGAGAAAAATAGTTACAAAAGTTGGAGAACTTAATGGAGATAGTCTTAAAACATCACTGTTAAGATCTTTGAAGAGGTTAAAAAGTTCTAACATTTACGGATATCTTTTCCATAAACCGGAAATTTTATTGAATAATAACTATTTATGGGAAGATATGAAAATGTTAAAACTTAGTGGAATGACAAAAAAAATTGGTTACTCAGTCTATGAACCTAATGAGCTAGAAATTCTTATTAATAAAAAAATGATCCCTGATATTGTTCAAATTCCTTACAGTTTATTAGATAGAAAGTTTGAGTCTTATTTAAATTTTTTAAAGGAAAAGAAAATTGAAATTCATGTAAGATCAATTTTTCTACAAGGCCTTTATTTTAAAAAAATTTCTGAATTAGGCGAAAAGTTTAAAAGTTTAAGGGCAGCTTTTAAGGAGTTAGATCTAATTAAGGCAAAATATGGTTTTTCTATTCTTGATTTGGCTTTAGGTTTTGTAAAAATGAATAAGGCCATAGACCGGATAATTATTGGAGTTGAAACACAAGAACAATTATGTTCAATTTTGAATTCATATTCGTCTAATCTGCCATTAAAGGTTTTTGAAGATATTAGAAAGATTAAAATAAAAGATATTTTTATTCTAAATCCTGTTAATTGGTAATGAAAAATAATGTATACATAATAGCAGAGGTTGCTCAAGGTTTTGAAGGAAAATTTAACCAATCAAAATTATTAATAAAAGCAGCATCCAAATCAAGTTCAAATGCAGTGAAATTTCAACTTGTTTACGCTGATGAACTTGCGACTAAAGATTATAAATATTATAATCTTTTCAAAAACTTAGAAATGGAGGAAGGTAAGTGGAAACAATTAAATGATTATGCAATTTCACTTGGATTAGATTTTATTGTAGATGTATTTGGAGCTAAGAGTCTTTGTACTGCTGAAAAAGCAGGATTAAATACTATTAAAGTTCATGGGACCGATATCACAAATATTAGCTTATTAGAATCAATTGCAAATTCTTCAATCAAAAAAGTCATATTGGGTGTAGGTGGTGCTTATTGGATGGAAATTGAAAAAGCTTTGAAAATTCTTAAATCAAAGGCTTTAGTTTTAATGTGCGGCTTTCAAGGATATCCCACAGAAATTCTGGACAATCAAGTCTTTAGAATAGAAGCTATTAGGGAAATGGCTTCAAAATTGCGATTAAATTTCGAGATGGGATTTGCGGACCATGCTGTAGACGAAAAATTATCATCTATTGTATCACTAGTTGCTATTGGAGCAGGTGCAAAAACAATCGAAAAACATATAACATTGGGAAGAATAATGGAATTAGAGGATTTTGAATCTGCATTAAACCCAGATGAGTTTTCATGTTTCGTAAATGAAGTGAATTTGGGTCAAAAGGCTTTAGGGATAATTAATAAAGAAAATGATTTTAAGATGAGTGATTCAGAAAAAAAATATAGGGAAAATATTAGAAGAGACATAGTTGCATCAAAAGACATTTCACCAGGTGAAATGTTAACTTTCCAAAATATTACACTTAAAAGAACATCCAACATTAAATCAATTAAAAAACTTGATTTGGTTTTAGGTAAAATTGTCAAAAAAAAATTAAAATGTAATCAACCCATATTAAAAGATCATTTTAGTTAATATGAGTAGAAAATTAGTAGCTGTATTAGCATGCAGAAATCAAGGTTCACGTTTGTTTGGGAAACCTATCCAGAACTTGGATATAGACAAAGGAATTAGAGTAATTGATAATATAATCGATTGTTTGAAGACAATCAAATCAATTAATTCAATTGTTTTAGCTATTAGTGAGGGTAAGGAAAATGACATTTTTAAAAAAATAGCAAAAGAGAAAAGAATTAAATACATAACTGGAGATGAGATAGATGTTTTATCTAGGCTTATTCTCGCATGTAAGGAGGTAGAAGGTACTGATGTTTTTAGAGTAACTAGTGAATCTCCCTTTTTATATTACAAGGCAGTAGAAAAATCATGGGTAACACATTGTAATGATGATAATGATGCAACTTTTTATGATGAAATAATTGATGGGTGTGGATTTGAATTTATCAAATTAAATGCTTTAGAACTATCACACAAAAAAGGTAATAGCAGACATCGTTCGGAAATGTGCACATTATTTATAAGGGAAAACTATCACTCATTTAAAGTAAAAAAAATTATGGCCCCAAAGCGATTAAATCGCAAAGATCTTAGATTGACTGTTGATAATCCGGAAGATCTTGTTGTTTGTAGAAAGATCTATAAGGAATTTTGTCACCAAGCCCCTAACATAATTCTAGAAGATGTAATAGGTTTTTTAGATGAAAATAAAAGCCTAAAAGAATTGGTTTACCCATTTACTTTAAAAGGCTATGAAAGTATGTACAAATAAATTATTTTGATAAAATGTTTAAAGGACAAAACTTATACAATAAAGCAAAAAAATTAATACCTGGAGGAACAATGCTTTTATCTAAAAGACCTGAAATGTTTTTACCAGATTTATGGCCGTCATACTTTAATAAGGCTATTGGATGTGAAGTCTGGGATTTAGATGGGGTAAAATATTTTGATTGTTCTACAATGAGTGTGGGTACAAATGCTCTTGGGTATAGGAATAATGAGGTAGATAACGCAGTTAATGAAATTTTAAAACTAGGTAATATGAGTACATTAAATTGCCCAGAGGAAGTTTTATTAGCTGAGAGATTGATTGAAATTAATCCATGGGCAGACATGGTTAGATTTGCTAGAACTGGCGGAGAGGCTAATTCTGTTGCTATAAGAATTGCTAGGGCAGCTTCGGGTAATGATAAAATTGCAATATGTGGTTATCATGGATGGCATGATTGGTATCTTTCTGCAAATCATAATAATGGAAATGATCTTTCAAATCATCTTTTATCAGGATTGAATCCTGCAGGTGTTCCTAAAGGTCTTGAAAATACTGTTTTTCCATTCAATTATAATGATATAGATTACCTGAAAAAAATAATTGAAGAGCACAAAATTGGTATTATAAAAATGGAAGTAGTCAGAAATATCGAACCTAAGGATAGATTTTTGGATGATGTCAGACAATTAGCGACAAAAAAAGGGATTGTTTTAATTTTTGATGAATGTACCTCAGGATTTAGAGAAACATTTGGAGGTATTCATCAAAAGTTTAATGTTGAGCCTGATATAGCTATGTACGGAAAAGCTCTAGGTAATGGATATGCTATAACTGCTGTTGTTGGAAAAAGAAGTGTTATGGAAGCAGCTCAAAAAACATTTATAAGCAGCACTTTTTGGACTGAAAGGATAGGTCCAACAGCTGCCCTAAAAACCTTAGAGATAATGGAAAGAGAAAAGTCTTGGGAAATAATTACTGCCTTAGGTAATTACATGCAAGAAAAATGGAAATTTTCTTCAAAAAAATATGAAGTGAATATTAAGATAAGTGGCTTACCATCCATCAGTTCATTTAGTTTTGAAAATAAAGATGCTCAAAAATTTAAAACATATTTAATACAAGAATTTTTGAAAAAGGGTTATTTGGCAACGACGAGTTTTTATGCATCTACAGCACATACTCATAAAGTTATAGACAATTACTCAGAAGTTTTAGACGAAATTTTTTTTAATATAAAAAAATGTATTGTTGGAGAGTTAAATATTGACAATCTTCTAGATAGTAAAATTGCACATAATGGTTTTCAAAGATTAAATTAAAGTGAATATCCTTTATTTGGGTGAAAAACAAAATAAAAAAATGTTCTCATTCTTATCTAAATATGGAGAGACATACTTTCATAATAAAAAACTTGAATATTTAAACTATCAAAAGTTTGATTGGATTGTATCCTATGGGTACAGGCATATAATTTCAAAAAATCATATAGATAATTTAAAAAACCCTATTATAAATTTGCACATTTCTTATTTACCATTTAATAGAGGGGCTCACCCTAATTATTGGAGTTTTAAAGAAAAGACACCTAAAGGAGTTACAATTCATTTTATGGATGAAGGGATTGATACAGGGCCAATTTTAGTTCAGAAAAAACAAGTATTTACGGAAACAGATACTTTATTATCAAGCTACATGAAATTAAAAAAAACAATTGAGGATTTATTTTACAATTCTTTTAATAAAATTATTACAAATAAGATAGTTCCCAAACCACAAACTGGGACGGGGTCATTTCATAAAGAAAAAGATTTGCCAAAAAATATTGACTGGAACATTGAAATTAATAAAATATAAAAAAATGACAGATTTTGAGATCATAGATGCTATAGAAAAAGTTAGAACAAAAAATAATATAAATTGGATGAATATCTTGAGGTTAGCATTTAAGCATGCTCCATCTGAAGCGAGGGATATTGTTAAAAAAATCAATAAGGATGATAAAAAAATAGGAGACCTTTTAAAGAAACTTTCAGAGAACAATGATTAATTTTTTAAATTTTAATCAATTAGAGAAAGTTTTAATTGTCGCTGAGCTATCAGCTAATCATAATGGTTCTTTGTCAACTGCGATAAAAACAATATGTGCTGCAAAAAAAGCAGGTGCGGATGCTGTAAAGCTTCAAACATATAGACCTGATACAATTACCATAGATTCAGAAAGAAATGATTTTGTAATAAAAAATAATTCAATTTGGGATGGACAGAGTTATTACAAATTATATGAAAGTGCATTTACTCCGTGGGAATGGCATGAAGAATTGTTTAGAGTAGCAAATGAAGAAGGTTTATTATGCTTTTCATCACCTTTTGATAAAACTGCAGTCGATTTTTTAGAAGATTTAGATAATCCAATATACAAAATTGCATCATTTGAAATTACCGACACACCATTAATTCAATACATAGCATCTAAAGGAAAGCCAACGATTATTTCAACCGGTATAGCAACAATGAATGATATTGATTTGGCACTTTCAACATGTAAAGAAGTAGGTAATAGTAATTTAGCATTACTAAAATGCACTTCAAGTTATCCTGCACCTATTAACGAAGCTAATTTGATCATGATTTCAGATCTTAAAAAAAGATATGGAGTTGTAACTGGTCTTTCAGATCACACGCTCGGTATTACAGCCCCAATAGTTGCTGTTAATCTGGGGGCTAAAATTATTGAAAAACATTTTATTCTAGATAAATCTATAGGGGGGCCAGATGCAAGCTTTTCATTGGATAAAAATGGATTCAGTGAAATGGTTAAATCAATTAGAGAAGCAGAGGTATGTGTTGGTGAAATTAACTATGAGTTAACTAGTAAACAGAAAAAGGGAAGAAATTTTTCGAGATCTTTATACATCACAAAAAATGTAAAAAAGGGAGAATTAATTACTAATGAAAATGTAAGATCAATCCGCCCTGGTTATGGGCTTCATCCAAAATATTTACAAGATATCTTGGGATGTACTTTTAAAAACGATTATTTAAGAGGAACAAGAATGTCTTTAGATAAATTAAATAAATAAAAAAATCATGAACTACAGAATTACAATATCAAATAGCAAAAACAAATATATATCTGATAAACACCCAATTATATTCAATAACGATTTAATAAAAATTGAAGGTGATTGTGCAAATTTAGAATGGGAAGATAAAGATGGGAGTGTATGTATATTGTTAGGAGATTTGCTTGGAGGAAGAGATAAAAATAAAGTTAATACCTCATTAAAAAATTATAAAAATTTAGCAGATTTTAAAAAAATACCAGAGTTTGAAGGAAGATTTGTAATTGTCAAGATATCAAAAAACAATTGTATTTCAGTTTGGACTGATAATTTTGGAAGGGCAAATGTATATTGGGTTTTAGAAAAAGAAATTTACTACATAACATCTGGAAAAGAAATGATTCCCCGCGACGTTGATTTAGGTTCTATTGATCAAAATGGATTGGCTCAAGTATTATCAATTTATGGAAGTAGACCTCTTAAGAAACATACTCTAAACAAAAAATTAAACAGATTAGGTATAAATGAAAAGCTTACAATAAATGACAATAAACTTTCGGTTGATAAAATACAATTTGTTCCAAAAGTTGTATTCAAAAAAGATGATTATTCCAAATTACAGGATTACTCAAATTTATTCATAGAAGCAGTTAGGGCTAGGGCATCTGAAATCCAAAATATTGTTTTGTTATCCTCAGGATGGGACTCTACATCTATATTAGCTACTTTGTGTCATTTATTCAGTTCAGATAAAATTGAATGTGTTATTGGAAGGATGAGATATTCAAAAAGAAGTAAAATAATTAATCAATTTGAATTAGATAGAGCTCAAAAATTTGCTGATTATTATAATGTTAAACTACACATAATTGATTTAGACTATACTAAAGACGCAAATAAAATCAGGGATGAAGTCTTAACATTATTTAGATCACATGAGTTTTTTAACCTTACAGGTTATAATCATTGGCAACTTGCAAAAGGAGCGTCAAAAATTTCTAAGCAAGGGGCAGTTGTATTTGCAGGAGAAATTAGTGATGGAGCCCATAATTTGGGATTTAGCCAATATTTTTCCTTATATCATCCTGAGTCAATAGCCTTCAGAGAATATAGCGATAAAATGGCTACATACTTATTTGGACCAACATTTTTAAAACAATTAATTGAAGGGAAATATGAAGATGATCCAGTTTGGAAAATTTTTATGTCCTATAATACAAAAACAAAATTTGATCAACTTAAGAAAGGAGATGTTGAAATAAAATTACAAATACTTGAATCTTTTTTTCTAAGCGGTGGTAGAATCCCACTGTATTCAAAGTTTAACAATCAACTTTTAACTGAAAGTGGTATAAAAAAGTTCTTAATAAATGCATCAGAAACTTATTTGAGTATGTTTAAGGATAAAATAGAATATGACAATTTGTATTCTCATTATCTACATTTATATAATTCTTTTCATTGGCAAGGCGGAACAGTCGCAACTCTTGAACATACATGCGAGTCTTTTGGATTAAAATGCAGACTTCCATTTCTAGACAAAGGGGTCATAGATTTTTTATCTCAAATGCCTGAAAGCTGGGGCAGGGGACTAGATATAAATAATACCAAGTACCCTTTAAAATGGATGTTAATTAATAAAATTGATTATCCGATTGATTATCAATCAGGCCCTCATTCTTATTTGTATGACATAAATCCAACATTTTCCCATACCGATGAGATAGTCAATGCCTCTTCATTTAAGAAATTATTTAAAGACGCTTTCCAACAAAAAAACTATTTAGATTCATTTAGTCCAGAATATTTTGATTTAAATTACATTGAAAGAATTGTCAAAAAATATTGTGAAGGTGAGAATGTTTATGGCCAAGAAATGACAGACATATTGAACATAGGGAATTATTTGATTATTAGTCAACCCGATTGATGAAAAATACTTAGTCAAATGACAAAGGCTTATTTAGACGATCTAAATTTGTTTTCAGTACTAAAAATTCTATTTAGACACCCTTCAGTAGAAAAATTTATAATACTTAATGATTTAAGCTGGAGGGGGAAAATAATTCTATCCATTTTAGATTTGATTGGAATTTGTATGATCAGCCCTACTTTTTTTTACGGAAGTATTAGAAACAATCATGGGGAGTCACTTTATATGAGTTCGAGAAGGGAAGCCTCATTAGAAGCCTTTAAGTATTCAGAAATCTTGATGAAAGGACTTAATTTAAATTATTGTGGAGAAAATCAACTAAACGGAATTAACGTTGTTAAGTTATTTATTGCAAAGAGGGCTTGGGATGAAATGGAATATTATATAAAGATCTTCAATTATATAAAAAATAAAGAGGACGTTTCAAAAAATTTTATAGTAGTCTTAAGATCAAGTAATACAATTAAAGAAGAATTTTTAAAATCAAAATATAGCCAGTTTGAAATTTATTTTAGAAAAAATATTTCATTTAAAAGATTAAATGTTTGGACAAAAAAAATAATAAAGTTTTTTTTAGGCCTTAAAATTAAAAACAAAGTAAATTTAAAAAAGCATCAACCAACCACAGTTCTTGTTGCATCGCATGCAATTTCATTAGATAAAAATGATAACCCTTTTCCAAATTGGTTTAAGAAAAGCCTTTTCAAAAATTTTCATATTATAAATACAAGTAGACAAAAGCTTAAGACTACAAAAAAAAAATTATTTGAAAATGGAATAACATTAGAAGAAAATTTTTATAACATTTATTCTAGTCTAAATTGTTCAAGATTTACACTTTCTGACTCACAAAATATTCCATATGTTTTAAAACACCAATTAAATGATTTTTTTAAACTTGCTTGTGGCTTAAAGAATTATTTAATGAGAATTAAATGTGATCTATTCTTATTTATTGATGCACAAGATCCAATTACTGATGCCGTTCAATTAATATCTAAAATGATAAATGTTGAAACAAGGTGTATACAACACACAAACATGGGAATAAGAGTACCGCTTATGATTACATCAGCAGATACATTTTTTTCTTTTTCAGAAAAATTTAAAAATCTTTTTCATTGGAAAAATATAGGGCCAAAAAACTTTTATTCGTTGGGTTATATTTTCAAAAACGAATCAAAAATAGAGTTTCAATCAATTAAGAAAAAACTAAAAGAAAATGGAGTTGAAAAGATAATAGTTTATTTTGATGAATCTGTTCAAAAAGATAAATGGGGGTGTTTTAGCCAAAAAGAAATATTAGATGAAATTGAATTATTAGCAAAAACTGTAATTAATAATGAAAATATAGCTATCCTTTTAAAGCCACAATTTGTTTTTAATACTGTCAAGAATTATAATTCACAAACAATAAATCAGGCCTTTTCTACACAAAGATTTTTTGAAATAAGTCGAGGAGAATATAGAAATGATATAACCCCTTGGTCAATTTCAAAGTATGCTGATTATTGTATTGGAAATTTGATAGGTGCTACTGCTGCATTAGAATGTGCTTTGAGAAATAAAAAAGTAATACTTATTAATTCAAAAGGCTATATTCATGGCCACAACTCAATTTATAAAAAAGCAGAAGTTATTTTTCCTTCACTTGAAATAGGACTTAATAAAATTATAGAAGGTGATAAAAAAATTGGGGATTGGTCAAGTATTATAAATGAATTAGTAGTAGAAAATTCAAATATTGATTTAAGTAAAATTGATGGAAACTTAAAGTAAATTAGTGAAAAAGAACAACTTTATAAATAAATTTCTAATACTTCAATTACCATATGCTGTAACAAGTTTAATGCCTATTTTGAGCTTGCCCATCTTTACTAAATTTCTCTCTACTGAAGACTATGGAATTCTTGCTCTTGCTAGTGTTTATGGAATATTATTTGGAGGTTTATCAAATTTAGGTTTGACTGTAGCTTTTGAAAGAAATTTTTTTCAATTAACAAAAAAAATTAATCAAATCAACTTAATGTGGAGTTGTTTAATTTTATCAATGTTAATATTGGGTTTTTTCTCGAGCATAACATTTTTTTTTCATAATGCAATAACAAACCTTTTTTTTAACACAAATTTTGAAGGGAAAATTTTATTCTATGCCTTACTATTTGCAGGGCTAAAAAACTCAATCCAATTTTTTTATGTTTTTATGATTAATAATAAGTTGGTAACAACATTTGCATTCATTTCAATGATAGAAACAATAATTGTAACTACATGTTCAATTATTTTTGTTTCAAAGTTTAAATTAGGTGTCTCTGGTTACATTTCCGGTCAAGTGACTGGTGTAAGTTTAATTTTAATATTCTTATCCATCTTGTACATTTTAAAAAATGGATTTTCAATTAATATTTTGTTACTTAAAAATGCTCTTATTTTTGGGCTCCCTTTAACTCCGAGGGTCTTTTTTAACTCTTTAAGTTCCCAGTTTGACAAGTATCTTCTAGGATATTTTAATTCTCTTGGTGTTACAGGATTACTAAATATTGCTCAAAAAATTTCTTATTCGTCAAATAATTTTTTGAGTTCACTTCAAAATTTGTATGGCCCTGATCTATACGATTTATATCACAAAAAAAAATATTGTGATTTTAAAAAAGGATCAAACAAATTATTATATCCATATTTTAACTTTTATATTCTTATATGTTTATCTATTGGCATGTTTTCAGAGGAATTACTATTAATATTAACAACTGAAGGTTTTCATAAAGCTTATCCTATTATCATTCCTCTTGTAATGTTTTATGTAGTCAATTTTTTTGGTACTACTAAACAACTTTTAATTGCTAATAAAAGCTATTTAATTAGTAAACTGTCTATGATAACATTAGTTATAAATATTATTATAACTCTACCTGTTATTTATAACTTTGGACTTTATGGAGCTGCTTGGGGAGCTTTTTTTAGTGGTATAATAAGTTCTTATTTGAATTTTTATTATTCTCAAAAATTTCTAAAAATAGATTTCTCATTAAAATTTTTAAGAAATTTATTGTTTGTCCTATTATTATTACTTGTTTCGTTTATACTATATGAGACAAATATTAATTACGTTTTAAGACTGTCTTATAAAATCTTATCTGTGATATCAATTTTAATTTTGACTAGAACTTATATATATCTGAAATCACTTTCAAATATTATTTTTAGAAATGGTAATTAATGAAATTTCTGATTGGATTAAGTATTTACTTTCAGTAATCCCAGGAAAAACAGGAAAGTATTTGAGAATATTATATGTCTCAATTTCAATGAAGAAATTAGTAAAAGTTAACATTTCCCATGGGACTATTTTGCACGGCTTAAAAAACATAAAATTTGGTACTAACGTTAATTTTGGTCCCAATTCATTCATATCCGCAATTGAAGGATCAATAAAAATTGGAGATAATTTTTTTGCAAATAATAATGTTCACTTGAATGGTGATTTGGGAGGAGAGATAATCATAGGGAATGACGTTTTAATTGGACCTAATGTTGTTTTTAGATCTTCGAATCATAATTGGAATTTAAAAGATGTTCCAATAAGGAAACAAGGGAATAAAATTGGAGATATTATAATAGAAAATGATGTTTGGATTGGTGCAAATTGTGTCATACTACCAAATGTAAGAATCGGTAAAGGAGCAGTAATTGCTGCAGGTTCAATTGTTAACAAAAATATAACACCATTTTCTTTGTATGGTGGTGTGCCAGCAAAGTTTATAAAAAAAAGGTAATATGCTGAATTTAATAAAGTGTCCATTATGTAACTCAGGTTCTAATGAGTTGATAAAGGAATATTCATACAAAAATGATATTTTCAGTAATTGTAAAATTGTTAAATGTAATTCATGTGAATTGTATTTTGCCAACCCAACTCCAAAAGAATCAGAGCTTAATAATTATAATAATTCTTATCACCAAAGTGCACACGGGGGAATAATAACTGATGCCAAGACAAAAGGATTCTTTTATGGTTTATCTAAATTAAGATTAAATATGATAAAGGATAATATTAATATCCTAAATGAAAGTAAAATAAATGTCCTCGAAGTTGGTCCAGGGCCAGGGTATTTCGCGTCTTTATGGTTAAGCGAGTTTCCAGATTCAAAATACTTTGCAATAGAATCTGATAAAAGTTGTTACAAACCTCTGAAGGATTTAAATATTGAAATAATTGAAAGCAAAAATCTAATAAACCTGAAATTTGATTTAATTGTAATTTCTCATGTTTTGGAACATGTATGTTCACCTGTAGAATTTCTAAATCAGTACGTGAAATGTTTAAAATCTAAAGGGAATTTGTTTATCGAAGTACCATGTAATGATTGGAAGCACAAAAAAATTTGTGAGCCACATCTTTTATTTTTTTCAAAAAAACCGATGGAAAAATTATCAAAAGTATTAGGATTAGAAATTCTTTCAATGAACTATTATGGCACATCTATAAAAAAAACAAAAAATCTTCTATTTAAATTTATAAATAAATTAAGAGTTTTTTTCTACTACAAGTTCGATATTAAACTATATCATAGAAAAAGAAAAAAAATTAATGAGCTTTTAAATGATGGGTATGCAACCGAAGCACTCTTAAACTTTGATGCTCATTTAATTAAAAAAAATGAGTCACTTTGGTTAAGATCAATCTTTAAGAAATAATATGTCTTTTTTTCCTCTTTTTAATATCCTAGAAACAAAAGGTTTTTGTACGGTTCACAATTTTTCTCCTAACAATTGGGAAAAATCTCACAAAAAAACTAAAAAACTCTGGTTATTTTTTCTTAGAGATAATCTCTGGAACTCAAAAAAAATAGGTGAAATAAAATATGGTGACTCATTCAATGTCAAAATGGAGAATCTAAAATTTTCTAATGAAAATATTGATTCTACTTTAGTAATTCTTCAACTTAGAAAAGATGATAATGTTCCAAAAACAATGAATTTTCTTCCTAAATCTCAATTTACTTTCACAAAGACACCAGAATGGAGAGCAACAGTTGGATTTAGCCTAGGATTATCTCAAACTAGTTATCAAGGTGAAATTAATCCATTTCCAGAAAAAGGTAGCTTACTCACTTTTCATCCTTTTGTTCAGCAAGTTAATATTGAAAATTATTTTGTTTTTGTAAACTTGGAAACTTCTCCAATTCGGAGATACTCAATAATTGAAATCTATTTACCGCACAAGAAAAAATTTATTGACAGAGTAAAAGTTTATAACAATCATGCAAACATTATATCGTTAGATAAATATGAATTCAGTAAAAATGAGTTACCTACATTCATTTGTAGAAATATGGCAGGAATCCCATTCGGGTTTGGAATTAACAGAACTTCACCAATGCTATCATTAGAGCATACTCACCCCCCAGCTAGCTTTACATTGCATGGATCAAGATTCCAAGTTCAAAAAAGAATTAAAACTAGTTGGTTTAATAAATTAAAGTTTTAATGAATTTCTACAAAAAAATCAAAAATTCAGCTGTAAGAAATATAAATCCAAAATATTTGGAATTAATTTCCAAAAGAGGCATTGTACTGTCTAAAATTCCAAAGCACTCTTCAACCGTAACAAGTGACCTATTTTTATATAGAATAGAAAATAATTGGTCCACTTTTTTTGAATTATTAAATGTTAACCGTCTGATAGATAATGATAATTTAAACCACAAAATTTTTGAAGTTGAAATAATCTTTTTTAATAATTCAGGTGACCTTGTTGAAAGATTTGAAATCAAAAATATTCGGGATATAAAACATAGAATAAATATCAATGAAATCACAAACCATTTGAATATTAAACATGATGGTACATTTGCTGTAATACACAAAAATCCACCTATTTGGTTAAAAGATTATGACTGTTTTTTATCTGAAAGAGGTTATACAGGCTACGAAAATAATTTCTATGGGCCTATAAAAAGTTATGTTCATGGTAATTTAGACGCTATTTATAAGGAGTCAAGAGGTGATATTAAACAACTTGGAAATTTTAGCTTTCTCAAAAAAAAATATTTTGTTCAACATAGGTTATTAACAAGGTATTCATATGACTTCTATTGGGTTAATCCCACTAACAGAAAACAAAAGTTGATTATTGAGGAATTAAGTGAATCAAATACAATTATAACTAGAATCCAAATGGAGCCTAGGGGACTTTATAAGTATTCATATAAAAGAAACTCAAATAAAACTGATTCGGTGATTAAAATTCAAAGTAGACTTTATATGGCTAGGCCAATTGTGTTTAAGTATATGGAAAATTCGTTTGATGTCTTTCATGGATAGAAAAATGGTAGGTTTGTAGAAGATTAACACCATAGAAATAAATAAGATTAATTTTTTAAATAAATGAATAAAAAAATAGTTAAAGTAGGATATGGAGATGTTGAAAAAATAAAAATAGGAGGCCAAAATCCACTTGTTTTTGTTGGTGGGCCATGTGCTATTGAAAATAGAGACCATGCTTTATTTATGGCAGGGGCTATAAAAAAAATTTGTGACAAATTAAAAATTCAGTGGATTTATAAATCTTGTTATGACAAGGATTGTAGGTCATCCCCCAAAAGTTTTCATGGTGTTGGTATCGAAAAGGGACTAGAAATTTTATCTGAAGTTAGACGCCTATACAAAGTTCCGGTCGTGTCAGACTTTTCTGATCCTTCTTGGGCTGATTTAACGGGAGAGGTTTGTGATCTAGTTCAAGTGCCAGCTTATTTATGTAGACAAACCTCAATTTTGAGGGCTGCTGCTAGAACTAACAAGCCGATTCTATTAAAAAAAGGGCAATTTATGAGCCCTTGGAATATGAAAAATTCTTGTAGAAAACTCGAATCTTTTGGTAATGAAAAAATTATTTTAACTGAGAGAGGAACTTTTATGGGTTACAATATGCTAGTGAATGATATGACCTCTTTTCCTATAATGGCTTCTACAGGTTATCCGGTTTGTTATGACGCAACTCATTCAATTCAGCTTCCAACATCTATGGGCAACATATCAGGAGGACAAAGAGAATTTATACCCTATTTGGTAAGATCTGCTGTTGCTAATGGCATAAATTTATTATTTATGGAAGTTCATGACAATCCTGCCAAGGCTTTATCTGATTCAAATACAGTTTTAGACCTAAAATACTTGGAAAATATTTTGTATCAAGCAAAAAAGCTTCATCAAATACGTATCGAAATTTTAAATAAATTAGGGGATGATAATGTTCATCCTACAAATCCTTAAGTTATGACAGTAAATGATGTAATGATTCCTTTTGGTGATTTCCCAGTAGTAAGTAAAAAAATGATTCTTAAAGAAGCCCTAACTGAAATGGATATGGCCAATTTGGGTCTTGTTTGCATTATTAATGATAAAAAAGAATTGATTGGTATTATAACTGACGGAGATTTAAGAAGAAAATTATTAAAGGTCCAGAAACCATTTTCAAGTTTTTTAGTAGACGATGTTTTAATACACTCAAAACGTGATCCAGTAACATGTTCATCTAATGATGACTTAAAGTATGTTGTTGAGAAAATGGGTAGAATTCAAATATGGGATTTACCTGTGTTAGATAATGAAAAAAAATTAATAGGATTACTTCATTTACACCCTGCAGTAAAGAAACTTTTGGAATAATTTTATGAAAAATATTTATAAGACTAGATTGAAATTAAAAACAGCATTAAGACAAAGAGAAGTTTTATTTGCGGCATGGGTTTCATATTCGCATCCCTCTATAACTGAAACCTTTGCTATGGCCGGCTTTGATTTTATTGCAATTGATATGGAACATTCAACCATTAATCTTTCAGAAGCACAAAGGATTATTTCTGCAAGCCAGTCATATGATGTCCCTTGCTTACCAAGGCCCGTATCACATTCAAATAATTATATAAAACCTTTACTCGAATCTGGTGCTGATGGCATGTTATTTCAAATGGTAAACACTCCTGATCAACTTAAAAAATTAATAAATCATTTTAAATTCCCTCCTATTGGGAAAAGAAGTTATGGAGTAAATAGAGCTCAAGGATATGGATTTGAATTTAATAATTACATCACAGATTGGAATAATTCTTCATCATTAATTCTTCAAATAGAAACAATTGAGGCTGTAGAAAACATTGAGAGTTTGTTAAAATTTGATGAAGTTGATGCGGTAATGATTGGACCTTATGATATTTCGGGATCTTTAGGTGTCCCAGGGAAACTTGACCATCCAAAAGTTATAAAAGCATCTAAAAAAGTTATTAATGCCTGCAAGAAGTTTGGGAAAAGTTGTGGAACACAATTGAATGATCCTAACAAACAGAATATTAAAAAGATGTTTGAACTAGGCTATACCTATATTATATTAGGTTCTGACTTGTTTGTTTTGTGGAAATGGGCAGATCAAATGAAAGGGACCATGGCCAACTTTAAGTAGCTCCTTTTTTAAATAAAATTTTAAACAACTCACAATATAAAATAAAAAAAAATAAGTATAAATAATAATAACTAAATCATGAAGAACATAAACTCCGAAAACTTAATAAATGAATCTTATAATAGATCTAAGTTGGCAGATACTTGGAGTGAAGAGAACTATAACAAATATGAATTTTCAAATTGGAATTTCCATGACTATCCATTGTTTAATGGTAGACAAACATTTGATAATTTAAATCAAAAAATTGATGGAAGTATTTTAGAAATAGGGTCTGCTATGGGAGGAGCGTATAGGTATCTTTATCATAATAAAACCTTGGATAAAAATTCAGATTATACAGGAATGGATATTTCAAAAAAAGGTATTGATTTTTGCAAAAAAAAATTTCAGGAAGCAAATTGGATTCAATCTGATTTAACTAAGCACACTTTCACAAAAAAATATGACTATGTTTTTGAAAGAATTGCTGTTCACCACATGGAGACACCCTTAAAAGTTTTTTCAAAACTTTTAGAGGTAACGAATAAATCATTTTCTTGCCAATTTGTGTCATGTTTAAAAGGAAAGACTATTAGCGATTTGAAAATTGCTAGGTATAGACATGAGGCAGGACAGCTTGTTTTCTTTAATATCATAAATCTTTTTGAAGTTATTGAAATTGCCATTGAGAAAGGTTTTAATAAAATTAATATTATTTATCACGGAGCACATGAGAAGGTCGGGCACAATCCTGTTACTCATCAATATTTGTCTCCCGATATAAATATAAAAAAAAGGATGTTTGGAAGATGTACATTGAATATTTCAAAACTAAATCAAGATAAAATTGAAATTGCGCTTCTTAACAAAAGGTCCAAAAATGACAGAACTCTAAAATTAAAAAAGCTACTTTTCATGGCAGATAATTCTCATAGAAACTATATTAATTATGTAATTAAAAGAATGACTAACAGGGGAGATTTTGGTGGTATATTATTTTCAACTAATTTAAAAGGTGAGAATTATGCTTAATCCATTTAGAGTTTATAATTATTTGGGAGAAGTATATAATAAATTGAACAAAAATATTGTCTCAAATAAAACAGATAATAAGGAAAATTTTCTTGTTAAAGAGGGCTTTAGGATTTCAAAAAATATAATTTCATTAGAATCGATTGAGCATATAATTAGTCGTTATCATTTGAAAGAAAAAAATTTTAAAAAAACAAAATCAAACTTAGCATTACCACTAATTAATTCTGAATTTGTCAATGAAATAATTAGTAATCAAGAAATTCAAAATACACTTGGGTTTTTTTATGAAAATATTTTAAAAAGAAAATGTTTTTTACAAGTTCCACCATCAATTGTTATAACTAATCCTGAAATAAAAGAAAATGCTAAGTATAATATTCCGTGTAGTTGGCATACCGATTATTTTCAAGAATTCACCTTTCATATCCCATTATCTAAAATAGATAAGACTTCCACAAGAACCTTATATGCCTCAAAATCACATAAAGATATTTTTATTTCTTCACAGGGCTTATATGACATAAATAAATTTAATTATCAAGTAGAAGAAATGTATTCCAATCCTGGGGATGTAATTTTTTTAGATGTATCAGGTTTACACAGAGCAGAACTTGGAAATTACAGAATGATGATTCAGTTTAAATTTACTTCAGGGAATAATTTACTGAATGATATAGTTCAGAAAGAAACATATAAAAAAATGGCGGTAATTTTTAAAGAAAACTTTATTGGAGATATAGAGGGAATTATTAATAACTTCAAAGAAGATTTGGAAAATTTAAAATTTATAAATGATAAAGAAAATTGGGAGATTTTGAAAAATTCATTACCATATTATAAATCTTATTTGGAAGGGCTTATTTGTAGTTAATTATAATTTAATTTTTCAAATCAAAATGTATATAGATAAATTATTTAATCTAAAAAATAAAGTTGTAGTAGCAATTGGTTCAGGAGGGCATTTGTGTTCAGAAATGGCCATATCTTTTGCAAGGTGCGGATGTAAAGTAATCCTAGTCGATAAAAAAATAGAAAAAGTTAAAAAAATCGAAAATGAAATAAATAATGAAGGATTCAACGAAACATTATCCTTATCCATGGATGTTTCAATTAAAAAAGAGCATTTGAGAGTTTTAGAAATTATTTTAACAAACTTTAAAAAAATTGATGTACTGATAAATGGTGCTGGAATAAATGGAGCAACACCTTTTTTTAATATTTCAGAAGAAGAGTGGGACGAAATTATGGATTCTCAAATTAAAGGCACTTTTTTTGGATGTCAAGTTTTTGGTGAACACATGGTAAGAAATAAAAGCGGTTGCATAATAAATATATCTTCAGCTTCAGCTGGACCACCGCTTTCAAAAGCCTTTACTTACTCAGCCTCAAAAGCAGCAATAAAAAATTTAACTCAAAATCTAGCTAGAGAATGGGGGACAATGGGCGTTAGAGTAAATGCCATAAGACCTGGTTTTTTCCCAACAAAATGGAATTTAGAAAACTTTATCGATGAAAATAGAAAAAAAGCAATTCTTGGGCATACGCCGATGAAAAGATTTGGAAGCCCAAACGAATTAACAGGAGCTATTTTGTGGTTAGCGTCTGATGCATCAAGTTTCGTGACGGGATCTGAAATATGTGTTGACGGGGGTTATTCTTGTATGACAATTTAAAATTTATGAATAACAAAAAAGTTGTTATTGTTACTGGAGGAAGTAGAGGCATTGGCTATGGAATAACAAAGGCGTTTATTGATAATAATTATATAGTAGTTGTCGGGTCTAGACAAGATAGAGATTTAAGTAAACAATTTGGTGACAATGTGAGGTTTGTATATACAGATGTAAGGTATGAGAAATACCATTTAAATTTGGTTGAAACAACAATTGATGAATTTGGAAGATTGGATTGTTTCATAAATAATGCTGGATATTCAAAGTGGAAGCCAATTGAAGAAATAAATGAAGAATTTTTAACCGATATTATTGATACAAATCTAAAAGGAGCTTTCTGGGGTTCAAAGATTGCCTCAAAATACTTAAATAAAGAAGGAACTATTATAAATGTGTCAAGTTTAGCAGGTAAAAGGGGTAGCAGTAATAATTCAGCATATGTAGCTTCAAAATTCGGCATGAATGGCTTGACACAATCTCTTTCAAAGGAATTAGGTCCTAAAGGTATAAGAGTTAATGCAGTTTGTCCTGTATTAATAAATACAGAAGGGTTAAATGAGGCTCTAATGGACAAAAGCTCACCAGGAAATGGAGATCCCAAAAAATTTATAAATGAATTCACGAGGTTAAATTCACCACTATTGAGAATGCCTACTTCTTTAGAAGTAGGACAAACATGTGTGTTTTTAGCATCTGAAAGTGCTAGTGCTATTACGGGACAGTGTATTAATGTTGATTGTGGAGTATTACCACAATAATATTATGTTAATAAAAGTAATTATACCATGTCATTTGGATTCTTTAAGATTAAAAAGAAAAGTCCTCATTAATATTGAAGGTCTTCCTATGATTGAACATGTCAGAAGGCGCGTTTTATTAGCAGAGGAAATAGGTGAAGTTTTAATTGCCACAGGAGATTCTGAAATCAAAGATATAGTAGAGTCATTTGGGGGTAAAGTAGTTTTCACGAATAACATACATCAAAATGGGACATCTAGGGTTTTTGAAGCAATTTCTAAAATTAATTGTAGCCATGTTTTACTAGTTCAAGGAGATGAGCCTTTGCTAATTCCAAGTTATTTAGATTTATTTGTCAAGTCAATAAAGGAGTCTAAAGATGAAATGATGTGGAATGCTATTTCAGAGATAAATAACCCTGATGACATAGACGATAATAATAAAGTTAAATGTATTTTAAATATTAAAAATCAAATAATTTTTTGTTTCAGGAAATCACCGGTTTCTAATTCTAATTACAATAAAAACATATTCAAAATTCAAGGCTTAATTGCATTTAAAAAAGAGACGTTAGCTAAAATAGTAAATACAAAAAATACAAGTTTTTCATATCTAGAGTCTATTGAACAAATGAAAGCCATTGAGAATGGAATAAAAATTAAGGCGGTTAAACTCCCAGAGGGTCTCCCATCAGTAAACGATATTGATGAATTAAGATTGGTAAAAAAAATACTTTCAGAAGATCAAAATCAAATATCCTTGTTAAAAAAAATATCAAATGAAAGTTTTAAAAAAAATTAAAGAGTCTTTAAAGGACTTACATCAAATTATTTTAAGAATTTTTCCTGGTAAATTTCAAAACGATGAGAAAAATAATATTAGTTTTTCACAAATTTATCCTTATGGTATTAATATAGATAAGTTACTTAAAATTGAATCTAAAAACTTACTTAAAGATTTAAATTATAAAAGTGAGTTTAGAATTTCATCAATTGGAACATGTTTTGCTGAAGAGGTCTCTAAGTTTTTCAATTCAGAAACTAAGTACAATTATTTAAACTTAGAAAAAAACTTGTTTGACTACTCAGCCAATTGGGGTAGGGTTTTCACAACTAAAAATTTGGAACAAGTTTTATTATATTCATTAACTAACAAGATCCCAATTTATAAAGAACTTTATAAAGGAAATTATTTTGACCCGTTAAGAGAATGGATTGTAGGTCTCCATAGAAGCGAAAAGGAGCTTGTAAATGAAATTATATCTCATAGGGCTAATAGTAAAAAGGTATTCATTAATACAGATTTGTTAATAATTACCGTAGGTCAAAATGAAACGTGGTATGATTTTAAGAAGGATATTGTCTGGGGTAGAATTCCCCCATTTGAGATGAGAAAAAAATTCAAAACCTTAAAGCCTATTGAATTTTCTTTAGAAGAAAATATTGTTTTTTTGAATACCTCAATTGATCTTTTGAAAAAATTCAATAAAAATTTAAAAATTATTTTTACCGTAAGTCCAGTTTTTCAAAACGCAACATTTTTAAGTGACAATATAATTTCTAAATCTTTTTCAGCTAAGTGCTTATTAAAAACGGCTGTGGATAAGGTTGTAAATTCACACGAAAATGTTTTTTATTTTCCTTCTTTTGAGGCAGTTCTGACTGACAATCCACATTCATTTAATGCTGACAACATGCATATAAAAAGGAAAAAAGTTAATCAAATAATGAGTTTGATTGACAATTCGCTACTTTAATAATCAAATATAAAAATGATTATCAAAAAGGATCTTTCAGAAATTTTATCATTATTGTCAAATCTGAATATTAGTAACCATTCAATTATTTGGTGGGCATTTAATTTCACCTCAAAAAACCCTTTAAGTTCAGGTTTCTTTGACAGCTACTTTTACAAAAAAAAATCAACTTTTTTAAGTCCCCATCTTACACTCATAAAAAACACAATTTGGTTTTTTGTAAACCTTATAAAGTCCATATACCTATTAATTCAAACCTATTTTTTCTTTATATCACTAGAAAACGAAAAATCAAAAATCAATGTCCATTTATTTTCATTTGTTGATGGAAGAAAAAGGGGGAATATGGATACATATTTTAGAGACTTGATTACAAAAATTATAAAATCAAATCCGGAATTAAAAGTGAGTTATTTATTTTACGTATACAGGCCTTATTTTAGAAATAATAATGCTTTAAAATTTGAAAAAAATAAAAAAATAAATCTTTTGTCTTACCTAACCATAAAGGATTTTTTTTGGTGTTTTTTCCAACTATTTAGAATTCCATTCCTAACAATTAACTTTTCTAATGTAAGACTTAAAAATTCAAAAAAGGAATTAAATTATATCATAAGGTCACAAATGATTTCTGAGATGACTACTGGATTTATAGATAACTTAATAATTTTCAGAGCATTTAGGAGAATATCAAAATTAGGCCAAATTGAAAAAATCATTTATCCTTTTGAAAACAAATCATTAGAAAAATTAATGCTTTTGGCATTAGGTAATATAAAAACAATAGGTTATCAACACTCTAGTGTATCACATCGTCATTTCTCTTTAATTTTATCTAAAGATGAAATTAAAATAAACCCTTTGCCAGAAAAAATTGTAACCATCGGGGAAATAACAAAAAATTGGTTAATCGATGTAGGTAATTTTCCTGAAGAAATAATAAAGACAGGTGTTTATTTAAGAGGAAATAGAACACTAAAACTAAGGAAAAGATTCTTTGATAAAAAAAATCCAAAATTGTTGTTTGTTTTTTCTTCTGGTTATGATGAAGTAAAAAAAACTATCAACTTTCTAGATACAGGTAATAAAGTTTTGGATAGTTATAAAATAAAGTTCAGATTTCATCCTGATTTTCCCATTTATGGATTGAATAAATATTATAATAATTGGATCACAAATAACGTAGATTCGATTTCAAAAAAAAGTTTAAACGATGAATTAAAATGGTGTGATATTTTAGTGTATATATCTTCCTCCGTAGTAATCGAAGCAATTTCAGCTAAAATACCTGTAATTAATCTTAATATTGATATTTATAACTCGGATCCACTCCTAAATAAAAAATTATCTCTAAAAAAAGTAGTCACAAATAACAACGATTTCACAAAAGCAATAAATTATTTTTCTGAAATTAGTAATAAAGATAATATTAGATTATACAGTGAGTCTATCAATTATATTGACAAGTATGCTATAAATAAAACTAAACTAGACGTCAAAACATTTTTATAATATGAGAATCATAAATCCAAAATATTTCAATTTGTTAAATGAAAAGGAAACATTTTTTATGAATAAGCCATTTCCTCATTTAGTTTTAGATGATTTCCTAGAAGAAAATTTCTATGAAGAGATAACAAAAAAAATGTCCGAAAAAAAATATATTCTAAAAAAGGGAAAATCATTTAATTCAGAAATTGAATCTAATAAAAAAATTAGCCTAAACGAATCTCTTCCAGAATATATTTCTAAAATTACCAAAGTCTTAAATTCAAATGAATGGATTGAAATTTTAAAAAAATTAACAGGAATTACCTCATTGAAATCAACTAATGTTGGGAACACACTTTTAGCTAATTATCATGAAATGGGGACAAATGGGTTTTTGGGGTCTCATGTAGATCATTCAACAGATCCAAGTAATGGTCTTCCACATGTATTGAATATAATTTTATACTTATCATCAGATTGGAAAGAAAATTTTGGAGGGGCAACACTTTTATATGATAAAAAAGGGAAAAAAATAGTTTCAAAGATAAAATACAAAAAAAATAGAGCTGTAGTTTTTCTTCATACACCCTATAGCTTTCATGGTGTAGAAAGATTAAAAAATAATAAAAGTCTTAAAAGAAAAACATTGTATGTTGATTATTATTCTGAATCGATGAAACCTTTTGAAAATTTTGATTTAGACTTTCCAAATAAATGGTTTAAACATGGAACAACATTCGTTCTTCCAAAAAGCACAGATTATTTAAAATTCAAAAATTGGTCTTACACCAAGTCCCTTATTAAATATAAAATTGAGCATCTAAAAAGTAAATTATAATTAAAATTAAAGGTTTGGAAATTTCAGTTGTAATTCCTACGATTGGAGACAGAGACATTTTACCAACAATAGTCTCACTAAATAACTCGACATTAATTCCAAAAGAAATAATAATAGTTTCTCTTAAAGCCAATATTCATAAACATATAAATAAAAAGTACAAAAATGTAGTATTTGTTAAAGCCAATAAAAAAGGTCAAGTAAATCAAAGAATCCAGGGGTTTAAAATAGCGAAAAGTAAATTTGTAATGCAATTAGATGATGATATAACTTTACATAAATCATGTCTAGAGGTTCTCACAAAAAATTTGTGCCTGAATAATAATTACTCAGTATCACCAAACCTTTTTGAAAATAGTTCAAAGAGATCTATTTACGACTATAAAATAAATTTTAAAAAAATCCTTTTTAACATTATTTCGGGTTTTAGCATCTTTTGTACAGAAGGCAAAATAGGTTTATCTGGATTTGAATCATATCCACTAGTTTCAGATATTTCTCCTGAACTTGTTAAATCAGAATGGCTTGTAGGAGGATGTATTATGCATCATAAAAAAAACTTAATAAAAGAATATTTTTTTGATTTTGAAGGTAAAGCTTATTGTGAAGATTTGTTCCACTCTATTGAATTAAGAAAGAAAAAAATTGAACTTTATATTGATAAAAGTGCCATTGCATATTTAGAGCTAAATAAAAAACCAAAAAAAATTAAAGACTTTATAAGAGAAAATTTTAGAGATTTAAAGATTAGAAAAAACTTCGTAATAATAAATGATCTGAGCACTTTTAGGATGTACAGTGTATATGTGCTGAAGTTTTTTAATTATTTTTTTTCAAAAAAATGATTTTAGTAGATACAATCTATATACATTCTTACGGAGGTAAGATTTTGCTAGAATATTTGATAGAGTCAATAGCAGAAAGAAAATTTTTAAAAGAGTTCATGTTTTTTTTTGACGAAAGATTAGAACTTGAAGAAAATTTTGTGTTGCCAAAGCATATAAAGGTAAAACCGAGTCATTTTTCTAGAAAAAAAGCTTATCAAAATCTCAAAGCCAATGTGGAAACAATTTTTTGCTTAGCAAATGTCCCACCACCAATTAAACTTGAGAAGAGGGTTTATATTTATTTTCACAACTTACTTCTTCTAAAAAAGACAAGTTTTAATTCACTTATGAAATATTACTACTTAAGATTTTTTAATAATTCGAATTATATATGGATTGTTCAAACCGAATATTTGAAAAATATGTTATCTAAAAGACTAAAGATTAAACATATTGATGTTTTAAAAATACCATTTTTTAAAACAAACGATATCAAAATATCAAAAAAAGACTTCAATGACAAAAATCTAAATTTCATATGTGTTACAAGTAATTTAAAACATAAAAATGTAAATAATTTAATTAAGGTATTTATGAATGTCAAATCAAAAAAAAACATAAAGCTTTTCATAACAATGGATGGGAGTAATTTGACTAAAGGCGGTATAGAAATAATTTTTACTGGTGTTATTAATAGGATAAAATTAATGGCTCTTTATTCTAAAGCACATTTTTTGATTTTCCCTTCAACCCAAGAAAGTTTGGGCTTACCTATAATAGAGGCTATAAAATCTGGCTCAAAAGTTATTGTATCTAAAATTCCTACATTTAAAGAAATTTGTAAAACTGAATATTTTTTCAATCCCCATAATAAGGATGAAATGAAGGCTTCAATTGAAAAAGCATGTTCTGATAAAAATAAAAGTATGCCTCATTTATTAATAGATGATAAAGTAAACGATTTAATTAATAAACTTGTTGAAAATGTTTAAAAATAAAAAATTGCTAATTACAGGTGGTACAGGATCATTTGGGAATGCTGTTTTAAATAAATTTTTGGATTCTGAAATAGATGAAATAAGAATTTTCTCTCGTGATGAAAAAAAACAGCACGATATGCGGATTAAGTATAACAACCCAAAAATTAAATTTTACATAGGCGATGTTAGAGATTATCACAGTATTTTAGAAGCCTCTAGAGAGATTGATTATATTTTTCATTCTGCCGCACTTAAGCAAGTACCTTCATGCGAGTTTTATCCAATACAGGCAGTTCAAACTAATGTCTTAGGGACAGAAAATGTTTTAAATGCTGCTATCACGAATAAGGTCAAGAAGGTAATATGCTTGAGTACAGATAAGGCAGTTTACCCTATTAATGCTATGGGTGTTTCAAAAGCAATGATGGAAAAAGTTTTTGTTGCTAAATCAAGAACTACTGATACTACAATAATTTGTGGAACTAGATATGGTAATGTTATGGCTTCAAGAGGATCTGTAATTCCACATTTTCATAGCCAAATTATGTCAGGTAATAGCATTACAGTAACCACTCCTGAGATGACTCGGTTTATGATGACATTACAAGATGCGGTTAATCTTGTTTTATTTGCATTTGAAAATGGTAAGTCTGGAGACATTTTTGTTCAAAAATCCCCTTCTACTACTATTGGAGAATTAGCAAATACCATGAAAAAAATATACAATTCGTCTGTAGAGATAAAAAAAATTGGTATTCGGCATTCTGAAAAAATTCATGAAACACTTTTGTCAAAAGAAGAAAAAATGGGAGCTTACGATTTAGGGAATTATTTTAAAGTTTCTGCTGATAATAGAGATTTAAACTATGATAATTATTTTTCAAAGGGTAGCAATTTTGAGGCTGAAGCTCAAGAATACAGCTCATTTAATACCCATCGCCTTTCTGAAAAAGAATTAATCAAATTATTGGCAAGCATTGGCTTTACCGGAAAATAGATAAATATGAAAAAATTAAAACTAGTTACAGTTGTAGGGACTAGGCCTGAACTGATAAGGCTTTCAATAATTATAAAAAAATGTGATAATTTTTTTGATCATAACTTAATTCATACGGGACAAAATTATGATTATGAATTAAATGAAATTTTTTTTAAAGAGCTTAAGTTAAGGAAACCAAATTATTTTTTGGGAGTAGCAGGGGAAAATTTGGGTGAAACTCTTGGAAAAATAATATCAAAATCTTACTCTTTGTTTTTGGATCTTAAGCCAGACGCAATATTAGTCTTAGGAGATACAAATAGCTCATTATCAATAATATCAGCAAAAAGATTAAAAATTCCAATTTTTCATATGGAAGCTGGCAATAGATGCTTTGATCAAAACGTTCCTGAGGAAATTAATAGAAAAATTGCAGACCACCTAGCTGACATTAATTTAACATATACAGAGAATAGTAGAAGATATATCTTAGCTGAAGGTATTAAAAAAGACTTTGTTTTCACTACAGGCTCACCACTTTGGGAAGTATTGTCAAATTTTAAGAAAGAAATAGATAATAGTAATATTTTAAAACATTTAAACGCAGAGCCAAAAAAATATATTGTTGCTAGTATACATAGGGAGGAGAATCTTGAAATTTTAAATAATTTTAAATCAATAATTTCTGGGATAAAAGAAATTGCTGATAAATACAAATGCCAAGTCATTTTTTCAACACATCCAAGAACGAGGAAAAAATTAGAATCATTAAAGATTGAGTCTAATTTAATAAATTTCATAAATCCTTTAGGTTTTTTCGATTATGTTAAACTTCAATCAAAAGCATTAATTACTTTATCAGATAGTGGAACAATTTCAGAAGAAAGTGCTATGATGAACTTTCCTGCAATTAGTGTTAGAAACTCGACAGAGCGCCCAGAAGCTATTGATTTTGGGTCTATTGTTTTAGGAAATATTGATAAAAATTCAATGGTTCAAGCCGTTGAAGTTGTTTTAAACACATTTTCAGAATCCAAATTTGAAATTCCAATCGAATACAAAAGTCTTAATGTTTCAACAAAAGTTATCAGAATTATTCAAAGCTATACCCCTATTGTGAAAAGAGAAATATGGAGAATGTAGTTTTAAAAAAAAAGATCCTTATTTTAGGAAGTACAGGAATGCTTGGGCATGTATTGTACAGAACATTACAAGCGAAATCGAATTTTGAATTATTTGATATTTCATTCAGAAAAAAATTAAATGATAGTAGCATAATATGTGATGTTAGAAATGTTTTAGACCTAGAAAAAAAAATAACCAAAATTGAACCAAGCGTAATAATTAATTGTATTGGAATTCTATTGAGGAGTAGTAAAATTGATCCTTCAAATACAATTTTTATTAATTCCTATTTGCCACACAGATTAAAAAATATTGCAGATAAAATTAATGCCAGAATTATTCAAGTTAGTACTGATTGTGTTTTTAATGGAAATAAAGGCTTTTATAGCGAAATTGATATCCCAGACGCTAGAGACATCTATGGAAGATCTAAGTATCTAGGAGAGCTTGACAATAATAGAGATTTAACAATTAGGACTTCAATTATTGGACCAGAACTCAAAAAGAACGGGCAAGGTCTTTTTAGCTGGTTTTTGAGTCAAAAAAAAGAAATCTATGGATATAATAATGTTTTTTGGGGAGGTGTAACAACAATAATATTATCTAAGGCTATAGAAAAATTTATTCAAAATGATAATATTGTTGGAATAAAACATTTAACAAATGGTAAGAAAATCAGCAAATATAACTTGTTAAAATTGTTTTTAGATTTTTTCCCAAAAGAAAATTTTAAATTAAAAAAAATTAATGTTGATAAATCAGATAAAAGCTTAATTTCAGTTAGGAATGATGATTTAATTTTAGTACCAGATTATTCCACTATGATCAAAGAGATGAGAGACTTTATTAAAATTAAAGGAAAAGATTTTTATTAAAAATGAAAAAAGCATTTGTAACTGGAATCACTGGACAAGATGGAGCATATTTAGCTGAGTTTCTGTTAGGTAAAAACTATGAAGTACATGGTCTTAAAAGAAGAACGTCAAGGTTTATAACCGACAGAATAGATCATTTGCTAAAATCCCACCAAGACAAGAATAAAAAATTATTTCTTCATTATGGAGATCTGTCTGATACAAGTAATTTAATCGATCTAATAAATCAAATTAAGCCTCAAGAGATATATAATTTAGGGGCAATGAGCCATGTCCATGTAAGTTTTGAAACACCCGAATACACGGCAAATATTGATGCAATTGGTGTTTTAAGAATTTTAGAGGCAATAAGAATACTTAATTTAAAAGACAATACAAAATTATATCAGGCATCGACGAGTGAGTTATATGGAAAAGTTTTAGAAACCCCTCAAAACGAACAAACACCATTTAACCCAATTTCGCCCTATGCAGTTTCAAAACTTTATGCTTATTACATAATAAAAAATTATAGAGAATCATATAATATTTTTGCTAGTAATGGAATTCTATTTAATCATGAATCTCCATTAAGGGGAGAAACTTTCGTAACAAGAAAAATAACAATTGCATTAGCCAAAATATATTATGGTCTCGAAAATGAAGTTTTTTTGGGAAATTTAGATGCAAAACGTGATTGGGGACATGCGAGAGATTATGTAAAAGGTATGTGGAAAATTTTACAGCACAATAAACCAGACGACTTTGTATTAGCTACTGGTAAATCAATCTCAGTAAGAGAATTTATTTTGTTAGCATTAAAGAAATTAGGTATTGAAATAGAATTTCAAGGGAAAGGAATAAATGAAAAAGGAGTAGTTGTAGACAACAAAAAATCAGCAAAAGTTAAAATCGGTCAAGAGATAATTAAAATTGATTCTCGCTATTACAGGCCATCAGAAGTAGAAAATTTATTAGGAGACCCTTCTTACGCAAGAAATGAATTAGGTTGGGAACCTAATTATTCCATAGATCAGATTGTAGATGAAATGCTAGAAAATGATTTGAATCTTCATAAACCAATTTCTTGAAAAAAATTTTATTAATAGGTGCCTCAGGCTTTCTAGGTAGTTATTTTTATAACAGACTTAAGCTTTCTAAAGACTATTTTGTTTGTGGAACTTTTTTTAATACTTATAATAAAAATCTTGTAAAACTAGATTACACAGATTTTAGTAATTTCAAATTATTTTTAGAAAAAATTAATCCTGACATAATCATATGGTCTGCCGGGAAAAAAAATGTTAAGCTTTTAGAACAAGATTTTTCAATAGCAGAGAAAAATAATCTTAAACCAATTAAAACAATAATTAATTTCCAACAGACTGTAAATAAAGATGTACAATTTATTTTTATTTCCAGTGATTATGTTTTTAATGGTTATAAAGGTAATTATAGTGATGTAGAGAAACCCAACCCAGATACTAATTATGGAAAATCTAAATACATAGCTGAACAACTTATTAAAGAAAAAAGTAAACTCTATTCAATAATTAGAGTTGGTTCAATTCTAGGGAGAGGGAGTAAATTTTTTGATTGGTTGGTGGAGGAACTAAATACTAAATTAAGTATTGATCTTTATGATGAAATTATTTCACCAACTCCCCTAGAAATGGTATACCTAGCATTAGAAAGATGTATTGAAAAAAACTTAATTGGCATTTTTCACATCTCAGGAAATATAAATATTTCTAAATTTCAAATAGGTTTAGAGCTCAAAGAATCTCTTTCAGATTGTAAAACATCAATAAAAGAAATAAAGAAAAATAAGTTTAGAATAATCAATAGGTCTTTGAAAAGGTCTAAAGAGTTTTCCGATTTCAAAAATCTTCAACTTAAAAATTTACTAAATTAAAATGATAAAATTCTTAAAAAACGATTTTTCAATTAACGATGATAGAGGATCTATTAAAGGGCTTGTTAACACAGGTAATTGGAGAGAATTGAATTTTTTTGAAACGATAGCTAATCAGAAAAGAGGGGCACATTATCATAAACTAACAGATGAATTATTTATCATTTTAAAAGGGAAAATCAAAATACATCTTTCTAGGGTCAGCGAGGAAGGTAAATTAGTTGGCGAAAAAGAGCACCATGTTGTTTCAAAAGGAGATGTTTTTATCATCCCCAAACTGACTTTTCATACTTTTGAAATATTAGAAGATACAAAATGGATTAACGGTCTTTCTGTTAAATTTGATGATTTAAAACCAGATATTTACAAGGTTATTTGATATCAATGATTAAAAAAATAAGAATAAAGATTATAAGTTTATTATTATCAATTAATGAATCGATTTTTTTCTATCCAAAATTAAAAGTAGCTTATAGGAAAATCTTCAATTCTAAAAATCTATATTTTGCAATTGACGTGGGAGTAAATATTGGGCAAAGTATTTTTTTTTTCAAAAAAATTAATCCAAGTGTTTCCATTATTGGTTTTGAACCAAATAAAACTCTTTATTCATTACTTATAAAGAATAAAAATTTAAAAAATTGTCAATTTTTCAATTTAGGATGTTCTAATAAAAATGGTGAATTAATATTTAAAGAAAATGTGCTAAGCGAATCTTCAACTTTTGAAGACGTAAATGAAAATTCAGAATGGCTCAAAAAGAAAATTTCAATTTTAGGATATAATAAAAATGAGTTAATTAAAAAAAGGTATAAGGTAAAGACAATAAAACTTAAAGATCACATTCATAAAAATTTTAAAAACAAAATAATAGATATTATAAAAATTGATGTTGAGGGACATGAAAAAAAAGTTTTAGAAGGCTTACTTCCATTATATTCCAAAAAAATTATTAGATATATTCAAATAGAAAACCATCATGATGATATGTATAAAGACGATACTGAAGAAATAGAAATCCTCTTAAACAAAAATGGTTTTGAAAAAGAAGAAGAAATTAAGCATGGTTTTGGAAATATTGTTGATGTAATTTATAAAAATATCAATTTTGAATAATAAATTATCAATAATAATCCCAACTTTTAAAGAAGGGAAAATAATTGAATCATCGGTTAATGAAATAATTACTAGGCTTAAAACTGAAATGATTGATTTTGAAATTCTAGTTATTGACGATCACTCAAATGACCAAACTATCCAAAAAATAAAAAAAATATCATCCATAAATAAGAACGTCAGTATATATTTAAATTCTAAATCAAAAGGTTTTGGTAATTCCCTAATTGAAGGAATAAAAAAATCAACAGGTAAATATGTCTGTTTTGTAATGGCAGACCAATCTGACTCGCCAGAAGACATAATTGCATATTATAAAGAAATAGTAGATTCAAATTCTGACTGTGTCTTTGGAAATAGATGGGAAGACAAAGGCTTAGTTGAGGGCTATCCTTTTTTTAAATATTATCTAAACCGTATTGGCAATATTTTTTTAGCAATTATATTTAGAACCAAATATTCAGACATCACAAATTCATTTAAAATGTATAAGAAAACTGTTTTATTTGACCTTTTTCCATTTGTTTCTAATCATTTTAGTATAACTGTAGAAATCCCTCTAAAAGTAATTTGTAGGGGATATAAATTTTCTGTTATTCCTAACTCGTGGAGAAATAATGAGCATACAGTTTCAAATCTGAATATTGGTAATATTTTAATTACTTATTCTTTAGTAATTGTATATTGTTTGATAGAAAGGTTTTTTCAAAAAGAAGAACAATTGAAATTAAATAAATCAGATAAATAGAAGTATTGTAAACAGGCATATGAAAAGCAAAAAGACTAATACTAACTTGATAAATGATTAGGAGATAAGATAAAGATATAATTGGACAAAGAAATACTGTCCCTGCATACTTTGAAAACCTTATAATGGTTAATCCGAGGAAAAATATAAAAGTAAAAACTCCAATTATTTTTGTTAAAATGGTTATGATCATCTGAAAGATTTCTTTGACTGAAAATGACCATTTTGTTTTTAAAATTATTTCAGTTGCTGATTTAAAATCAAAATTATAGACAGATTTTTCTAGGGATCTAATTCCATCAATATTGGAAATTTCATTTTTTTGAAAATTAGCTACATTTCCTACATAAAAAGGATCTAGTAAAATTAGTCTAAGTGAAAAAAAACATTTCTTTATCCATTCACTAGGATTTAGTATAACTAATTTTTTAAATTCATTTAAAAGAAATTTATTTGCTTTAAAATCTACAGTTGAAATATCTTCATCATCAAATTCTTTTTTTATTATTTCAGCCATTAATTTATCGTCATCCATAGGAGTAATTCCCCACGCATTATTTGGTAATTGACCAAGACCAATAAAAAACGTGTGTCCTGTATTTGTTGAATTTAAAAAAAAATGATTTGTTTTTGAGAAAGTGTAAACTCCCCAAGGGCAGAGAAATAAAAAAACAATAAATGGTATAATAAATATCTTCAAACAATTAAGTTTTGTTAAATTTTTGTTGAGATATTCAAAAATTATGATAAAAAAGGGTATAGAAAAAATAACAAAAATATAATCAGATCTGAGATTACAAACTAATCCCATTAATATTCCGGAATAAATAAGATTCGATATTTTTTTGTATTCCATAAAATAAAATAATTGTAAAATCCCAAGAATCAATAAGCTAGAAGAAACGCTTTTCGGCCACATTTGCGTGTGGAAGAAAAAACAAGGTAAAGCAAGAAGCATTAAGATCCTTGAGAATTTCACCGAGGTTATTTTTTTAATTTTGACTAAAAATTGATCTATTTTAATAATTGAAATTATACATAGCAACTGTTGAAAAATCAAAATATAAAGTTTATTCTTTAAAAATAAGTGCACAACTCCGTATCCCCAAATCGGAAAAGTTCCAAGATTCTCATATGTTTTATTTTTATAGCCATGCAGCAAATCACGAAAAAAACGAGAATACTCTATATATTTGTGGTTAAAGTATAAATCAAAACTAATGTTTTCATAACTAATCAAACTACACAGACTAATTAGTAGAAATAAAAAAGAATAAAAAAAGTAGTCATTATTTAAGCTTATTTTCATAAATATGAATCAAGACACTTTATTTAAAATTGTTAAAAATTGCAGTAATAAAATTACTGATAATGATTTAAATAATTCATCATCAATTCCTTTTGAACACATATATATAGACAATTTTTTTGATCTTAACTTTGCAAATCAAATTCTTAATAGTTTTCCTGATTTAAAAAGTAATCAATGGGAAAAAACAAACGATAAAAATATTGAGGTTAAAATGAGGTCAAAATGGTCCTCAGAATTTGATATACCAGATCACATTATTGATGCCATAAGAATTATGAATTCGGCACCTTTTCTTAAGGCTTTATCTAAGGCTTTGCATATCCCAAAATTAATCCCAGACCCATATTTTACTGGTGGTGGATTAAATGTCACGGTTAGTGGCGGATTGTTAGATGTTCACATTGATGGAAATTACCATGATGCAACTGGTCTTCATAGGAGAGTTAATGCAATTCTTTATTTGAATCCAGGGTGGAAGGAAGGTTGGGGTGGAGAGTTTGGTCTTTATAATAATAATGGTGATAGGCTAGTAAAAAAAATAGCACCTATACATAATAGATTTATGGCATTTGATACTAATGATTATAGTTATCATGGTCTTCCCGATCCCTTAAACTTTCCAATAGGTCAAGCGAGGAGATCGATCATACTTTACTATTATACTAAGGATCCAAGACCAGGGAATAAGACCGCTATTAAAGAACCGCATTCAGCATTATGGAAGAAAAAAGGTTGGACTGATAAAAAAGGAAATAAAACCAGAAATTTTCATTAAATGAAAATATTGGTTATTACACAATATTTCTATCCAGAAAATCTAAGAATTAATGATATCGTCTTCTCTTTACAAAAAAGAGGGCATTTAGTAGAGGTACTTACGGGGAAACCAAATTATCCTAGTGGTGAGTATTTTAAGGGATATTCTTGGGAAGGACCTAATGAAGAATATTTAAACAAAGTAAAAATTAATAGAGCAAATCTTTTGTTGAGAAAAAAAGGTAAAGGTATTGACCTTCTTTTTAATTATTTATCATTTGTAATTTTTGGAACATTAAAAATTTTAAACTTAAAAAAAAGATTTGATAAGATTTTTATTTATGCACCCTCTCCAATAACAGTGGGCATTTTGGGGGTTATTGCGGCAAAAAAATTTAAATGTAAATCAAATTTATGGGTACATGATCTTTGGCCTGAATCAGTTAAGATAGCTGGGGGCATTAATAATAAACTTATTTTGGGGCTAATTGATATAATGACAAGATTAATTTATAGATTTTCTGATCAAATTTTAGTTCAATCACCATTTTTTAACTTCTATTTGCAAAAACAAAAAGTTGATTTGAAAAAAGTTAAATATTATCCATATTATGCTGAAGAATTTTATAAGCCTTTGCCAAAAAAAACTGTTATTGCAAAAAAATTCCCATCAGGATTCAATTTAGTTTTTGCTGGTAACATAGGAGTTTCTCAAGATTTCGATACAATCATCGAAACATTTGAAATATTAAGAAACGAAAAAATAAACCTGGTTATTTTAGGAGATGGAAGAGATAAGAAACGTGTTCAAAATTTAATATCAAAAAAAGGACTAGAAAATAAATTTCTTTTTCTAGGAGCCTATTCTCCAAGAGAAATACCAGATTATCTTTCTTGTGCAGATGCGTTACTTATTACTTTAAAAAAAGCAGAGATATTTTCTTACACACTTCCAGGAAAATTACAGTCTTATTTAGCATGTGGGAAGCCAATAATTGGTGCCTTAGACGGAATTGGAAAGAAAGTTATAAACGATTCTGGGGCAGGGCTTTGTTCGGAAACTGAGAATTCTTCCGAGTTAGCAAAGCAAATTTTAAAAATGTCTAGATCATCGCTTCAACAAAGAAATAAATTTTCAAGAAATGCGTTGGATTATTTTAATAGTAATTTTGAAAAAGAGAAATTACTAAATAAACTTGAACTTATTTTAGTATAATTACGTTATGAAAGCCATTCTTCTTGCTGGTGGGAAAGGGTCTCGCTTATTTCCGATAACATTCGGAGTATCTAAACAACTTCTTCCAATTTATGATAAGCCAATGATTTACTATCCGCTTTCAGTATTAATACTCGCAGGAATAAAAGATATATTATTAATCTGCACTTCTGAGGATATTGATTCTTATAAAAGTTTGTTAGAAAATGGCAGTAAATGGGGAATAAATATTCAATATAAAATTCAAAAATCTCCGAGAGGTATAGCAGATGCTTTTATTTTGGGAGAAAAATTTATTGGTGGAGATTCAGTATGCTTAATACTAGGAGATAATATTTTTTATGGTCTAGATTTTTCTCACCAATTAAATAATGTTGTCGAACGAACAACTTATGGCTCTGAAGCAACTATCTTTGGATATACTGTTAAAGATCCTCATCGATATGGAGTCATTGAATTTGATGAAAAGGGAAATCCAATTTCAATTGTAGAAAAACCAAAAAATCCGAAAAGCAAGCACGCTGTGGTTGGATTATATTTTTATCCTAATTCAGTAGTTCAAGTAGCAAAATCAATATCACCTTCTGAAAGAGGTGAGTTAGAAATATCTGACATTAATAAGTTTTTTTTAAAAAAGAAAAAACTTATTGTTGAAACTCTTGGCCGAGGATTTGCTTGGTTAGACACTGGAACTCCTGAATCTTTATTAAAAGCCGGTCAATTTATTGAAACTATAGAGAAAAGACAAGGTGTAAAGGTTGCGTGTTTAGAAGAAATAGCATTCAAAAAAGGGTTTATAACTAAAAAGCAGTTGATAAAGCAGGCCGAAGCTCTTGAAGGTACGAGTTATGGTAATTATTTGTTAAACGATTATAGATAAAATGATATGGAAATAATCCCAACCTTATTTAAAGATGTATTTCTTTTTAAAAATCAAATATTTAAAGATGAAAGAGGTTCCTTTTCAGAACATTTTAATAAGAGTCAAAGTAAATTTTTTTCACAAAAAGAAATCTATTTTTGTCAAGATAATATAACCCATTCCAAAAAGGGTGTTTTAAGGGGCTTACATTATCAGTTACCACCATTTGCGCAATCTAAATTAGTCAGTGTTATTAAAGGTAGTGTATTAGATGTCGTTGTTGATATACGTAGAGGATCACCTACATTTGGACAATACTTTAGTCAAGAATTAAATACTGAAAATAGATTTCAAATTTTTATACCAAGAGGCTTTGCTCACGGGTTTATAACACTAAGTCAGAAATCTATTTTTTACTACAAAGTTGATAATTTTTTCAATTCAAAATACGAAAGAAGCCTATCTCCTGAAGACCCGGAATTAGATATTAACTGGAGATTATCCAAAGATGAATGGATTCAATCTAAAAAAGATAAAAATAATTCTAAACTGGCAAATTTATCATTATTTGATTTTAATCAAGATTTGTATGCCTAGCTACTTAGTGACTGGAGCGGAAGGGCAATTAGGTAAGTGCTTTAAAAAAGTAGCTAATGAGTTTCCAATTCATAAGCTGATCTTTGCCTCTAAAAACAAAGTAGATATAACTAGACCTAAAACATTAAAAATTTTTTTTGATGATCATCCTTTAGATGGAATCATAAATTGTGCTGCATATACTCAAGTAGATCAGGCTGAGGAAAGTCCAGAAAAAGCCTACCAAATTAATGTAGATGGGATTAAAAACTTAATAGCTTTTGCGGAGGAGAAGACTCTTTCAATAGTAAATTTCTCAACAGATTATATTTTTGACGGAACTAGTAAATCAAATTATTCAGAAGATCACACACCCAATCCATTAAATATATATGGGAAAACAAAATATAAAGCTGAAATTCTACTCAAAAATGCTAAATGTATTAACACTACTTTTAGAGTTTCATGGATGTTTAGCCCCTTTGGTTCAAATTTTGTAAAAACTGCATTAAATAATATTAATAAAAAAAGAAACCTGTGTGTTGTTGATGATCAGAAAGGAAGGTTAACTTATGGAATTGATTTGGCAAGGGTTGTGTTATCCAATATTGATCAAAATCATTTTTTTGATTATGATTGTTACAATTATGCTCTTATGGGTGAAACAACATGGTTTGATTTAGCAAAAAAAATTAAATTAATAAAAAAAAGTAATTGTGAAATAATTCCCTGCTCTTCTAAACAGTATTTTACTCGTGCATTAAGGCCTAAAAACTCTATTTTAGATACAAGTAGAATTGAAACCCACTTGTCATTGAAAATTTTAGATTGGACTAGTGCGTTAGATGACTGTTTAAATAGAATAGAGGGGAAAATATGATATGAGTAAAAGTAAATCAATCTTAATTACTGGAGGGGCAGGCTTTATAGGCTCTCACTTAGTTAAAAAATTAATCAAAGATTATCCTAACTACAGAATTTTAAATCTAGATTCATTAACATATGCCTCAAACTTGAAAAATCTTGAAAACTGTAAATCTTCTATAAATTATAAATTTATAAAGGGTGACATTAGAGAATTAGAATTTCTCCAAGAACTATTTCAGTCAAATAATTTTGATATTGTTATCCATCTTGCAGCAGAGTCGCATGTTGATAATTCTATTGATAATCCTTTTCAATTTATATCAACTAATATTAAAGGAACACATAATCTACTTGAAACAGCTAGGCAAAGTTGGGGTAAAAACAAAAAAGAGAAACTTTTCTATCATATTTCTACTGATGAAGTATTTGGAAGTCTAGCAATAGGGGGAAAATTTTCAGAAAAGAGTAATTATGATCCAAGATCTCCTTACTCCGCCTCAAAAGCTGCATCAGACCATTTAGTGAGGGCCTATTATCATACTTATAGTCTTCCTGTAGTAATATCTAATTGTTCTAATAATTACGGACCCGCACAACATTTTGAAAAGCTTATTCCTTTGATGATTAAAAATATTATTAATAAAAAAACACTTCCTGTGTATGGAGATGGTAAAAATATAAGAGATTGGTTATATGTAGAAGATCATGTGGAAGCGATTGATTTGATATTACATAAGGGTAAAATAGGTGAAACCTATCTCATTGGAGGAGAAAACGAAAAAAAAAATATTGATTTAGTTCTTAAATTAATTAAAATGACAGATTCTATATTGGGACGCTCTGAGGGATTTTCAAACAAGTTAATTAATTTTATACCTGATCGTCCCGGACATGATTACAGATATGCAATTGATAATTCAAAAATTAAAGATGAACTGGGTTGGAAGCCAAAAACACCATTTGAATTAGGTCTTGATAAAACAATTAGATATTATTTGGGTCTGTAAATTTTAGTAATCTAATATTTATAATGAAATATACTCGATTAAGTCAAGGATTATTTTTCCTCAGGGTTAGTTATTCGAGCCTTTTTTTACTCATGGATATAATAAGGTTTTAAAAATTATTAATGGAGATTTTACATTTAGTGATCCAATTGGAATAGGACCTCTCCCTTCATTGATACTTAAAGCTTTTGCTGAATTTATTGTCCCAATTTTTATAATAATTGGATGAAAAATAAGATTTTTCTGCATTTTTCCAATTATAACAATGTTCGTTGCTTTAATATTCAAACATGATGGTGATCCGTTTTCAAAAAAAGAAAAATCTCTTTTGTACCTAATATTATTTATTACGGGACCTAGTAAGTATTCTATTGAAAATAAATTGTAATTAGCACTAAATTGTTTTATTATTAAAAAGCACTATATTTGCCGACCGTAATGGTATATTAATGTATGCAATTGTAGAAATAGCAGGCAAACAATTTAAGGTCAATCAAAATCAGAAACTTTTTGTTGACCGATTGTCTGAAAAAGAGGGATCTAAAGTATCCTTTGATAAGGTTTTTTTGTACGATGATGGAGGGAGAGTTTCTATTGGAGAACCTTCAATTTCTGGAGCTTCAGTGGAGGCTAAGGTCTTAAGTCATTTGAAAGATGACAAAATAATCGTTTTCAAGAAAAAAAGACGTAAAGGGTATCGTGTCAAAAACGGACATCGCCAAGCATTAACTGAACTGCTAATAGAAAAAATTCTGATAAAAGGATCTAAACCTAAATCTTCTAGGCAAGAAAAACCTGATGTTAAAACAAAATCATTACCTAAGAAGGAAATCAAGGCGAAAACTTCAGCTAAAGATAAAAAGTCTTCTGGTGAAGTTAAAACAAAGGATCTAAATAATATGACATTATCAGAGCTAAAAAAAGAAGCAAAATCTAAAGAGATTAGCGGCATATCATCCATGAAAAAATCTGATTTGATTGCTGCATTATCAAAGAAATAACAATTAAAATTTTTTATAATGGCTCACAAAAAAGGGGTAGGAAGTTCTAAAAACGGCAGAGAATCAGAATCTAAAAGATTAGGTGTGAAGATTTTCGGTGGCCAAACCGCCCGTGCTGGAAATATTATAATCCGTCAAAGGGGTACAGCTCATAATGCTGGGGAAAATGTTTACCTCGGTAAAGACCATACTCTGCATGCCGAGGTAGACGGAATCGTTACATTCAAAAAAAAGAAAAACAACAAATCTTTTGTTTCCGTTACACCTTTTAAAAATTAAAACTTGGTATTCTCAAAATAAAAAGCTCGTCAATTAGGCGAGCTTTTTTTTAAATTAATACCATAAGTTTTACTAATATCGATAGTATTCTGGTTTGAAAGGCCCTTCTGTTTTTACACCAATATAACTCGCTTGATCTTTTGAAAGCTCCTCTAATTCTATTCCGAGATGATTTAAATGAAGCAAAGCGACTTTTTCGTCTAGTGTTTTAGGTAACATATAGACCTTATTTTCATATGAATCAGAATTTTTCCACAATTCAATCTGAGCTAGAACTTGATTAGTAAAAGAGTTACTCATTACAAAACTCGGATGTCCAGTTGCACAACCAAGATTTACTAACCTGCCTTCAGCTAAAACTATTATTTGTTTATTTTTTTCTAGAGTATACAAGTCAACTTGAGGTTTGATTTCAGATTTTGTATGTCCATAATTTTCGTTTAACCAACTCATATCGATTTCATTATCAAAATGACCTATATTACATATGATAGCTTTATCTTTCATTGCAAGAAAATGATCATCGCATACAATATCTTTATTTCCAGTTGCAGTACAGATGATATCCATATCTTTTATAACTGTTGATAATTTCTTAACCTCATAACCATCCATTGAAGCTTGAAGTGCACAGATTGGGTCTATTTCTGTAACAGTGACGATTGCTCCAGCACCTCTAAATGAAGCAGCTGTTCCTTTTCCGACGTCACCATATCCACAGACAATAACTCTTTTTCCTGCGAGCATAATATCAGTTGCACGGCGCACTGCGTCAACAGCACTTTCCTTACAGCCATATTTGTTGTCAAATTTAGATTTTGTAACAGAATCATTTACATTTATTGCAGGAATTGGTAATGTTCCATTATTAAATCTTTCATACAAACGATGAACACCAGTTGTTGTTTCTTCAGAAAGACCTCTTATCTCGGTTACTAATTCTGGATAATTATCCAAAACCATATTCGTTAAGTCACCACCATCGTCTAAAATCATATTTAGAGGCTTTTTATCTTCACCGAAATGAATTGTTTGCTCAATACACCAATTAAATTCTTTTTCTGTCATTCCTTTCCAAGCGTATACTGGTATACCTGCTTTTGCGATGGCAGCTGCAGCATGGTCTTGTGTAGAAAATATGTTGCATGAACTCCATGTAACATCCGCGCCAAGTTCTACTAAGGTTTCAATTAGCACAGCAGTTTGGATAGTCATATGTAGGCAGCCAGCTATACGAGCTCCTTTAAGAGGTTTCTTAGACCCATATTCTTTTCTTAATGCCATTAGGCCAGGCATTTCCTTTTCAGCGAGTTTTATTTCTTTTCTACCCCACTCTGCAAGAGAAATGTCTTTTACTTTGTAAGGAGTATATTGTGATATTTTTGTGCTCATATTGTACCTTTGTTAAAAGCGAGGTCAAAAATACAATCTTTTTTAGTTTTTTCAAATGCCTGAATTTTTTCAAGAATCAATTAAAAATTTAACCCAATTTTCCATTTGGGAAATAGAAGAGTCGGAAGATGAACTCTCAGAAGGATTAACAATCTCAAATATTGAAAAAAAAAAATTAAATCAACTTAAAAGTCATGTTCATAGAAAAGGGTACTTAGCGACAAGGCAGTTATTAAAAAAACTTGATATTCCTCCTGGAAGTAATAAATACGATCAAAATGGTGCACCCTATTTAATTGATGGAAGATATCTCTCAATTACTCATTCTAGAAACTTCGCTGCGGTTGCTGTATCTGACAAAAAAGTTGGAATTGATTTAGAATTTTATCGAGAGAAAATTAAAAAAATAGGACCACGTTTTTTAAATATTGAAGAGACTGAAGCATCTCAAGATTTTACTGATATAAAATACTTGACCAAGATATGGACAGCTAAAGAAGCGTTATACAAAATTTACAGTACACCTGGTATAAATTTTAAGTCCCAGTTGCATATTCAAAAATCTAGTAAGTCTAGTTCAATTGGATTTGGTTCAGTTTATGATAAAGGAAAAACTTATATTTATAATCTTTATTTTAGATATTACGAAAGGTTTTGCTTGAGCTTAGCGACTTCTAAATTTTAAATTGATGAAAATTTCAGTTGAATTAACTTTAGCTCCACTAAAAGATAATTACGTTCCTACAATCAAAAGCTTTATAAAAAAACTTAGAAAGCTTAAAGTCATAATTAATGAGACTCCATTAAGCACTCAGATCTATGGTGAATATGATGAGGTTATGAATATGATTATACCTATGATTCGTAAAACATTTGAGGATGAAGATGCTGTAATGTTACACATTAAAATGATGAAAGGTGATCGGAGCCATTATGAACCAGATTTTTGAATATTTAATTCGCCCTAATCAAGATTTGGACATCTTGGATGTTATTTTAGAAATCTTTGCTGTGATTTTGGGTTTAACCAGTGTTTGGTTTGCAAAAAAAGATAAGGTTCTTGTGTATCCGACAGGAATGCTTTCTACTTCAATTTTTGTTTATTTATTATTTAAAGCAGGGCTTTTAGGAGACATGCTTATTAATGCTTATTTTTTCATTGTGAGTATTTATGGATGGTATTTTTGGAGTAAAAAAAAAGATGGACAAATTTTAAATCCTATTTTAAAAATTAACAGAACGGAAATTAAATTAGGAATATTACTTTTTACATGTTCAATAATTTTTATTTCTCTTATTTACTATTTATTTGGCAAGTGGACTGAATGGACTGCTCCCATTGACACCTTTACGACGGCAGTCTTTTTTGTTGCAATGTGGTTTATGGCAAAAAGAAAATTGGAGCATTGGGTTTTATGGATAATTGGTGATCTTATTTCTATACCATTATATTTATATAAAGGCTTAGCAATTACAAGTATTCAATACTTTGTTTTCACGCTAATTGCTATATTTGGATACATCCAATGGTTAAAGATATATTACAAAAAAAAACAGATTGTTTAAAAATTGTTCTTTATGGCCCTGAGTCTTCTGGTAAAACTACTTTAGCAAAAACTCTAGCAGCTATATACAATACTTCTTGGGTATCAGAATATGCAAGGAATTATCTTCAAGAAAAATGGGATAAAAAAAAAGAGGTTTGCAATCTAAATGATTTATCTCTAATAGTAAGAGGTCAGATTAAGTTGGAGAATGAGGCATTAAGAAGTGCTAAGAAATTTGTTTTCTGTGATACAAATATTTTAGTTACAAAAATTTGGGCAGAAACACATTTTGATGGGTATTGCCCACCTGAAATTGAAAAATATACTAAGATTTTTCAATATGATTATTATTTTTTAACTGCAATTGATATCCCCTGGCAAGAAGATGATTTAAGAGACAGACCAAACAACAGAGAAGAAATGTTTGAGTATTTCAAAAAATTACTAGAAATTAAAAGATTACCCTATACTGTATTAAAAGGGACGCTTAGAGAAAGAATAAACAAGGCAAAAAAAGTTTTGAATGAACTAAGATCGAATAAATGATTACAGAAAAAGATTTTGATAGCATAAAAGCAGATGGCAGATCGTTAGAGCTCATAAAAAGGCAATATGAGCATTTGGTGGGGGAAAAAATAAAAATTTCTGGTATCCGTCCCGCAATAATTGGGGATGGAATATTAGAAATGGATACTAAAGAAAAAAATAACGCCTTACAATATTTTAACACTAATTCAGAAAAAAAAAGATGGATTAAATTTGTACCTGCCTCTGGTGTAGCAAGTCGAATGTTTTCATCACTCCAAAATTATATTGAGGCAAGTGAGCAACCGAATTTTGACTTATTAAAATATTTTGAATCGGAAGAAGGCTTAGTTATTCAAAAGCTTAAAAAACAATTTAAAAAGCTACCATTTTTTGAATCTATTTTCTCATCACTCTCAGGACAAATTGATGAAGAAATGATGTATTCAAACTTATTTTTAAAAAAATTTATTAATGAGATTTTATCTAAATATGAAACCTTCCCAAAGGCCTTAATTCCCTTTTTTATTGATAATAATGCTCAAGAATGGTCACCATTTGAAGCCCAATTACTTGAGGCGATAAACCTAAGTGATCAGAAAAATTTAATTCCTCTTCATTTAACAATTGATAAAAATCATAGGGAACTATTTGACAAATCTTTAGATTCTTTTAAGAAAAAATTAAATAGTACGCATCAGGTTTCTTTTGATGTTCAATACTCCCACCAGAACCGTCTTACAGATACACCATTTATAGATCGAAAGAATTTTTTAGTACGCAATGAGCAAGGCAATATTGAATTTAGAAAAGGAGGACACGGCTCTTTGCTAGAAAATATAAATCTATTAGATGCAGATTGTATTTGGATAAAAAATATAGATAATATTCTCTTTGGCAAATCAAATGAAATTGGAGAAGAATGGATGAGAATTTTAGCGGGAAAACTCCTGATGATTCAAAAAGATCTTTTTGAGCATCTAAATAATTTAGAACAATTAAAAGAAGGTCTGGATCTAGGACCAATAATCAAATTTATTAAGGAAAATTTTGACCCAGAATATAATTATAAGGTAGAAAGCAAGCCACTGTATGAAGTGCTTTACGACTATTTACATCGCCCTATTCGTATTTGTGGTATGATACCAAATAAAGGTGCTACTGGTGGTGGGCCCTTCTGGAAAAATGATTTAAGAGGTCAAAGCCTTCAAATAATTGAAGGAGTTGAATTTGATCATAGTATTGAAGAACACAAAAATGCAATTCGCTCTAGCACTCACTTTAACCCGGTAATTATGGTTTGTGGAATAACTGATCACAAAGGAGATAAATATTCTCTTTTGGATTTTAGAGATGAAAAAAGGGCCATGATAAGCAAAAAAATATTTAAAAATAAACCAATCAAAATTCTTGAATGGCCCGGTTTATGGAACGGGGGAATGGCAGAGTGGAATACAATTTTTATTCAACTTCCTTCCGAAACATTTAATCCAGTCAAATCGGTAATAGATTTAATTAGATAGAAATTTTTAATTAATTTTATAGACAATCTCAAAGGGGTGCCGTTAATGGCTGAGATCATACCCATTGAACCTGGGCGGGTAATGCTGCCAAGGGAATAATAAAAACGTAATTTTAACACCAAATAATCGCCCCTTTTATTTGAATTAATTTATTCAAATGAAAACTATACGATTAAGTTTTTTTTTAGTTTTTAATGCAACTGTTCTTTTAGCTCAACAACCAAGCTCAGAGACAATTAAAGATTCTCTTAAAACAATTAGTTTGGAAGAGGTTTTACTAACAGGAATTCGAGCAAAAGATGACATTCCAGTCACTTTTACTAATGTAAGTAGGCAAGACTTAGCGCCTAGAAATTTAGGACAAGACATTCCAATATTACTAAACTATTTACCTGGAGTTGTTACAACCAGTGATGCGGGAGCAGGAATAGGATATACTGGCATTCGTGTGCGAGGGAGTGATGCGACAAGAGTCAATGTTACAATTAATGGTATACCATATAATGATTCAGAATCCCAAGGAACTTTCTGGGTAAATTTGCCAGATTTTGCTTCTTCAGTAGAATCAATTCAATTGCAAAGAGGAGTGGGGACTTCAACAAATGGATCTTCTGCATTTGGAGCGAGTTTAAATTTGCAAACAGATTCTGTAAAAAAAGAAGCTTTTGCGTCACTTGCTTCTAGTATTGGAAGTTTTAATACTTTAAAAAATACATTGCAATTTTCTTCTGGGGAGCTTAATAATAGTTTTACTTTTTCAGGAAGATTATCTCAGATTAATTCTGATGGATATATTGATAGAGCTTCTTCAGATTTAGACGCATATTTTTTCCAGGGGGTATTTAGAGACGAAAACACACATTTAAAAGCACTATTCTTTGGAGGTAAAGAGATAACCTACCAGTCTTGGTATGGAGTTGACCCCTCTACATTAGAATCAAACAGAACCTATAATCCTGCAGGGGAAATTTATGATGAAAATGGTAATCGTTTTTCATTTTATGATAATCAAGTAGACAACTACTCTCAGGAACATTACCAGTTCCATTGGAACCAGAGTTTAAATCAGTATTGGGACTTTGCTTTAGGGTTAAATTATACACATGGAAGTGGATTTTATGAAGAGTATAATGATCTTTGGTACAACGAAAACATAAGTTTTGGCGATGATACTAGTTTCAATTATCTTCAACTTTCACCTTTTCAAGTTGGAGAAAAGATTATCAGCTCATCAGAAAATATAAGCCAGAAATGGTTAGATAATGATTATTATGTTTTGACTTTCGCATTAAATTGTAAAAAGGAAAATTCTGAGTTTAACTTTGGCAGTTTAGCTAGCAGGTATGTTGGTGACCATTTTGGAAATCTTATATGGGGGCAAAGCTTGGGAGAAGCGCTTCCCAACCATCGATTTTATGAAAATCAAGGAATTAAAACGGAAGGGAGTTTATTTGCAAAAGTAAATCAAGTTGTAATTGGGTCTTTATCTGGATTTATTGATTTTCAACTTCGCTCTATTAACTATGAAGTGTCAGGTGAAATTGCAGGTCCTAGTTTTTTTTCAGTAAATGACAATTTTTTATTTTTTAACCCAAAAGCAGGTCTAACATATACAATATCTAATAAGCAAAAGCTTTATGCATCTTATGCAAAAGCTCATCGGGAGCCAAACAGAACTGATTATGAAAATGGAAACCCTAAACCTGAAAAGTTAGACGACTTTGAGTTGGGATGGAGAATAAAAACTACAAAGATGCAAGCACAGGCTAACTTATACTGGATGGAATATAAAGATCAATTAGTTTTGACGGGTGCAATTGATGAAGTAGGTGCTCCAATTCGACAAAATGTGGGTAAAAGCAGACGTGTTGGGTTAGAATTAGAGATAAAAATGAAGCTTCTTCCGAATTGGGTGTGGCAACCAAACTTAGCTTTAAGTAGTAATCAAAATTTAGATTTTATTTTTGAAAGGGATGGAGAGTTGGTTGATTTAGGTAAAACGCAGTTAGCTTATTCACCAAACTTTATCTCAGGAAGCTCATTAACTTATGCAGCTTCAACAAATTTTCAAATTACATTATTGTCAAAATTTGTTGGAAAGCAATATATGGGGAATATAGATTCTGAATACTCGATTCTTCCCTCTTATTTTATAAATGATCTAAATATTTCATATGTGTGGAGGCCAAATAAGTTGCTAAAAGAAATTCAGTGCTCATTTCTTATAAATAACCTCTTAAATAAGCAGTACGAGTCAAATGGATATTTCTACACATATAATGATACATGGTCAGTACCAGGTAAAATTACAACTATTGAAGGTGCAGGATTTTATCCCCAAGCAGGAATAAACTTCCTCACGGGACTTATGATCAAGTTTTAAAAACGATAACCTAAGATTAAACGAGCAACAAACTGATCAAAACCCCCTCTAGGTTCAGCATTGAGAATTTGCTGACCTAGTAGTGTAACTTTTAATTGAGTATTATATTCTAATCCCAGTTCAATCGCATATCCATATGCGAATGTATCTAGATTATTGTTAAGAAATTGACGTCTACTTTCTGCTGTTCCTTGATGCATTATTAGAGATGGGAACGTCCAAAAATATAGACCACTATTATTAATAGGATTTTCGGCTATTGTACTTTGATATATAAATCCAAAACGCCCATAATTATCAAAAAATGAATTATTCTGGAAGTTCGGTAGCGGTTGTCCTTGAATCCATTTTTTACCGATACTTAAACCAATTTTAGAGTTTTTAAGATCCTTATTTGAAAGAGGATAAGTAAAGAAAAGGTTTGAATTAATGTCTCCGCCAATGGGATTCATTAAAAAATCAAAAGTATTAAGCAAATTTTTACGATTTCCATTCCATATGGTTTGAGTTCCATACAAGGTGAAGTCAATATGGCTACCTTTTTTTGCATCAAAGCGAAGTTTTAAAACCTCTACTGTAAAATCCAAATGTTTTAAACTACTTATTCCCAGTATCCCAGTTCTAATTAAATGGACGTTAAAAATACTTTCTTCTCGTTTTTGTTTTGAATAATCTAATTCAAGCATTTGGCCAAAACAATTCCAAGATATAAAAATGAAAAAAAGAAAAATAGTTAGGGTTATTGATATTGAATTTTTACTAAAAAACATCTATAAATGATTTAGTTTGATATTCTTAAAATACCATTAAAATTTTGAATTTGATAAAATAATAAATCTCTGGGTGGATTCAGTTTTTCACTAGGATTTAAAAGTTGACCGGTTGCAAGGCTGTATTGAAAATTCTCACAACTACATTCTGCTAAAACTCCAGAAATAGATAATTTAGAACAGGAATCTGGCAGATGATTTGGACAAGTTGCTTCCCAAGCTAAAAAAGTGCTTCCACTTAGATTAAAAACTATAACCCCTTTAATCCCTATATCTGGGATAAAAATGCTTCCGCCAACAAAATTTAGCTGATTATACAGAGGTAGAGATAGATTTAAATCTCTTTGGAACCGAATATCTGCTAAATACGGATTTCTTTGAATGGGATCTTTACTACAGCCCAATATTAAGAAGAGAAATAGAATTACATTTTGGACAAAATCAAATTTTTTAGTCACTTGTTTCAATTGTGTATATTTGATTAAAAATCCATTAAAGATGGATTTTTGTTTTATAACGAATGAATCATGAGTAAAGTATCTTACTACACAGAAAAAGGCTTAAAAAAACTGCGTGCAGAGTTAGATAAACTTAGGGATATTGAGCGTCCTAAAGCTTCTCAGGCTATAGCTGAAGCAAGAGACAAAGGGGATTTAAGTGAAAACGCCGAATATGACGCTGCTAAAGAAGCCCAAGGTATGTTAGAAATGCAAATTGCCAAACTTGAAAACACTTTAGCAAATGCAAGAATTATAAATGAGTCTGAATTAGATGCCTCAAAAGTACTTGTTCTTTCAACTGTTGAGGTAATAAATAAAGCCAATGATGCACAAATGAAATATACCCTTGTAGCACAAAGTGAAGCAGATTTAAAGTCAGGTAAAATTTCAGTTGATTCACCTATAGGTAAAGGCTTATTAGGGAAGAAGGTTGGTGATGTTGTTAATATTACTGTTCCGAACGGAAGTATCGAACTTGAAATCGTCTCAATAGCTCGAAACTAAGTATGGATTCAATATTTAGTAAAATAATATCAGGAGAAATACCTAGTTACAAAGTTGCAGAAGACAGTCACTGTTATGCTTTTCTCGATATTAATCCAAATTCAAAAGGACATGTTTTGTGTATTCCTAGACTTCCAATAGATAAACTCTTTGATTTGCCAAATGAAGAGTATAACAGATTATTTTCTTTTTCAAGAAAAGTGGCTTTAGCCATGAGACAGGTTATTCCATGTAAGCGAATAGCTTTGTCAGTTGTTGGTCTAGAAGTTCCACATGCACATATTCATTTGATCCCCGTTAATACAATGGATGACGTACGTTTCCAAAAGAAAGTAAATATTAGTGATAGTGAAATGCGAGAGATTTCAAATTCAATAGCACAAAACTTCAAACCCTAATTAATTTAAGATTTGTTTAAAAGAATTTGGAAACATGTTCCTTGTGATTGTCTGTTTTTATTTACTATAATTTTCCCATTATGAAAATCCTCAACAATTCTCTTCGCCAAAGAAAGACCAAGTCCCCAACCACGTTTTTTTGTAGTAAAACCTGGGTTAAAAATACTTGGTAGAAGCTCATCTTTTATTCCACTACCTGAATCACAAATACATATTTCAACTTTACTTTTTTGTTCAATCATTTGAATACTTAACCTACCCTTCCCTTTCATTGCATCAATTCCATTTTTTATTAAATTTTCAAGTGTCCAGCTAATTAATTGAGAATTGAAAGGCAATATAACTTTCTTTTGAGGTAGTTTAATTTCAAATAAAATGTGTTCAGAACTTCTTTTTTTAAGATATGAAGTGGTTTGCTCTATTACAGAATTAATTTCTTGGGACTCTAAATTAGGAATAGATCCTACTTTTGAAAATCGCTCACTTATTAAATTGAGCCGTTTGATATCTTTATCTATCTCTTTAATTGGTAGAGAGTCTTTTTCTTTTAATAATGAAATCCAGCCCATCATTGAACTTAATGGTGTACCTAATTGATGAGCTGTTTCTTTTGCCATAGCTGTCCAAAGCCTATTTTGTTCGGCGACTCGAGAAGTTTTTAAAACAAAATAAAGTACAGTTCCAAAAAGAAAAATTATCAATAATAAGGCAAGAGGATAATATTGAAGTTTTTTAAGTATCGAGGAGTTTCCGTAATATAATTTTTGATTTATAACTAGTTCACCTTGATCATTTTTATATTGAATTATTATTGGATCATTTTCTTTTTTTATTTCATATAATAAATTGTAAAGCTGAATGGAGTCTTGCTTTTTGTTATCCCAATCGATATTTCTGATTTCTATAATTTTATCAAATTCATCTACTTGAATTATTGGATTGGTTCCAGAGCGTTGAAGGACTTCAAATGTAAGATTGCTAAGAGATGGGTTTTTTATGTATTCTTTTTGAGCCATTGCCCACAATTCCATTTTACTTCTTTCTTGGAGGCTGAAGCTAACGAAAAGAGCATTTGTATTCCATAAAATCAAAATAACAAGGATAAAAGCAAAAATTAACCAAGTATTCTTAGCTTTAAAATTGAAATTATTTGATAGCTTCATAATGAAGTTCTTAAACTAGATAATCAATATAGCAAATTAGTGCAAAAGCCTGCTTTTAGCCCCAAAACTTTTTTTATTTTTATATATAAATTAAATTATGGAAGTATTAGGTAAAATAAAGTGGATTGATGAAACCAAGACTTATGGTAATAACGGTTTTAGGAAAAGAGAATTAGTTGTTACAACTGAAGAGCAATATCCACAGAATATTCTTATAGAATTTATTCAGGATAAATGCGACTTGCTTAACTCATATCAAGTTGGCCAAGATGTTAAAATTGGTATCAATCTAAGAGGAAGAGAATGGGTAAATCCTGAGGGTGAAACTAAATATTTCAATTCTATTCAAGGTTGGAGAATTGAAAATCTTCAAATTGAGACCTCATCAGAAATGCCACCAGTACCTCCTAACTCAACTTTTGAAGCTGCAGACGGTGATAAGAAAGAGGTTGAAGATGATTTACCTTTTTAGAATTACTTCTGAGTGTCGGAAACAACTTTCTAAATGATCATTTACCATACCTATGGCTTGCATATAGGAGTAAACGACAGTTGGTCCAACAAACCTAAATCCTTTTTGCTTTAGATCTTTACCTATTTTTTCTGATAAAACTGTGTAAGCAGGAATTTCATTTAATTTTTGAAAACTATTTATTATAGGTTCTCCTGAAATAAAATCCCAAATGTAATTTGAAAAGCTTCCCATGGATTCTTTAATTTTAATAAATGACTTTGAGTTATTAATTGAAGCTTTTATTTTGGATTTATTACGAATTATACTTGTGTCATTTAGTAATTTTTCTTCTTTTTTAAAATTATATTTTGAAATCTTATTGTAATCAAAATAATCAAAAGACTTTTTGAAATTATTTCGTTTTTTCAAAATAGTTAACCAACTTAGACCAACTTGAAAAGTTTCTAATATTAAAAATTCAAATAATATTTTGTCATTAAATGCAGGTACACCCCATTCTTGATCATGATATTTTGTGTAAAGTGCATTGCCTTCGCACCAACCACACCTTTTTTTTTTCATAGTTCTAAAAGTGGAAGTGTTCTAAAAAAGGATCTGATTTTATTATAAATGCTTTAAACTAGTGAAACTCTTTCAAAACCTGTTATTTCAATTTCGCCAACTGATTTAATATAATCACTTACTGAAATCTTATTGTCTTTAATGTAGGCTTGGTTTACCAGTGTGTTATCCTTGAAAAAACGTTTAATTTTTCCTTTAGCAATGTTATCTAGCATTTCCTCAGGTTTACCTTCTTGCCTTAATTGCTCTTTTGCTATTTCAATTTCCTTTTCAATGATTTTTGCATCCACTTCATTTTCATTTAATGCAATAGGATTCATAGCAGCGGCTTGCATTGCAATATTTTTAGCAACTTCTTCACATTTTTCAAATTTGTTTGAAAGACCAACCAATGTAGATATTTTGTTACCAGCGTGAATGTAGAATCCTACAAATGGAGCCTTTAAAATTTTAAAATTCCCAATTTCAATTTTTTCCCCAATCACACCTGTTTGCTCAATCAGTTTTTCAGAAACACTCATTCCCCTATAGTCAGCCTCTAATAATTTGTTTACGTCATCATATTCGAGTGCAAGGGCTGCTATTTCGTTAGCAAGATGAATAAATTTTTCATTTTTTGCTACAAAATCAGTTTCACAATTTAGTGAAACAATAACTCCAATTGTTTTTTCTGAATTTACTTTAGCTATAACTGCTCCTTCAGAGGATTCTCTCTCGGCACGATTAGCAGCAATTTTTTGACCTTTCTTTCTGAGGTTTTCTACGGCTTTGTCAAAGTCTCCTTGTGCCTCAACAAGAGCATTTTTACAATCCATCATACCAGCTCCAGTGGTTTTTCGGAGTTTATTTACATCAGATGCAGTAATTTTCACAAGCTTTAATTTTTTAAAAATTTATTTTTTTTTGTTTTCCACAGATGTGGCTTCATCATTTTTAAGACTGTCTTTCATCGACTTTTTTTCATCAACTTTTTGTTTCTGGTCCTCAACTTTAGGTTCTTCACCTTTAACCACTTGTTCCATTTTAACAGCATCTTTTTCGTCTGCTGCTTCTTTCTCAATTTTACGTTGACTTAACCCATCCGATATGGCCGAGGTGACTAAATCTAAAATTTTACTAATAGATTTTGATGCATCATCATTCGATGGAATAACATAATCAATATCTCTGGGATCACAATTAGTGTCAACCATTGCAAAAATTGGAATTTTTAATTTCTTAGCTTCCTTGACAGCAATATGCTCTCTAGTAGTATCAACTATAAATATAGCTCCTGGCAAACGTGTCATTTCTGAAATAGAACCTAAATTTTTCTCTAGTTTGGAACGGAGTCTATCAACTTGTAGACGTTCTTTTTTTGAAAGTGTTTCAAAAGTACCGTCTTTCTTCATCCTATCAATTGCAGCCATTTTCTTAACGGCTTTTCTAATTGTAACAAAATTGGTTAACATTCCTCCAGGCCACCTTTCAGTTATATATGGCATGTTAACTGATTTTGCTTTTTCCGCAACTATGTCCTTTGCTTGTTTTTTTGTGGCTACAAAAAGGATTTTACGCCCAGTAGTAGCAATTTTTTTCAACGCTGCATTGGTTTCCTGAATCTTTACAGCAGTCTTATATAAGTTGATTATATGGATACCATTACGTTCCATATAGATATATGGAGCCATATTCGGGTTCCATTTACGTGTTAGGTGTCCGAAGTGGACGCCTGCATTTAATAAATCTATTACTTCTGTTTTTGCCATTTTATTTAGTTTACGTTCCTTTTGATTAGCAACAAGAATTTATTCTTGTTTAGATGCTAAACTAACTTCTGCCGTAGCAGTCTAAGCAACTTTGATTATTTATTATATTAATGAACATCGTTTTGTTAAACAAAACAAATCCAATTAACGTTTTGAAAATTGGAATTTTTTTCTCGCCTTTTTTTGACCAAACTTTTTTCGTTCAACCATCCTAGGGTCTCTTGTTAAAAGACCTTCAGGCTTTAATTCTGCCCTGTGCTCACTGTTAATTTTACACAAAGCTCTCGAAATAGCAAGACGAATTGCTTCAGCTTGACCATTGCTTCCGCCTCCTTTTACTGTAATTTTCAGGTCAAAATCACCTTCAGTATTTGTTAAAATAAAAGGTTGCATTATTTTATATTGTAGGCTAGGGGTTGTGAAATATTCTGTATGCTTTTTATTATTAACCGTAATTTTTCCCTTACCCTTATTTACGTAAAGACGTGCAACAGATGTTTTACGGCGACCAATTGTGTGAATAATATCCATTATAAGTAGTCTTTAAGATTAATTATTTTTGGATTCTGTGAATCTTGTTTGTGATTTTCGTCTCCATAAACTCGTAAGTTTCTAAATAAGGATGCACCTAGTTTATTTTTTGGGAGCATTCCACGCACTGATTTTTCCACAAGACGGGTGTTGTTTCTGTTATGTATTTGAATAGGATTTAACACACGTTGGCCTCCAGGATAGCCTGTATAGCGGATGTATTTTTTTTTCTCCCATTTGTTGCCAGTTAATTTAACTTTTGCAGCATTTAATACAATAACGTTATCTCCACAATCAACGTGAGGGGTATAATTGCTTTTGTATTTACCTCTTAAAAAATTTGCGATTATAGAACAAGCTCTTCCGAGTGGAATATCTTTTATATCAATAACAACCCAATTTTTATTAACTGTGGCTGCATTTGCTGAAATTGTTTTATATACTAAAGAATTCAAATTAAAAATTTTTTGGAAAACCTTCCAATAGCGTGCAAATGTACAACTATAAATTGCTTTGGGAAATTTTTTTTTTAATTATTTTAAAGTTTATTAGACTAAGAAATTGATTTAATGTGCTTCTAACCAATTACTTCCTAACCCTATGTCTACAACTAGTGGAACTTCAAGTTTAAAAGCATTTTCCATCTCTTCTTTGATCAAAATTTTAATTTCATCAATTTCATATTTAGGAACATCAAAAACCAATTCGTCGTGTACTTGTAAAATCATTTTAGAATTTTTGTTTTCGCTTTTTAACCTTTTTTGTATGGCAATCATAGCCAATTTAATAATATCAGCTGCACTGCCTTGTATAGGTGCATTTACAGCATTGCGCTCTGCAGAGCCTCTTAAAATTGCATTTTGTGAATTAATATCCTTTAAATAGCGTCTTCTGCCTAAAATAGTACTTACATAACCGTTATCTCTTGCAAAATCAATTTGTTCATAAATATAAGAGCGCAGCATTGGGTATGTTGAATAATATGCCTCTATAAGCTCTTTTGATTCGGTTCGGCTTAAATTGGTTTGCTGACTTAAACCAAATGCAGAAACTCCATAGATTATTCCAAAATTTATAGTTTTAGCATTGTTCCTTTGTTCTCGACTAACCTTGTCAAGATTAACATTAAATACTTTTGCAGCCGTTGCAGCGTGAATATCCTCATGATTTTTGAAAGCACCTAGCATGCCTTCATCCTTACTTAGGGCAGCAATAATCCGTAGTTCAATTTGTGAATAATCAGCTGCTAGAAGCAAATGATTTTCATCCCTAGCTATAAAAGCCTTTCTGACTTGTTGACCTCTTTCTGTTCTTACAGGTATATTTTGTAGATTTGGATTGTTACTACTTAATCGTCCAGTAGCAGCAACAGCTTGGTTGTAAATAGTATGTATTCTCCCAGACTTTAAGTTGATTTCATTAGGTAAGGCTTCAACATAAGTATTTTGAAGTTTTTGTAATGATCTCCAATCCAAAATATTTGATATAATTTTATGCTCTTTTGCTAAGCTTGAAAGAGCATCTTCAGAAGTAGAGTACTGACCTGTTTTTGTTTTCTTAGGCTTTTCCACTAACTTCAATTCATCAAAAAGAACTGAACCCAGTTGTTTTGGAGAAGCTAAATTAAAATCTACTCCTGCCTCATTATAGATTAAATTTTCCAAGCTTTTAATATCTTTTAAAAGGACCTTTGACAATTCCTTTAAAAATTTTGTGTCGAGTTTGACACCCTCACATTCCATATCTGTTAAAACTTCAACTAATGGAATTTCCACATTACTAAATAATTCTAATGTTTTTGTTTTTTTCATTTCTTTCTCAAAATGAGATTTTAGTTGAAATGTTATATCGGCATCTTCTACTGCATATTCGGTTTGATCTTCAATCGAAACTTCTCTCATACTCCCTTGATTTATTCCTTTTTTACCTATTAGTTCAGTTATTGACTTAGGACTATATTTTAGGTAGGTTTCAGCCAAAATATCCATGTTGTGGCGCATATCTGGGTTTATAAGATAATGTGCAACCATTGTATCAAATAATTTACCTTTTACATTTATGTTGTAGTTTCTAAGGACTTTGAGATCATATTTTAAATTGTGACCAATTTTTTTTATTTCTTGATTTTCAAAAAATACTTTCATGGGCTCTAATATTTCAAGCGCTTTTTCTTTTTCTTCAGGGATAGAAAGATAATATCCCTTCCCGGCTTCCCAGGAAAATGCAATCCCGACCAATTCTGAATTTAATGCATTTAAGGATGTAGTTTCGGTATCAAAACATACCTCTTTCTCTTTAACAAGGCTTTCTAATAATAGTCTCCTTCCCATTTCAGTCTCCACCGACTGATATAAATGTTCTGTATTTGAAAGATTTTTCCTTTCTGATTTTTGATCCTCATTCTTAAAGCCGCTTCCAGGAGACGCAAAAAGATCGAACTGTTTTCCTTCCCTATATACGTCATCTAGATTATTTAATTTTTCCTTTTGAAAAATCTTTTTAAAAGTTTCCTTGATTCTCCGAAATTCTAGTTCATCAAAAAGAGCATTTGCTTCCGAATGATCAGGGTCGTCAAATTTATATTTTTCAGCTTCAAATTTTACAGGAACATCTAACATTATAGTAGCTAATTTTTTAGACAAGAGGCCCTGAGCTTTATTAGCTTCAATTTTTTCTCCAAGTTTTCCTTTTATTTCACGTGAATTTTCTAAAACAGCCTCAATATTTCCATAAGTTTTTAGAAGTTTTTTTGCTGTTTTATCCCCAACACCTGGCAAACCTGGAATATTATCTACCGCATCACCCATCATTCCTAAATAGTCTATCACTTGTTCAGGGTGTTCTATTTCAAATTTTTTCTGGACCTCAGGGATTCCCCAAATTTCAATTCCATTTCCCATTCTTGAAGGGCGATACATGAAAATATTTTTTGAGACCAATTGTGCAAAGTCCTTATCAGGAGTGACCATAAAAACTTGATACCCTTGTTTTTCAGCTTGTTTTGCAAGGGTACCTATTATGTCGTCTGCTTCGAATCCTTCTTTTACTACTGTTGGTATATGCATTGCATTAAGCAGCTTTTCAATGTACGGTATTGCAACAGTTATAGGCTCTGGAGTTTCTTCTCTATTAGCCTTATAATCTGAAAAAAGTTGTGTTCTACTTTTCGAACCTCCCCTATCAAAACAAACAGCTAAATGATCAGGACGTTCGCGATTAATTAGGTCCAACAACGAATTTGTAAAGCCCATAATTGCTGATGTATCCATTCCCTTAGAATTAATCCGAGGGTTTTTTATAAATGCATAATAACCTCTAAAAATTAGGGCGTAGGCGTCAAGTAAAAAAAGACGTTTTTTAGTAGACATGTAATACTTTCTGTTAAATTAATAAACTTTATCAAAGTAAAAATCGAAAACTCCATAATAACTCTTCAAACTTTTCATCCACTTACATTTATAATTTTAATGAGGAATATTCCATAAATTAAGAATATATAAATCAGTATTTTTAATTTATGGAATTTGATGATTCATATTTTATGAAAATTGCACTAAAAGAAGCAGAAAAAGCTGCTTCAATTGGTGAGATACCTGTAGGTGCAGTTATTGTAAATAATAAAAAAATTATAGCACGTGCTCATAATCTTACTCAAAGACTCAATGATGTGACTGCTCATGCTGAAATGCAGGCTATTACTTCTGCCGCAAACTATTTAAATGGAAAGTATTTAGTTGGCTGTACTCTTTTCGTGACTTTAGAGCCTTGTGTCATGTGTGCTGGAGCATTAGCTTGGAGTCAAATAGATAGAGTAGTTTACGGGGCATCAGATTCCAAAAGAGGCTTCTGCCAAGCTGGAATAAAGTTGCACCCTAAAACAATTCACAGTGGAGGGGTCTTAGCTAAAGAATCAAGAATTTTAATTGACAGTTTTTTTTCTAAAAGGAGAAAATAGACCTTTTATCTCCTAAAATCAAAACGTTTATTCCACAAGAGTTATGTTGGTGGCCTGCTTACCTTTTTTGCCTTCCTCTTCAACATATTCTACTTTAGAACCTTCTTTTAAAGAAATTCCGTTAAGTGATGATACGTGGACGAAAACGTCTTCACCAGACTCATCATTGGTAATAAAGCCATATCCTTTTGCTTCATTAAAAAATTTAACTGTACCTGTCATATTTATTTTAATAGTTTATCCAAAGGTAACTTTATTATTTATGGAGAGCTCTTTTTTTACAATTTTATTTTTAGTATCAAGTTTCGTCCTAATTGTTAAAATTACTTAAGCTTATTTTATTTTCTATCTCTAATTTTTTTCAAATTCTTTTCACTAAGCACGTAATCCTTAAGTTTTTTACCTTTCCAACGGTGATAGAGGAAAATAGGCAAGTAAATAAATGCGGCAAAAATGACTGTAAAACCAATGACTCTTTCACCAAAAGTAAAATCAATAAAGTTTTTATGATAAAGACCATAACTTAAGCTAATTGTAATTAAGAAAAATAGGATTCGAAGAAAAACTTTCATTCATCTTTGGTATTATCAATTTTAAGAGAGAGCTCTTTTATTTGAACAGGGTCAATATGGGAAGGCGCATTTATCATAACATCTCTTCCACTATTATTTTTTGGGAAGGCAATGAAATCACGAATAATTTCTTCTCCTGCAAGAATAGCGATTAGGCGATCTAGACCAAACGCAATTCCGCCATGAGGAGGGGCTCCATAACGAAAAGCTTCCATAAGAAAACCGAATTGTTCCGAAGCATCTTTTTTTGAAAATCCAAGTAAATCAAAAATTTTAGATTGAAGATCTTGATCGTGTATCCGTATTGAGCCACCCCCAATTTCATTTCCGTTAATTATTAAGTCATAAGCACTTGCTTTGACTGAGGAAGGATCTTTTTCAAGTAAATTAAGATGTTCAGATTTTGGAGCAGTAAAAGGATGGTGAATGGCTTGATAACGCTTAGTTTCTGTATCCCATTTAAAAAGTGGAAAATCAGTAACCCAAACTGGAGCAAAAATTTCAGGATTTCTCATTTCCAAACGTTCTGCTAATTCCATACGAAGAGAACTTACTTGGAACCGCGTAGCATTTGTTTCACCCGCAAGCACAAAAATTAAGTCTCCAGGTTTGGCTTTACATCTTTCTGCCCATAGTTTTAAGTCGGCTTCAGTATAAAATTTATCTACAGATGATTTAAAACTTTCATCAGTATTAAATTTTAACCAAATCATACCTTTTGCACCAATCTGCGGACGCTTAACCCAATTTATATACTCATCAATATCTTTCCTAGAAAAAGTTGCAGCACCAGGGACAACAATTCCAACAACAAGATCACTTTTATCAAATATCTCAAAACCCTTGCCTTGTGTAACGCAATTCAACTCGGTGAGGGTCATTTCAAAACGAATGTCAGGTTTATCAGTTCCATATTTTTCCATTGCTTCGTCGTAAGTCATTCTAGGTATTTTAGCAATCTCTATATCTTTAACTTCTTTAAGTAAATATTTTACTAGATTTTCAAATACAGCTAGGATATCGTCTTGCTGCACAAATGACATCTCACAATCAATTTGAGTGAACTCAGGTTGCCTATCTGCTCTTAAGTCTTCATCCCTAAAACATTTTACAATTTGGAAGTACTTATCAATCCCGCCAACCATTAATAATTGCTTGAAAGTTTGTGGAGACTGGGGCAAAGCATAAAATTGCCCTGGACTTGATCTTGAAGGGACTACAAAGTCACGTGCTCCTTCAGGTGTTGATTTTATTAAATAAGGTGTTTCAACATCAATAAAACCAGTTTTTATCAAGTACTCACGAATTAACATAGTTACTTTCGAACGAAATATTAATTTTTTTTTAACGGGATTTCTTCGTATATCTAGATATCGAAACCGCATTCTAAGTTCTTCACCTCCATCAGTACGGTCTTCAATTGTAAATGGAGGTACAAGAGCTTCATTTAAAATAGATAAATCTTTTACTAATATCTCTACAGCCCCTGTTTTAATATTACGATTTTTAGCTTCCCGTTCAATTACATCGCCTTTTACTTTAATTATAAATTCTCTTCCAATTTTACCAGCTTTTTTGAAAATTTCACTAGGGCTTCGTTTTTCGTCAAAAACCAATTGAGTAATACCATACCGATCTCTAATATCTACCCATATAATAAAGCCTTTATCTCTAATCCTATGAACCCATCCAGACAAGGTGACACTTTTATTTAAGTCATTGATTGTTAATGCACCACAGTTATGAGATCTATACATAATATTCCTAGTTGAGGTAAAAATAAAAAATCCTAATGCGTTTGCAGTATGATTTTGTATTCTTTATAATTTTTTCTTGAGCCAAACTTTAATTGAATATACTATTGAAAAAGTTGCAGGCACAATTACAAGGGTCAAAAATGTGGCAAAAGTTAAGCCAAATATTACAGTCCATGCTAAAGGACCCCAAAAAATTACATTATCACCTCCAATATAGATTTTTGGATCTAGGTCTGAGAATAAAGAGAAAAAATCAATGTTAAGACCAATTGCAAGGGGTATTAAACCTAGAACAGTTGTTATTGCAGTAAGTATAACAGGCCTTAGTCTTGCGGTACCACCCTCTATCATTGCTTTTATTGCTTCTTTTTTTTCTAAAATAAAACCTTCAGGAACTTTAAGCTCCATAGTTTTTCTATCAATCAATAACTGCGTATAGTCTAGGAGAACTACTCCATTATTTACAACAATTCCTGCTAATGAAATGATTCCCATCATGGTCATTAAAATAACAAACGGCATTTGAAAAGCCATCAATCCAAGGAACACACCTGTAAAACTTAGGAAAATAGAAAGTAAAATAATAATAGGCTTAGAGATTGAATTAAATTGGAATACGAGTAGTAATAATATTAATCCTAAAGCCGCTAGTAGGGCATTTGATAGGAAAGACATATTTTTTTCTTGTTCTTCAATTTCACCAGAAAATTTGTATTGAATATTATCCTCTAAATTAAAACTTAAAAGAGCTTTCTTTATATTATCGACAACAGCATTTGCATTAAAACCCGCTAAAACGTCAGAATATAGTGTAACTACACGATTAAGTTGTCTATGTTTAATAGCATTAAAGCTGGTAATATTTTTTCTTTCAATTAATGAAGTAACAGGGATTTCTTTAATTTGACCGTTTGCTGGATCTCTAAAAATAATATTTTGGTTAAATAAAGCATTATTGTCGTAACGATTAGATTTGTTAAAACGAACGTTAATTTCATAATCCTCACCATCTTTTTTAAATATCCCAGCTTTGGTACCAAAAAGCGAGCTTCTTAAAAGTTGTCCTACTTGAGATGTTGATACTCCTAACTCTCCAGCCTTTTTGCGATCAATATTGATTTTTACTCCAGGTTTATTTTTACTTACATCAATCTTAAGTTCCTCAACACCAGCAATATTTATTTGATTTAGGTAATCTTTCATAGATTTTGCTGTTTCAACCAATTCTATATATTCTTTTCCAGTAATTTCTATAGTTATTGGATATCCTGCTGGAGGACCATTCGCATCCTTTTCTACTGAAATCGAAACTCCAGGAAACTTTCCATCTAGTTGTTGTTGAATATCTTTTCTCAATTCTTCACTAGATACACCTTCACGCAATTTGAATTCCCGCATTGTAAGTGTAATTTTTCCTTTATGAGGGAGTTCATTTGTATTTCCACCATCAATAAAAGGATTTCCAGCTCCTTCACCAACTTGAGCTACTCCTGATTCAACTAGGAGGTTAAATTTATTTTTGTTGTATTTAGGACGGTCCATTACTTGGAAAACCTGTGATTCAATTTTTTTTGTAATTCGATTAGTTTTTTCAATTGCAGTTCCTTCAGGATATTCTATTAATACAAGTATTTGTTGAGGTTCGTTTTCAGGAAAAAATTCAACGCGTGGTGGAAAAATTCCCATTAAAACGAAGGAAGTAAATAACAAGAAAAATGTCCCACCAAGAAAAAAAACTGGTTTATAACCGCTTAAAGCAAACGTCAAAAACTTACGATAACCATTTTCAAGTTTAATTAAAAAAGTATTTTGAAAGGTATTTGCTAAATTTTTAATAAAAAGTTTGTACATCCAAAATAATATTGGTGTAAGTAGCATTAGATTTCCAAAAAGCCGGAAATTTTGATTTCCAAATAATAGAATAATTCCCAAACTACCCAAAATGATAGTTAGACGCCAAAGGGACTTATTTGTGATTTCACGATCCTTAATTTCCATAAATTGAGACACTAACATTGAATTGAAAAAAATTGCAACTATTAATGAAGAGCCAAGAACGACAGAAAGAGTAATTGGGAAATAAATCATGAATTCTCCCATTAAACCTGGCCATGCTCCAAGAGGTACAAAAGCAGCAATAGTAGTTGCAGTTGAGACAATAATTGGGAAAGCAATCTCACCTATTCCTGCCTTTGCAGCAGATATTCTTGACATGCCTTCCTTTTCCATTAAACGATATACATTTTCCACAACAACAATTCCATTATCTACCAGCATACCTAGTCCCATTACAAGGCCGAATAGAACCATAGTATTCATTGTGTATCCAAGTGTTGAAAGTATCATAAATGACATGAACATTGACATTGGTATAGCAAATCCTACAAATAATGCATTTCTAAATCCTAAGAAAAACATTAGTACTGTTACCACGAGTAAAATTCCGAAAATGATACTATTTACAAGCTCGTTTACCTGATTGAGTGTTAAATTGGACGAATCATTTGAAATGGTAACTTTGATATCTGAAGGGAAACCAGTTTTTTTTAGATTTGTCACAATTTTTCTTATCTCACTAGCAGCTTTAATAAGATTTTTACCCCCTCTTTTGATTACATTTAGCAAAACTGCTTTCTCACCAAAGGAGCGCGCATATGATGTTGCCTCTTTTTCTTTAAAACTTATTTTGGCGATCTCACCAAGATAGACTGGACCTCCATCAGTTTTTACTACAATATTTTCAAGTTCTTCAGGTCTTTCAATCTCACCTGTTAAACGTATGTTACGCCTTTGCCCCCCCATAACTACATTTCCACTTGAGATAGTGGAGTTTTCATTTGAAATAGCACCTAAAATATCGTTAAACGATACTCTTGAAGCAGTCATCTTATAAATGTCTACAGCAACTTCGACTTCAAAAGTTTGAATCCCACGAATTTTTACTTCCTTTACTTGGGTTAATTGTTCAATTTGATTTTCTATGCTTTCTGCGTAGTTTTTTAGTTGCTCAATAGGATAGTCTCCTATTAAACTTATACTAAGAATAGGTTGAAATTCTGAAAAGTCTAATTCAAAAACGTTTGGTTCAATTTTAGCATTATTAAAGACAGGCCAATCTGGACCTGAAGTAATTCCATCAACTAAGTCTTTTACTTTTTGCTTGGCATCAGCGACACTTATATTTTCATCGAACTCTATATCTATAACCGAGAAATCTTCGGATGAATCAGATTTAATTTCAACTAGGTTTGAAACGCCTTTTAATGCTTCCTCTAAGGGATCTGTTACAATACGTTCTATATCCTCAGCGGTATTTCCAGGATAAATAGTACTAACAAAAACTTTGGTATCATTTATTTCAGGGAACGCCTCTCTTGGCATCGAGAAATAAGCTGAAATTCCTAGGATAAAGAAAATAGTCATAATCACATAAACGACTGTCCGATGATCTATTGCCCAAGAGGAGAGTAAAAATTCTTTAAATTTTGTAATGTTTTTTGGTGTAGTCATTATTCAATAATTCTTTTGACTTTCTGATTATCTGCCAGGAGATTAACTCCATCGTCAACTATTAACTCGCCCACAGTTATCCCTTTTAGAATCTCAACTATTTCATTTTTGCTTTTACCTAATTTGATATTTCTTTTTTCTGTTGTATAACCATCATTTTCCTCAGGTTGAATTAGTACAAACACATAAACTTGTCCGTTTGAATCTTCTCTTAATACTCTTAACGGAATTGTTATAGCCTCTGGGTTGAAATAATCTATAATATTGAGCCTTGCGTTTAGATTTGGCTTTATAAATCCATTTGGATTTTTAAGTGGTGCTTCGACACGAAATGTCCTATTGCTCGCTGTAACAAAATTTCCTGTCTTTTCGATTTCTGTTTTTTGAGACTGATTTAACGCAGGTATAGTTACAGTCGCTTTACTACCAACTCTTATATTTGGAATATAGTTTTCTGGAACATTTGATTCAGCAAACATTTTATCGAGATTAACAATTCTGAGTACAGGGGTTACCCCGGGGACAAGATTACTTCCTAATCTTGCTGATATTTCGTCAATAATACCATCAAAAGGAGCATAGATCTTTGTCCTTGCTAACTGTTTTCTCATTTGTGCAACTTGTTTTTGTGCTCCTTTATAACGAGTTCTTGATTCTAAGTACATCATCTCCGAACCAATTTTTTGCTCCCATAGTCTTTTTGTCCTATTATAAGAAGTTTTAGCCAAAGATAATTCCAATTTCATTTGATCCAATTGACTTTTCAAACCTGCATCATCAATAACTGCTAAAAGTTTCCCTTTTTTTACCTTTTGACCTTCAGCAACTTTTATTTCAATTAATCTTCCTGAAAATTCTGGAAATATTAAAACATTTTGGCGAGTCTTAATGTTTGCCTGAACTTCAATTTCATGTTCAAAGGGTTGTTTTTTTACTTCAAAAGCGGTTATCAATGTACGTTTCTCACCTCCACCTAGTGATTTTATAGCTTCATTTATTTTATCTAATTCAAGATTTAGTTCATTTATCTTTTTGGAATACTCCGCTTTTTTTGCATTTAGATCTGAAATACTGTTATTTGGTTGAGAATCTTTAATGGTAATTTCTGATTTTCCCGGATTGCAACTTATTAAGATTATAAATGTGCAAAAGAGACAGATGATTTTTTTCATTTTTATTTGTTATTGAGGTGTGTTTATAAGGGTTTCTAGAAATAATTTTTTTTGAATGACATCTTGAATTGATTTAACATATTTATTTTGAGCACTATAAAGTTGTAATTGTGCCTCTCTTAATTCAAAAGAACTGGCAACTCCCTCAAAATATTTAACTGTATTTTTCTGTTCGATTCGATTAGCTAACTCAAGATTTTGCTTATTAGTAAAATAATTTTCTGTTGCTAGTTGGTACTCATTATTGGCAGCTTTAACCTCGATTAAAATTCTTTCTTTAGTTTCTTTTAAATCGCTTTCAGCTTGAGAAACAGAAATTTTTGCTTTTTGAGAAAGGGCACTCCTTCGTAATGAACTAAAAACAGGGATTTGAAGATTAACTCCAAATAGTGCAGCTCCAAACCACTTTTGGTCTGTTTGTGTAAAAGAAAAGCTTTCGCTATTTCCTGTATAATTTCCATTTAAAAAAGCAGTCAATTTTGGCAGTCCTTTTGATTTTTCGTAACGGTACAACAAAGTCTCGGAAAGTAAATTATTTTCAGCAATTTTTATGTCGATGTTATTATTTAGATTCATGTCTTCAGGGATCTTAAATCTAAATAGGCTTTCGTTAGTCATTTTATCTAAAGTGTCAGATAAAATCAATGGAGAGTTTGTTGGAAAACCCATAAGAAATTTAAGCATATTTAAAGTTATTCGCTCAATGTTTCTAGCGTATCTAAGTTGCGATTCAATTCCTGATAGAGTTAGTCGGATTTGTTCAACACTTTCTTCTTCCTCAAATCCATTAAGGTACAATTGGTTTAGCTCATTAAATGTTTTAGTTAAGTTATCTCTATTTTTTTCTAGTAACCTAATATTCTCTCTAGCTAAAAGGACTGATGAATAGGCATTAACAATATTTTTTCTAACTTCAAGAACAGTCTTCTCAAAAATATTTTCTGATATTTTCAGGAAAATTTTTGATGCTTCTAAACCAACTATATATGATCCATCAAAAATTAGTTGTTGAATTGTAACCCCAGCTGTCATTGTTTGTGGAGTTCCAAACTGTACTTCTGCAAAATCGCCTTCGTTTCCTCCAAAGAATTGTGCTGGAATTAAAGAGGTAGGTAATTCTAAAAAATTTTGATAGTTTGCATTTGCACTTATTTGTGGTAAACCAATAGCAATTGTGCTCCATTGATCCTTGTAAGCTTTTCTAATTTCAAGGTTAGCTTTCTGAATATTACGATTATTTTTTTCACCAAAAGCTATGGCTTGTTCTAGAGTTACCTCCTCAGGTAGTTGTTGGGCAAAAGTAAAACTTAAGCTACATATAAGAAATGAAATGCAACAATATTTTGAAATCATACGTTTAACTCTTTTTTATAATGATTTAATTTTCCAATACCGTTTTGAGTACAGATTGCTCTTAAATGATACTCTGTGAAGTGAATCAGTAATTGTTCGTTTTTATATTTTTCAATTGGGAAAAGTTCTAGATCTTGAATCCCCCTGATGCCATTAAAAAAAATCCTAGTAACAAAATCGATATTAATTTCTGAACGAAAAAGACCAGTTTCAATACCTCTTAAAAGACTTTTAGAAAACATCTCTCCTAGAACGGTAAACTCCTTTATTTGCAGTTTTAGATAGATGTTTTTGTAATATTTTTGCAGTTGATAAATAGGTGAATTTTTTTCGTTTGATAGATGTTTCAAAGCCTCTTTATTCATTTGGTATAATTCTATGATTGGATCTTTAGAATGTTTAGAAATAAAAAGAATTTTTTCTATAACAAAGTCAAAATGTTTCATAACACTAGTTTCGACTAGAGTTTCTTTTTTTGGGAAGTGAGCATAGATTGTTTTTTTTGAAACACCCATTTTCAATGCAATATCATCTACAGTAACACTCTTAAAACCGTAGTTTGAAAATTCTGATATAGCAATATCTATAATTTTTTCTTTCATTTTCCTGCAAATATATAAAAGGAAACTTAAATACAAAAAAAGTTTCCTAAGTTTCTTATTAAAAATCTTAATTTTATACTTATATGAAAAATGAGAAAAAATACATGGATGCTTTCGAATCTAGCTTAAAAAACTATTTAGATAAAAAATCACCCGAAAATCTTTACGAACCTATTCGATACATTCTTAATCTAGGAGGAAAACGCATACGTCCATTATTAGTAATGATGTCAGCTGATTTATTTGGGAACAAATATAAAGAAGCAGTAGGTGCCGCTTTAGCAATAGAAATTTTTCACAATTTCACTCTAGTTCATGATGATATAATGGATAGTGCTGAATTAAGAAGAGGTTCATTAACAGTACACAACAAATGGAATATTAATACCGGTATTATCTCTGGAGATGTTATGCTAATAAAAGCTTATCAGGCATTAGAAGAGTACGAAAATCCACTTTTTTTAAAACTTACAAAACTATTGAATAAGACTGCCCTAGAGGTATGTGAGGGACAACAATATGACATAGATTTTGAGGACAAAGTTGATGTTAATCAAAATAATTATTTAGAAATGATAAGATTAAAAACAGCGGTTTTAATAGGATGTGCTTTAAAAATGGGTGCTTTGATAGCAGATGCATCACAGGATGATTTAGAAGCTATTTATGAATTTGGAGAATTACTGGGAATTGCCTTTCAGATTCAAGATGACTATCTTGATGTATATGGTGATTCAATTTCTTTTGGGAAAAAAATTGGAGGTGATATAATTGAAAACAAAAAGACGATATTATTTCATTATGCAATGTCTTATGGTTCAACAAATGAAAAAAAAGAATTATTGAAATGGTATGACAAAAGAACAGGTAATGAGTTAGGCAATAAAAAAATAGATATAGTTAAGTCTATTTTTGATAAAATAAATGCTGGAGAAGCTTGCATGAAATTGGTAAACGATTACACAATAAAGGCATTTAAAAGACTTTCTAATCTTAAAATCAGTCCGGAGGCAAAAAATATATTTAAAAACTTTGGGGAAAATTTAATGAAGAGAGAATTTTAAAAAATTCTTCGGCGAATTGCGTTAAGAAACCATACTTGTTGCTTAAATGAAAATGAGATAAAAATCTTAAGCTCTTTTAAAAAACTAGATTTTTCGTCAATAAAACGCAAAACATCTACAGGATGATTTTTTTGAAACATACGAGCAAATAAATTACTCCCCTGGTCATTATATTTTGTTAAAACATCAATAAATAATAAATCATAAAATAAAAAGCGGTTTTTAAAACTAAATACATCCAGAGGTTTTTTTGTTTTTAAAAAAGAGAGTAAATTGTCAATTTTTCGGCGAGTATTCATAAATGTGAATCCTGTACTGGGTTTAGTCCAACCGCCTGCAGTGCCAATATGTAAAAGACTTGGGGTATTTAGTTTATAAAAAGGGAAACAGGTCATAGGAATACTTCCTTTTTCTTTTTCCTCAATTATAAAGTCAACTATTCCTTTAGATTCAAGATACAATTTTATGCCTTTTTCGTATTCTTCTGTTTTCAAAATATTTTTTGAGAAAAGTGTATATTCAACTAGAGCTTCATGGCTATTTTTTGGAAGCAAATAAATAAAACGAGTTTCATTTTCTTGTGGTATATTAAAATCCATGAAAATAATTTTTTTAGGATCGAAAACGGGTTTTTTTGTTTTAATAAACCATCCCAAAAAATGTTGTTTTAATACGGGGTATTTTTTTTGGTTTAATAAAGGCTTTAAATCAAAAAGACTACTAAAAACACATTTCGATTTAAAGCTTCCTGAACTTGTGATTACTTGTGTATGTGTACCTTTTGAAACAATATCTTTAATTTCTGCTAAGAGAAATTTTGTTTTTTTAAATTTTTTAATTTGCTTATGAAATTTATCATAAATAATTCCTGATCTCAACATTTTATATTGGAATGGATTTAGATCAAATTCGCTTGTATATGTGTCAGAACTAAATTGTGCGCGATCCCATTTTTGTGAAAGAATTGAGTCAAATTCACCAATTGGCTTTTCCCAATAGCACCAAGTTCGGTCATTTCCACTTTTTAATTCTTTATCTACAATTAAAATTGTTTGATCCTCAAAATAATCATCTTGACGTAAAGCTCTTAAAAGCAGTATTCCTGAGGCACCACCACCACAAATTATATAATCAAAATATTTATCGTTCATAGTTGAAGTATAAAAGTAATTAAAACACTTATACATGTTAAAATATTCATACAAACTCTCTATTTTCGTCTAAAATTTAAATCAGTGGAAGCAATAGTTGGATTTTTTGAGAGTACAAATCCCGTTTACGGAGCATTTTATGCTACTTTATTTACCTGGGCAGTAACAGCTCTTGGAGCTTCTCTTGTTTTTTTTATTAGGGGGATGAACAGAGCTTTACTTGACGGAATGCTTGGTTTTACAGGCGGAGTAATGGTTGCTGCAAGCTTTTGGAGTTTATTATCTCCTGGAATTGAGATGAGTCCAGGAGAGGGATTTATAAAAGTTTTACCTGCAGCTATTGGTTTTGGATTAGGTGCCTTATTTATTTTTGGAATGGATAAGGTATTACCACATGTACATATAAATTTTAAAGAATCTGAGGGAATTAAAACCCCTTGGCATCGAACCACCTTACTAGTTTTAGCAATAACATTACATAATATTCCCGAAGGGCTTGCAGTAGGTGTATTGTTCGGCGGAGTAGCTGTAGGAATACCAGAAGCCTCAATAACTGGAGCAGTTGCCTTAGCGTTGGGAATCGGAATTCAAAATTTTCCAGAAGGTATAGCAGTATCAATGCCAATGAGAAGGCAAGGAGTCTCAAAACTCAAAAGTTTTTGGTATGGACAGCTCTCTGCCATAGTTGAACCTATAGCAGCTGTAGTTGGTGCTGTGGCTGTAACATTTTTTACACCTTTGCTTCCATATGCCATGGCATTTGCCGCAGGTGCTATGATTTTTGTTGTTGTGGAGGAGGTAATCCCTGAAACTCAACAAGACCAGTATACAGATGTCGCTACATTAGGATTTATATTAGGCTTTATTGTAATGATGACTTTAGATGTATCTTTAGGTTAGTTAAATTTTGGAGAAGGATTGCCATCCCTGAGCTGTTAATTCTATTTGTTGACCTAGACCTGTAATCATTTGACAACCTATTTTTTTATCACAAGCGTGACCTATAACTGTTAGGAAAGGATGATCTTTAATTTTATCAAAATCATTTTGACTAATTGTAAAAAGCAATTCATAATCTTCTCCTCCGTTTAAAGCAGCTATTGTAGGGTTAAATTTAAATTCTTCACAAATTAAATTTACATGAGGATCTATTGGGATTTTTTCTTCAAAAAGGTAAAAGCCTACATTAGAAGATTTTGAAAGATGTAATATTTCTGAAGACAACCCGTCACTTATATCAATCATAGAAGTTGGTATAACTTCTAATTCATCTAAAAGTTTAATTACATCTTTTCTTGCCTCTGGTTTCAATTGTTTTTCAATACAGTAAGAGTATTTGCTTAAATCTGGCTGGGTATTTGGATTAACTTTAAAAACTGCTTTTTCGCGTTCTAGCACCTGTAATCCTACATATGCACCACCTAAATCTCCACTTACAACCAATAAATCATTTTCTTTTGCGCCTTTCCTATTAGCAATTCTATTTTTATCACCAAATCCAGCTGCGGTTATTGATATAATCAAGCCAGTTTTACTGCTTGTAGTATCGCCTCCTACAAGGTCTACATCATAATTTTTACATGCCAACTGAATTCCTTTATAAATTTCCTCAAGAGCTTCCAAAGAAAAACGATTGGATACTGCAATTGATGTTGTGATTTGACTTGGATACACATTCATTGCATAAAGATCAGAAAGATTGACCATCACTGATTTATAACCCAAATGTTTTAGAGGGACATAGCCAAGGTCAAAATGTATACCTTCAATTAACAAATCTGTAGTAATCAAAGTTGATTTACCTTTATCATTAATAATAGCAGCATCGTCACCTATTCCTAGAAGGCTAGACTTGTTTATGAGATTGAAGTTTTTTGTTAGATGTTCGATAAGAGCAAACTCTCCTAAATTACTTAAGGGAGTATTGGTGGATTTTTTATCTTCTAACACATTACAAATGTAAGCATCTTATATAATTCTAAAATATGAATTCTATTTCTGTTTTTTTTAATTTTAGGCGTATGAAAAAGTGTTCATTGTATCTTTTGTTCATTGCCCTAAGTTGTAATAAAAGCGAAATACCTGGAGAATTAGTTTTAGGTGATGAAGTCTTTGATACAGGTCCAGTAATTAATGATAAAAATTTTAAGAAACCCTGCTTAGATGGCTATGCAGGTAATTATCCCTGTTTGGGTTATGATTTATTAGCTCAAATATCTCTACGAGAATTCGGCAGCAATTCAGCTAACGATAATTGGGGATGGAAGGATCCTGAAACTGAAAAAGAATATGTACTCTTAGGACTAGACGACGGTACAGCTTTTATAGATATAAGTGATCCGGAAAATCCTATTTTTTTGGGGAAATTACCATCTGCTTCAACAACTAGCCCATGGAGAGACGTCAAAGTATTTAAAAACCACGCTTTTATTGTGAGTGAGGCACAAAATCACGGGTTACAAGTTTTTGATCTGACAAAGCTAAGAAGTGTTAAAAATTTTGAAATTTTTGATGCTAGCGCGGTTTTAGAAGACTTCGGTAATGCACACAATATTTGGATTAATGAAGCATCTTCATTTGCTTATGTTATGGGATCAAATTTATATGCAGGGGGTCCAGTTTTTATAGATATTAGTGACCCTAAAAATCCCAAAATTTTAGGAGGTTATTCTAGGGAGAGATACACTCATGACGCACATGTTGTAAACTATATAGGTCCAGACCCAGAATTTCAAGGAAAAGAAATTTTTTTTGGTAGTAATAGTGATGGAGGAGAAAATAATAGAATTGTTATTTTAGATGTTACTGATAAATTGAATCCTTCAAAAATAAGTACAATCGATTATTCTAGTCCAGGATATACCCACCAAGGATTTTTAACGGAGGATCATAGATACTTTTTTCTTGGTGATGAATTGGATGAATTGCAATTTGGATTAAAAACTCAAACCCGAATATTTGATTTTTCAAGCTTAAAAGAGCCTAAATTACATTTTAAATATTTTTCAAATTTCCCTGCAATAGATCACAACGGTTATATAGTGGGAGAATATTTTTTTTTAGCCAATTATAGTGCAGGTCTTAGAGTAATTGATATTAGTGAAGTACAAAATAAAACAATATTTGAAAAAGGTTTTTTTGATACATATCCATCAGATAATAATCCCAAATTTAATGGCGTATGGAGCATATACCCATTTTTTGAAAGTGGAGTTATTGCTATAAGTGATATAGATTCAGGATTATTTTTAGTAAAGGCATCAGCTAAAGATGAATAATTACATATTTAAACCCATTATATTTATTTTCTTAGGATGTAATTCTATTAGTGAAACAAATTGGTCTTTTTTACCACCTGCTAAAAATCAATGGCAAGAGGTTAAAACTTATGGTGGTAGTGAAGAGGATATTGCCAATTCAATTATTAATACAAATGATGGAGGATTTGCATTAATAGGGAATACAAAAAGTATTGATGGTCATTTTTCAAATAAAAAAAGAAATGGGAGTGATATTTTCTTAATGAAATTTGACTCAAATTTAAATCTAAAATGGACAAAAACTTATGGCGGTTCAGAGGATGATAGAGGTCAAGACTTAGTTCAATTGTCTGATGATGGGTATGTGTTAGTTGGTTATAGTAAAAGTAGTGATGGCGATTCTAGTGAGAATAGGGGTCAACATGATAATTGGTTAATTAGAACAGCCCCTAGTGGTTTAATAATATGGGAAAAAAGCTTTGGTTTTTCGGGCCACGATCATGCATACAACATAATAGAAACTTCAGATGGAGGCCTTTTCTTTAATGGATTTTTGGATGTATCTGCATCCCAAGGCTTAGGAAGAAACAAGATCAAATCTAACAACTTGTCAAGGCATGGTGTTGGAGAATTTTGGGTCCACAAAATTGATATGAATGGTAATCTGCAATGGCGAAATTATTTTGGGGGCTCAAATAATGACCGATCATATGATGCGATCGAAACCTCTCAAGGTGAATTTGTAATTATGGGTTCATCAGAAAGTGATGACATTGATATAACTAATCCAAAAGGTAGCTATGATATTTGGGTCGTAAAGATAGATGGCAAAGGACAATTAATTTGGGAAAAATCTATCGGTGGGAGCGAATATGACAGTGGAAAGGCTATAATTGAAGCTCCAAATGGGGACTATCTTATTTTGGGTCAGACATATAGTTTAGATGGTGATATAAAATCGGCGTATGGATCATCAGATATTGTACTTGCAAGATTATCATCAGACGGTAAACTAAAAGATTTGAGAAATATTGGAACATCTAGCTTTGAAAAGGCAAACTCATTTTTAAGGCGTAAAGATGGAACGCTTATTATTGTTGGTCAAAGGAGTAATCAAAACAGATTTTTAAATACGGAAAATGTAGGCAACGATATTGCATTATACTACACTCTTGAGAATGGAAGCCTAATTAAAACAACTGCTCTTGGAGATTATGGTATTAACCAGGCCAACGATGTTATTTTGAGTCATCAAAACAAAGTTATAGTTATTGGCAGTTCAGAAAGTGTTTTAAAACCTTTTCAAAATTCAAAAGGTTCAAAAGATATTTTTCTTGCTATTTGGTATTAAGTTATGCAATCTACCAATAGTGTAAATCAATGGCTTTACCAATAAAATCAGTAGAAATAACGTATATTTGCTTACTGTTAAATATAATGTTAACTAATTATGATAAAAGTTCACGAAACAGCTAAACAAAAAGTTTCGACTTTGATGAAAGAGGAAGGTTTTGACCCATCAAGAGATTATGTTCGTGTTGGTGTCAAAAGCGGAGGTTGTTCGGGCCTCTCCTATGAATTAAAATTTGATTCTGAAATAAAAAAAGAGGATAAGATTTATGAAGATAATCAAGTTAAAATTATAGTTGACAAAAAAAGTATACTATATCTGGCGGGTACTATATTAGAATATTCAGGCGGACTAAATGGTAAAGGCTTTGTTTTTAATAATCCTAACGCTCAAAGGACTTGTGGCTGTGGGGAAAGTTTTTCACTTTAATAAATTATGGCATACACAGAAGAAGAGTTAAAAAAAGAATTAGAAACTAAGGAATATGAGTATGGTTTTTATACCGATATAGAATCGGACACATTTCCTGTGGGTTTAAATGAGGACATAATTAGAAAAATATCAGGAAAAAAAGGTGAGCCAGAATGGATGACTGAATGGCGATTGGATGCTTTTTCAAGTTTCAAAAAAATGGTGGAACCTGATTGGTCAAATGTAAAGTACAAAAAGCCAGATCTGCAAAAAATTTCATACTATTCCGCCCCTAAACAAAAACCAAAGTATAACAGTCTTGAGGAAGTTGATCCGGAGCTTCTAAAAACATTTGATAAGCTTGGTATTTCTATTGATGAACAGAAAAAGCTTTCGGGTGTTGCTGTAGATATTGTCATGGATTCAGTCTCAGTTGCAACTACTTTTAGAGATACTTTAGCAGAAAAAGGTATAATTTTTTGTTCTATATCAGAAGCTATTCAAAAACATCCTGAATTAGTAAAAAAATATATTGGCACCGTTATACCTCCAAGAGACAATTATTACTCAGCATTAAACAGTGCTGTATTCACAGACGGTTCTTTTTGTTACATTCCGAAAGGAGTTCGTTGTCCAATGGAATTATCTACTTATTTCAGAATTAATCAAGCAGGTACTGGCCAATTTGAAAGAACACTTGTCATCGCAGATGAGCAAAGTTATGTGAGTTATTTGGAAGGATGTACAGCTCCCTCTAGGGATGAAAATCAGCTTCATGCAGCTGTCGTTGAATTAATAGCTCTTGACGATGCTGAAATAAAATATTCTACAGTGCAAAACTGGTTTCCTGGTGATAAAAATGGAAAAGGAGGTGTTTTCAATTTTGTTACTAAAAGGGGACTTTGTCACGACCGGGCAAAAATTTCATGGACTCAAGTAGAAACTGGATCTGCTGTTACTTGGAAATATCCTTCATGTGTTTTAAAAGGAGACAACTCGATTGGAGAATTTTATTCAATAGCTGTTACTAATAATTTCCAACAAGCAGATACTGGAACAAAAATGGTTCATTTAGGTAAAAATACTCGTAGCACGATTATTTCTAAAGGAATTTCTGCAGGGAAATCACAAAATAGTTATCGTGGCCTCGTGAAAGTCGGGTCTAGAGCAAAAAATGCGAGAAACTTCTCACAGTGCGATTCGTTATTAATGGGAAATAATTGTGGAGCACACACATTTCCTTATATCGAAGCTAAAAATAATTCAGCCCAAGTTGAGCATGAAGCAACTACAAGTAAGATTGGTGAAGATCAAATCTTTTACTGCAACCAAAGAGGTATTGATACAGAAAAAGCCATAGCACTTATAGTTAACGGGTTCAGTAAAGAAGTTCTAAATAAACTTCCAATGGAGTTTGCAGTCGAAGCTCAAAAACTTCTTGAAATTAGTTTAGAAGGAAGTGTTGGCTAATACTTTATAGACATAAATAAAAACAAATAGCAAAGTAATGTTAACAATAGAAAATTTACATGCTGAAGTTGAAGGAAGAGCAATTTTAAATGGCATTGATCTCAATGTAAAAGCTGGTGAGGTACACGCAATTATGGGACCTAACGGATCAGGTAAAAGCACTTTGTCTTCTGTTATTGCTGGGAATGAAGATTATGATGTCACCCAAGGTAAAATTTTACTCAAAGAGAAAGATTTATCTGGGCTTGATCCAGAAGAAAGAGCACATCTGGGAATCTTTTTATCCTTTCAATATCCAGTTGAAATACCGGGTGTAACCGTTACAAACTTTATAAAAACAGCCATCAATGCAAATAGGAAGGCTCAAGGGTTAAGTGATTTGGGAGCAAGTGAATTATTAAAAAAAATACGAGAAAAGTCTACTCTATTAGATATAGATTCAAAATTTTTATCCCGATCCTTGAATGAAGGATTTTCTGGAGGTGAAAAAAAACGAAATGAAATTTTTCAAATGGCTATGTTAGAGCCAACTTTAGCAATACTAGATGAAACAGACTCAGGATTAGATATTGACGCATTGAAAATAGTCGCGAATGGAGTGAATAAGTTTAAAGCTAAAGAAAATGCAGTAGTTGTAATAACACACTATCAACGTCTCTTAGAATATATAGTACCAGATTTTGTACATGTTCTTTTTGGTGGTAAGATAGTAAAATCCGGTACCAAAGAATTGGCACATGAATTGGAGGCAAAAGGGTACGATTGGATAAAAGAATTAGCATAAATGGAATTTAAAGAGAAATTGATTTCATCCTATCTAGCTTTTGAGGAAGACTTAGATTTATTAGACAGTGTACATCAAACTCGAGCAAAAGCATTAAGAGTATTTGAAAAAAAAGGATTTCCAACAAAAAAAGATGAATCTTGGAAGTATACATCTTTGAATGCGCTAGTTAATGCTGATTATGCACTTTTCCCGAGATCTGAAGCAAGTATTGAATTAAAGGATGTAAAAAAATACTTTCTATATGACACTGATACTTACAAAGTAATTTTTATTGATGGCGTTTACAGCCCATTTTTATCAAATACTACACATGATGGCTTAGATGTTTGTTTAATGTCCGCAGCTCTTACAAAACCAAAATACAGGAATTTAATAAATACATATTTTAATAAAATTGCAAGTTTAGAGGAAAGTCTTACAGCTCTTAATACTTCTTATAGCAAGGAGGGGGCTTTTGTTTATATACCCAAAAAAACAGTTGCTGAAAAACCTATTGAGATTATTCATTTTGCATCTGGGGAAGAACATTCTCTCTGGCTTCAACCTAGAAATTTAATTGTGGTTGATAAAAACTCTCAGGTTCAAATTATTGAAAGGCACCAAAGTTTAAAAGAACACCCTGTAGTTACAAATAGTGTTACAGAAGTTTATGTTCATGAAGAAGCATTTGTAGATTATTATAAATTGCAAAATGATTTAACATCGGCTTCCTTAATTGATAATACTTACATACAACAAGCAAAAAATAGTCATGCAAGTGTTCATACATTTTCTTTGGGTGGTAAGCTAGTAAGAAATAACCTGAGATACTATCATACAGGCCAACGTATATTATCAACTCTTAAAGGAGTTACAATTTTAGAAGGCAAACAGCACGTTGATCACTCGACAATGGTTCATCATTCTCATCCAAATTGTGAGAGCCACCAAGATTACAAGGGTATTTTTTCTGAGCGTTCCGAAGGGGTCTTCAATGGACAAATACTCGTAGACAAGATCGCACAAAAAACTAATGCTTTTCAGCAAAATAATAATGTCCTACTAGATGATAAAGCAACTGTAAATAGTAAACCTCAACTGGAAATATACGCAGATGATGTGAAATGCTCCCATGGTTGTACAATTGGCCAGATGGATGAAGAAGCATTGTTTTATCTTCGGTCAAGAGGCATTCCTAAAAAAGAAGCTAAGGCTCTAATGACCTATGCATTTGCAAATAATGTTCTTGAAAGCGTACAACTCCCTTCTTTAAAAAAGAGAATTAATGGACAAATTGCAAGAAAACTCGGTGTGAATCTAGGATTTGAATTATAATGTTAGATATTTTAAAAATCCGTGAAGACTTTCCAATATTGAGTAGAAAAGTAAATGGACAAAATCTGATTTATTTTGATAATGCTGCAACATCTCAAACTCCTCAGCAAGTAATTGATGTGATTATCGATTATTATACACGTTTAAATTCAAATATTCATAGAGGCGTCCACAAGCTTAGTCAGGAGGCAACAGATGCATATGAAGAAGCAAGAATAAAAATACAAGAGCATTTTAATGTTGCCAAACCCTATGAAATCATTTTTACCTCTGGAACAACAGAAAGTATAAATCTAGTAGCATCTGGATTTAGCAAATTATTGAAACCAGAAGATGAATTAATTATTTCAGCTTTAGAACATCATTCTAATATTGTTCCTTGGCAAATGTTATGTGAAAAAACAGGTGCTAAACTTAAGGTTATTCCTATGACTCAAGAGGGAACCTTGGATATTAAGACTTACAAAAATATTCTTAATAAAAAAACAAAATTAGTTTTTGTAAATCATGTTTCAAATGCCTTAGGCACTCTAAACCCTGTTGATGAAATTATTGAAATGGCACATAAAAATGGCGCTTATGTTTTAATAGACGGTGCTCAAGCGTGTGCTCACATAAAACCAGATTTACAGAAAATGAATGTTGATTTTTATGTGACTTCAGCTCACAAGCTATGTGGCCCAACAGGAATTGGTATGCTATACGGGAAAACTGAATTATTAGAGAAATTACCTCCTTACCAAGGTGGAGGTGAAATGATTTCTAGTGTTACATTTGAAAAAACTACTTATGCAGATCTTCCACATAAGTTTGAAGCTGGTACTCCTAATATAGCGGGTGGTATTGCTTTTGGTACAGCTTTGGATTATATGAACAGCATAGGATTCGAAAATATAATTAAATACGAGAATGATCTTTTAAAATATGCTACTGAAGAAATAAAAAAAATTCACGGGATTAAAATTTATGGAGACTTACATAAAAAAACTGCGGTTATTTCATTCAATGTAAAAAATGTTCACCCATATGATATAGGTAGTATTTTGGATCAAATGGGTATTGCCGTAAGAACAGGCCATCATTGTGCGCAACCCATTATGGATTATTTTGAAATTCCAGGCACTGTAAGAGCATCGTTTTCCTTTTATAATACTTTTGACGAAATTGATATTATGGTTAAAGGAGTTCAAAAAGCAATTAAAATGTTACAATAATTTAATAATTTTAAAAATGAGTGAAATTGAGTCTATACAAAAAGAGATTATTGAAGAGTTTTCATTTTTTGAAGACTGGACTCAACGTTATGAGCATATGATTGAATTAGGGAAGACTTTGCCATTGATTGACAAAACACACAAAACTGAAGAAAATATTATTAAGGGTTGTCAGAGTAAAGTATGGATTCACGCACACCTAGATGGAGATAAGGTCAAGTTTACAGCAGATAGTGATGCTATAATAACTAAAGGCATTATTGCAATTTTAATAAGGGTATTTTCAAATCAGCACCCACGCTCAATTATTGATTCGAATATAGATTTTATTGATAATATTGGACTTAAAGAACATTTGTCTCCTACTCGTGCAAATGGTCTAGTTTCGATGGTCAAGCAAATAAAAATGTATGCTGTAGCTTTTCAAACACAATTAAATTAAAATTTATGTCAGAAGAAATTGATACTAGTATTTTGGGAGAAAAAATTGTTGGGACCTTAAAAACTATTTTTGATCCGGAAATCCCTGTTGATATTTATGAATTGGGATTAATTTATGACGTTTTAGTTAATGAAGATTTTGAAGTGAAAATTTTGATGACATTAACCACACCGAACTGCCCTGTTGCTGAATCTTTACCGAAGGAAGTTGAGGAAAAAGTTAAATCTCTTGATGAAGTGAAATCTGCTGAAGTCGAGATAACTTTTGATCCACCTTGGACACAAGATTTAATGAGTGAAGAGGCTAAGCTTGAATTAGGAATGCTCTAAAGATTATGAATAATACTATTATAAATAAAGTTTCTAATAGTTCACTTATTATTGTTGATCTTCAGGATTATAAATCAAAAGGTGTACGAACTTTAGTAGATATTTCTCAATGGCTAGAAGAGGGTGTACTTCGTGAAAAGGCATTTAGACAATCTCTAAAAGAGCATAATTGGTCAAAATATAAAGATCATTTGATTGCCTTGGATTGCTCTGCAGATTTAATTTTACCTGCATGGGCTACACTTTTGATAACTACCTATTTGTCACCATTTGCAAAAATTATCATACTAGGAAGCTTAAATGAACTTGAAAAACACCTTTTTTCTAAAACTATTGATCAATTAAATTTAGAAAAATTTAAAGGGAAACCACTCATTATAAAAGGTTGTTCGGATTATTCCATACCAGAAGCATCCTATATTTATTTAATACAACGATTACAGAAAGTTGCAAAAAGTATATTCTATGGAGAGGCATGCTCATCTGTACCTCTATGGAAGGCAAAAAAATAATATTGAACGGGAATAAATCCAAAATTTTAATCATCACCTATTATTGGCCACCATCTGGAGGGTCCGGCGTTCAGCGGTGGATGTATTTCGCTAAATATTTAAAGAAGCTTGGATATTTACCTTTTGTAATCACAGTTGATGAATCTAAAGCATCATATCCTGTTCTAGACCAAACTTTAAATGAGGAAGTCAAAGACTTAAAAGTCATTAAAACAGGAACTCTCGAACCATTAAAATGGTATTCAAGAATAATTACTGGAGATAAAAAAATTGGAATACCACAAGGTGAAGTAAAAACAAACAACCTTTTCATGAAACTTGCTGCATATATCAGGGGAAATTTTTTTGTGCCTGATGCAAGAATAGGTTGGAACAATTTTGCATATCGAGCTGCATTTAACTTAATTAGAGAAGAAAAAATAAAAAAAATAATAACTACTGGGCCTCCTCATTCAACACATTTAGTTGGTTTAAGGCTAAGGAAATATTATGATTTTAATTGGTGGGTTGATCTAAGGGATCCTTGGACAGATATTTTTTACAACACTTCATTATATCGTTCCAAAAAAACTGTTTCTAGAGATGAAAGACTTGAGAAACAAGTAATTCAAAATGCAAATGGTGTCATAACTAGTGCTGATGGAATTTTTATAAATAAACTTAAATTGAAAGCCCCTAATCAAAAGTTTGTAACTCTGCCTAATGGTTATGATTCAGGGCTCATGAAAATGACCAAATCTTTACCCAAGAAAAATGGATTTCATATTGTTTACACGGGATTACTTACAAAAAATCAAAATTACATAGTTCTTTTAGAGGTTATAAAAAAGCTTTCAAATTATTATTCAATTTATTTTACGATAGCAGGAAATATAAATTCTGACATTATTAATGAAATTAGATTTAAAATACCTAAAGTAGATTTCGAATATTTAGGTTATATATCTCATTCAAAAGCAATTGCGCTTATGAAAAGTGCAGATCTTTTGTGTAATTTCATTTTTAAAGAAGCTCAAAATCAAATGATATCTGGGAAATTATTAGAATATTTAGCAACAGAAATTCCAATACTATGTATTGGAAGTCCAGATACTAATACCTCTAGATTTTTATTACAAGCCACCAATGTATGTATAGCTAGAGATTATGAAAAAAAAATTATTGAAGATTACTTGAGAAATTTAATTGATTTTGTAAAAAAACCTAAAAATAAGTTATCAAATATTAAGAATTGGAGCCGCGAGGAAATCACAAAACGTTTAATAAGAGAAGTTTTAATTGAAAGTTAATTAAGTAGAATAAAAATTATTCTCTTTTATATACTCCCAACTTTTAGTTGGAACTTTAGTACTAACATCGTTGCCTTCACGAATTTTTTTTCTTATTTCAGAGGAGCTAATTATTAAATCTGGAGCTTTGGGCCAAAAAATTTTTGAATGCTCTAAAAACTTTTTTGGAATTGACTCATTGGTTACCCTTGGATAAATCAATAATTCAAATTCATCTAAAATTTTATCGTAATTTTTCCATTTGTCAAAAGAAATAAGATTATCAGCTCCCAGTATGAGTTTAAATACTTTTTCAGGATATTCTTTTTTTAATTTTGTAAGAGTTGTGTATGTATAATTTGGTTTAGGCAGTTTAAATTCAATCATATTCACTTCAAATTTTGGATGAGATAATAGCGCCTGAGATACTATTTTTAAACGTTCAGTTTCATCTAACAGATCAGTTATTTTTTTCCATGGATTTTGAGGTGTAATCATAAACCAAATTAAATCTAGGTCAGCTTTTTCAAGAAAAAAAGAAGCTAGTTTTAAATGGTCATTATGTATTGGATTAAAGCTGCCAAAAAATAAACCAATTCTCTTCATTTAAAAATTTATTTTTATGATTAAGATTTTATGAATTCATTTACGATTTCTATTAGTTTAATTTTCGTTTCTATAAAATCATCATTCATAACTACCACATCAAATTTTTTTGATAAGGACAATTCTTCCTTTGATTTATTAAGACGATTTTTGATTTTTTCTTCACTTTCCGTGCCCCGTTTTCTTAGTCTTATTTCTAACTCTTTAATTGAGGGTGGCATAATAAAAACAGATAAAGTATTTTCTGGATATTGGTTTTTTATTTTAATACCACCATAAACATCAATATCAAAAAGCACATGTTTTCCTGATTCCCAAATTCTTTTAATCTCATTTTTTAATGTTCCATAAAAGGTTCCTTTATAAACTTCTTCATACTCTAAAAAAGCATTTTCATTGATTTTATCAACAAACTCTTCATGACTCAAAAAGTAATAATCTAAACTATTTTTTTCTTTCCCTCTTGGAGCCCTAGAGGTTGCAGAAATTGAAAAACCAAGATTGAGTTTTTCCTTCAATAGCTCTTTAACAAGTGATGTTTTACCACTTCCTGAAGGAGCCGATAAGACAACAAGTTTTCCTGAATCCAATCTATAAAATATTAAGGAGTTGCTCTTTAATTTTCTCTAATTCATCTTTCATTTGAACAACAATTTTTTGGAGATGGGCATCATTAGCTTTTGAACCTATGGTATTTATCTCTCTACCCATTTCTTGAGCAATAAAGCCAAGTTTTTTCCCATTAGGAGAATTTTCATTTATAACCTCCCGAAAATATTTGATATGATTTATTAAGCGTACTTTTTCTTCTGTTATATCAAATTTCTCAAGGTAGAATATCATTTCTTGCTCAAATCGATTAGCATCAATTTCAATCTTGAGACTTTGTATTGAAGTCAAAATCTTTTCTCTCATTTTTTCAATCCGTTTAGGCTCTAATTCAACAACATTTTTCAAATGTGAATCAATTAAATTTAATCTTGATTTGATATCTTTTCCCATTTCAATACCCTCATTTTTCTGAAAATCCTTTATATCACTGATCAAGATATCTAGATTAGATAAAAGAATCTTTTTTTCCTCCTCACATAGAGCCTCTTTTTCTGACGAGAAAGCGTCAGGTAAACGCATTGCTATCGATAACCGCTCACTTTCGGTAGAAGATCCAATTTCTTCTAATTGTTTCATGTAAGCTTTAACTATTTTATTGTTAATCGAAGTAGGTGCCAAATCTCCGGAAAATTCAATATGTATATTTAAATCAATTTTACCCCTTTGCATTTTATTTGCTAGTTTTTTTCGAATCTCAGGGTCTAGGGGTCTTAAGTAGTTAGGAGTTCTAATTGTAATATCTGTATTCTTACTATTTAAAGAGCGTATTTCAATACTAATGTACTTGTCCTCGTGTTGGAATTCCTTTTTTCCAAAACCTGTCATGGATAGTATCATATGTTTATTTGATTATAGTCTTCGGATCTTTATGTTTCTAAACGATACTTTATTTCCATGATCCTGTAAACTTATTTTTCCGGATTTTAGTCTAGCAAATCTTTTGTACTCACATTTGTCACTAAATTTTGATTTTGCTATCAGAGATTCCCATTTTTCTCCGCTTAATGGAAATTCATGGATTTTTGTTCCATTAAGGACCACGCTACCTTGATTTTTATTGTGATCTATTGTTAATAAAAAATGATTCCATTGACCAGCAGGGTTACAAACATCTTTGGTAGGTTCCACAAGATCATAAACTGCACCAGCTTGGTGGAATTTCAGTTTTTCTTTAGCATCTGGATGTTTTTCATTGTCAATGATTTGAATTTCTGGGGCCGTTAAATAAGGATTGCTGATACTTCCACCCTCCTGTACTCCCCAAAAAATCCCACTATTTCCACCTTCTGAAATGTTCCACTCTATAGAAAGTTGGAAACTTTTGAAAATTTTATCTGTAACTAGGTCATGGACATAGTTTCCTCTTGGTATTAAGTCTGGATCAAAAGTAAGCACTCCTTTTTTTACCTTCCATATAGGCTTTACACCCTTAAGATTATATCTATGCCATCCATTTAATGTTTTACCATCAAAAAGAGATTCCCAACCCTCATCATTTGTTTGAATTAAATTATTATTTGCTTTTTCATTACTCAAAAACAAAAACATTATTAGTAAAAGAAGAATAGAATTTTTCATTGTCTCTATAAGTTTAAAATATTTTTTAATAATTGCTCATCGATTTTACCTCCTGCAAAGTCATCAAAAGTTTTTTGAGTGGCTTCAATTATATGACTTTTAATAAATGGAGCACCCTCTCTAGCACCTTGTTCAGGGCTTTTTATACAGCATTCCCACTCCATTACTGCCCATACATCACATCCATATTCCGTAAGTTTAGTAAATATTGATTTAAAGTCGATTTGGCCATCCCCAGGAGAACGATATCGTCCAGCACGGTCAATCCAATCACCATAACCACCAAACGCCCCCTTTTTACCCGTTGGTTTAAATTCAGAATCTTTTACATGAAATGATTTAATAAAATCGTGGTAGTGATCAATATACTCAATATAATCAAGCTGTTGCAGAACAAAATGACTTGGATCATATAAAATGTTTACTCTCTTGTGGTTGTTTGTTGCTTCAAGAAAGCGCTCAAATGTTACACCATCATGAAGGTCCTCACCAGGATGTATTTCATAACACACGTCAACTCCATTTTCATCATATATATCCAAAATAGGCATCCATCTTTTTGCTAATTCACTAAATCCAAGTTCTACCAGACCCTCAGGCCTTTGAGGCCATGGATGCCATGTATGCCAAAGTAAAGCTCCTGAAAAAGTTGCATGTGTTTTAAGTCCCAAATGATTACTAGCTTTTGCTGCTTTTTTCATTATCTCCACAGCCCAATCTGTCCTCGCCTTAGGATTGTTTTTAAAAGCCTCTGGGGCAAAGTTATCAAACATCAAATCATATGCCGGGTGAACAGCAACTAATTGACCTTGAAGATGAGTTGAAAGCTCAGTGATTTCTAATCCAAAAGAGTTTATTTTCCCTTTAAGTTCATCACAATAAGTTTTACTCTCAGCTGCTTTATCTAAATCAATTAAGAATGATTCCCATGTCGGGATTTGAATTCCTTTATACCCTAAATCAGATGCCCACTTACACATTCCTTCTAATGTGTTAAAAGGAGCCTTATTGTCAACAAATTGGGCAAGAAAAATTCCAGGTCCTTTTACTGTTTTCATTTCCTTTCCAAGCTTAGCCATATATTTCCATTTTTATGTGATTCAACAACTTTTTCAATAAATAGCATACCCCTTACACCATCGTTCATCGTAGGATATTCTCCATCAAATGCAGTTTCGTCCCTTAGGGCTTTGGCAACACCTTTATAGATATTACCCATAGCATCAAATATACCCTCAGGATGTCCGCCGGGTAATTTTGTTCCATCAGCTGCAACTTCAGAAACATATGCATGTCCAGGCTTAATAATTCTCTTAGGCTCATCGTCAGTTATGTGATAAAGTATGTTTGGATTTTCTTGCTCCCATTTGAAGGCACCTTTTTTACCATAAACAGCTACAGTTAGTCCATTTTCTTCTCCTGTAGCGATTTGACTTGCTCGAATAACTCCTTTTACTTTTTCAGAAAAACGAATAAGAATAGTACCATCAAGATCCAATTCATTATCATCATATAGCATATTGAGATCTGAAAGTACATATTTCACTTCCATTCCTGTTAGATATTCAGTCATCTGAAATGCGTGGGTTCCAATATCACCAATACATGAGCTAATCCCAGCTTTTTCGGGATCAAGACGCCAAACTGTCTTTCGAATTTCAGGGTCATGAATGACTGGATTTATCCATCCTTGATAATATTGCACATCTGTTTTTTGAATCTCCCCAAGGGCACCTGAGGCTATCAAATGTTTCATGTGCCGTACCATAGGATAACCAGTGTAGGTATAAGTAACAGCAAAAATGGCGTTATGTTTTTTTTGGAGTGTTTCCAATTCAATTGCTTCTTTATATGATGTAGTTAAAGGTTTTTCGCAGATAACGTGAAAACCATTCTCCAAAAGTTTTTTTGCCATCGGGAAGTGTAAAAAATTTGGGGTAAGAACAGAAACTACTTCAATACGTTCCTCGCTAGATTTTTTAATTTCTTCCTCTATAAAAGTATCAAAGTCAATGTAGACCCTATCTGTATCGACTCCAATCTTATCAGCAAATTTTAAATTTTCTTCATAATTAGGATTAAAAACTCCTCCGACTATTTTATAGCGATCATACATATTCGAGGCAACACGGTGTAGTATCCCGATTAAGGAGTCACCACCGCCACCTAATATTCCAAGTTTAATTTTATTCATACTGTTTTGATTTTAATAGTTTCATTCTTAAAAAAGATTAAAAATAAAGTTAAAACAACAAATGAAAAAATAGCAGGTTGAATCCATATATTCTTCCATAAATGACCTGAATCAGTAACGTATTGGTCGGTTAACCATCCTGCAAATCGAAATCCAATCAGCATTCCAACACCATAAGTCGCCAAAGTAATTAACCCTTGGGCAGTACTTTTGAATTTTTCACCAGCTTTAAAGTCAGTATATATTTGGCCTGAAACAAAAAAGAAATCGTAGCAGACACCATGAAGAATGATTCCAAAAATCAACATCCATACTTGAGTGCCTACATTTCCATATGCAAATAAAATATAGCGTATTCCCCAAGCCAAAATACCAACAATAAGGGCATTTTTAATTCCATATCTTTTAATAAAAATAGGAAGTAAAAGTAAAAATAACACTTCTGATATTTGGCCTAAAATCATTTTTGAAGCAGCCGCTTTCATTCCTAGCTCATTTAAAAATTGATTAGCATGTTGATAATAAAATGCTAACGGGACACAAATTAGTATTGATGCAATAAAGAAAAATAGAAAACCTTTATCTTTTAACATAGACAATGCGTCAATACCCATTATTTCTCGGAAAGATAACTTTTTGTTAGAAGATAACTTTGGAGGAGTATTAGGAAGCATAAAACAGTAAATCCCAAGTATTGCAGAAGCACCAGAAGACATGTAGAAAGAATATTTTAATGTCTGCATTCCTTCCCATGCAAAAAAACCGATTACTAATCCTGCGACTATCCAACCTACACTTCCCAACACTCTTATTGACGCAAATTGTTTAGAGGGGTCTTCCATTTGGTGAAATGCTACAGAATTTGACAAAGCTAGTGTAGGCATATATAAAAGCATGTAAATAAAAATGTAAGGATAAAAATTTGAAAAACTAACGGAGTTACTTGCCATGTACAATAATGACGCACCTATAATGTGAAGAATACCCAAGATTTTTTGGGCTTCAAAATAACGATCAGCAATTAATCCTACTACAAAAGGAGCAATTATAGCACCTATAGACTGCGTCTCATAGGCTAGTGCAAGCTGACCCCCAGAAGCATTAAATTCTTGAGAAAGAAATGTTCCCATAGTAACAAACCATCCTCCCCAAATAAAAAACTCAAGGAAAAAAAGGAATGAAAGTTGGAAACGTCTAAAAGGAGTCATCTTTAAATTTTAGAAGCTACTTTTTCTAGTAATTTTTTAGTTGCAATTATACCGTCTATTTCAGAAAGTTTTTCACCTTCATATTCTACACCAATATATCCAGAATATCCAGCATCTTTTGCAATGGATAACAATTTATAGTAGTTCAAGGTGGTCTCATCCCCATTAGAATCAAACTCATAAGATTTTGCACTCAGACCAAATGCTCTGGGCAGCATCTCAGAGACTCCTAAATACGGATCATAAGGGTCTTCACAACTATCACCCTTAAGTGATCCATACCCCTCACTCATACAAAAGTTACCAAAGTCTGGTAAAGTGCCGCAATTTTCCAAGTTTACTTGGTTTATAACTTTCATCAGAAGACTAGCATTTGAAGATAATCCCCCGTGATTTTCTACAATCACATTAATGTTCAGAGGCTTAGCATATTCTCCTAAGGCATTAAGACTTTCTATCGAATATTTTATCCAACTTTCTATTTCTTTTTCTCCTTTTAAGTTTATTCTAATTGCTGAACAATTCATTTTACTAGCAGCATCTATCCATAATTTATGATTTTCAAGAGCTTGTATTCTTTCTTCAGAGTTTGAGCTTGCTAAATCCCCCTCGCCGTCAATCATAATAAGCACATTTTTCAAATTGTACTTAGCAGCTAGATCATTATTCTTTGACACAAATTCTTTTATTGCAGAAGATTTGTCTTCACTTTCTGTAACATCTGAATAGAGATCATTTACATATTCTAGTCCTTCAAAACCTAAATTATGTGCGATTTTTGCAAACTCATATGGAGATACTCCATCTTCACGAATAGAATTGTGTATTGACCATTGAGCTAATGAAGTCTTAAAAAAAATTTTCTGATTTGGGCTACTAGTTTTATTTTCATTTTTGCATGACAAAAAATTGAAAATCAAAAGAATCAATAAGGTGGCTTTGGTAAAAATATTTGGTTTCATATACTTTGTTTGTTTTATTTATTATCGTAACTCGTTCCTAAATTTATGTAATTTATGATGATCAATAAAGAAAATATATATATTTGAATAACTAGATAGTTGAGCGAATTGAATTTTTATGGAAACCGAATTTGATGCCATTGTTATAGGAACCGGTATAAGTGGTGGTTGGGCAGCCAAAGAACTTTGTGAAAAAGGATTGAAAACCTTAGTATTGGAGCGTGGAAGGATGATAAAACACATCGAAGATTACACCACAATGAATGACGATCCTTGGGATTACAAAAATGGGGATGTCATCACCCAAGAAATTAAAAGGGTACAACCAAAACAGAGTAGAACAGATTATGTAAACAGTGAATCTACAAAACATTTTTTTGTAAACGATCTAGAACATCCATACAAGGAAGAAAAGCCCTTTAATTGGATAAGAGGTTATCACGTGGGTGGAAGATCCCTTCTATGGGCTAGGCATACTTATCGATTAACAGATTTTGATTTTAATGCTAATTTAAAAGAAGGCATTGCAATTGATTGGCCCATTAGATATAAAGATATTGCACCTTGGTATGATTATGTTGAGCGATATATCGGTGTTAGTGGGAAAAATGAAAACCTCCCCCACTTTCCAAATGGGATATATTTAAAGCCTATGGAACTTAATTGTGCAGAAGAAGTTCTCCAAAAAAAAGTCAATAATTCATTTGATGACAGAATAGTCTCTAATGCAAGGATTGCTCACATTACTGAAGGTACAAAACCTGGCTTGGGAAGAGTTAGTTGCCAGTACAGAAATAGATGCAGAAGGGGTTGTCCATATGGAGCCTATTTTAGCAGTAACTCTTCAACCCTTCCAGCAGCAGAGCTTACTGGTAATATGACACTTAAGCCTAACTCATTAGTTCATGAAATTATTTATGACAAAAATCTTAGAAAAGCAACTGGAGTCCGTGTAATCGATTCTAATACAAAAGAAGTTTTCGATTACAAGGCAAAAGTAATTTTTCTTTGTGCATCTACAGTTGGTTCAACATCAATATTAATGCAGTCAATATCTGAACGCTTTCCAAATGGGATGGGAAATGATTCTGGGGAATTAGGGCATAATCTTATGGATCACCATTTTCAAGTAGGAGCAGATGCAATAATAGAGGGGATTGAAGAAAAATATTATATAGGAAGAAAACCAGCTGGATTTTACATTCCACGATTTAGAAATGTAGGGGGGGACTCAAATCAAAAAAACTATACTCGTGGATACGGTTATCAGGGAGATGCGAGCAGAGGAGGAGTATCTAAGAATGCTTTAGAACTCGGATATGGGTCAGACTTTAAAAGATCAATCACAAAACCAGGTGATTGGAGTATTGGAATGCAAGCATTTGGTGAAATTTTACCATATCATGAAAATAAAATGTATCTGGATCAGGATGATAAAGACAGTTGGGGATTACCAAAGGTAGTATTTGATGCAGAGATAAAAGAAAATGAGCTCAATATGAGAAAAGACATGATGCAACAAGCTATTGAAATGTTTGAAGCAGCTGGAGCAAAAGAAATAGTACCATATGATAAAAAATATATTTTTGGGAATGGTATTCATGAAATGGGAACAGCTAGGATGGGTGACAACCCTAAAAATTCTGTTTTAAATAAACATAATCAAATTCATGCGGTAAAAAATGTTTATGTAACAGATGGATCATGTATGACCTCTTCTGGAAATGCAAATCCTTCATTAACATATATGGCCCTTACTGCAAGAGCTGTAAAACACGCAATTCAAGAGTTAAATAAGAAAAATTTATAAATTTATTGAAAATGGATAGGAGAAAAGCTTTAGGAAACATTGGTCAAGGGATTGGGACTATAATAGTAACTCCTACGATAGTTAGTATATTTCAAAGATGCCAATCGTCTAAAACTTTCAAACCAACCTTTTTTATAGCAGAAGATTTTAATTTGATTTCTCGCCTTATGGAAATTATAATTCCAAAAACAGACATTCCTGGAGCTATAGAACTTAAACTACCAGAATTTGTAGATAATTATATTGATGCAGTATGGGACAAAAAATCGAAAGAAAATATAAACAAGAGCCTTAAGCTTTTTAAAGATGTTGCTAAAACTAAATTTGGACAAAAACCAACAAGGGATTTAACATTTGATGAGTTAGATAAACTATTAGACAAATTTTTAAAAAGTAAAGATATTAATAGTGATGAAGAAAAATTTGCTGCTAGTTTTACCACTGATTTAAGAAATCTAACTATTAATGCGTTTCGGACCAATGAATATATTGGTGAGAATATCCTTGCTTATCAACCAGTTCCAGGAAGAAATGTGGGTTGCGTCGATCTTGATGAAGCAACTGGAGGCAAAGCTTGGTCCCTTCAATAATTTTTATTTCACTATTAATTTGCCTTTCATTAATTGCCAATGGCCAGGAAACGTACATAAAAAAGTATAGTACCCTTTTTTTGGCGCATCAAAGGTTATTGTATCACTTTCACCTCCTCCTAAAAGCTTCGTGTAAGCAATAGTTTGGTCTCCTTCAGGAATGTAATCTGTTTTTCTAGCCATGGCGGCTTTTTCAGCAAATTCACTCACGTTAGTATCAGCTTTTAAAAGCACAAAATTATGACCCATCCCAACTTTTGGGAATTTACCGTTATGGTTGAGTGTTAAAGTAATTTTTTTACCTGCTGGTATCAATAATATATTCTTATCGAACTTCATCGTATCATCAGAGTTAATGACAATGTTTGTGCTTAATTCTTCTTCTGAGTTTTGTTCAGTTTTACTAGTTGTTTGTTTTTGTGATGGTTTTGATTCACCGCAGGCATTTATTATTAATCCCAGCAACAAAAAGTGAATAATCTTTTTCATTTTTTTTTTTTCAAAAATAGAAAAAGAATAGATTTATAAAAAAGATTTTATGTTTTTAAAAGAATTTGAAATTAGGTGGAATGATCTTGATGCAAATAGGCATCTTGCGAATATTTCATTTTTAAGTTTTGCAAGTGATACGCGTATGAAATTTTTAAAAAATATAGGGTTATCACATTCAACGTTAATGAAGTTATCTATTGGACCTGTAGTTTTCAATGAACATCTCTTCTATTTTAAAGAAATTCTACCAGATGAGAAAATTAAAGTTTCATTTGAGTTAGCGGCTTTGAGTAAGGACGGTACTTTTTTTGAATTTGAGCATAATTATTATAATGACAAGGGCGAAAATTTAGCACGATGTGAAATGTCGGGGGGATGGATAAATCTTAAATCAAGAAAACTTACTTCTTTACCCAAAGATATCTTGAAAAAATTTCAGATAAGTAATAAGACAAGTTCATTCAAAGAAATTACATCTAAGGATACAAGAAGATGGAATAGAGAACCTAAAAATTTAGATAAATAAATTTTAAAAGATTTTTATTCTTCAAGACCAACTTTTGAATTTTTCTTTGAAACCAGATAAACTCCAATAAAAACTAAAATACAAGCAAAAAACTTAACACTATCTAAAATATCATTCCCAGTAATTACTGCATAAATTATGGTTATTAGTGGCTGTAAGTAAGTCAAGCTACCAATAACGGTTGGGGGTAATTTTTTTAAAGCGTAAACATTAAGCATGTAAGTTAAAAAAGTGGTTCCAATTACTACAAAACTCATTCGCCAAATTGCCTCAAATGGGAGTGCACTCCAAGATACCTGACTAAATTCATTGTATGTAAATGGGAAGGTGTAGATCATTCCAAGCAGAAACATCCATTTCATTAGTGTGATTGTGTGGTATTTTTTTGTGATTGGTTTAACTATTACAAGATATGCTCCAAAACTAATTGCATTAATTAAAAGAAGTATATTACCAAATGAAATATTTGGCGCATTTATAACCTTTGAATTGCTTCCATAAATAACAAGCATTACGGCACCTACAAAACCTAAAAAAATACCTATGACCTTTTGTGTAGTCAATTTTTCTTTCAAAAAAAATGCTGAAAGAACCAAAATAATAATTGGTGTTAAAGTTACAATTACACCACTATTAATAGGTGTAGATAACTGAAGTCCTTTAAAAAACATTAACATATTAATGCACATTCCCAAAACTGCAGCTGAGGCTATTCTAAAATAATCTTCACGATGAATTTTTTCATTTTTTATAAATAAACTTACAAGCCAAAACAAAAACCCAGCACCAAATACCCTTAACATTATAAATCCAAAGGGGCCAATATAATGTGGCATAACTACTTTTGCTATAGTATGATTCAAACCATAAATGGTTGTAGCGCCAAAAGCAGCAAAAAAAGCTAATATTCTACTGTTCACTTAAAAACTTTTTCATCTCAATAGTCACTTTAGAAGAATTTCCAATAAAAAGATAATTATCATAAACAAGCACAGGTCTTTTTAGAAAAGTGTAATGTTTCAAAAGTAACTTCTTAAAATCATTTTCCCCTAAGACATTGTTGCTTAAACTGAGAGTCTTAAAAAGTTGCGCTCTTTTATTTATTAAGTTTTCATAGCACCCTTCAATTTTGTATAAATAATTTAATTGATCCTTATTTATAGGATTTTTTTTGATGTCTATTTTTTGAATTGAATCATCTAAATCAAGATCCTTCATTATGCGTTTACATGTCTGACATGTACTTAAATAATAAAATAATCTCATATTTAAATTTTCTTTACAAAGAAAAATCATTTTACTCTAAAGAGTATAGTTTTTGTAAAATCAAATAACTTTACCTTATATAAAATACAACAATGAAAGAAGAACTTCATTTTAATACAGCTACTATTCATGGAGGCCAATCTCCAGATAAAGCCTATGGAGCCGTAATGCCTCCAATTTACCAAACCTCAACCTACGCTCAAAAAAGCCCAGGAAAGCACAAAGGTTTTGAATATAGTCGTACTCACAACCCTACTAGAGAAGCATTAGAAAAATCTCTAGCTAGTATTGAATCTGGTAATTTTGCTTTTGCTTTTGGTTCAGGGCTTGCTGCTATGGATGCAGTTCTGAAAACTCTTAAACCTGGTGACGAAATTATTTCAACTGACGATCTTTATGGAGGATCATACCGATTATTTACCAAAATATTTAAAGATTTTGGGCTAAAGTTTCACTTCGTATCAATGCATGATACTAAAAATATTTCTAATGTTTTAAATGACAAAACTAGGTTAATTTGGATTGAAACCCCAACTAACCCAATGATGAATATAATCGACATTAAATCTGTTGTTGATTTAGTTAAAGGCAAAGATATTTTAGTAGCAGTTGATAATACTTTTGCTTCTTCCTACATTCAACAACCATTAAAAATTGGAGCAGATATTGTAATGCATTCTGCGACTAAATATCTAGCTGGACATTCAGATGTTATCTTGGGTGCTTTAATAGTAAATGATAAGAACTTGGCAGAACGCCTTAAATTTATCCAAAATGCTAGTGGTGCTGTTTGTGGACCAATGGACAGTTTTTTAACGCTTAGGGGGATAAAAACTTTACATGTACGGATGCAACGACATTGCGAAAATACTGCACAAATTGCAAATTTCTTGAAAGAAAGCACGAAAATTGAAAAGGTATATTGGCCTGGGTTTAAATTTCATCCTAACCATAATATAGCAAGAAGTCAAATGAAAGATTTTGGAGGGATGCTCTCTTTTGTTACTAAAGGAGCAGATTATAAATCAGCGATAAAGATTGTTGAGAAATTGAAAATATTTACTCTTGCTGAATCCTTAGGGGGTGTTGAAAGTTTGGCTGGTCATCCTGCAAGCATGACACATGCTTCGATACCCAAGCAAATAAGAGAAAAGAGTGGTGTTGTTGATGCTTTAATTCGATTGAGTGTTGGAATAGAACATGTTGATGATCTAATTACAGATTTAAAGCAAGCAATTGGTTAGTTTCAATTAATGAGAGTAACTAAAATCAAAAAAATTTATTTTGCTTCAGACCAGCACTTTGGAGCCCCAAATAAAAATCTTAGTGCAGAAAGAGAAAGACATTTTATCAATTGGCTTCATATGGTAGAAAAAGAAGGTTCAGAACTTTTTTTATTAGGAGACCTATTTGACTTCTGGTTTGAATATAGCAAAGTGGTTCCTAAAGGTTTTGTTAGGGTGCTAGGGAAATTGGCCGCGATAACAGATTCCGGTATTCCAGTTCATTATTTTGTTGGAAACCATGACCTTTGGATAAAAGATTATTTTGAAAAAGAATTAAACATCAAAATGTATTACGAACCAAAAGATTTTATATATAACAATGTTTCTTTTTTTATTGGTCATGGCGACGGGCTTGGGCCAAGAGATATTTCTTACAAACTGATAAAGAAAGTTTTTAAAAACCCTATAGCTAAGAAACTTTTTCAAATACTTCATCCTGATTTAGGAATCAGAATGGGCCAATTTTTATCTCTTAAAAATAAATGGATATCAGGAGGTAATGAAATGAAATATTTAGGGGAGGATAAAGAATTATTAATTCAATATTCCAAGCGTAAGTTAAAACAAAGGCATCGGGATTATTTTATTTTTGGCCACCGTCATCTTCCATTAAATGTTAGGTTAGATAAAAATTCAACTTACATTAACTTAGGGGATTGGATTACGCATTTTACTTACGGTGTTTTTGACGGCAGAAAATTAGAACTTAAAAAATGGGAACAAATGTAAATGATTGAAGGCAGACCAATTGAACTTGAAAAAACTGTTTTGGTGGGAATCATTAATTCTAACCAAAATGAGGAAAAGTCAAAAGAATACTTGGCAGAGTTGAAATTTTTGACATTTACCGCTGGAGGGGAAGTGGTCAAATCTTTCACACAAAAATTAGACTTTCCTAATCCAAAAACCTTTATAGGTTCAGGGAAAATTATCGAATTATTAAAATTTGTTAAGGAAAAAAAAATCTCTTCAGTAATTTTTGATGACGAATTAACACCAACTCAGCAAGGCAATATTGAAAAACTATTAAAAGTAAAAATTCTTGATCGCACAGGTCTTATCCTTGATATTTTTGCTCAAAGGGCCCGAACCAGTTATGCAAGAACCCAAGTTGAGCTCGCACAATATCAATATTTGCTTCCTCGGCTTAAGGGACTTTGGACGCACTTAGAACGTCAAAGAGGTGGAATAGGCATGCGTGGACCTGGTGAAACTGAGATTGAAACTGATCGAAGGATTGTAAGAAATAAAATTTCGCTACTTAAAAATAAGTTGGAAATCATTGATAAACAAATGGCAACACAGCGTGGGAATAGAGGTTCATTAGTAAGGGTTTCTTTGGTTGGTTATACAAATGTTGGGAAGTCTACTTTGATGAATGTAATTTCTAAAAGTAAAGTTTTTTCAGAAGACAAACTTTTTGCAACATTGGATACAACTGTCAGAAAAGTTGTGGTAGAAAATCTTCCTTTTTTACTAAGTGATACAGTTGGATTTATTCGGAAATTACCCACGCAGTTGATAGAATCATTTAAAAGTACATTGGATGAGGTGAAGGAGTCTGACATTTTAATTCATATAGTCGATATATCGCATCCAAATTTTGAGGAGCATATTGATTCTGTTAATCAAATTCTTGAAGAAATCAATTGTATTGAAAAGCCAACAATAATGGTTTTTAATAAAATAGATGCCTACAAGGCACTACCATGGGATGAAAATGAATTAATTCAAAAGCGGGACAAAAGAAATTACACGATAGCTGAATGGGAGAAATCTTGGATAAGTAAAAAAAATGAGCAATCAATATTTGTTTCAGCGCTGAAAAAGAAAAACTTCAAAAAATTACTAAATTTAATTTATGAAACTGTTCGTAGAATTCATGTAACACGTTTTCCATACAATCATTTTCTATATCCCGAAAACATAAATTAAGGTTATTTTTTACGATTATTTACATAAGAATTGGCTTGACAAGTTGGTAAAATAACCATGTCAGCTATTGTAACTTTATCAGGAACATTAGCCATATAAAGTATTGAGCTGGCTACTTCTTTTGCTGTAAGTGCTTCAATTCCCTCATAAACTGCCTTTGCCCTTTTTTTATTGCCCTTAAATCTGACATCGGAAAATTCAGTTTCAACTAAACCAGGATGAATTGCTCCAACTCTAATGCCAAGTGGGTTGAGATCAATTCTTAATCCGCGTGTAAAAAAGTCTACTGCCGCTTTACTGCTGCAATATACACTTCCGTTTGGGTATACTTCTTTACCAGCAATCGAACCTAAATTAATTATATGGCCTTTCTTGCGCTTAATCATACTTGGAAGAACAGCTTTTGTAACATACATTAAACCTTTAACATTTCCGTCAATCATAGAATCCCAATCTTCAAGGCTTGCAGATTGTACTGGATCTAAGCCATGTGCATTTCCAGCATTATTAATTAATAGGTCAATATCTTTCCAATTTTCTGGGAGGCTTTCAAATGATTTAAATACGTCATTTTTGTCACGAACATCAAAATTCAATAATTTTTGTTCTCCTCCCAATTTATTATCAAGAAGTTTTAGTCTTTCATTTCTTCTGCCACATAAAATTAATTTTGCCCCAGCTTTTTTAAATTCTAGGGCTGTAGCCCACCCTATTCCACTTGTTGCTCCAGTGATTAAAACAATTTTATTTTTCATAATTTAAGGTATAGGTTTTCCCATGCTGGCTTCTAAGAGTAAAAACCAGTCACTAATTTCTAATTTAATTTTTATGGCTTCAAAAGCTCTTTTTAATCTTTTAAGGGAAGTGGTTCCCACCACAGGATAGATTTTTGAAGGATGGAATAAAAGCCATGCGAGTAATATCTGATCTTCACTAGAATTATATTTTTCACATAATTGCAACAAAATTTTTTTTATTCTCTTTTTTTGAGAAGAATTTTCTTTAAAATATGTGCCTAAAGGACTCCAAGCCATAGTACCTACACCGTTAATTTTCATGTGATTTAAAGTACCATCAAACATTGGTGTTTCGTGAGTTAGTGAACACTCTATCTGATTCCAGGCCAACGAAATATTTTGTTGAATTAAATCCATTTGAGATGGAGTAAAATTTGAAACTCCAAACTCTTTTACTTTCCCTTCTCTTTGTAATTTTCTGATAGCTTCATTAATGACATTTTCATCAATCAGTGGACTTGGCCTATGAAGTAAAAGAACGTCAATGTATTCAGTATTAAGATTTTTTAAAGAGTTATCTACACTAAGTTGAATGTGAGAAGCAGTATAATCATAGTGTTTAACCTCAAGTGGCCGGGCTTGACATGGAATTTGTATACCACATTTGGTAATAAACTGTACTTTTTCTCTAGCTAAAGAACTCTTTTTAAAAGCTTCACCAAAGCTTTTCTCTGTCGTATATCCCCCATAGATATCAGCGTGGTCAAATGTATGAATTCCAATATCTACAGCTTTTTCAATTAACTCTTGCATTTGAGGTATTGAAAATTTTTTACCCCAATCTCCCCAACTCATGGTTCCACAAATTATTCTTGAAAAGGGCTTCACGAGAATATCAATTGATTAATTTTAACACCTAAATTAGCAACAATTCAGATTTAAGCTAGATGATATCTGTTCAATTTTTAACCAATTGTTAACAGCTAAGTGGTAATTTATTTTTGAATTTTATTGTCCAAAAAAATATTGTAAAAATCTATGGAAGAAACTAAAAATCAAAATATTGACATAAAGTCAATTAATGAGAAAATTGAAAAAGAAAGCTCTTTTATTGATCTTCTCACATTAGAAATAAATAAAATAATTGTTGGACAAAAGCGCATGATTGAAAGCCTTTTAATTGGGCTTTTAGGTAAAGGTCACATATTACTTGAAGGAGTTCCGGGGCTCGCAAAAACTCTAGCTATAAATACTTTAAGTAAATCGGTAAAAGGAAGTTTTAGCAGAATTCAGTTTACACCGGATTTACTTCCTGCCGATGTAATTGGAACGATGATTTACAACATTAAAGAAAACGATTTTTCTATTAAGAAAGGTCCAATTTTTGCCAACTTTGTTCTGGCAGATGAGATAAATAGAGCTCCAGCTAAAGTTCAATCTGCTTTACTTGAAGCAATGCAAGAAAAACAGGTAACAATCGGAGATACAAGTTTTAAGCTCCAAGCTCCTTTTTTGGTTATGGCTACTCAAAATCCAGTAGAACAGGAGGGTACCTATCCTCTACCAGAAGCACAAGTTGATCGATTTATGCTTAAAGCTGTAATTGACTACCCCAAGCTTAATGAGGAGCAACTAATTATGCGTACTAATCTCAACAGTTCTAACAAAAATATTAAACCTGTAATTAACACTAAGCAAATTATCTCTGCCCAAGAGACTGTTCATGAAGTATATATGGATGAAAAAATTGAAAATTATATTCTTAACTTAATTTTTGCTACTCGCTATCCGGAAAATTATAAACTGGAATCACTAAAGCCTATGATTAGTTTTGGTGCCTCTCCAAGAGGGAGTATTAATCTTGCCACGGCATCGAAATGTTATGCTTTTCTAAAGCATAGAGGTTATGTTATTCCTGAAGATGTTAGAGCTGTTATATATGATGTACTTCGACACCGAATAGGACTAACCTACGAGGCAGAAGCAGAAAATATTACCTCAGAAGAAATAATAACGCAAATTATTAATGAGGTAGAGGTTCCATAAGAAAGATTGACTTTATTTTAACTGATACAGCAGGTGATGGATACAAAAGCCTTATTGAAAAAAGTTCGTAAAATTGAAATCAAAACCCGCCGATTAAGTGATAACATTTTTGGAGGGGAATATCAATCTACTTTTAAAGGACGTGGAATGACTTTCAGTGAAGTTAGGCAGTATCAATATGGAGATGATGTAAGAGCAATTGATTGGAATGTGACAGCACGTTACAATGAGCCTTTTATAAAAGTTTTTGAAGAAGAACGTGAACTAACTATGATGCTTGTTGTAGATGTTAGTGGCTCTGAGTCTTTTGGTACAAAGACTCAATTCAAAAGAGAAATATTAACTGAGATTGCCGCAACTCTTGCTTTTTCTGCACTTCAAAATAATGACAAAGTAGGTTTGCTATTATTTTCTGATAATGTTGAACTTTTTATTCCACCAAAAAAGGGTAAATCACATATATTAAGGATCATTAGGGAATTATTAGAGTTTCAACCAATAAGCTCAAAAACAAACATAGCAACAACTTTTGAATACCTTTCAGGAGTTTTAAAGAAAAAAGCCATTGTATTTGTTCTTTCAGATTTTATGGATGAAGGTTATGAAAAGAACTTACGCATTGTGGCAAAAAAACACGATTTAACTGGAATTAGGGTTTTTGATCCAATCGAAGCAGTCTTACCAAATTTAGGAATAGTTCCAATGCAAGATGCTGAAACAAAAATTGTAAGATGGATAAATACCTTTTCTAAATCAACACGAAAAATATATGCAGATGCATATAGGGAAAAAGTAAAAAAATACGAGGAACTATTTAGCAAAAACGGTGCGGGACACCTAAGTTGTAGTGTTGAAGAAAGTTATGTAAAGAAGTTATTAGGGTATTTTAAAACACGTATTTAAATGTTTAAAAAAACAATTGTTTTTTTTGGAATATCTTTTATTTGTATTGCTCAAAAAAGTGAGAAATTAACCGTATCAGTAGATTCTACAGTTGTAAGAATAGGTGAACAAATAAATTATTTTCTTCAAGTAAAAGCAGATACTAGCGCTCAAGTTGTTTTTCCTGAACAATCCTTGTTTGCACCTTTTGAACTATTAGAGTCAAGTCCTGTTGATACTTTTAAAACTTCTGATCACTATTTATACACTAAAAAATATTCACTAATTCAATTTGATTCTGGAGATTTTTATATTCCACAACAACAAGTATTAATTAATGGGTTCTCAAAAATTTCTAGATTAATTCCAATTAGAGTAAATTCAATAAAAGTGGACACTCTAAAGCAAAAACTTTTTGACATAAAGCCATTAGAGGAAGTACAAAAAAATTATGATAAAATAATTGCTCGAATTCTTTGGGGCATAGTAGTTATAATTATTCTATCTGGGATATTTTACACATATTTATTTAAGAAAAGGAGAAAAGAATTAAAAGAAAGTGAGCTACCCCCTTTTGAAAGAGCTATCGAGCAACTTAGAGCTCTCGAAAATGAGAATCTAAATAAACAAGAAGAGTATAAAAGATATTATTCAAGTTTAATTGAGGTTGTAAGAGTATATCTTCAAGAAGATGCAAAAATAGACGCACTTGAAAGTACCTCAGATGAACTTTTAGCAAAACTGGAAATTCGAAAAGATGCTGGAACTCTTGATTTGGATAGAAAAACACTTTTGAGTCTGAAAGAGGTTTTACAAAATGCTGATTTGGTAAAATTTGCTAAATCTATGCCAGAATATCGTATAGCAAATGAGGACAGAAAAGTAGTTGAGACGGTAGTAATTGAGACTAAAGAAGCTTTACCTGAACCTACTGAAGAAGAGCTTAAAGAAAAAGCAGCCTATCAAGAATATTTAGCAAAAAAACGCAGAAAAGAACTGTGGATTTGGGGGTTTTCTGGGGTTGGTATTTTAGCATCATTTGCACTTGTTTTAAGTATGCTTATATATGGCTATTATCCTGTCCGAGATACTATTTTGTTATATCCAACTAAAGGACTTTATAGCGGTCAATGGATTTCAAGTCAATATGGTACACCTCCACTGAAAATTGAGACACCAGAGGTTCTTGAGCGTTTTTCAAGAGAAGAAAAAAATATTGAACAATTCGGATTAGGAACTTTTGACAGCCCGTTCTATGTCGATTTACTATTTGATTTCCAATCTAGAAATTCTCAAAAACCTCAGTCTACTACCTTAGATCCTAAGCAAGCTGACCTAGAAAAAGGGCAAGCTTTGATAAATTCAATAATTTCAAATTTTGAATCTAAAGGAGCTGTAAATATTCTAATAAAAAATGATGCAGTAGAACTCCCTTCTGGTCTATCGGTAGCTAAAGTTTTTGGGACTTTAGATTACCCCAAAAAAGGAATATCAGATCGGATTAGATGTTCATTTAATGCGTTACTATTTACTTTTGAGGAGGGCACAATTATTCTTACAATAATGTATGAAAAAGAAGATCGTTATGCTCCAAGTATAGAACAGCGCATTATTAATAGTATAGAATTGATAAAAGAGTTATAAAAATGATTGAAGGAATTTATTTTGCAAACCCTAATTATCTCTGGCTTCTTTCAATTATTCCTATTATGGTTGTATGGAATATTTTAACCTGGAAAAAAAAACAACCTATATTAAAAATGCCTAGTCTTCTAAATTTTAAGATGGGTTCTTCTTTTTTGGCAAAACTCTATCCATTTCTTTATGTATTTCGTTTATTGTCAATTAGTTTGATTATTTTATCAATTGCTAGACCTCAAACAGTTGATGTTTCAACAAGGACAAAAACTAATAAAGGTATTGATATTGTAATGGCTATAGATGTTTCATCAAGTATGCTGGCACAAGATTTGAAACCAAATAGGTTAGTTGCGTTGAAAAGAGTTGCTGGAGAATTTATTGAAGATCGTAGGTCTGATAGAATAGGGCTTGTTGTATATGCTGGTGAAAGCTACACAAAAACTCCAATTACAAGTGATAAAAGTATAGTAAAATCATCTCTAGGCGAAATAAATTTCCAAGGTCTTATAGAAGATGGAACAGCAATTGGAATGGGTCTAGCGACCTCAGTTAATCGATTAAAAGATAGCAAAGCCAAAAGTAAAATCATTATTTTACTAACGGATGGTGTAAATAACTCAGGATTTATTGATCCTAAAATTGCTACAGAGTTGGCAGTAGAGTTTGGAATTAAGACTTATACGATTGGCCTTGGAAGTAATGGTACCGCATTAGCACCAGTTGGAATTCTTCCAAACGGAAAATTCAAATACGGACTCACCAAAGTAGAGATAGATGAAGTTTTATTAAAAGAAATTTCACAAAAGACAGGAGGCATATATTTTAGAGCAACTAATAATCAAAAACTTGAAGAAATTTATGACGAAATCAATAAGTTAGAGAAAACCGAGATTGAAGAATTTAAATATTATAATTACGAAGAAAAGTATCGCTCTCTTATATTATTAGCTCTAGCTTTAATTGTTTTTGAATGGATTCTCAGAAGTACTGTTTTTAAAAGTTTTATTTAATGTATCAAATAGACGTATTCCAATATATTTATCTTCTGTGTATTTTGCCATTGTTATGGTTTACATACGCTATATTAGTTAGCTGGAAAAGAAAAACTCAGAGTATTTTTGCAAGACCAGAATTATTGGAACTGTTAAGTCCAAATCGCTCTAAATTCAAACCAACTTTTAAAATAATTCTTTTAAGCCTATCAATTGTTTCATTAGTGTTCGGGTTAATGAACCCTAAAATAGGAACACAACTTGAGACTGTTAAAAGGGAAGGAGTAGATATAGTTTTTGCGATGGATGTATCTAGAAGTATGTTAGCTGAGGATATTGCCCCGAATCGAATTGAAAAGTCAAAGCGTTTGGTATCGGCTATTATTAATCAATTAGCTAGCGATAGAGTTGGAATTATTGCTTATGCTGCTCAAGCAGTACCTCAATTACCTATTACAACAGATTATGCTGCTGCAAAAATGTTTTTACAGGCCTTAAATACAGATATGCTCTCCTCACAGGGAACCGCTCTAGACAGTGCAATTGATCTTGCAGGAACTTTTTTTGATGATGAAGATCAAACCAATCGAGTAATCTTTTTAATATCTGATGGAGAAGACCATTCTGAAGAGGCATCAAATGCTGCATCAAGAGCCGCCAAATTAGGAATCAAAATTTTCACTTTTGGTGTTGGAACGGAAAGCGGAGCACCAATTCCATTAAAAAGAAATGGTATTATAGAGTCGTATAAGAAAGATTCTGACGGAGAAGTTGTGATAACAAAATTAAATCAAAATATTTTGCAGAATATTGCTGCGAGCACAGGGGGGATTTATCAAGACGGGAATAATACACAAAAAGTTTTAGATTTTGTTTCGGAGCAATTAAAAGCGATGGACAAAAAAGAGTTTGAAGCTAAAAAATTTGTAAGCTTCAAAGATCGTTTTCAAGCTTTTTTATTAGCTGCTTTAATTTTTCTTTTAATCGACCTATTTTTGTTTGAAACTAAAACAAAGTGGGTTCAAAAACTGAACTTATTTAATGAAAATGAAAATTGACTTATTTTACATTTTTGTATTAATAACATTCAAATTTGGAATCTCTCAAACGGGAGAAGTTACTAACCACATTTATGAAGGAAATAAAAAAGTGAAAACAGAAGCCTATGTAGAGGCTGAGAAATCCTATAGGAAAGCTATTTCTTTAGCACCAGAAAAATCTGAAGCTTTATATAATCTTGGGAATACACATTTTTTAGATGAAAAATATGATGAAGCTTCACAACGATTTTTCCAGTCTCAGAAGTTTGCAAAAAATAAAGAATCAAAGCATCGTGCATTCCATAATATGGGGAATGTATATATGCAAAAAAAAGAATATCAAAATGCAGTTGAAGCGTATAAAAATGCATTGAGAAATGATCCCTCCGATGAAGAAACAAGGTATAACTATGCCCTTGCAAAGGAGCTTCTAGAGAAAGACAAGCCTCCTGAAGAACAAGAGCAGGACAATAAAGATCAAGAAAAAAAAGAGGATCAAAATGAAAAAGAAGAAGATAAGGGAAATCAAGATCAGAAGAATGAGGACCCAAAAAATGATGGAGATGATGGGGAAGAATCTAATAAAGAAAATGAACCTAAAAATGAAGGAGATCAAAAAAAAGATAAAAACCAGGATCAAAAACAGGAAAAGCCCGAAGATAAAAAACAGACACCAAAACAAGGACAACTTTCTCCTCAACAAGTACAAAGCTTGTTAGAGGCAATGAATAACCAAGAGGAAAAAGTTCAAGACAAAATAAACGCAAAAAAATTAAAAGGAGCACCCATAAAAGGGGAAAAAGATTGGTAAATATGTCGATGAAGTACTCAGCCCGATATTTATTGTGTTTTCTATTGGGGTTTAATTTCCTAATGGAGGCACAAGTAACTTTTGAAGCTAAGGTTAGTAAGAGGAAATTGGGTCTTAATGAAAGGTTAAGAGTTGATTTTGAAATGAATGAAAACGGAGATAATTTCAACCCACCTTCTTTTTCAAATTTTCAAGTTGTAAGTGGTCCACAACAAGCTGTAAGTCGTTCTTGGGTTAATGGGGTTCAAAGTTTTTCAAAAACATACACTTACTTTTTAACTCCAAAAATTAAGGGTAAAGTGACCATTGGGCAGGCTGTTGTTACTATTGGAGGTGAAATATATAAAACAACTCCAGTTGAAATTGAAGTAACCAATTCAGTCAGAAAGCCAAATGATCCAAATAATGTTGATAATATTGTAGACGGGAACATTCATCTTGTGGCAGAAGTTTCCAAATCAGCTCCTTATCTAAATGAGGGAATAACAGTAATTTATAAGCTCTATTTTAGAAACCCTATTTCGGTTTCAGATGTTTCAGAATTAGAGTCACCCTCATATGGTGACTTTTGGAGTCATCTAATTAAAATTGGAAGAGCAGAAATCAACATGCGTGGTTCATATAAGGGGGAACCTTATAATGAGGTGATCTGGAGAAAAGCGGTTTTGTATCCGCAAAAAACAGGAAAGTTAGTTCTTGAACCACTAACTTTAAACCTTAGCTTGAGTATACCCAGTAATAGGCGAGACCTATTTGGAAGACGTATTATGACGCAGACTCAAAAAACAATTACAACTGGAGAAAAAGTTATAGCAGTAAAAGACCTACCGCAAAATAATAAACCTAAAAATTTTTCTGGGGCAGTAGGGCAATTCGATTTTGATGTGATATTAAATAAAGATTTGTTGAAAGCTTCAGAATCATTCCAGGCAAAAATAAAAGTTAAGGGAAAAGGTAATTTAAAGCTTTTTAATCTACCTACTATTAATGTTCCTAATACTTTGGAAGTTTATGAACCAGAGCATGATGAAAAAGTTAAAATTACAATTTCTGGCATGCAGGGAACTATCGAAGATAATTATACAATTGTTCCACAATTTCAAGGCAAATATCCCATACCATCAATTCAATTTTCATATTTTGATCCAAATTCTGAATCATATAAAATATTAAAATCTCAAGATCTAATAGTTGATGTTTTTGAAGGTCCAGCAGCAGTAAACACGAATCGAAATTTAAAATCAATAGCTCCTAAAACTTCTATTCCAGCCGTTGATAATGCTTTTCGATATATTAAATTGGAGACTAAATTTGTGTCAATTGATAAGAAATCATTTTGGAGGAGCCAACTTTTTTGGACTTTAGTTATATTTCCAGTTTTTATTTTGTCAATATCTTTTTTGTTAAAACGTGTTTTTTATGGAAGGAATAATGATGTCACCAAACAGAAACAGAGGCGAGCTGAACAACTAACAAAAAAATATTTAAGCTCAGCAAAAAAACATTTTGATGATCAAGCTCAATTTTATGAGGTTTTAGAAAGGGCGCTTCATAGTTACCTAAAAGCAAAGCTTAAAATTGAAACGACAGAGCTTAGTAAATCAAAAATTAAAAATTTATTACATCAAAAAAGTGTTGACAAAAAAACGGCATTAGAATATGTAGAAGTTATTGAAAGTTGTGAAAGAGCAAGGTATTCTCCTGAGTCACTTGTAAACATGAAGGATGATTTCAAAAATGCAAGTAGTTTAATTGGAAAAATCGATAGGCAGATATGAGAAGAAGAGGAAAATTTAATATAGTTATGAAGCTTATATTTTTAGTCATATTTTCTGTTTTAGGAACGTCTCATGGCCAGACTACCCCTGAATTTTTATTTAATGAAGGCAATAAAGCATACAATGCAGGGGACTATGAAAATGCGATTAGTTTATACGAGCAAACTTTAAAAATGGGTAAACACAGTGCAGACGTATATTATAATCTTGGGAATGCAAATTATAGATTAAATAAAGTTGCCGAAAGTGTTTATTATTTTGAAAAGGCAATGTTTATGAGGCCAAAGGATAGAGATATTATTACAAATAGCGCTTTTGCAAATAACATGACCATTGATGCCATTGAAAAAATACCTGTATCACAAATTGATCAGATAAGAAATTCAATTATTGAAATATTTAGTTTCGAGATATGGGCATATTTTACTGTAATTTTATTATGGATTTTCACTTTCCTTTTTTTAGCTTATTTATTTTTTATTCGGGCAAGGTTTAAAAGAATATTTTTCTTTAGCTCATTAAGCATTCTCTTATTATTTATTTTAGCCCTCTCAATTACTTATTCAATTGATCAAAACGAAAAAAATAAGAAATTCGCAATACTATTTTCAAAACAAATTGATATTTGGTCAGAACCGAATCAACAAGCAGATCGTTTATTCGTTTTACATGAAGGTACTAAAATGCGACTTTTAGATAGTCTTGAAGAATGGCAAAAGATTAGAATTGCGAATGGCTCTGAGGGTTGGATAAAAGAAGCTTCATTCAAAAAGATTAATTAATTCTTTAAATAATTTGATTTTTTTCTAAAACTTCTGTTTCTGTAACCCAGTCAAATAAAAAACTACCAAAATCAGCCAAAAAAGGATAAATTTTTGAATTCTCAAAAATTGAATTTGGAAATATAATAACTAAAGTATTTATTTCATTTATTACTATAAAAAGAGCACTTATAATAATACTCCATTTAATAAAACCAAATAATGCCCCAAAGATTCTGTTTAACCAACCCAATGCTATTAATTTCAAGGTTTTAGTTATCATTTTTGCCATTAAGGATATCAAATATACAATCATTAAAAAAAGAGTTATAAAACATATCAATTGAATAGCTTTCGGGTTCCAATTAACTAAATTGCTAAAAATTTTACTTGTAAGATTAGAAAATTTAAATGCGCCCATTAGACCTAAAGCGAAGGCTAATATGCCAGAAATTTCGATTACGAAGCCTTTGTTAAGTCCTCTTAAAACACCATATGTAAGAATTATAAATGCGACAACATCAATTACATTCATCAGTCTAAAGTACATTTTTTCAAGATTCTCTCAAAAATTAAATATTTAGGGTAATTACAAAATGGATTAAAAAAGATATTTTAATTTTACTCTATGGTTGAAGATGTAAAAAAATATTTTGAAGAAGTAAAAGCTTTTGAAAGTTTTGATCTTGAAAAAATCGAGGCCTTTAGAATAAATTTTTTGGGTAAAAAAGGAATTTTAAACAGTCTTTTTTCTGATTTTAGAAAAGTACCTGTGAAAGAAAAAAAATCATTTGGTATTGAACTAAACAAACTAAAGACTGCTGTCTTAGAGAAAGTAAGAGATCTAAAGGAAGTTTCTAAAAAAAAATCAGGATCTAATAAAATAAGTGACCCTACACGTTCAGCTTTTAAAACAAATACAGGAAGTAGACACCCTCTTTCCATTGTAAAAAATAGAATAATTGATATTTTCACTCAAATTGGATTTAGTGTATCGGAGGGCCCTGAAATTGAAGATGATTGGCACAATTTTACAGCACTTAATTTACCTTACCATCATCCAGCAAGAGATATGCAGGATACCTTTTTTATAGAAACAAATCCTGATATACTTTTAAGAACTCATACTTCATCTGTACAAGTAAGGTATATGGAAAATAATCAACCACCAATTAGAACAATTTCACCTGGTCGTGTTTTTAGGAATGAAGCAATTTCATCAAGATCCCACTGTATATTTCATCAAATTGAAGGTTTATATGTCGCCAAGGATGTTTCTTTCGCTGATTTGAAACAAACATTAAACTATTTTACCAAGTCGCTATTTGGGAATAAAAAAATGAGACTAAGACCATCATTTTTTCCCTTTACAGAGCCAAGTGCAGAGGTAGATATTTATTGGGGTCTTGAAACAGAAAAAGATTATCGAATAACAAAAGGTACTGGGTGGTTAGAGATAATGGGTTGTGGAATGGTAGATCCTAATGTACTTGAAAATTGTGGTATTAATTCAGAAAATTACTCTGGCTTTGCGTTTGGTATGGGGATAGAACGAATAGCGATGCTTTTATATCAGATAAGTGATATACGTTTGTTTTTTGAGAATGATATCCGCTTCCTTGAACAGTTCAAAACAACTATTTGAATTTATTTATATAGTTTTTAAAATACGACTTAGAATTAATTGGATGGCAAAATGCTATTACCTGAAACTATTATAAATAAAATCAAACCCAAGCCATAAAATATAGCAACTCTTAGAAACTTTTTAGATGATTTAAAATGGTTTTTTTTAAGTTTCCACCCAAGATTTACAAAACATACTGCCAATATATTTATAAGTGGATTTATAACTAGATTACTTCGTAATTCGTTATTCATTAATATGTTAGTTAGGCTATTTTCAAACCACTGATTAAAGAATGGAAAAATGAGATATAATGTTAAACTTATTAAAAGATGAAAGTACGAGAAAATTAGACCGAAAAGACAAATTCTTAGATCAAGTATAGAAAAATTTTTTCCTGAAATTCTACTAATAATAGCATTTAACACATTTATAAAAAGTGTTAAAAGCAACAAGATGGTCCAATTGTAGTGAAGATTTTCAATTAAAGCAGACATAATAAATAATTTAAAATTAATTTTTTTTGAGATACTCAATTTAATTTCCAAAAAAAAGTGAGTTCTACTTACTTTTCAAAACCAACTTAAAATTTTATATTGGGGTTAAATACCTGCTTCTTTATGAAAAAACTAATTCTTCTCATTCTAGCTTTTACTCTTTTAGGATGTTTTAAAACATCAAAAAATAAATTTGAAAAACAATCTTTTGGTATAGTTATCCATGGTGGTGCAGGGACTATTCTAAAGAAAAATATGACAAAAGAAAAAGAAAAAGAATATCGACAAGCCTTGAGTGAAGCAATTCGAATTGGATATGATGTATTAAAGAATGGTGGTCCTAGTAAAGCGGCTGTAGAAAAAACTATCAATTATATGGAGGACTCACCATTATTTAATGCAGGTAAAGGTGGTGTACTAACATCCGAAGGCACCATTGAATTAGATGCTTCCTTTATGGATGGTAAAACACTTAATGCAGGTGCTGTTTCAGGGGTTAAAAAAGTTAAAAATCCTATATCAGCTGCAATTAAAGTTATGGAGGAATCACCACATGTAATGCTATCTGGTCAAGGAGCTGATATATTTTCCCAGATCCATAATTTAGAAATTGTAGATCAGGATTATTTTTTTACCGAAAGAAGAATAAACGGTTTGAAAAGATTACAAAATGTTGAAAAGTTGAAAGGAGTTTATAAAACTCAAAATGATAGAAGTTTTTTAGAAAATCAACGCTACGGGACAGTTGGTTGTGTTGCTTTAGATAAGTCTGGCAATCTTGCAGCAGGAACCTCAACCGGTGGAATGACGAACAAAAAATGGAATCGTATAGGAGATGCTCCAATAATAGGAGCAGGAACTTATGCTAATAATTTGACATGCGCTATATCTGCAACAGGATGGGGTGAATTCTTTATACGTGCGGTAGTTGCGCATGATATTTCTGCTATTATGGAATATAAGGGTTTATCTATCCAAGAAGCTGCATATGAAGTAATTCACAATAAAGTTGGGGCGTTAGGGGGTAATGGTGGTATTATTGGAATTGACAATAATGGGAATATTGCTATGGAGATGAATACGTCAGGAATGTACAGAGCTCATATGAACCAAGAAGGTAAATTAGATGTCAAAATATATAAAGACGAATAATTTTAAAGTAATTTCATTTCAAATTTATTTTCAGATAAAATAACCAATAAATAAAACTTCTTATTGATAGCAATTTTAGCTAATCTATAATGGATAAAGAAATTCAAGTAGATAAATCAAGAAAAATAATTCATGTAGATATGGATGCATTTTATACATCTGTAGAACAGCTTGATCGTCCAGAGCTTCGTGGTTTAGCGATAGCAGTAGGTGGAGAAAGTTCGAGGGGAGTTGTTTCAGCTGCGAGTTACGAAGCACGAAATTTTGGTGTGAAAAGTGCTATGAGTGGAATAGTTGCAAAAAAACTTTGCCCAAAGCTTATTTTTGTAAAACCTCGCTTTGAGAGATATAAAGAAATATCTAATAAGATTCAATCTATTTTTAGAGAGTATACTCCATTAGTAGAACCGCTTTCTTTGGATGAAGCTTTTCTAGATGTTTCTAACTATCCATCTGCTACTATTCTTGCAAAAGAAATTAGATTAAAAATTAAAAAAGAAACCGGATTAACAGCATCTGCAGGAATTTCAATCAATAAATTTTTGGCAAAAATAGCTAGCGATTGGAACAAACCAAATGGTCAAAAAACACTACCTCCTGAGGAAATACATTCCTTTTTAGAAAATCTAGATGTTAAAAAATTTCATGGGATAGGAAAAAAAACTAGAGAAAAAATGTATCAATTAGGCATATTTTCAGGTAAAGACTTAAAGCTTTACTCAAAAGATTTTTTGATTTCTCATTTTGGTAAGTCTGGTAAATATTATTACGAAATAGTAAGAGGGGTTCATAACAGTCCAATCAAGGCGTATAGAATTCCAAAGTCTGTTGGAACTGAAAGCACATTTGAAAAAAATTTAAGCAGTGAAATTTATTTGGAAGAAAAATTAAAAAATATATCAAGTTTATTAGAAAAAAGACTATCAAAAATTAAAATTGCAGGTAAAACAATAACCTTAAAAATTAAATATAGTGACTTTAATCAACAAACAAGAAGTAAAACAGGAGATCTATACTTATCCTCTAAAGAACTAATATTTGAAGAAGCAAAAAAACTGCTATACAAGGATAAGCTATCGGAATCAGTTAGATTGATTGGGATTACACTTTCAAACTTCAATAACCCAGAAAATAAAAGAAAAAATAAAAAAATTCCCAAAACTTCTCAGCTAAGTTTACCATTTTAAATAGTAGAAACCCTAAGTGTATTTACCATGCCTTTAGATTCAATTGGCATTGCTGTCAGGTTAACAACAAAATCATCTTTTTCAACATATCCTTTTTCCAAAGCTAGTCTATTAATTTCTTCAACTGTTTTATCAGTACTGTTTAGATTATTGTAGTAAAATGTTTTTACTCCCCACAGCAAATTAAGTTGATTTAAAATTTTTCTATTGGAAGTGAAGACCAATATGAGTGACTGAGGTCTCCATGCTGATATTTGAAATGCAGTATAACCACTGTTAGTAAGAGTACAAATTGCTTTCGCAGTTATATCATTTGACAATTTAGCAGCATGGTAGCAAATTGATTTAGTAATAAATCTTTTCGTTCGAATTGTAGGTGGACTCTGAGGTACACTAATTAGATGCGAATTCTCTACTGAAATTAAAATATCAGACATATTGTTTATTACATCAATAGGATATTTACCTACAGAAGTTTCAGCAGAGAGCATCACTGCGTCAGCTCCATCAATCACAGAGTTAGCAACATCATTGACTTCCGCACGTGTTGGGGTAAGACTGTCAATCATAGTTTCCATCATCTGAGTAGCAATTATAATTGGAATACGAGCCTTTTTTGCCAAGTGAACTAGTTGCTTTTGAAGAAGAGGAACTTCTTGGGCTGGAACCTCTACACCTAAATCTCCGCGAGCCACCATAATACCATCTGAATAAGCTATTATTTTATCGATATTTTCTATTGCTTCTGGCTTTTCAATTTTTGATATTATAGGTATTTTTTCATCAAGATGTTTTTTCATTAGTTCTTGAAGATCAATGATATCTTGGCTTTGCCTAACAAATGAAAGAGCTATCCAGTCGATATCTTGATTAAATATAAATTCAGCATCTCTAACATCTTTTTCTGTCAGGGCAGGAAGAGATATTTTTGTATTTGGGAGATTAACACCCTTGTTTGATTTTAGTTGTCCTCCTTGAATAACTCTTGCCTTTACCTTATTAAGTTTATCTGATGACAACACTTCAAAAATAAGTTTCCCATCATCAAGCAAAATTTTTTCACCTTTAGAAACATCCGTAGGAAAATTTTGATAATTCATATATACCTTATAATTATCTCCTTCAAATGGTGAATGAGTCGAAAAGACTATTTCATCTCCTTCTTTTATAAAAGTATTTTCTTTGATTTTACCTATTCTTAGTTTAGGACCTTGTAAATCTCCTAAAATAGCTGTATTAGTTCGAAGATTTTTGTCAACCTTTCTAATTAAGAGTATACTTTGTTTTATTTCATCATAATTTGCGTGAGAAAAATTAATACGAAAAACATTTACACCAGCTAGAATCATTTTTTTAATAATTTCTTCCGAAGAAGTTGCAGGTCCAAGTGTGGCAACTATTTTTGTCTTTTTATTAAAATTCATTAGCAAAGTATTAGATTTTTACTCATAATTTTTTCAGGGATAACATATACCAAAGAAACCATAGGTAGTATCAAAAGTTCTTTATGTATCAAATTGTGTAAATCTTTGTCGTTTGATTTTATAAAGAAATCAACTTGTTTAAATTCTTTCAATAAATATAATTCATTTCTTTCTGGTACATTAAAAAGGGTATTATTATTTATAGAATTTGAAAAATTTTCTAAGACACATTTATTAGAAATCAAATTACAATATTTATGATTTATTTTATCGGTAAATTCGAAAATGTTAAATACTCCTTCATCTAAATAATTCTTAATATCATTATCCGATCTTCTTAACTTTACTAACCCATTTTTATTTATAAAGTAGGCAAGTTGAAACCCCTCATATGTAGAATGTACAGCAATCCAATACTCTTTTTCATTTTCTTCATCAATATCTATGTAGTGTATTTTTTTAACCATACTTATTTTGTGATTTTTCAGGGCGCAATTTCAAAATACGTACAGCAATTTTAGCTGCCTTTTCTTCAGCTCTTTTCTTGGATGTGTCTTTAGATTTAATCAAAAGTTTATTTTCTAAAAAAATTTCAGATGAGTAATTACTTTTTAAACCCACTTTGCCAGATTCTTGAGTTAAAAACTCAATTTCTTTCTTTTCCTTTTGCCCCCATTCAATTAAAAAGGCTTTGTGACTTAAAACAATTTTATCTAAGTTTTTGATGTCTATATATCGTAAGATTATTTTATTAATCACATAACTCTTGGTTTTATTATATCCCTTGTCTATAAAAATGGCACCAATCAAAGATTCTAGGAGATTACCATGTATATCTTCACCAAAATTTTTGTGATGATTAGAAATTTTTGCAAATTCAAAAAGACACATTTGTTTTCCTATTTCATTGAGTTTTGATCTGCTAACTATTTTTGCTCTTAATTTGGTCAATTCACCTTCCTTGGCATAAGGATAGTATTCAAATAAAAATTCGGCGACAATACTTGTTAATAAGGCGTCTCCAAGAAATTCGAGGCGTTCAAAGTTTATTATTTGACCAGTCGAATTTTTTAAATTTGCAGAACTATGAGTAAAAGCCTCTTCAAAAAGATCTTTATTAAATATTTTTATGTTTAATCTGCGTTGAATTTTTTGAGCAAAATTTTCTGATAATGAAAATTTTGAACCCCTTATGTACTTTAAAAGTTTCACACAATTATTTTAAGTAATCTTTTTGAATAAGACACAAGCATTGTGTCCACCAAATCCAAATGTGTTTGAAAGGGCAACATTAACCTCTCTTTTTTCAGCTTTACCAAAAGTGAAATTGATTTTTTCATCTATTTTTTCGTCTTGGGTTTTATGGTTAATTGTAGGTGGTACTATGCTGTTTTCTATTGCCAAAATTGAAGCTATTGCTTCAATTGCCCCTGCAGCTCCAAGAAGATGCCCTGTCATTGATTTTGTAGAATTTATATTCATTTTATAAGCATGGTCTTTAAATAAATTTACAATTGCATTCGATTCTGCAATATCTCCCAATGGAGTTGATGTTCCGTGCATATTAATAATGTCAACTTCGTCTAAACAAACGTTTGCATCTTTGAGACAATTTTCCATTACTTTAATCGCTCCCAGACCCTCTGGATGAGGTGCTGTCATATGATAGGCATCTGCAGAAAGGCCTCCTCCCGAAAATTCGGCATAAATTTTGGCTCCGCGTGCAATAGCGTGATCATAAGATTCCAAAATCAATGCTCCTGAACCTTCACCTAAAACAAAACCATCTCTATTCTTGTCAAAAGGGCGGGAGGCACTTTTTGGGTCATCGTTTCTCTTTGAAAGAGCATGCATTGCATTAAATCCTCCGATACCTGCTTTTGTCACAGCAGCTTCAGAACCTCCAGTAACAATTATATCGGCATATCCTAAACGGATATAATTTAAGCTATCGATCATTGCATTCGAAGCTGAAGCACAAGCAGACACTGTAGCAAAATTTGGTCCCCTAAACCCATATTTTATAGAGATCAAACCAGGGGCAATATCAGCTATCATCTTAGGTATAAAGAATGGATTGAATCTTGGATTTTCATTTCCCGAAGCAAAATTTAATACTTCATTTTGAAACGTCTCCAAGCCTCCAATTCCTGCACCCCAAATTACACCAATACGGTCCTTGTCAACTTTATCTAATAAAAGGCCAGAGTTTTTTATTGCTTCTTCAACAGTTACTAAAGCATATTGCGCGAAACGGTCATACTTTCGCGATTCCTTACGATCGAAAAAATCTAATGGGTCAAAATTCTTGAGTTCACAAGCAAATTGTGTTTTAAATAATTTAGGATCAAAATAAGTTATTTTGTCAGCACCACTGGTACCAGCTATTAAACCCTCCCAATATTCAGAGAGGGTATTTCCAATTGGTGTAAGTGCTCCCAATCCGGTAACTACTACGCGTCTTGGTTTCATTATACTTTTTTAATCGGATTGTTCAATAAATTTTATAGCTTGACCAACAGTTGCAATATTTTCCGCTTGGTCATCGGGAATTTGGATGTCAAATTCTTTTTCGAATTCCATAATTAATTCTACGGTATCCAGTGAGTCTGCACCTAGGTCATTGGTAAAGCTTGCTCCATCAACAACTTCGTTCTCGTCCACACCTAGTTTATCAACTATAATGGCTTTTACTCTTGAGGAAATGTCTGACATAATTAATCTTTGTTTAAATTAAGTGTCAACAAAAATATAAAACTTTAAAAGAATTCTATGGATTGTGATTGAATATTAACCTTAATTTTATTTAAAGTTAAATAATATGTTTTCAAAAATAACCCAATACTCAATCTTTTATATGATTTAAATGCCAAAAAAAATTGTTTTGTTAGCTTCTGGGAATGGAACAAATGCAGCAAATATTTGCCGTTTTTTTCATAAGGATAATAAAGTTGATATAATATCTGTTTTCACTAATAATCCTTTAGCTAGGGTTATAGAACGAGTTAAAGAATATGGAATCAAAGCTGAAGTTTTTGATAAAATTTCTTTTAACAAAGGGGATCTACTTAAAACGATATGTTCTCTAAATCCAGATTTAATTGTTTTAGCAGGGTTTTTATTAAAGTTAGGACCAGACTGGATTCGTTCTTTTCCTGATAAGATAATTAATATTCATCCAGCCCTTTTACCAAAATATGGTGGCAAGGGTATGTTTGGGGATTATGTTCATCAAGCAGTCAAGAATAACAAAGAAAAAGAAACTGGTATTACTATTCATTATGTAAATGAAGACTTTGATAAGGGTAAAATTTTATTTCAGAAGAAAATTAAAATAGATACTGAGGATACAATTGAGGAAATTGCTTTCAAAATACACCAATTGGAATATGTTTATTTTCCAAAAATCATTAAAAAATTTTTAATAAATCAAGTTAATGAGAGCTAAATCTATTCACTTATATACCGATGGATCTTCACAAGGCAATCCTGGTCCAGGAGGTTACGGTATAATATTAGAATGGGTTGGTACATCATATAAAAAAGAGTTTTCGGAAGGTTATTTTCTTACAACTAACAATAGGATGGAATTATTAGCAGTTATTGTTGGATTAGAGATGCTTAAGGAACTAGATACTGAAGTAACCGTTTACAGCGATTCAAAATATGTGATTGATGCTGTGGAAAAAAAATGGCTATTTAAATGGGAGAAAATTAATTTTAAAAATAAAAAGAATAGTGATCTTTGGCTACGATTTATAAAAGTTTACAAAAAACATAAAGTTTCTTTTCAATGGATCAAAGGACATAATAATCATCCACAAAATGAAAGATGTGATAGCATGGCGTCAATGGCTGCAAAAAAGAAAAATTTAGTTCGAGATACAGTTTTTGAAACAAAGAACAAAAAAATTTAAATAGATTAATTAGGTAATAAAATTAGATTAATGTTTCAAAAATATTAAGATGGTAATAGACTTTATTAATTTTACAAAATGAACAACAAACTTTTGGTTTTGGGCACTATTGCCTATGACTCAATAGAATCACCTTCAGGGACCGCAAAAAAAATTTTAGGGGGCTGTGCCACCTATATTGGTTTATCTGCATCAAAGTTCAAAACATCATGTTGTTTAGTCTCAATAGTAGGGGAAGATTTTGAAAATTCTTATTTTAAATTATTTGAATCCAATGGATTAGATATTTCAGGAGTCGATTTTGTACCAAATGAGAAAACATTTTTCTGGAGCGGTAGATATCTTGATAATTTTAATAGCAGAATAACCATAGAGACACAATTAAATGTTTTGACTAAATTTAGACCTGTTGTTCCAAATAAGTTCCTAGATGCAAGTATTGTATTGTTGGGAAATCTAGATCCTAATCTGCAATTAGATGTTTTAAATCAAATGAAAAATCCAAAGTTTGTAATTATGGATACTATGAATTTTTGGATAGATGGGTATAGAATAAAATTAGATGAAATAATAAGTAAAGTCGATTTAATTTCTGTAAATGAAGAGGAAGCAAGACAGTTGACGGGTTCATTGTCACTTATTGATTCAGCCTACAAACTCCAAGCGATGGGGCCAAAAAATGTAATCATAAAAAAAGGGGAGCATGGTGCAATACTTTTTAGTGATAAAAAAATTTTTCAAGTACCTGCATTTCCATTGAAAAAAATTTTTGATCCCACTGGTGCTGGTGATAGTTTTATAGGAGGTTTTGCTGGAAGTTTATCTGAAAAAAAACAACTTTCTTTTCAGGCAATGAAAACGGCTGCCGTAAGGGGATCAGCTATTGCTTCGTATACAGTACAAAAATTTGGCATTAAAGAATTAGAAAACTTGACATTACAAAAATTAGATAAAAGAGTAAAGGAATTTAAATCGTTAACCGAGTTTGAAATTTAAATAACCCAATATCAATTTATTCAAATGAGCGATATCATTAAACATGAATGCGGCATTGCCCTTTTACAATTAAAAAAACCATTATTATACTATAAAGAAAAATATGGTAGTGCATTATATGGGATTAATAAAATGTATTTATTGATGGAAAAACAGCATAATCGTGGACAAGATGGTGCTGGCTTTGCGAGTATTAAATTTGACATGTTACCAGGGGAGCGTTATATAAGTAGGGTTAGATCTGCTAAACCACAACCCATTCAAAATATTTTTAAAACCATTAAGGAGCGGGTTAGAAAGCAAATTAAAATTTCACCAAACCTATTATCTGATGTAGAAAAATTAAAAAAAGAAGTTCCATATATAGGCGAGTTAATGCTTGGACATGTGCGTTATGGAACCTTTGGAAAAAATAACATCGAAAGTGTTCATCCCTTTTTAAGACAAAACAATTGGATGCATCGGAATCTAATTGTAGCGGGAAATTTTAATCTTACAAACGTAAATCAACTATTTGATAATCTTGTTGAACTCGGGCAGCATCCTAAGGAGAGAGCTGACACTGTAACTGTAATGGAAAAAATCGGTCATTTCCTTGATGATGCTGTAGCAAAGATTTATAAAAACTTGCGTAACGAAGGCTATTCAAAAGCAGAAGCTTCTCCACTAATAGCGGAACGCTTAAAACTTTCAAAGATTTTAAGAAAAGCATCAAAAAATTGGGATGGAGGATATGCAATGGCAGGTCTATTAGGCCATGGAGATTCTTTCGTTCTTAGAGACCCAGTTGGAATTCGACCAGTTTATTATTATTCAGATAATGAGATCGTTGTAGTAGCATCTGAACGACCTGCAATACAAACAGTATTCGATGTACCTTATTCTAAGGTAGAGGAATTGAGTCCAGGTTACGCGATTATTACAAAAAAAAATGGCAATACATATATTAAAGAAATTTTAGAGCCTAAAGAGAAAAAATCGTGCTCATTCGAAAGAATATATTTTTCTCGAGGAGGAGATTCTGAAATCTATCAGGAAAGAAAAAATTTAGGCAAAGCTTTATTTCCTCTAGTATATAAATCCATAAAAGGAGATTTAGAAAACACAGTTTTTTCTTTTATACCGAATACAGCTGAGACATCCTTTTATGGTATGATTGGTGCAGTTCAAGATCACGTAAGAGATCTTTTTAAGAAAGAGTTGAATGAAGAAAAAAAACTCAAAATTGATAAGCTAACTAAGATGTTAAACTTAAAACCAAGAATTGAAAAAATTGCTATAAAAGATGCAAAACTAAGAACATTTATAACTGAAGATAGTGACCGAGATGATCTAGTAGCTCATGTTTATGATATAACATATGGTGTTGTTAAAACAAGTGATAATTTGGTAATTATTGATGACAGTATTGTAAGGGGGACTACATTACAGAAAAGCATACTAAGAATGTTAGATCGTTTGGAGCCTAAAAAAATTATTGTTGTTTCAAGCGCTCCACAAATAAGGTATCCAGATTGTTATGGTATCGATATGGCCAAATTAGAAGAATTTATAGCATTTCGTGCTGCTTTGAAGCTTCATGAGGATCATGGGACTAAAGAAAAAATTGTAAAAGAGGTGTATCATAATTGTTTGAATGCTATAGAAAATGAACTAGAATCACCTGAAAATTTTGTTAAAGAGATATATAAACCCTTTTCTGACGAGGAAATTTCATATAAGATTTCAGAAATGTTAAAAACAAATGACATAAATGCGGAGGTAGAGGTTATCTTCCAAACGATTGATGGGTTGAAAAAAGCTTGTCCCAAAAATCATGGGGATTGGTATTTTTCAGGAGATTATCCAACACCAGGTGGTCGCAGGGTTGTGAACAAAGCTTTTGTGAATTTTGTAGAGAAAAAAAACAAAAGGGCTTATTAGTTTTTTTATCCTTATAAAATATAACAACCAATAAACTAGCTTACCTAAGAAATAGAATTATATTATGTCACTGTATAAGTCCGTAACTTTTTCCCAATTAATTACATTAAAAAATGCATTAATGTAATCTGGTCTTCTGTTTTGATAGTTAAGATAGTATGCGTGTTCCCAGACATCAATTCCTAAAATAGGAGTCCCCAAGCAACTAATTCCAGGCATCAAAGGATTATCCTGATTAGCAGTTGAACATACCTCAACAGAACCACCTTTATTTGCACAAAGCCAAGCCCAACCTGAGCCAAACTGTGTTGCAGCAGCTTTGGAAAATTCGGTTTTAAAATTCTCAAATGAGCCAAATTCATTATCTATTGCTTCTAATAAGACACCTTCAGGTAAACCTCCACCATTAGGGGACATTATTTTCCAAAATAAACAATGATTATAGAAGCCTCCACCATTGTTTCTGACAACATTGTTATTGAGATCTAACCCATTTAGTATTTCTTCAATCGAAAGATCTGCAAGAGGTGTATCAGCAATAGCATTATTGAGATTATTAGTGTAACCATTGTGATGCTTAGAATGATGGATTTCCATTGTCCTAGCATCAATGTGAGGTTCTAATTCGTTGTAATCATATGATAAGGAGGGTAATTCAAAAGCCATGTTTTATTTTTTAAGATTAAACAAAATTAAAATTTCTTTTTGCAATAAAAGGCAAAGTTTGTAAAAGCAGTAAATTTAAATTAGAATTTTAACATTTTGGGTAAAAATCATTTCAAAATTATAAACGCATCGGCAGGTTCTGGGAAAACCTATAATCTGGTACATGAATATTTAAAAATTTTATTAGAAGATCCCTCCGACAATACTTTCAAACATTCTTTAGCATTGACATTTACAAATAAATCAGTTAACTCAATGAAAAGTAGAATACTCGAGACATTATTTTTACTTTCTATTGAATCAAATGATGCAAAATCCTACTCAGACGATTTTTGTAAATTTTTTAATATTTCAAAAAAAGAGTTGGCTTTTAGGTCAATGCTAATTTTTAAAAAAATTTTTTTAGAATATGGTGCTTTCAGTGTTATTACACTTGATAAATTTACCCATAGATTGGTCAGAACATTTTATCGTGAATTTAATTTGCCATTTGGTTTTGAAGTATCGTTAGATTCAGAAAGTTTGATTGAGGAGACAATAGATTCAATTCTTGATGAGATAGGAATAGACAGGTTAATATCCAAATATCTTTTGGATTTTAGTCTTCAAAAAATAAACAATAATAAAGATTGGGATGTTGAAATAGATTTAAAAGAGTTCATTTCTATACTTTTAAATGAGAATGATAGAATCCCTGTAAATTATATAAAAAATAGAAATACTAAAATATTAGAAGCAGATAGAGTTTTACTAAGTAAGCTTTTGAAAAATGAGAAATTAAAAGTTTTAAAAAATGCAAGAGAGGCATTAAATTTTCTTAAGAGTCTAGATTTAAAAGCTAATGATTTCACTCAAAAAAGAGTTCACAAGTATTTTGAAAATATTAGCAAGGGATCATTCACCACAAAATATTTTGAACAATTAGAATTTTCTTTATCAGGTGAAAAACCTATATATAATTTTTCTTTATCTGAAGAGAAAAAAGTTTTAATTGATAAGAATAAAGATAAAATTGAGCATTATTTTTTTAGTGTTAAAAAAAGTGTAATACAAATATTATTAATTCAACGAACCCTAGCGTCTTGGACCCCAAGATTACTTTTGCAATTGATGGAAGACCGTTTAGAAAGGATTCAGAATGAAAAAAAAATTAGGATTAACTCAGATTTTAATAAAAAAATTAACCTTTTAGTCAAAGATGAACCTACTCCATTTATCTATGAAAGATTAGGTGTGAGGTACCAACATTATTTTTTAGACGAATTTCAAGATACATCTACTTTGCAGTGGAATAATTTAATCCCTTTAATTTCTAATTCTGTCGAGGGCGAAAGTTTATCTGGGAAAAAAGGATCCCTTTTTATAGTTGGTGATCCAAAGCAGTCTATCTATAGGTGGAGAGGAGGAGATATGAACCAATTTATTGAGTTGGTTAATAATATTAAAAATCCTTTTCAAATTTCTGCTAGCCAAGAAACGTTAAAAACAAATTACAGGTCATTCAAAGAGATTGTAGATTTTAATAAAGGTCTTTTCCAAATTATATCAAATAGTTTTGAAAATAAATATTTCAGAAAGCTTTATGGAGAGTCAAGTCAACAAAAACATATTCATGAAGGTGGATACGTAAATGTACAAGCTATTAGTAAAGATGGTAAAAAAGGAATAACAACTCCGCAATATATTTCTAAAACAGTCGAGATTATAAAAAAACTTGTTAAAAATGGATATGATCAAACTGATATAGCAATTTTGGTCCGAAAAAAAGAACAAGCTACAGAAATTGGTAATGAACTGATAAAACAGGGATTCAATATATCTTCATCAGAATCCATGTTAGTGAATCATTCTGTTAAAGTACAATTAATAATTGCCATTCTGTATTTATCTTCAAATCCAAATTCATCTCGACATCACAAAACTATATTTGACATTCTATATGAATTAAGCGACAGAAAAATTAAAGATTATCACCAATTTGCAATTAACAATTTAAACGTCAAAACATCTATTTTTTTCAGTCAACTTGAAATTAATTTTGGATTAAAATTAGATCTAGAAAAAATTAAATCTAAAACAATTTTAGATGCTGTAGATTACATTTTAATAAGGTTGTCAACTTTTGATATGGATGATATTTACTTATCATCATTTATGGAAGATGTATTAGAGTTTTCCAAATCATTCGCAGCTTCAATAGACTCCTATCTAAGTCACTGGGAAATTCAGTCTCCTAGGTTAAGAATAGCAACATCAGAGACCAACGAATCTATTAAGCTTATGACTATACACAAAGCAAAGGGCCTTGAGTTTCCAGTCGTTATACTTCCATTTATGGATTCATCAATATATCCCAATGTTATTGAAAAAATATGGTATCCTTTCAAGGATAAAAACTTAAAAAATTTTGGGTGGGGATGGTTTAATTTCTCAAATGAAATTCAAAATTATGGAAAAGAAGGCATAAAGCTTTATAGGTCACATCGCCTTAATCAAAAATTAGATGCTCTTAATGTTCTTTATGTGGCATTAACCCGAGCCGTAGAGGCAATGTTTATAATTACGAAGGAAGTAGACGAAGGTGAAAATACATATGCTCATTTATTAAAAAAATATATTATAAGTGAGGGAGATAGTTTTAATTCAAAAGCTCCATTTACTAGGGGAGAATTATTAATTAAAGCAAATAAAAATCGAGAATTAAATGAAAAGTCTGAGATAACGGATCATTATTCTCTACAACTAAATGTGGGTTGGAAGCAACATTTTGTACTAGATTCAATAAAAAAGAAAAATATTAAAAGCTCTCAAGAAAAGGGTGTTTTAATACACAATTTGTTAGCTCAAATAATTACTTCAGATATGGTGGCTGATGTTCTTCAAAAAGCCATAGATGAACAAATTCTTCCAATTAAAATTAAAGGTTTTGTTGAAAAGAGCTTAAGAAAAGTTGTTACACATACTGAATTGAAGTCTTTATATAATGGTAAAGATAAAGTTTTATGTGAAGAAGATCTACTTGTTCCAAATGGACCTACTCTAAGACCAGATCGAATAAATATCAAAAAATCCGGGGGAGTATGTGTAGTTGATTACAAAACAGGAACTCCAAAAAAAACAGACCAATCACAAATCTTATCTTACTCAAAAGTTTTAAATAATATGGGATATTTTGATGTAGAAAATATTTTGGTTTATATCAATGATAAAGTACAAATTTTAAAAATTTAGAAATAAACATTAACTCTTCAAGTTCACAGCCAATAATTTCAAATCTGATTATTTACATTTAAAGATGCAAACTTTTTTAAATTATGTTGCCGAAAAAATAGCTTCTTCAACTCATAAATGGGATAATATAAAAGTGATAGTCCCAAATAATAGGGCTATAATTTTTTTGAAAGAATGTTTTAAAAAAGTTATTGACCGCCCAATTATTGCTCCAAAAATTTTGACTATTGATGAGTTTGTCAAAGATATCTCCGGGATCAATCCTATATCAAGATCAGAAATTCTTTTTAATTTTTATGAAGTTTACAAGGAAAACACACCTATTAAGGAATTAGAATTATTTAGTCATTTTTCTGGATGGGCTTCTAAATTAATTGAGGAATTCAGCGAGATAGATAGTCAACTAATAGATAGTAAAGAACTGTTCAATTATATGTCTGCTATAAAGAATTTAGAGAATTGGAGGCCTGAGAAAAAAAGAGAGCTTAGTAAAATTCATTATAATCTGCAAGAAAGAATATTTATTTATTACAATAAACTTTATCAAAAACTTTTAAATAGTCAAAATGGTTATTATGGATTAAGAATTAGAGAAGCCATAAAAAATTTACCATTTTACATTGAAGAAGAAATCCCATATCATTTTTTTATAGGATTCAACGCGCTAACAAAATCTGAAGCAATTTTGATTCAAGAGATGATTTCAGCGCAAAAAGCAGAAATCGTTTGGGATATTGATATTAAATTCTTTGAAGACTCCTATCATAGTGCTGGACATTTTATAAGGAAATATTATAAAGAATGGAAAGTTCTTAAAAAGCATACAAAACAAGAGTTTCAAAACTTTTTTTCACACCAAAAAAAAATTGAAATTATTAAAACTTTTAATAATAATACACAGGCAAAAACAGCTGTGAAAATTGCATCTAAATTATATAAAGAACTACCTCAAGAATCAACAGTAATAGTTCTTGGAGATGAAAACCTTTTAAGATCTTCACTTTCTGTATTGCCTGAAAAATCACCATGGAATGTTACAATGGGCTATCCATTAAAAAATACATTATTAACAGGATTTATTAGATTATATTTTGATTTACATGAAAGTGTTAGTCAAAAAGGATTCCCTTACAGAAAATTAAAAGAATTTTCAATTTTAATTTTTGTAAAAAGGATTTTTAAAATAACAAACTCAAGAAATAATTTATTAATTCAAAGAAATCTAAATTACGTTAGTGTGGAAAGCCTGTGTAAAAATGATAAAACAGGGGCACTATTTTACACTCCCTTTAAAAATTCAAAACAATTTTTAAAGCAGATAGAACAGATAATTAAAATTACTAGAAACAGCTTTATCGCCGAAGAAGATGAGCCCTATCACATTCAGGTTTGTGACATTTTCCTTGGGTTTTTTGAAAAGCTAAATAAATATTGTCAAGATTATAATTTCATAAAATCAGTCTCAGATATAAGGATAGTTTTTGAGACTATGTTATCTGAAGAAACGTTAAATTTTGATGGAGATCCATTAAGTGGAATTCAAGTTATGGGATTACTAGAAACAAGGCTTTTGGATTTTGATAATGTCGTAATTACAAATTTAAATGAGGGGATTTTACCCAAATCAGAAAATTCATTTTCGTTTTTTCCATTTGATGTTAGGAAAAAGTTTGAAATGAATACATTCCTAGAACAGGATCATCTCTATGCATATCATTTTTTTAGGCTTTTACAAAGAGCAAAAAAAATATTCCTCATATATAATGGATCTTCCGAAGATTTCATTTCTTCAGAACCAAGTAGATTTTTAATGCAATTAGAATATTTCAAACAGCCAAACCATGAATTAAAGCAAAAGAAAATTCAGTTGCCTTCCACTGAGCTAAGAATAAAAAATAAATTAGTTGAAAAGACAGAGAAAATTTTAATTGATTTAAAAAAAATTGGAAAGGATGGGTTTTCACCTTCCTCATTATGTCAATATATAAGGGATCCATACTCGTTTTATGAAAAGCGAGTTCTTAAAATACCTGAGACAAAAGAATCTAGTAAATATATAAATGCAATAGATAAGGGTGTTATAGTACATCAAGTACTTGAAGATTTATATTCTCCATATCTTTCTATGACAATGAGAACAAATTATTATGACGAAATGCTTGAAATTATTCCAGAAAAATTAGATACAAAATTTAATTTATTGACTAATAACAGTCATATTAAAACAGGGAAAAATGCATTGATTTATAGTATTATAGAAAAAATTATATCAAAATTTATTATTTCTGAAAGGGATATGGTAAAAAAGGGTTTAAAACTTAAAATACTTGCTTTAGAATACGAATTCAAAAAAACTATATACATAAATTCATTGGGTGAGAGTCAAAATTTTAAAGGAACTGTAGATCGAATTGATTCAGTTGACGGAGCGTTAAGATTTGTGGATTATAAAACAGGCAATTTAAACTCATCTGATATGACGTTAATTAAATGGGAGGATTTAACTACAAATGCGAAGAAAAATGCTCTTTTCCAAGTACTTTCATATTCCTATTTTTTAAAAAATGACTTTAATTATGATAAAGTTATCGCGGGTGTCATACCACTAAGAACATTTAAAAATGATTTTATACCTGCATCAATAAAAATAAATAGTAGAGAAAAGGATGCCTTGGAAATAAAACCAATTACTTTAAATAACTTCGAGAAAGAACTTTTCAATTTAGTACTTGAAATTTTTGATCCCTCAGTCCCTATCGTAGAGAAGACAATTTAATTTTCTAAAATGACATTTAGAATCTCTTTTACTCATTTTTATTAATTTTATGCGATAATTATTTGTTAGTTTATGTAATTAGAGATGGCTAAAAAAGATGATTTTGATAAAATAGACACTAACAAAGATGGTTTTATATCAAGAGAAGAATTTGATGCAGCAGACCAGTCAGCTGGTGTTGAAAGAGAAAAGCTTAATTGGTTCTTAAGATTAATAACCCTCGGAGATCGTTTTGATATAAAAGATTTTTGGGATAGAGTTAAAAAATCTATCGTGGAATTTGTTATTCTTGTTTTTGGTGTAACAGTCTCTTTCGGCATTGAGCAACAAGGAGGTGAGTCAGACAATCGTAATGATGGAATAGAAAATCTTCACAATTTGAGACAGGAAGTTGATGAAATCATTGCATATACTGACGAGTATATTGAACAAATTGATTGGATTACAGATATGTATCAAAAACAATATGATAAATGGGAAAAAGATAACGATAGCGTATTTATAAACTGGCAGTTAGATGAAGAGGAACCAGATGGAAAATATTACTTTTCACCAATGGGGATGTATGTTAATAGAGACCCATTTGACCCACCAAGAGTAAATTTTGATGCAATTAAATTAGACGGGACATTCCGTTTGCTCCCAAGAAACGTAGGCTTAAAAATGACCGAAATTTATGATGGGACTGAGCTTAAGTATTTGATCGAGAATACGGGTGTAAAAGAGGAGCGATATGTGAATCAATTTGTTGATAGGGTTGCAAACAAATGGGTTTTTGATTTACCATGGGTTAATTTAGATTATAACGAATTTTGGATTGAGAACAGAAAGTATATTCAAAATGATAAATTTATTAAATACAACTTATTCAAAAGATTAGATTTATGGCAATGGTCCGTAAAAGATCAATTACAAGAATACCGAAAATCATTGACTGAAAGCACTAAAATGCTGGATTCTGTTATTGCTGTAAGGGAAAGTGAATTTGAATTTATTTGGTGGGTTCTAAATCCTAAAGATTAGTTTTTGATATTAGATCTGAAACTAATTTGCCAGAGATTATAGCTGGTGGAACTCCAGGACCAGGGACTGTTAGTTGCCCTGTAAAGAACAAATTTTTAATCTTTTTACTTTTTAGTTTCGGACGTAAAAATGCTGTTTGAAAAAGTGTATTAGCCAACCCATACGCGTTGCCTTTGTAGGAATTATATTCACTAATAAAGTCATTAATACAAAATGACTCACAAAAAAGAATTTCTCTTTTTATTGACTGGTGAGTCAATTTTTCCAATCTATTTATAACTAAATCAAGGTAATGGTCTCTAATTTTTTTGGTATCCTCTATTCCGGGAGCAATTGGAATTAGTATAAAGCAAGCTTCTTTTCCTTTTGGAGCCATCGAAGAGTCCGAAATTGAAGGAAAGTTTGCATAAAAAAGTGGTTTATCTGGCCATGAAGGAAAGTCATAAATAGTACTAGCATGTTTGTCAAAGTCAACGTCAAAAAAAAGAGAATGATGGGATACATTTTCAACTTTTTTATTTAAGCCGATATAAAATAAAAGTGAAGAAGGGGCAAAAACTTTTTTTTCCCAGTATGCGTTACTATACCTTCTATATTTTTTATCTAAAAGAGTTTCTGAATGATGGTAGTCCGCACCTGATAAAACAACATCAGTATTTAAAATATCCCCATTTATTTTTATACCAGCTATATTTCTAGAGTCATTAACTAGTATTTTTTCAACATTAGATTCTGTATGGAATTTTACACCTAGTGATTTAGCAAGTGAAGACATTGCTTCAACTATACTATACATTCCTTTTTCAGGATGCCATGTTCCTAATCCAAAATCTGCATAATTCATAAAATTGTAGAAAGAAGGGGTTTCTGAGGGTTTAGCACCAAGGAAAAGTACTGGGAATTGAAGTATTTGTCTAAGCTTAGGACTAACAAAATCTTTGCACACATCTTTTTTTATATTACTTAGAAAGTATTTTATCTTTTTAATTGTTGTTGGTGTAATAAGTTCTAACGGGCTAATTCCTGGCCGATAGACAAGATCTTTAATCGCTATATTATAGTTCTCATTTGCAGTTTTGATAAATTTCATAAGTTTTTCGCCACTACCTTTTTCTTCTTTTTCAAAAACATTGCAAATTTTTTCAAGAGAATCACCTATACATATACTTTCATTTTCTCCAAAAAAAACCTGATAACCAGGGTCTAGTCTTTCTAGCTTATAAAAGTCAGCTGTTTTTTTTCCAAAATCATTAAAAAATGATTCGAAAACGTCAGGCATCCAATACCAAGAAGGGCCCATATCAAAAGTAAATCCATCTTTTTTTAGCTGACGTGCTCTTCCTCCAAGAGTTTTATTTTTTTCATAAACGTTTACTTCAAAACCACTCTTCGCCAGATAGGAAGCAGCAGACATGGACGAAAATCCAGAGCCTATAATCGCAATTTTTTTACCCATAGCTTTGCAAAGATATCATAAAAAAGGAGGAGAAAAATCTAAATCAAATAAAGAGGTGTATTATTTGCAGGCCCAAACTAAACCTCTTGTAGTTATTTTCCACACTTCAGGAATATCAAAATTTTCTATTGAGTGCCCGATAGAATTATAAAAAACTCGTCCTTTACCATAATACTTTTTCCAAACTACAGGAACAACAACTCCTTTAATCCATGCATCATGTTTGCCACTAAATTTTGTTGTTGCTAGTATTTCCAAAGCAGGGTCCACATGCATATAATACTGTTCAGAGGTCATATTGAAATCATCAATATCTTTTGTAATAGGATCTTTTTTTGAATTAATATTCACTGTATAATTTATTTTATTTCCAGGGTGTTTAACAAACTGCCCTCCAACCATATATTGAAAATCAACATTATCCCTAAAAGAATCCCCTAAGCCTCCGTGACATCCAGCAAGCCCTGTTCCATTTTTGATTGTTTTTGTTAAATTATTTATTTGATTTTCTGAAATCTCACTCATAGTTACATGCTGAATAATTAAATCTAATTTTTTCAAAAGTTTGGTATCAGTATATATAGCTGTTGTATCAGAAACGTAGACATTAGCTTTTTTTTCTTTCAACCAAGAGGCTATTTTCTCAGCAAAGAGTTTAGGTTTGTGACCTTCCCATCCTCCATAGACTACAAGAATATTTTTATCTTCTAAGTCATTATCTAAAACCTGAGCGTGTGAAAAACTTGTTGTAAGAATAACTAAACATATAAAATGTTTAAATTTTTTCATATTTGACAGTTACCTTTTTTTTCTAAAATGATGAATTTCTTCAACAAAGGAAGCGCTTATTATTCCTGTTGGAATCGCTACGATTCCAATTCCTATTAAGGAGATAAATCCAGCAAATATTTTTCCCCAAGTCGTAATTGGTACCACATCACCATAACCCACAGTTGCAAGTGATACAGTAGCCCACCATAATGAAGCTGTAATACTTGAAAATATTTCTGGCTGCGCTTCATTTTCTAAGAAATAAATAGCAGAAGCTGAAAAAAGAATACATAGTAATGATAAGAAAAAGGTAAATTTTAATTCATTTTGGACTGCAGATATAGCTTTTATAAAAAGCTTTAAAGATTTACTGTCCCGACCAAGTTTAAATATTCTTGATAAACGGAATAGTCTTAAAATTCTAAAGAATCGGCCATCAATTAAGACAAACTGTTTAATGTAAAAAGGTAATATTGAAATGAAATCAACCACACCAAAAAAACTAAAGACATATGATTTGACTCCCTTCCATTTGGATTTATTATAACTAATATATATTCGATAGAAATATTCTAAAGTAAATGTTATAATAGAGATAAGTTCAAAATAATAAAAACTTTTTTCAAATCTATCTTTAATAAATTCGTGAGACTCCAGAATCATTGCGATAATATTTGCAATAATCAGAACGTAAATGAAAATATCAAAGCGATTAAATTTTTTCATAAAATATAATTTAGTTCAAAAAAACATTTTTTTTTTAATAATCTACTTTTTTAAAGATATTTATTATTTGTCTATCAATCTATTGATAATAAGTCTATTGGTACATAAAAATCAACTTCAATTATAAACGTTTGAAAAAAAAATAAAAAAAATAAACAAAATGTTTTTTTGTATAATCTTTTTTCTATATCTTTAAACAAGTTTAAATTCAATTTGGTTTCAAAACGTCTCTGCTGATTACTTCCATTAGTCAAATTCTAAAATCCTAAACAGAGACGTTTTTCTTTTTTCTTTTTATAAATTTACATAGGTAAAATTGCTATACCTTCTCATTAATGAATTCGATTACCTCAATCACAATATTTTCATTCGTTAAAAACAAATTTTGGGCTTTTTCACAAATGGGAATTGCTCCAAAAAAAATTAAAAATGTGCAGGGTTTATCCTTTTATAAATTCCTTGGTACAGGTGGTGGCCAGGGATTTAGCCTTCGCCCTGATTTTTCAACTTACGCATTTCTAGGCGTATGGGATAGTTACGAATCGTACAAAAAATGTTTATCTCAACACCCACTTTTTATTGAATATCAAAGTAAAGCAAATACTCAACGTGACTTAATTTTAGGAAACATAAATAGTCATGGATTTTGGGACAAAAAAAATCCATTTAAGGGGGAGTCTTACAATTCAAAATCTGAAGTAAATAAAAAAATTGTTGTTATTACACGGGCAACATTAAGGTGGAACAGATTGCTTTCATTTTGGAATGCTGTTCCAAGAGCTAGCAAAGCAATAAAAAATGCTAAAGGAGTTCACTATTATAAGGGTATTGGTGAATGGCCTTTCATACAACAGGCCACAATAAGTATTTGGGATAACTTTAAATCAATAAATGATTTTGCATACAAAGACAAAATTCATTCAGACATAGTCAAAGTAACAAGAAAAAAAAAGTGGTACAAAGAGGATCTTTTCTCAAGATTCAATCTTATATCAGACACAACAAAAAAATTACCGTTGTGAAAAAGATAGCAATTATAGGATCAGGGGTTGCTGGATTAGCCTCTGGAGTAAGATTGGCATTGAAAGGCTACAGGGTACATATTTTTGAACAAAACAAATATCCAGGAGGAAAGTTATCGTCTTTTAAACTTAAAGGTTATCGTTTTGATGCTGGCCCTTCTTTATTCACAATGCCACATTTTATTACAGAACTTTTTGAATTAGCAGGTGAAAATACTAGTGATCATTTTCATTTCAAGAAAAAAGACGTGTCTTGTAAATATTTTTGGCAAGATGGGAAGACCTTTACAGCTTTTGGGAGTCAGGAAAAGTTTTTAGATGAAGTTGAATTCAAATTCCACGAACCAAGAGAAAAAGTTATTAGATATCTAAAAAAAGCGAAAAAAAAATATGACCTGACAGGCACTTTATTTTTAGAAAAATCATTACATAAAATTAAAACATTTTTTTCAGCTTCAACAATTAAAGCAATCTTGCAACTTCAAGTTTTTGATATTCAAAAATCACTACATGAAGTAAACTCAAATTCATTTTCATCCCCTTACTTAATTCAACTTTTTGATAGATATGCTACTTATAATGGATCAGATCCCTACCAAACACCTGGGATAATGAGTTTGATTCAGCATTTTGAAAATTCATATGGAACGTTTATTCCATCTAAAGGGATGGTTTCAATTACCGAAGCACTAGTTGCTTTGGCAAAAAGATTAGGGGTAAAATTTCATTTTAGTTCTTTAGTAAATGAGATAGTCCTTGATAAAAAAAGTGTAAAAGGCATTATGGTAGATGATAAATTTTTTGAATCAGATTATATAATTTCTAACATGGATGTATTTTATACTTATAAAAAATTAATTCCTAAATTAAAACCTCCTTTAAAAATCTTGCAGCAAGAACGTTCAAGCTCTGCAATAATTTTTTATTGGGGTGTAAAACATTCATTTAGGCAACTTGATTTACACAACATATTCTTTTCAAAAAATTATGCTAAAGAGTTTGAGTCTATCTTTAAGAATAAAACCGTATATAAAGATCCAACAATTTATGTAAACATTACATCAAAGGATGTTTTAAATGACGCTCCGAAAGGATGTGAGAACTGGTTTGTTATGGTAAATACACCTGCAAATCATGGACAAGATTGGGATAAATTAGTAAAAAATTTAAGGCAAATAGTAATAAATAATCTATCAGATAAATTGGGTATTTCGCTTAAAGATAAAATTGAATGTGAAGAAATTCTAACACCAGTAACAATTGAAAACAAAACACAGTCATACATGGGAGCTTTATATGGCTCTTCAAGTAACAACAAAATGGCTGCATTTTTGAGGCATCCAAATTTTTCTAACAAAATCAAGAATCTTTATTTTTGCGGTGGTAGTGTTCATCCTGGAGGAGGAATTCCCTTATGCTTACTTTCTGCAAAAATTGTTTCTGAGATTATTCCTGATATTAAAAAGTGATACAGAAAGAACTATTTAATAAACAAAATATATCAATTACTACAATTTGGATTTTCCATATCTCTGGACTAATAGGGATTATTTATAGTAATTCTTCATGGTTTATTAAAGCAACCCCTTTAAACTTGGCTTTGAGCTTTTTATTAGTATTAATAAATACCAAAATCTCGAGAAAAACAGTTTTTCTCTTTATTCTATGTTTTACAGTGGGTATGTTAGCTGAAATTATTGGAGTTAATAAGGGAATAATTTTTGGTGAATACAGCTATGGCGATGCCCTGGGGATAAAAGTTTTTGGTGTTCCTATTTTGATTGGAATTAATTGGTGCATTTTAGTATTCATTACTGGATTTATTTCTGCTAAATTTTTTCAAAACATTTGGCAAAAAATTTTATTGGGGATATTTTTAATGGTTTCTTTAGATTTGGTAATGGAGCCCGTTGCACCTGTTTTAGATTTTTGGACTTTTAAATCTGGCTTGGCATCTTTTCAAAATTATTTTGGCTGGTCGCTAGTCTCATTTCCCCTACATTTTTTTTATCATAAGGTAAATCCTAAGTTAAACGGTCCATTTCCTTTTCATTTATTTATTCTTCAGTTTCTTTTTTTCACCATACTTTTGATAAAAATTAATTCTTTTGGAATTTAAATTTAAAATAATGTCATTTTACATTCGGATTCTTATAATTTGCTCTATTTCATATTTATCTTGCAGTAATCCGAGTACACAAAATAAAAATACTCAAGAAGTTTTAAAAAGGGAAAAGCAAAAAGAAATTAACTTTAATATTGATTTAAATCTTTCTGATTATCCGGAAAAATTAATAAAAAATCAGGGTATGGAGAATTGGGAAGAATTTAAAAACTTGCATAATTTATTTAATCAGTTTAGGAATTTAGATTTTAGGAATGTAGATATCGAAATTTTAAAATTGAGTAAAGGCTTGAAAAAATTACTTTCAAAAAAGTTGCCAAAAACGTTTGAAAAACCTCAAATAAGAAGTAGACTTAAAGTGGTACATATGGAATCACAAAAGTCTTATTACTTCTCTAAGCATTTCAAAAATGACTCATTGATACCTTCATTAAAAAAATTATACAAAAGCTATAATGCAGTGATTTCAAGAATGTATGATTTTGAAGATGAATCAAATGATCTCGACTTTGAAAAAAATGATTACTAGAAGTCAGATCTTACTTTATCATTAATTTTATAATCTGAGGCAAAGATTTGATTTTGTTCGATTGCAATTTCAATACAAGAGCTGTGTTGAAGAAACTTTTCATTCTGAAATTCGCTATCTCGTAATGAAAGATAAGTTTCTAGTAAAAATTTATCCGATTCCAAACATTTATCTAGTGCATTTGATCTTAATTTGTCAATTGATGATATTAGTAGTTGATCGAAATTCAGGCGGCTAGTTACAAGGTCATTATAATGCATTCCAAGGTTTTGGAGTTCACTCAGAATTTCTTGAAAAAAACGGTTTCTTAATAGAGCCTGTTTATTAAAATATCTCTTTTTTTCTGATCTATTAGCGTGGTCCGCGGCCTTTAAATACTCAAGTTTTGCATTTTTAAGGTGCGTTAGTAGTTTTTCAAGTAAGGCAATATAACTATTATTCTTAATCATCTTTGATTTATTAAACAATTTAAATAATAGATACGATCCTATTTAAGACACTTGCAAATTTATATTAACAAGTTGTCTACAGAATAATTAAATTCGGTCATTTTAGTAATCTTATCTCCATTTATAATTCTCAATACTTTTTCGCCATTTTCAAATTTAGGATCCTTAAGATTGTATTTTTTAGAAACATAATTATAATATGATTTTCTCGTTGGGTGATGAGGAGAAACCAAATTAAAAAGACCATTTATTTTCTTGTTAGTCACTAATGTTGAAATCCCATTTACTGCATCATCCCTGTGAATAAAATTAATTCTTCCGTTAGGATTTTTAATTATTTTATTTTGCAAATAATAAATTGGATTTCTGTCTTCACCAATAAGGCCTCCTAACCGAACAATCACTGTAGGAATAGTCAATTTTTTTATTAACTTCTCACAATAATGTAATTCTTGTGCTGATCTGTTATCTGGGAAACATTTTTTTGTTTCATCAAAAAAACCTCCTTTTGATCCGTAAACAGATGTACTACTTAAGAATAATACTTTTTTTAAAGAACTTGATTTTATCGAATTTATTAAGGTTTGAATTTTTCCTGTAAAATTAGAATCAGAACTTTTCATTTGGGGAGGAACAGAAATTATTAACGTTTCTATGTTTTTTATAAAAGGTAAAATACCCTCTGATTTGTCTTGTTTTAAAACAACTAAAAAACCTTCGATACCAATTTTTTCAATTTCAGACAAACCTTTCAATGAGGTTTTCGAACCTAGGACTTGATAATTTAATTCTTTGAATTTTTTTGCAAGGGAAATACCTAACCATCCACAACCTAAAATACCAACTGAATGCATAAAATATACTTTTTATAATAAAACAACTTAAATTTTATGAATACTATAATTTTATATTAATATTTTGATAATATCGCAAAAAAAATTATATTAGAAATAATAAATATAATTAATTATGCCCGTAAAAAGTTTCCAAGGAGAGAGAGCCCGAACAAATAAAGTCACGCCAAGTAAATTAATTGTCTCAGATATAATGAAAAGAAGATTGATTGTATTTAATCCCGACCAAAGTATCCATGAAGTTATGAAAACTTTTATTAAATATAGAATCTCAGGCGGACCAGTTGTGAGTAAAGCAGGAGAGCTAGTTGGAATAATTTCTGAGGCTGATTGCATGAAAGAAATTTCTGAAAGTCGTTATTTTAATATGCCAATACTTGATAAATCAGTTGGTCATTTTATGACTCAAAAAGTTGATACAATTGAATCAAGCATGAATGTTTTCGATGCTGCAGCAAAATTCTCAAAATCAAGCAGGAGACGTTATCCAGTTCTTGAGAAAGGATCTTTAGTCGGACAGGTTAGCAGAAAAGATATTGTTGTAGCAGCATTAAATATGAAAAGTCAAACTTGGAATTTTAAGTAAAAATTTCTTTTGCAACCCTAAATGTATTTGCGTGTGCTTCAATTATTGTCTTTATTTCCCTTGAATATCCACCACCCATACTGCATTGAACAGGAATATTATTTTTTTTACAAAAAGACAAGACAATCTCATCTCTTTTTTTACAACCTGCAATAGTCATACTTAAACGACCTAATCTATCTGTTTTTAAAACATCCACACCACATAAGTAAAAAATAAAGTCAGGTTTTACTTTATCATATAGCTCAGGAAGAAGAGTTTTTATGTGACGTAAATAAATACTGTCAGTACAGTCATCTTTTAATGGAAGATCAAAATCACTTGTCTCTTTCCGAAATGGATAATTTTTCTCCCCATGAACAGAACAAGTAAAAACATTAGAATTATTTTTAAATATAACAGCTGTTCCATTTCCTTGGTGAACATCTAAATCTAAGATTAATATTTTCTTGACCTTACCTGAGTCTAATAAATATTGAGCTGCAATAGCTTGATCATTAAGTAAACAAAAGGCCTCTCCCTTGTTTGGATAAGCATGGTGCGTTCCACCGGCAACATTCATTGCTATGCCAGATTTTAATGCCTTTTCAGCACCATAAATTGTTCCCCCAGCAATTAGAAATTCTCTATTGATAAGATCATTACTTAAAGGAAAACCTATACTTCTAATTTCATTTTTTGTTAATGTTAAATTTAACAAACGATTTACATAATTTTTATCATGAACTCTTAATACATGTTGTAACAAAGCTGGTTTTGGCTCAAAAAAGTCTTCAATTTTGTTTGTCCCTTCTAAAATCAATTGCTGAGGAAGTAGCTCATACTTTTCCATTGGAAATCTGTGCTCTTTATTCAAAGCAAGGCGAAATGAATTGTGAAAAGCAATTGGTATAATGGGATTCAAATTGAAATAAACTTTATTTTAACCAAATATTTAAATTTTCATGAAAAAATTTCGGAAAAACTATCTTTTTCTAAAATTTCAAATTCATTAAAGTATTTAGGAATAAATAAACACAAAGCATAAAATTTATTTAAACCAAGGATCGTCTTAATTAAATTTAATGTTTTCAACATTAAATTATCTTTTTTTATTATTGGCCAATTTTGAGCGTTGATACTCAATTTCAATATCCTCAATTTTCCTAAAAAGAAGCGTCGCTTTATTTATTTGATGACCAGACGGGATCAACTCATTTTTCATAAACGCATCATTCCATGTTAACTTTAGTGATCTAATATTTAAAATTGAAAGTAATTTTTTATATGTGAATGGCAAAAATGGCTCGCTAACTATAGCTAGGCAAGCTGATATTTGTAATGCTGTATAGATAACTTCAGAAACACGTTTAGGGTCTTTATCAATTAATTTCCAGGGTTCCTTTTCTGCTAGATATTTATTTCCAGTTCTTGCAATTTGCATTAGGTTTTGACTTGCCTCTCGAAACTTGAATTTTTCAATTGATGATCCAATTTTTTTTGCAATTATTCCTATTTGATCTATTATTTTTTCATCTTCTGGTAATCGGGTTTCAATTTTAGGAATAATACCATCATAGTATTTATTTGTTAAGACTACTACACGATTTATAAAGTTTCCATAGATTGCTACTAATTCATTATTATTTCTAGATTGAAACTCGTCCCAAGTAAAATCATTATCTTTAGTTTCAGGCGCGTTTGACGTTAATACATAACGGAGGGTATCTTGCTGATTTGGGAGTTCTTCAAGATATTCGTGTAACCAAACTGCCCAATTTTTTGATGTAGAAATTTTCTCTCCTTCTAAGTTTAAAAATTCGTTTGCAGGTACATTCTTGGGTAAAATAAAAGAGCCAGATGCATGAAGCATAATTGGAAAAATAATACAGTGAAAAACAATATTATCCTTACCTATAAAATGTATTAATTCAGTTTCCCTATCCTTCCAGTAGGGCTCCCAATCAATTCCATTATTATTTGCCCACTCTTTAGTAGAGGATATATAACCAATTGGAGCATCAAACCAAACGTAAAGAACTTTCCCTTCTGCTCCATCTATAGGTACAGGTATACCCCAATCTAAATCGCGGGTAACAGCTCTTGGTTTTAGTCCATTATCAATCCATGATTTAACTTGTCCGTAAACATTTTGTTTCCAGTCGGATTTATGACCTTTAATTATCCATTTATTTATAAAATTTTCAAATTTGTCAAGTGGGAGATACCAATGTTTTGTATTACGCATTTTTGGTTTAGATCCACTTAAAGTTGATTTCGGATTTATAAGTTCAGTAGCACTAAGACTACTTCCACAACTTTCGCATTGATCACCATATGCTTCAGTATTTTGGCATATAGGACATATACCAATAACATATCTATCAGCTAAAAATTGGTTAGCTTCTGAATCATAAAGTTGTTCAGATTCAATTTCTTGAAAAATATTTTTTTTGTTTAGATCTTTAAAAATTTCTTGAGAAGTATCATAATGAATTTTTCTTGAAGTGCGAGAATAATTGTCAAAGCTTATACCAAATGAATTAAATGAATTTCGTATTAACTCGTCGTAATAATCAATTATCTGTTGAGGTGTTTTATTTTCCATCTTAGCCTTTAATGCAATAGCAACTCCATGTTCATCACTTCCACATATAAAAGCAACATCTTTACCTCTATTTCTTAAATAACGTGCATAAATATCAGCGGGGACATATACACCAGCGAGGTGACCAATATGAATAGGTCCGTTTGTGTAGGGTAGTGCTGCTGTAATTGTGTAGCGGTTGGACATTATTGAAACTAATTTTTTTCAAAAGTAATTAAAAGAAACCCTTTTTTCTTTAGTGAGCTTAAAATCATTGTAAATAAAAAGTAACTAAAAATTCAAAAAACTATTGATTAAAATTATTTTGTAATATGCTTTTATTGCACATTTTAAATTGTATTTGTTAAATATTTAACTTTTTGTTAGAAAAAATTAATTTTGTCTATTAAACTTTAGATTTTAATCAAATGAAGACAATTGCTGCTACCGTAACAGAATATATTAAAACTAAACCATATTTAGCTTCGGCACTCAATGAAGGAATTATCAATTTGACATCATTAGCTAGAAATATTCATAATGATATTGAAAACTTGATGAGGAAAAAAGTAAATCAAGGAGCTATAGTTATGTCATTAAAAAGAGTTTCTGATGATGCGGCATTTTCAGTCACAAATAAAATTAGTAGAGTTTTAAAAAATATTGGAGATATAACTGTTCGCTCTTATTTAGTGGATTATGGTTTTTTACTCTCAGAAACTTTATTGCTTACGCAGGCAAACCTTCTAAAAGAAATAGAAAACAAAAAAAACATTTTTTACACATCTTCAAGAGGGGTTTCTGAATCAAACATAGTTGTTAGTCAAAATATTATTTCATTAGTTGACGATCTTTTTAAAAACGAAGTATGCCATTCAAAAGTGGAAAATTTGTCATCAATTACTATTAAACTTCCAGTTGATAATGTAAAAATTCCTGGGATTTATTATTTTATTTTCCAAAGATTATCATGGGAGGGGGTTAACATTAGGGAAGTAATATCTACTTCAAATGAATTTACAATTTTAATGAATGAGGATGATGTAGATATTGCATTTAAAGTGATTAAAAATTTAAAAAAACTTTAGCTTTCCTTCAATAAATTTTGCAGTAAAATAGTTATTGCTTTTATATTTTTTACCTCGCTTATTGAGAGTATTAGTTTTATACCACCGGATGTTTTTTTCTGTTTTATTTCAATCCTACCAGACCCTTCTTTAATTTTATTTATCAAATAGTCAAAATTTTGACTATTATAAAATTTATTTTTTTGATCTGCTATTAAATAGCAAAGACATATTCCTTTTTTAAGTACAATTCTTTCTATACCAAGTTTGGATGCTACTCGTTTTAAACGAACAGTTTCTAATAACTCTTTTGTTTCGCTTGGAAGGGGACCAAATCTATCTTTAAGTTTATTTTTAAAATCTTCTAAGGCACTATCATTATTAATTTTACTTAATTCTTGGTATAGTGCTAATCGCTCTCTAACAATATTAATATAATAGTCAGGAATGTAAATTGCTAGATCAGTATCAATTTGAATTTCATCAACATATTGGCCAATATTATCATTTAAATCGTTTGAATAAACAGAATTAAATTCATTCTCTTTTAATTCTTCAATTGCTTGTTGTAAGATTTTTTGATAAGTATCAAACCCCATCTCATTAATGAAACCACTTTGTTCACCTCCCAATAGATCTCCTGCTCCTCTAATTTCTAAATCTTTCATAGCAATTTGTATACCAGAGCCAAGGTTTGAAAATTGTTCTACAGTTTTAATTCTTTTTTGTGAGTCAGAGCTCATAGACGATAATGGAGGGGTTATGAAATAACAAAAGGCTTTTTTGTTGCTTCTGCCGACTCTCCCCCTCATTTGATGCAAATCACTTAGTCCAAAATTATGTGCATTATTTATAAACATTGTATTTGCATTTGGTACATCTAATCCATTTTCAATTATTGTTGTAGCAACAAGGATATCGTAATTACCATTCATAAAGTTTAATAATACTTGTTCTAATTTTCTACCTTCCATTCTACCGTGACCAACTGCAATTCTTGCGTCCGGAACGAGACGCTGTAGAAAGCTTGAAATCTCCATAATATTTTCAACTCGATTATGAATAAAAAATACTTGCCCCTTTCTTTGAAGCTCATAAAAAATACCATCTTTTATTAAATTCGAATTAAATCGAATAATCTCACTTTCAATGGGATATCGGTTCGGTGGAGGTGTATTAATAACAGACAAATCACGCGCTGACATTAAACTAAACTGAAGTGTTCTAGGAATTGGTGTAGCTGTCAAGGTTAACACATCAATATTTTCTTTTATTGATCTTATTTTTTCTTTAACCGAAACTCCAAATTTTTGTTCCTCATCTACAATTAAGAGGCCCAAATCCTTAAATAAAATATTCTTATTTACCAATTGATGAGTTCCAATCAAAATGTCAATTTTCCCTAAACTCAAATCAGTTAAAATTTTGGTTTTATCCTTTGTTGACCGAAAACGATTTAGATAGTCTACTTTAACTGGAAATTCCTCTAATCTTTTTGAAAATGTTTTAAAATGTTGAAAGGCTAAGATAGTTGTAGGAACCAATACTACAACCTGTTTGCTATTGTCTACCGCTTTAAAAGCGGCTCTTATAGCAACTTCCGTTTTCCCAAACCCTACATCTCCACATATGAGGCGATCCATAGGGATATTTAATTCCATATCCTTTTTTATGGCTTTTGTGGCTTTTTCCTGGTCAGGTGTATCTTCAAATAAAAAAGAGGATTCCAATTCCCATTGTAAATAGCTGTCTGGATTGTAGGCAAAACCGATTTTTTGCTTCCTTTTAGCGTATAGTTCAATAAGATCAAATGCAATTTCTTTTACCCTTTTCTTTGTCTTTTGTTTTAATGCTTTCCATGCCTTAGACCCAAGCTTATAAATTTTTGGTACTTTGCCATCTTTTCCAGCATATCGGCTTATTTTATGAAGAGAGTGAACACTTAAATAAAGAACATCTCTATCTGCATAAATCAGTTTGATAGACTCTTGTAATTTTCCCTCTACGTCTATATATTGCAATCCACCAAAAGTTCCAATCCCGTGATCTATGTGAGTCACATAATCACCAACATCCATCTGTGTTAACTCTTTAAGGCTCAAAGTGTCTTTTTTTCGAAGGTCAGATTTAAGTCTATATTTATGATAGCGCTCAAAAATTTGGTGATCAGTGAAACAACACCACTTGGCCTCTAAATCTTCAAACCCTTCAAAAATTGCATTTACGCTTATATTATAATGAACTGTTTTTTTCATTTCTTCAAAAATGTCACGAAATCTTTTTGCTTGATTTTCATTGCTACAAAAAATAGTATTAGTGTAACTTCTTTTTTTATTTTCATTTAAGTGATTAACCAATAAATCAAATTTTTTGTTGAAGGAGGGTTGAGGTGATTGTTTAATAAAAATCTGTTTGTATGCTTTTAGCTTATCTGTTTTTTCGAGAACTATAATTGATTTTTTTTGACAACTTTTTATCCAATCAGTAGAATTAACAAATAAATTTTTGGGGGCATATTGATTGTTTGTCTTAATCTTATTGTAAACACTGTTTGCATTTTTAAACATTTTATCTAATCCAGACATTATCTTATCAAAATCCGAATAAATAAAGCAAGTATTATCACTGAAAAAAGAAGTAAAAATTTTACGCTCTGTGGTATTATGATGGTCTGAAATATTTGGAAGTAACTCAACTTCCTCAAAATTTGAGATCGATCTTTGAGAGACAACATCAAAACAGGATAATCGTTCTATTGTTTGATCAAAAAACTCAATTCTATAAGGGTGTTGGTAAGCAAAAGAAAAAACATCAATTATTCCTCCACGCACAGCAAATTCCCCAGGACTACTTACAAAATCTACACGATCAAATCCCATTTCAAAAAGACGTTCATTAAGAATACCATATGAGAAATTATTATTTTTTTTGAGTCTTAAAGAAATTTTCTTTAGGTTCTTTTGTGAAATAATCTTCTCAAAAATAGCTTGGGTATAGGTTACAATTATTCTTGCTTTATTTGAACTATTAAGTTTTTTTAAGGCTTCAGACCTTACTAGTATCTTTGAATTGTCTGTCGTTTCAGGTGCATAGGGCTGTCTAAAGCTTGAAGGGAAATAGTTAACATTAGAGGCGCCAACTAGATATTCAAAATCATTAAAAAAATAAGCAGCCTTTTCTGCACTATCATGAATAAATAAAATAGATTTGTTTAAATTTTTGAAAGCTGCTGCTATTCTAAATGACAATCCAGATCCAACTAGTCCTTTAATATAAGTACAATGATTTGCTGAAAAAGCTAATTTCAGTTCCTCTTGTGATTTTAAGTTATCAAACTTATCTAGCAATGAATTGATTTTTTTCCCAAAGATAATTTCTTAGATTTTTAATCAAGACATTTCCATTACTTCTTTTCCTGTTGTTACATAAACTTTAACACCTTCAGTTGGTGACAATATATGTAGACCTGTAAATCCTCCAAAAGCTGGGAGTATTAACTGATCTTTTGACTTAAAAAAACACGGCATTTTCATTTGCTGCAAACCAGACCCTTTGAGTTTTACACCTGGGTGGATGTGTCCACAAAAAACAAAATAATCTTTCTTATAAATGGGGAGGTGAGTAAAATAAAATTTGTCCTCAATTAAATTTTCTAAAATTTTTATATTTAATGAATTATATTCAAGTTTAGGGATAATATCATGGTTGCCTTCAATTAAAATTATTTCAAGATTTTGTTTTTTAACCCATGATTCGAATAAGTACCATTCGTTGTTTTGTTCACTATGGAAAAGATCTCCTAAAAAAATGATACGTATTGGAGTAAACTCATTTAACAGTTTTGTAATCTTTTCGTAAAACAGTCCCTCTGCTTTTCTTGGTACAGCAATCCCATTTTTTCTAAAATGAGCAACTTTACCTAGGTGAACATCAGCTAAAAAAAGAGTTTTTTTCTCCAACCAGAAAATTGCCCCACTTGGGTGTAGAATGAAATTATGGTTATTAATTTCAATTGAATTCATATTTTACCTTTTTCGAGTTGGAGAGACATTTTTCTAATACGATCTTCTACACTTTCAGAAGAAAGTTTAGTTCTTATTCGATCTGTAATTATAGGAAAAGAAAATGGTGTAGGTTGACTGCAATAACGCCATACTATGGATTGATTTTCAATATTTTCAAACACCTTTGTCATTCGGCCTCTTTCCATACCATGTTCAAAAGTTTCCTCAATAGCTTGTTGGTATAATAAATTGTCAGGTTCATAATCTTTGAAAACATTATAAAAAAGTTGAGACCCACTCTGTAGATGTTTACTTTTTATGGGTTTATCAGGAAAACCTTGAAATACTAACCCAGAAATTACAGCTATATCCCTAAAGCGACGTCTAGACATCTCGGATATATTTATACTCCTCTCAATATCATCGTTTAAATATTTTTTTGTTAGTAAATTATTATCTAGGAAGTCTTCTTTCGAAAAAGCTTGATCTGACAAAAGCTCGAATCCATAATCATTAAATGACATGCTAAAACTAATTGGTTTTAAGAGACTTATTCGGTATGCTAAGAGACTTGCCATCACTTCATGAATAGCATATCCCTCAAATGGATAGAATATTGTATGAAACCCCTCTTTAGTTTCAAAGCGCTCAATTAAGAATTCATTAGATTTTGGTATAATAGATTCCTTTTTTTGTTGATCAAAAATGGGAGTTAATGCCATAAATTCCAGACTATTTTTATTCGTTTCTTCGTAAAGTACATTTTTGAGTAAATCACTAAGATGAGCACTGAAGCTCATTCGTCCTCCCATCCAAGAAGGGATTCTTGTTTTTTTAGATTTGGATTTACGTACAATTACTTCCATGTTACGAATTCTAATTAATTCTAAGTTTCGACCGGAGAAAGTGAATATATCTCCGGGGATTAATTTCGAAATAAACCACTCTTCAACAGAACCTAAATAACCTCCTTTTTGATATCTAACTTTCAATGTAGCATCACCCACTATCGTTCCAATAGAAAGGCGATGACGCATTATTATTCCTTTATTGATTACTTTATAGATTCCATTTTCCAGAATTGTTACTTTTTTATATTCATCATAATATTCTAAGCTCTGACTCCCTTTAACTAAAAAATTTAGTACCCATTGCCACTGTTCTTTTTTAATGGTTTGAAAACAAAATGTTTTTTTAATTACAGGGAACAAGTCCTTTTGATCAAAGCCACTTCCAACAGCGAGTGTCATCAAAAATTGAAAAAGCACGTCATAACTATTAAGATAAGGGAGACGATCTTCTATTTTATTTTTTTCAATTCCTCTTTGTAAGGCTAATGACTCAATTAGCTCCATAGCATGAGTTGGTAGAAAATAAATTTTGCTTTTTGCTTTTGGTTGGTGACCACTTCTACCTGCTCTCTGAATAAATCTACCTACACCTTTTGGACTTCCTATTTGTATGCAATTTTCTACTGGTGAAAAATCAACACCTAAATCTAAACTCGAAGTGCAAACTACTACTTTAAGATTTTCTTTTCTGAGGGAATCTTCTACCCACAATCGAATTTTTTTATCAATGCTGCCGTGATGCATTGCAATATCTCCCGCAAGCTCCGGGTTTCCATCTAGAAGATGATGATACCATATTTCACATTGAGCACGCGTATTTGTAAAGATTAAAGTAGTTTTATTTTTTTTAACTATTTCTAGTACACGAGATAAAAGATGAATTCCAAGGTGACCACGCCAAGGGAATCTTTCCATATTTTTTGGTAAAATTGATTCAACCTCTATTTTTTTTTTGATTTCTGCATTTACTGTTATAAAAGATTTTGAAGATCCTAATAAAATTTTACTAGCTAAGTCTTTATTTCCAATTGTGGCTGATATGCCCCAAACTTTAAGATTAGGAAGAAAATAATTTAAGTATGCAATAGCTAATTCAATTTGAACACCTCTTTTTGTTCCCAGAAGCTCGTGCCATTCGTCTATTACAATTACTTTGAGACGCTGGAGTGTTTTTTGATGGTCTCTCGTGCTTAACAAAAGGTGCAAACTCTCAGGTGTTGTAACAAGACCAAAAGATGGTTTTCGTTTTTGATTACCTCTTTCTTTTTGTGACGTGTCTCCTGTGCGTAGCGCAATATTTAAATCAGGGTTTAAATCATTAGTCATTATTTGTATTGCTTTTTGAATTTCTACAGCTAAAGCACGTAAGGGAGTTATCCATATTGCCTGAATACCGATTTTATGTTTTTTCATTTTTAATGATTCTTCGATAATACCTCCCCATATTGCATAGGTTTTTCCACTTCCAGTCGGAGCATTAAGAATTCCATTTTTTCCCTCAGAGTAAGCTTTCCAACATTCTTTTTGGAATTTTTGTGCATTCCAACCCCTCTTTTTAAACCATTTTAATACATTATTCACCGCAAAAATTGTTTGAGATCATTTATAGTATCAGCATCGGCTATCTTTTTGTCATGACGCCAACGTAAAATCCTTGGGAAACGTACAGCAAAACCACTTTTATGCCGAGATGATGATGCAATCCCCTCAAAAGCGATTTCAAAAACTAACTCTGGCTTTACTTGACGAACAGGGCCAAAACGATCAATAGTATTTTGTTTTATGAACCTATCAACTTTTCTTATTTCCATATCTGTCAGTCCAGAGTATGCCTTTGCAAAAGTTACTAGTTTTTCATCATTCCACAGAGCAAAAGTATAATCTGTATAAAGGTTAGTTCGTCTACCATGTCCTCTCATAGCATAAGTTAGTACAGCATCAATTGTTTTTGGATCTGATTTCCACTTAAACCAAAAACCTTTCTTTCTCCCTACAGAATATATCGAATCTTTTTTCTTTATCATTAAGCCTTCGCTAGATTTTTCATCTGCTCTTTTTCTTTCTTCTTTCACCTTGTTCCAATTCTCAAAAAACATTACCTGAGATAAAAGTACAGGAGCATTATTAACTTTAATTTTTTTATAAAGAGATTCTAAAATTTCTTTTCGTCTTACTAAAAGGTAATTCCTAATGTCTTTTCCCTCCCATTCCAATATATCATAAAGCATTATTACAATTGGAATTTCATCCTGCAATTTTTTCGATACAGTTTTACGTCCAATTCTTTTTTGCAAGTCATTAAAATATCCAACCTTATTTTCTTTATAGGGTAAAAGCTCTCCGTCTAAAACTGTACCATCTGGAATTAAACCAACTAGTGAACTAAGCTCGGGAAATTTATTAGTAATTAATTCTTCTCCACGACTCCACAAAAAATATTTCCCTTTTCTTATTATTAATTGGGATCTCATCCCATCCCATTTGTGTTCAAAACACCAATTTTGAACTAACTCTTTATCTTGAAAATCTTGATCAATAGGATAAGCTAAAAAAAATGGATAGGGTTGAGAAATTTGATCTTCAGGATTAGGATTAATTATAAGTTCTTCAAAAGTTGTAGTCATCGGTGACCATTGTCCCATTAGACGGTGAGCTAATATATTTTCTTCAATTTTGACTGCTTTTGAAAGAGCACGAGTCATAAGTTTTTGACTTATACCAATACGAAATCCTCCTGTAAGTATCTTATTAAATACAAATTTTTCGTAGTTATTAAAACTCTTCCAACGCTTAAATACGTAACTTTTTTTCTCTTTTTCATCTTTATACTTTAAATTAATTATTTCTTTAATGCATTCAGATAGTGAAGGTGGCGCTAAATGAATTTCTTGAGGAACTGAAAGAGAAATAGTTTCGGCAAGGTCTCCTACAATGTGATAAGATTCCTCAAAAAGCCAATCTGGGATCCCTGCTAATTCTGAGGCCCAAATCCTCATTAAAGTCGTATTAAGTGGACGGGGAGGACGTCTATGGGATAAAAGTGCAATCGCCCAAAGAGAGTCTTTTTGTGGCGTACTTTTAAAATAATTTGATAAAATTTTTACCTTTTCATTAGTTTTATTAGTACTATCTAATTCTTCAATTAGAGCTGCAAAACTTCTCATTTAAATTACTTCAGAATCAATAGTTTCAACTTCATATTTTGTTTTTTCAGTACGAGCATTCCAACCATTTTCCTTAAGATAACGAGCAAAAATATCCGTGTAGCCATGAGTAGTAATTATATCTTCACAACCTGTAGCTTTTATGACTGATAATAACCCTTCCCAATCTGCATGATCCGATAATACAAATGAATGATCAACTGCACGCCTTCTTCTAGCCCCCCTAAAAGCCATCCATCCAGAAGCATAGCCTGTTGAAATTTCTCCAAGTTTTTTAGCCCAGGCACTACCCATTACAGCTGGTGGAGCGAGAACCAAATTCCCTTCAATTTCCGCTTTTTTAGTATCACGCGTTATTAATTGAGTTTTAGGGAAGTCAATGAATTGCCTTAATATATTAGTCATTTTTTCTGTTGCTCCGTGGGTAAAGATTTTTCCTGTTTTGCAATCTATGTGTTTTAAAAGCCTTTGTACTTTCCCAAGAGAGTAGCCCATTAACAAGCTTGTAACTTTATTTGATTTATTATTTGCCCACCAACTGTTTATGTCATCATGAACTTTCAGAGGTTTTTCCCATTTAAAGACAGGTAAACCGAAAGTACACTCAGTTATAAAAGTGTTACATCTAATGAGCTCAAAAGGATTAGAGATTCCGTCAACTTGAGTTTTATAATCTCCAGTAAAAACCCATACTTCTCCTTTATATTCTACTCTAATTTGAGATGACCCTGGAACATGTCCTGCAGGGTGAAAAGAAAACTTTACACCATTTATTTGAAATGTTTCTCCATATTTTTTACCAGTTACTAAAATCTTTCCAAGCCTATGAGTAATTATGGGGACATTAATTTTATGTGTTATATAACGTTTGCTACCCCATCTAGCGTGATCAGAATGGCCATGAGAAATTATTGCTTTATCTACCCCCCTCCAAGGATCCAAATAAACATCAGCTTGTTTGCAGTAAATTCCTTTTTTTGTGAATTCAAGTAGCGGCATTTTAAATTTTTCTTTTTCGGTTGGAAGTTACGAAAAAGGAAAAAAAAAAAACGTTGATAAATGTCAATAACTCTCTTTCGGTCAACCTTAATATTTTTTTATTTTAGATTCGATGTATTTGATTTTTGATACCGAAACTACAGGATTACCTAAACGTTGGGATGCACCCTTAAATGACCTTGATAATTGGCCCCGTTGTGTTCAAGTTGCGTGGCAAATCCACGACAAAAAGGGCGAATTAGTATCTCATAAAAGTTTTTTAATAAAACCTAACGGATTTAGTATTCCATATGAATCCGAAAAGGTGCATGGTATTTCCACCGCCCTTGCAGATAAAAAAGGAGCTAGTTTACAACAAGTATTGGATGAGTTTTATAATGCTGTAATCCAAGTAGAATTTCTGGTTGGACATAATGTTTCATTTGACCGTAATATTTTAGGAGCTGAATTCTTGCGTTTAGGTTTAAATGATGCTTTAGCAGAAAAAAATCTCATTGATACTTGTAACGATGAAACAGCAAATTTATGTAAAATAAAAGGTGGGCGTGGAGGAAAATTTAAGTTTCCAACTCTTAGTGAACTATATGTTTTTTTGTTCAAAGAAAATTTTGATGAAGCACATAATGCAGCTGCCGATGTTGAGGCAACTTCTCGTGTTTTCTTAGAGTTATTGAGATTAAATAAATTACACCCTTCAGTTTTTGAAAATCAAGAATTAGAAACAGCTGAAATACTTGAAAAAAGAAATCCTTTTCAATTAATTGGGTTAAACCATCAAAATTTTAAATTGGCTTCTAATGCTATTAAAAATGAAAAAGTTACCAATAAAATTGATAATGCTAAAAGTATTTCAGACAGCTATTTATCAGATTCCTCTTTCGTTCATTTACATAATCACTCCCAATTTTCGGTCTTGCAATCTACTTCAAGAATAAATCAATTAGTGGAAGCTGCAGCAAAAGATAATATGCCAGCTATTGCACTTACTGATCATGGAAACTTAATGGGTGCATTTCATTTTATAAAAGCAGTAAATAAATATAATTCTAATGTTAGTGATGACAAAAAAATAAAACCTATAGTTGGTTGTGAATTTTATGTTTGTGAAAATCATAAGGATAAAACAAGAAGAAATGACGGATACCAAATTATTTTCTTAGCCAAAAATAAAAAAGGGTATTATAATTTGGCGAAACTAACTTCCTTATCTTACGTTGATGGGTTTTATTATGTTCCAAGGATTGATAAAAAATTAGTTGAATTATATAAACAACATTTAATTGTTCTTACAGGGAATATGTATGGAGAAATACCTTCAAAAATACTCAATTTGGGGGATAGTCAAGCTGAAGAAGCACTACAGTGGTGGCACAGTCAATTTGGAGATGACTTATATATCGAATTAATGAGGCACGGAGAGGAGGGAGAAGATAGAGCAAACGAACAACTTATTTATTTTTCTAAAAAATATAATATTCCTGTTATTGCTACCAATAACACGTACTATGTTAATAAAGAAGAAGCAAATGCTCATGATATTCTACTATGCGTAAAGGAAGGAGAAAAGCAAGCCACACCAATTGGAAAAGGTAGAGGATTTCGATATGGTCTTCCAAACCAGGAATATTATTTTAAGTCCACTAATGAGATGAAAAGCTTATTTAGTGATTTGCCTCAGGCAATAACAAATATTAGAAAACTAGTTGATAAAATTGAACCATTTGAATTGTCTAGAGATGTATTACTCCCAAAATTCGAGATTCCAGAAAAGTATCAAATAAAAGATGACATTGATAGTAAAAACAGTGAGAATAGATATTTACGATATCTAACCTATAAAGGTGCTAAAGAAAGATATTCTGAATTAACTTCTGAAATAAAGGACAGAATCGATTTTGAATTGGACGTAATCGCTAAAACAGGTTACCCAGGGTATTTTTTAATTGTTCAGGATTTTATTAATGCTGCAAGAAATATGAATGTTTCAGTAGGGCCAGGCAGAGGATCTGCTGCGGGTTCTGTAGTAGCATATAGCTTAAAAATTACAAATATTGATCCAATAAAATACAATCTTCTATTTGAGCGTTTTTTAAATCCAGATCGTGTAAGTATGCCCGATATAGATATTGATTTTGACGATGAAGGAAGATCACTTGTTATGGATTATGTCATAGAAAAATATGGCTCTAATCAAGTAGCTCAGATCATCACTTATGGCACTATGGCAGCTAAGTCTTCAATACGAGATACCGCTAGAGTTTTAGATTTGCCTCTTGGCGAAGCAGATAGAATAGCTAAACTATTACCCAACATTAAATTGGAAAGAATCTTTAATTCAACACAAGATGAACTTAAAGAAAACCTTCGATCAGAAGAAATATCAAGAGTTAATGAGATTAAGGATTTAGCGAATGAGGATTCAATTTCTGGACAAACAATACAACAAGCAAAGGTCCTTGAGGGTTCATTGCGTAACACTGGTATTCATGCATGTGGAGTTATCATAACACCAGATGATATTACACAATTTGTCCCTGTTGCTACAGCAAAAGACTCCGAATTATATGTAACCCAATTTGACAATTCAGTCGTTGAAGATGCGGGACTTTTAAAAATGGATTTTTTAGGACTAAAAACTTTGACTCTAATTAAAGACACTGTCAAATTAGTAAAATATAGATATAATGTTGTGCTTGATCCGGACAGTTTCCCTCTAGACGATCAAAAAACTTATGAGCTTTTTCAAAGAGGAGAAACGGTTGGTATTTTTCAGTATGAGTCAGCGGGAATGCAAAAGTATTTAAAAGATTTAAAGCCAACAGTATTTGGTGATTTGATTGCAATGAATGCACTATACCGTCCAGGACCTCTAGAATACATACCAACTTTTGTAGATCGTAAAAATGGGAATGAAAAAATCTCCTACGATTTGCCTGTTATGGAGGAATATCTCAAAGAGACATATGGAATTACTGTTTATCAAGAGCAGGTGATGCTATTATCTCAAAAGCTTGCAAATTTTTCCAAAGGTGATGCAGATATTTTAAGAAAGGCTATGGGGAAAAAGATTTTTACATTGCTACAAAAATTGAAACCACAATTTATTAATGGGGGAAAAGAGAATGGTCATCCAGAAGACATATTAGAGAAAATATGGAAAGATTGGGAAGCCTTTGCTGCATATGCATTCAATAAATCCCATTCAACTTGCTATGCTTTGATTGGATTTCAAACAGCCTATCTTAAAGCCCATTATCCTGCTGAGTATATGGCAGCAGTCCTTTCAAACAATATGAATGATATTAAACAAGTCACCTTTTTCATGGAAGAGTGTCGAAGGATGGGCTTAAAAGTGTTAGGGCCAGATGTCAACGAATCATTTTACAAATTTACAGTTAATGAAGACAAAGCGATTCGTTTTGGAATGGGAGCCATAAAAGGAGTTGGGAGAAGTGCAGTTGAGACTATTATTAATAATCGGAAAAAAGAAAAATACAATTCTATTTTTGATCTCGTAAAAAGAATTGATTTAAGAGCAGCGAATAAAAAAACCTTTGAGAATTTAGTTCTTGCCGGAGGATTAGATTCTTTTGAAAATACACACCGAGCCCAATATTTTAATATAGATAGTGATGGGAGCATATTTTTAGAAAAAGTAATGCGATTTGGATCTAAATACCAAGAAAATTTAAATTCATCCCAAACAAGTCTTTTTAACGAGGAAACAAAAAACTATTACCAAGATCTTAATATTCCAAGTTGCGATAATTGGAGTAATTTAATTCGTTTAAAAAAAGAAAAAGAGGTAGTTGGAATTTATATTTCCTCTCACCCATTGGATGATTTTAATCTTGCTATGGACCATTTTGTTTCAATATCACTAAATCATTTAGGTGATTTAGAAAATCATGTCAATAGAGAGCTAAGTGTAGGGGGAATTGTTAACGAAGTGGAACATCTCGAAAGTAGGGCAGGAAAAAGCTGGGCTCGATTTACTTTGGAAGATTTCACCGATCTATATGAATTTAGGATTTTTGGAGAAGATTATTTGAAATACCGGCACTTTCTTGTAAGTAATCAGTTTATTAGAATCAGAATAATGATTCGGGAGGGTTGGATCAACAAAGAAACAGGAAAAATAGGTTCACCTAGAATACAATATTTAAATTTTGAAATGCTTGAAAACACAATAGAAAATAATGCTAAAAAAATCACACTCAATATAGATGTTAAAAAGCTGAAAAAAGAAAAAATTTATGACTTGCAGAATTATCTTAAATCTTTTAAAGGTGACAAACCGTTGTATTTTAATCTTTATGATTCTGAAAAAAAAGTAAAACTCACATTGAATAGTAGAAAACAAAAAGTTAAAATTACTTCTGAGTTTCTTAACGAACTGAAAGGGCAGGAATGGTTGTATAAGCTAAACTAATTAATTATAGAAAAGTATTCTATGATAAATAAATTTGATTTAAACTGATATACATCAGATAAAAAAAACAGTTACATTTGGCACATAAAAATTGAATTATGGCATTAGAAATTACAGATGCAACTTTTGAAGACGTAGTTTTAAAATCAGATAAACCCGTTTTAGTGGATTTTTGGGCAGCCTGGTGTGGTCCCTGTAGAATGGTAGGGCCTATCATTGAGGAACTAAGTAATGACTACGCTGGTAAAGCTGTTGTTGGAAAAGTTGATGTAGATGCAAACCAGGAGTTTGCTGCAAAATATGGAGTAAGAAATATTCCAACAGTTCTTTTATTTGACAAGGGAGAGTTAATTGGAAGGCATGTAGGTGTTTCCCCAAAGACCACATACGAAGGTGCAATAAATGCTGCTTTGTAAAATCTTTTCACAATTAATGGTTGCATAAACAAAATCAAGCGTATATTAGCATCCGTGAATTCGGGTCTGGTAGTTCAGTTGGTTAGAATACATGCCTGTCACGCATGGGGTCGCGGGTTCGAGTCCCGTCCAGACCGCCCATCATAAACCCTTGATTTTCAAGGGTTTATGTAGTTATAAAATCCACTATTTTTTTATCGGTTCGAATCCTTCCCTTCTGAATTATTTTATGATGATAATTTGGGTTTTTAACTTTTGTTCGAGCGAACAGAAGTCTTTAAAATGTAAATAAAACTATAAATTTATTTTTGAAAATGTTGATAAGAAACTCTTAGAATAATGGCAAAGAAAACTTGGATAGAAAAAAGAGATTGCGATAAGTCATATAAAATTAAAACGATTGATAAAAAATTTGCAGACATTCCAGAAGGAAGTAAAATGTTTATTCCTACACCAAGAATAATTGACGATTACATTAAGCATATACCTTTTGGAAAATCAACCGAATTGTCAACAATGCGAAATGATTTAGCAACTGATTATCAAGCGGATAAAACTTGCCCTGTAACTACAGGAATTTTTTTAAGAATTGTTTCAGAAGCGTCATATGAGGAATTAAAATCAGGTAAAGGAATTGAAGAAGTTACACCTTTTTGGAGAATCGTAAATCCTAAGTCCAAATTAGCGAACAAATTAGAATGCGGTGCTGAGTTTATCAATAAGCAAAGAGGGAATGAGGTTATGTAGTTACTCTTTAAAAAATTAATTAATGAAAATTGAAACAATTATTGGGGGAATAGTTTTTTATTTTCTACATAGAAGAATACAAAACTCATAATATTAAATATTCGTTCGTCCTAACTATAAAATCTTTGAATTTGATTATAAATAAAACTATAAATTACAAATGAAGAAAAAAATAATGAAGACATTTTTAATTTTAATTTTAGGTGCAACTATCGGCTGGACATCTATGGAATGGAGTAAATCAATTGAAGAAACTAAGATAGTTTACAATGGAGAAAATGTTATATTATTTCTTAATAAGTCAGAATCTTCTAAATATATGAAAGATGCTGATTTTTATAATCGGATGAATGATTATATGGATGCATCAATAAGACTTAAAGAGGACTTATCTTCAAATGAACCTGAAATAAACGATGAGTTAATAAGAGTCCATGCTCTAAATCAAACTATGAATTGGACTTATAAAGAGATAAATAGAGTTTCAGAAATAGTTATTGAGGCCCAAAATAAAATAAAACATAATTATCCGAACATTTTAAGCGATACATTATATTTGATTAAAACTTCAGGAGATGAAGAATTTGATGCATACTACACTATTAAAAATGCAATTATTGTTCCCAAAAAAGAGACCAAATTACTTTGGATAAAACCAAGGAAGGAAGAAGTTATAGGGACATATGTGCATGAATTGTCCCATATTTTTACGAGAAATAATACTGATAATAGAAGATTGCTTTATGAAATAGTTGGCTTTGAGGAAGTAGAAAAATTTCGGTTACCAAAAGAATTAAAAAACAGGTTAATCACCAATCCTGACCTACATGGGGACAACCTTGCAATTGAATTAAGAGACTCATTGGGAAAATCAAATTTATACACATTATTGATTACAAGTAAATATAACACGTATGAAGGTAAAAAGGGAGTTATTGGGCAAATCAATACCTTATTAGGTTACATCGAGCTAGGACTCTATGAAATTGACTCTGAAGGAATAGTTTTATCTGAAAGAAATAATCTGAATAATAATTTTTTTGACAGAATAGGAACGATTAGTAATTATTATTTTGGGGCAGATGAAGTAATAGCTGAGGCTTTTAGGGTCCTGATAGAAATACAAGATGAACAAATGGATAATCAACCGAATTTTGAAAAGATAAAAAATCAACGAAACAGAGAAATACTAATGAGTATCTCGAAATTACTAACTGGATTATAAACTCAAAAAAATTAATCTTTGTGAGTAAACATAATTCAGTTATATTTGAATCGATTTTTAGAACACACCTCTATAAATCGTTGAACAAAAAGGGTTTGTTTAGAACACATTGTGTTCAAAAATCAACAAATTTAGAACACATAGTGTTCAGAGGTTGATTTTATGGTTTGACTAACAGGTAGTTATGATTGGGTTCGAGTCCCGTCCAGACCGCTATAAGATGTTGTGTGTTGTAGAGTAGAGATGTTTACTTTTACAACCAGTGAGAAGCTTTCCATAATTTTGGGAGGCTTTTTTGTGTTTCCAAAATTCCTTTCATACATTAAAAATCAGTTAATTAGAGATAATTATCGTAATTTTACTTCACTTGAAATTATTTGAGATAATTAAGTCAAAAAAAGTTAATCTAACTTAAAATATTTAGTGAAATTTTTTTTGACTTTTTTGTCTTAATTAACTTGTAAGTGGTTTTGAAATTAAAAGAGATAAAAAAAATTAAAATATTATTAAGATTAGTTGCATTTGCGATACTAATTCCCATTTCCTTTTTTTCTCAGACTGCTACGTATTCTTCAACATTGGATTTTAATGGGACATCGACATTTGTGGAAATACCTTCTTCTAATGATCTTAAGTTTGACTCAGATAAATTTACTCTAGAGGCATGGATAAAAATTGAAAACCCTCCTCCCTCAGGTTCCTCATCTGGCAACAATACTGCTGCGAACCGCGATTACATTTTTTCCAAAAAAAACGATTGGAGTTTTTATATAATAAACGTTAATGGCACGTCATACCTTGAAGGTAGATTTAGAAGAGATTGGTATGGAAACTGGCCTCAAGTAAGATCATCAACACCTCTTTCCTCAAATACATGGTATCATGTGGCGTTCACAAATTCAAAGGCTAACGGAAGACTACGTCTATATATTAATGGAAGTCTGGACAATTCAGCAAATTGGTCCTCGGGTGGACGTGGATTAACCTCAACAACAAATCCAATAGCTATTGGTTCTAGCATTTGGAATGGAAGTAATAATCCAAGCAATTTTTTTGACGGTAAAATTGGTGACGTACGTTTTTGGGATTCTGAAAGAACTCAAAGCGAAATTAATTCAAATAAAAATTCCGTATTAAATGCCAACTCAAACCTTAAACTATATTATAAACTTAATGAGGGTCAGGGTACTACAATAAACGATAGCAGTGGTAATTCAATTACGGGTACTGTAAGAGGTAATTATCAATGGCCAAATACCGATACTACAACACCAACAGTTGTTTTATCACAGAGTGATAATAACAATCTTTTAGCAAATTCAGATGTGGTGACATTTACGGCCAATTTTTCTGAGACTATGACTCCTTCTCCCACAATAACTATCAGAGAAAATGATCAGCCTATCACTTTTTATATTTCAGATTACAGTAGCAATCAGATTGGCATTAATGTCCAGAACAGGAGGTTTGATCAGTTGACTCGAAATTCAAATAGTATTGTTGGCTATACATTTGAAGTGGTTTCTTCTGGGGTGACCTATACTTTAAACTCATTAAATAATCAATCTCAGAGTTGGGTATATTTTTCTACTACTCCTGAATTTACTCCTGGTGCATCTGGGAGTAACGGAAATTTAGATGTTTTACTTAAAGGGAAAACTCTAATTAATAATGCCTATATGACTCCAATCTCTGGCACCAATTCCTACACCTACAGCTATACTACCTCTACTGTTCTAAATTCAATATCTGCAACGGTATCTGGTCAAGATCTAAGTGGGAATAGCTACTCTGGTACAGAGAGTATAACTCTAAATGTAGACAATGTAAATCCATTGGTATATGAATTCTCGTCTACTGACCAGGATTATATTACGACAAGCTCAGGAACAGTAACCTATACTGTAAGATTTTCAGAGGATATGAAATCAAGCCCTCAGCTAAATATAGTTGGAATTTCGCCACTAAATTATAGTCAGATTGTTTCATTGACTTATGTAAGTACAAACAATAGCAACGGAGATTCAACTTGGACTTATGGGTGGTCTCCCCCGGCTTCAATTACCTCTGGGACTGTATCTATTTCTATCACTGGAAATGATTTAGCGGGGAATCCATACAATGCCCAAATTGAAAATGTTACAGCTTATAAACATAAAAGACTACACATCGATAACGTTCAACCCACAGTGAGTTTATCCTCTACTGTTAGTGGTACTGCTGTCGCGCAATCAAACAATGTTACAATAACAGCACAGTTTAGTGAGCCAATGACAGAATCTCCAACTATTTCTATTTCTGGCCAAATTTCAAATGCTACGATGTCACTAGTCTCTACGAATACACTGATAAGAAGAGCAGCACAGCTTTCACTTAGTGATTATGGTTACAATATGATTGCAGTTGGAAGTAATGATTGGGATGATATATTAGGAGCAAATGTACAGTCAGGAGATTTACTTAATTATTATCTTGAGATTGATGGAGTAGATTATCAAGTAAGTGAAATAAAATTAGGCAGTAAAACGGCTTCTGATTTTTGGTGGTATTTCGCTACAACCCCAGAATATACGCCTGGATATAGTGCAGGTGAGACTACCTATTTCGTAATTAAATCACCCAATTACCAAACTGAACTGTCCAATTGGCAATACTCTTGGACTGTATCATCAACGTCTAGCACCCCTACAATTAGTGTTTCTGGGACAGATATGGCAAGCAATTTAATATCAGGAACGGTAAGTCTTTCTTATAGCCTAGATATTCAAAAGCCCTACATTATTTCTACAACAATATCTAACAGTCTTAGTCCAGGACGTATAAGCGCAACCGAGACTAATACGATTACTGTTGTCTTTAATGAGGCAATTGATGCTAATAGTTTTACAGCTTCTGATGTTACTATAACACCATCAGGTATTTTCACAATAACAGAAGACGTTTCTGTAGATAATATAACATTTAATGGATTTATTTCGGCAAATGGTGTTTACTCAGGTATTGTGACTCTTACAATTTCGGAAAATGTTTTAGTTGACCTTGCGGGTAATTCTAATTTGGCCTCATCAACAACTTTTCAGTTTGATAACGTATCCCCTACTGTATCACTAATAAGTTCTGATAGTGATAATATTCTTTCACCTTCTTCTAATGTTACAATTACAGCTACATTTTCGGAGTCAATGAGTGAAACCCCAACCATATCATTAACTGGTCTAGGAACAAATATTAGTATGTTAGCTGGAAGTGACAATAAAATATGGAAGCATAATTTTAATACGAGCTCCTCAACTTCCTCAATTACAGCTACCGTATCGGGAACGGATTTATACGGTAATCCTTACTCGGGAACAGAAAGTTTAACTTTGACTATTGATTATAGCGCATATCAAATTTCAGGGGCTACAATTAATCAAAAAAATTCAGTAGTAAGTATCACTTTTGATGAAGAAGTTTTCACTGAAATTTTAAGTGGTGTAGCTACCAATTCATTAACTACTTCTGATTTTTTACTTTCAATATCAGGTGGATCAGGAATAAGTTTAACAAGTGCAAATCCTTCTAGTATATCAAAGATAGGGAGCAGTACCTATAATTTAGATATTTCTTTTTCAGGCTACGCAATTGGCACAGAAACATTAACTATTTCAATAGCTGAAAACAATATTTACGACAGGGCTGGTAATTCCACTGCTCTTTCTAAAAGTATAAGTTTAAACAGCAACTTATTATTCGATTATGATATTTCAAATACAAACTCATACAATGGACAAGCAACATCAAATAATAATAAAACTGTAAATGACTTAAGTGGAAATGCTAATCATGGAGAAATAACAAACACAGATAATGTTTATTTCGACACTAACCAAAACGCGATGTTCTTTAATGGTATAACTCAAAAAGCTGGAGGGATTGCTATATCAAATCTAAATTATGTTAGTGGTGGTTCAGATAAAATTGAGGAGTTAACAATTTTTGCAAGAATAAAAGTTGATTCAAGGTCAACTACAGACAGAGCAAACAATGATGAAAGAATACTTCTTTCCTTTGATAGATCAGCTGTTTTTCGTTTTTCGGTTGGCTCTGACCAGAACACTTCAGCTAAAGGAAAGTTAGCTTTTCATTTTACAAATTCAGATGCTACCTTCGATACGCATGCCGTAAATACTTCTGATCTTAGAGATAATCAGTGGCATAATGTCGCTGTTACTTTCAAAGCAAATGAATCAGGGGGGTTAAAATACTATATTGATGGAAACCTAGTTTATACGCATTCAGGTACTTTTGCTCCAATTTCTAATGGTAGTGAAAATGAGACTCCGCGCTTTGGTTATGTCGGTACAGGTTCAGAGGCAGCAAGTTTTAAAGGAACAGCTTCTCCCCTTAATCTTTTCTTTGGACATATTCAATCAATTAAATATTACAATAAAGTTTTAGAATCCTCCCAATTAAATGGTCTGGACACAAATGCGCCAACTGTTATATTAAGTGATAACATCTCGTCAAACTATATAAATGGGACTGAGACTTTAAGAATAATTTCAACTTTTAATGAAGCCATGTCTTCAAGTCCAAAAATTTCAATTAGTGGGCAGGTAAGTAACCTAACTATGACCTCTTCAACTACATCGGTTTGGTATTATGATTGGAATGTTCCAGATTCATTTAATGGAGAAGTAACTGCTACCGTAACTGGAACAGATTTGGCTGGAAACTATTACTCTGGAACAGATAGTATTACTTACATAATTGATAATACGCCCCCAACAGTATTACTTTCAGATACAAATTCTGATAACATAATTACAAACAGTAATCAAGTTACTATTACTGCAACTTTTAGTGAACCAATGACAGTCACTCCAACAATTAGTATTTCTAATGTAATTACAAATGCAGTAATGACTGCAACATCTTCAGCTAGTGTTTGGATTTATCCTTGGGTTGTTTCAACTACTTACAATGGCATTGTATCAGCTACTGTCTCGGGAACAGATTTGGGTAGAAATTCTTATTCAGGTGGAGATAGTTTATCTTTTAATCTTGACACCAAAGCACCGGAGATAATTTCATTATCAATTAATAATTTAAATAACGAGCTCGTTCTCAATTTTTCAGAGCAATCAACCTTGCATGATAAATCTAGTAACAGTTTTACAGTTACTAACACATCAGACTATTTTAATATTGGCGTTACAAGTGGAACTGCAACTATAACAGTAAATAGCATGACTTATAATGCAGATACTAATAACACCAAATATGTATTTGGAATTAATGTTAACGGAATACCAGATGGTTTTGAAGTTATTACAATCACACCAAAAACAAACAAAGTTAAAGATGCTATTGGAAATTATGCTTTGACCTCTCAGAACTCTAATACTATAAACTTAAATAACACTCTACCTGTTATTTCTAGTCTAGAAATCAATGAAACCAATACCCAAGCAGTAATAACTTTTAGTGAGCCCGTTTACAATAACGTATCTGGATCAGGAGCTATACAGGCAAGCGATTTTCAATTCAGCTTGTCCTCCGGAAGTGCAACTCTTTCAAGTACAATACCCATCTCTGTAACAAGCAGTGGGACTCTAAGTTATATTTTAGGCCTATCTCTCAAAGGTTTAGCTTCAGGACAAGAAATTTTAACTATTAGCCCAGTTTCAAATTCGATTTTTGACAGTAAAGGGGGGCAGGTCAATTTATCATCATCACAAAGCAATACAATAACTTTAAACGATAAAGCAAGCCCTGAAATAATGGGCGTTTCAATAGGTGGGTCAAATGAGTTTATAGATATTCAATTTAGTGAAGGCGTCTATGGAAATGCTTCTTCAAATGCTCCAATTTTAGCATCAAGTCTTGGTGTATCACAAATTGCAGGAGGTATTGTTCCTTTAAGAATTTCACAGATTACTAATACATCAGGTGGCCAATTAACTGGGGGAGAAAATATTATAAGAGCAACGTTAACTCAATCACTAGATACTAGTAATACTTTAGTAGGAGTAATACAGGCAAATAATCCAGTATCAATTGATATTAGTAGTACTAACACATTTAATAGTTTATCTGGGCCGAATGGCGATCAAGTTTTCCAAGTTCTTATAAAAAATACAAATATTTATGATATATCAGCAAATCAAGTTTCACCAACACAAAGATTAAATTATATCAGCCCTAACACAACAAATCTAGTCATACCCACATCCCCTAATATATTTAGATTAGGTGCGCTTGTAAAAGTAAACCCACCACCAATTTTAATTACAAGGGTAATAAGATTTAAAGAAAAGCCAGAAAATGGAAAACTTGTAGGTGAAGTTAATGCCTTTGATCTTGGAGGAGAAAGTTTTACATTTATTAATCAAAGTGATCTTTTTGATGGTTCACTTCAGATAGACGAACAGGGTAAAATATATGTAGTTGACGGTACAAATCTTAAATATGATTCTGATTATAATGCAAAAGAATTTAAATTTATTTTAAAGGATAGTGAAAATGAAGTTGAGTATTCGGTATTAATTATAATACAGAAAACTCATCCTGAGATAAAAATTGATTATCTTAAAGTAGATGAAAATGCACCAGTTGGAACGGTTGTAGCTAAAGTAAAATTTAAAGATCCACTTAATCCATCTGGAACAATTCCCTTTAAATTTGTTAGCACCGACGGCTATCTTGAATTTAATGGTGAAGAAATATTGACAACAAGAGAATTAGATTATGAAACCCTGACTGAGCATTGTTTTAATATTGAGGCTGTTGGCTCCCCAAAACAGGCAAATAGTCCAGTATCGATTGATATTAGTAGTACTATAACATTAGAAGATTCATCTGATGAAAGATATATTACTACTCTAGATGAGTGCTTCCAAGTGATAGACTTACCTAATCAAAAATCTGAAAGAAAATTCTTTATCTCGATTTTTGGTCTTCCAAATAATTCGAGTTCTTCAAAAGTTGATCATAGAAGATATTATAATCCGCATAACAAAAATGTTGGTAAATGGAAAGTAAAAAAGAGAATTAAGGGTGGTGCTGACGCTGATAAATTTACAATCAGAACTGCATCAAAAGGCGAACAAAAAAACAGTCAGTATAACGAAGAGGAGACAGAAGATTACTTAGAATTTATAAAAACACCTGTATTTAGCCCTCCTGGAGATGCAAACCAAGATAACATATACGAAGTGGAGGTTGAATACATAAATACTGCAGACGGAGAACCAGAAGTACCGATCGGGGTAACCCAAACTAATATTCAGGTGCCTGAAGGAGGTAAAAAAGCAATAGAATTACAAGCAAGACCAGCCCTACCAACAGATGATACAGATGGTGACGGTGTTTTTGATATTTATGATAATAGTCCTTTAGTATATAATGCTGATCAGACTGATGAAGATGGAGATGGAGTTGGAGATGTTTCTGATGATTTTGATCATGACGGAGTTTGGAACCCATTTGATACATGTCCTGATACTCCATTAGGTGAAGTGGTAAATTTAAGTGGTTGTTTGATTTATTATGTTCCCTCAAATAATTTCAGCCTCTCTAAAATTGAAAAGTGTGCTGGTGAGAACTCAATTCGATTAGATGTTCTAGACTCTACAATTACCTATAATATTTCAGTAAGAGGAGCTGTAAACAAAACAGAAAGTTTTACTGGCAGCACTTGGATTTTAGATAAACTCTCTGGAGGTAAATATTCAATATGTGTAAATATTGATGGGGTTAGTCATTTAGAATTTGAAAGATGTTTTGAGCTAAATATTTCTGATCCAAAACCCCTTGTTGTTAGTGGAATTTTTGACAAATCAAATCAAACGGTTACTTATGATTTAAGTGGGGGCGATGTCTATAACATTTCTCATAATGGCAAAACAACTCAAACTCAAAGCAGTAAGTACACTATAACATTGAATAAGGGTTTAAATAAAATTAAAATATCAACTGGAATTGAATGTCAAGGATTACATGAAGATAATTTCCTTAATTCTTATGAAGTTAAGTATGCACCAAATCCTATAGATAATTATTTAGATCTTTATTTTGGGGGGAATGATAATTTTATTGAAATTGGGATTTATACGGTAAATGGTCAACTGATTGATATTAAAAATATTAATCTTCCCTTTTACAGCAGAAACTACAGATTAGAAACATCAAATTATAAACAAGGACTTTACATAATTAAAATAAGTGGAGCTACGCTAGATCAGTCTATACAAGTCATAAAAAAATAAAATGAAAAAGGAGAAAATATTTTTTGGGATTTTAATGTTAATATTTTTGAGCTGCTCAACAGATTCTGAATCTGAACCAGAACCTGAAATTTTAAATCCCCTGGCACCAAGTCTATTGTTCCCAGAAAATAATGAAGCCTGCCTCGACGGGACGTCAATTAATGATACTCAAAGTAGTGTTGACTTTTCTTGGACAAATGCTCAAAACGCATTTTCCTATGAAATAATAATCACAAATTTATTAACTCAAACTAAAGAAACATTTACAAGTAATGTTAACCAAACTAAAATAACACTTCTTAAGGCAGAACCATATAGTTGGAAAGTAAAAAGTATTGGAGGTATAGGCTCAACTCCCTCTGAAAGCGAGCAATGGAAATTTTATTTAGCAGGAGATGCAATTATAAATTATGCACCATTCCCAGCCGAACTAATATTCCCAAGATCTGGTAAAAATGTAACACCCGGAGTTAATAATCTTATTACCCTTTCTTGGATAACATCAGACGTAGACGGAGATCTTTTAAAATTTGAAATCTATCTAGATGATAATGACGCTTCAACTCTTATTGAATCTATTGATTATGTTGAAGATAATACATCAATCGAAATAGAGGTCCAAAACAACACAAAATATTATTGGAAAATTATTTCTATAGATGCAAATGGGAATCAGTCAAATTCAGGTGTTTATGCGTTTAGGACAAATTGATCTTAATATTCTAAATAAATAGAATAATAATTGTCATTATAACTCCAGCTAAAGAGAATAAAATTCCTTTTTTAAAGACATTAGTATTTGGGAGAAACATCCAAAAAGATGAGATTACAAAAAACATCAAAGACACTCCAAAAAAAATATTGAGCCAATAAATTGGACTTTGGGTTGTCGCTTTGTGAAGTCCTTGCATTTTTTTTAAAATAAAGGGTATTTCCTTTTTTAAATACATAGTTTCTCCTGTTAGCTTGTTGTATTGGCCATTTTTAAAATAAAAAATATTACCCTCTGAGGTTGTAAATCTGAAGTTTTTTATCTTAAGACTTTTCCCCAGTTCATTTTCATTTAACTGTGGTCTAAGTTGTGTTTTCACCTCAGTTACTTTTTTAAAAGTATCGGTTCTTCTAAAAATAAGTGTAATTCCGCTTACAGAATAAACTGCCATTATTCCTACAAGGTAAAACCCAAGGTAGCGATGAATTATTCTAAAATAAACACCTGCTTTTTTTTCCATTTGTATTGACTATTTGATTACTTACAGATAGTTCCACAAAAGTAAATTCAATATAATAACTAAACAATTTAATTTAGAATTAATTTAAATAAGATAAAGATTTATTAATTTATGTTAGTTTTTAGATATTCATCACGGATCATTTTAGCAGTCATATAATCCTTGTGGTGACTCCATCCTGGAGGATAAAAAATGTAACGTAGCTTGTTGAGAATACCTGGTGCAGTAGTAACATCTTTTACTAAATGTATTATTTCACCAAAATAGACTTGGACAAAACTTCCCGAATTAATTTGACGTGTGATACCATAATCAATTTCCATATTAATATTTTCTTCTTGATAAGTTCCAAAAATTCGATCCCATATGTTTAAAAGGTTGCAATAATTAGTATCAAGATACAATGGGTTTCTTGCATGGTGAACCCTATGATGAGAAGGAGTTAGAATGATTTTGTTTAGAAAACCAAAACGAGCATCTTTTACAAGATTCTCACCCACGTGGATAAAAGCACCATAAGTTCCATCAATAAACATAATTGTAAAAAGCATCACTGGATTCACTCCCATTAAGATACATATCGAGGTTCTAATAAAATCTGCGTAAGGTGCTTCTAAGAAAAAATGTGCATGGGAGACACTCAAATTCATTTCTTCAGGGCTATGGTGTGTAGCATGTAGACACCAAAATAGTCTTACTTTATGGGCTAAGAAATGATATATAAAATGAGCAAATTCCCAGACAATATAACCATATATAAACCAATACCACGTCGTAGAGGTTTGTACAAGAGCATAAGGTTCAAGAAAACCGATACAGAAAGCTACCATGCCAATAGCTATAAACCTTCCTATAATTCTATTAAATAGATAAATCAAAAAAATTACCTTATATACCTTTGTTTGTGGTTTTTTATAAATAAAGCCTAAAAAAAGTTCTAGAAAAATTAATAGTGGTACAATTGGCAGTATAAGTGCTACTATTCCATCGTAAGTCAAGAACGTAGCATAATCTTGATCGTTTAAAATATTGAGGAATCGGGTTATCCCGAAAAAGCCAATAATTTCATTCCATATTGATTTTAGAATAGACATTATGATATAATTTTTTACCAAAATAAAATTAATTAAACTTTGATTAAAATTTCTTTTAAATAAAAGTTCAAATTTATTGCCTCTAACATAACCGAATTATGATAGGTTATTTCAAAATTTAATTATAGTTTCGCAAAAAATTTGTTAAACAAACAAGTCTAAAATTTTCTAATATGATAATTAAAAGTAAAAATGTCTAATTTTTACTTTAATATTAGATGATTTTTAACTTAATAATTAAACTAATGTCTAAGAGTGCCTCTTTAAAAAATATTAGAAAATGGATACTATTTATCTTAGGATTTATTGTTATTGGATTATCTTTTCAACTCACAAAAAAAATATTTGATAGTAATCCCCCGACTCGGAAAAAAGCAGATAATGCAATCAAAGATGCTTACACAATTAAAGTTAAAAATGGATCTTATCAAGTTCAAATTCCATCAGATGGTGTTTTAAGAGCCTATAAAAGAATTCAAATCACTGCCCGTGTACAAGGTATTCTAAAGACAATAAAACCCTTATTTAAATCAGGACAAGACTACAAATCTGGGCAAAATTTAGCAGTAATAGAATCCTCAGAGTATAGGGCAAACGTTATTGCTCAACGTGCAGCTTTATATAATTTAATTACATCAGTACTTCCAGATCTTGAACTAGATTTTCCTGAAGCCTATTTAAAATGGAACTCATATTTAAAAAGATTTAATCTTGAAAAACCAGTACCCCCTTTGCCTGTAATGGATGATAAAGTAAGACTATTTGTATCTGGAAGGGGAATAATTTCATCATATTATTCATTACAGAACTTAGAGAAAACACTTACTTTTTATAGAATAAAAGCACCATTTAATGGAGTTTTAGTTCAGGCTAATATTACAGAAGGATCATTAATAAGACCTGGACAAGTACTAGGCGAATTTATTGCACCTGGTGATTACGAGTTAATGGTTGCTCTACCAAAATCGTATATATCTAATATTTCAAAAGGGGCTGAAGTAAATGTAAAATCAATAGATACAAATAAATCATTTACTGGGAAAGTTTCCCGAATTAATGCAAAAGTAAATAGCCAAACTCAATCAGTAGAGGTTTATATTAGAATAAAAGATAAAAATCTAAAAGAAGGAATGTATATGGAAGCACAGATTGAAGCAATGGAATTTAATAATGTTTTTGCATTGGATAGAGGCCTTATAAATGGATCAAAAGAATTATTTGCAGTTAGAGAAAATAAACTTATTTCACTTAAAATAAACCCTATTCATTATACAGAAACTCAAGCTATAGTTGAAGGTTTAGTTGAGGGGGAGGAAATTATTTCACAACCTATAATTGGTGCATACAATGGCATGGAAATAAATCCGATAGATCAAGAACAAAATTAAATAATACTAGTGAAAAATATAATTAATTATTTTATTCGTTATCACGTAGCTGTTAATGTAGTTATCATAGCATTTTTGTTGTTTGGAATTTTAGGTTTAAGGTCACTTAAGTCATCTTTTTTCCCACTCACTGAATCACATGTCATCCGAATTGCTGTTATTTATCCTGGAGCATCTCCAATGGAGATTGAAGAGGGAGTAATATTAAAAATTGAAGATAATTTAAAAGGACTTAGGGGAGTAGAACGTGTGACTTCAGTTTCAAGCGAGAATAGTGGGAATATTACTGTTGAAATAGAAGAAGAATTAGATATAAACTTCATGTTACTTGAAGTAAAAAATGCTGTCGATAGAGTACCAACTTATCCAACTGGTATGGAGCCATTAGTTGTATATAAACAAGAACCAACTAGATCGACAATTAATTTTGCATTGACGGCAAAAAATCAGACTCTACTTGAACTCAAACAAATAGGTCGTCAAATTGAAAATGAATTACGGGCTATTCCTGGAATTTCACAAATTAGTGTCTCTGGATATCCGGATGAAGAAATTGAAATTGCGGTTGATAGGAATAAGCTTTTAGCTTATGACTTAAGTTTTAATGATGTCGCACAAGCTGTGGCAAAATCAAATATCATTATAACTGGAGGAAGAGTAAAAACAAGAGCAGAAGAATTTTTAATTAGAGCCAATAATAAATTTTACTATGGAAATGAACTTTCTAAAATAGAAGTTTTATCACAACCTGATGGGACCAAAATTTATTTGAATGATGTTGCCAATATTCAAGACAGGTTTTCAGAGACTCCAAATAGGAGTTTTTTGAGTGATGATGTGATGATTAAAATCTCAGTTAGCTCAACAAATTCTGAAGATGTGATTTCATCTTCTGCAAAAGTTAGAAATTATATTGAGAATTTTAATAGTCAGAATGAAAATTCAAGACTTGAAGTTTTAAGTGATGCCTCTGAAACACTTAATGGCAGGAATAGACTATTGATAGAAAATATCTTCCAGGGTATGATTTTAGTATTAATATTTCTTTCACTTTTTTTAAACTCAAGGCTGGCTTTTTGGGTAGCTTTTGGCCTACCAGTTTCATTTTTGGGGATGTTTATTTTTGCGCCACTGGTAGGGGTTACGATAAATGTTTTGTCAACTTTTGGAATGATTATAGTGATAGGTATACTTGTAGACGATGGGATTGTAATAGCTGAAAATATTTACCAACAATATGAAAAAGGTAAAACTCCTTATAGAGCTGCAATAGATGGGGTGCTTGAAGTTATTCCTCCAGTTGTATCTGCTATTATTACAACTATGATGGCCTTCTCACTATTTTTATTTCTAGATGGAAGGATTGGAGAATTTTTTAGTGAGGTTTCAGTTGTAGTTATGTTAACCCTTTTTATTTCACTAATTGAAGCACTAGTAATTCTACCAGCTCACTTAGCACACTCAAAGGCACTAGTAAAAATTGAAAAAGAACCAAAGACTTTAATTTCGAAGGTATTTAAAAAACTGAGGGATTTTAATAAAATAGGAGATAAGCTTATGAAATTTATGAGAGATAGATTTTATTTACCCTTTCTCAAATTTTCTTTGAACAACCGTTTTCTCGTAATATCGATGTTTATTGCATTTTTTTCCCTCACGATTGGTTCATTCGGAGGTGGTATCATCAGAACTTCTTTCTTTCCTTCAATAGCCTCTGATAGAATTTCCATAAATCTTGTTATGCCTAATGGAACAAATGAAAGAATAACAGATTCAATAATTACAATGATAGAGGAAACATCTAAAATTGTAAATAAAGAATTCACAGAAAAATATCTTAAAGGAACAGGGAAAAGTCTTTTTGTAAATTCCATTAAAACTTTAGGGAATGGTGCTTCAAGAGCTAATCTAATTATTAATCTTTTACCAGGGGAACAGCGTCCTGATAAAATAAGGGCTTCTATGGTCTCTTCAAGAATATCAGAACTTGTAGGTCCGGTAGTAGGGGTCGAGAGTATAGTTTTTGGCTCTGGTTCAAATTTTGGAGGAAAACCTGTTTCAGTTTCTCTATTATCAAATAATATAAATGAATTAAAAAGTGCAAAAAATGAATTAAAACAAGCTTTAATTTCTAATGCGCTGCTTAAGGATATTGAAGATAACGATCCAGCGGGAATTAAGGAGATTAAACTTAAACTTAAGGAAAATGCCTATTCTTTGGGATTAGATCTTAGATATTTAATGAGTAGAGTGAGAGCAGGATTTTTTGGTGTTCAAGCACAAAGGTTCCAAAGAGGGCAAGATGAGATCAGAGTTTGGGTTCGTTACAAAAAAGAAGATAGATCCTCAATTACTCAATTAGAGGATATGAAAATTGATCTGCCAAATAAAGACTTTATCGCTCTAAAAGAGGTAGCAACTTATTCTATAGAAAGGGGTGATGTATCGATAAATCATCTTGATGGTAGGAGAGAAATTCAGGTATCAGCTGATCTCAAAAATTCTGAAGAATCATCTCCTACTGACATAATGAATGATATAAGATTTAATATAATGCCAAAAATCCAAGCTAAATATCCAACAGTTAGTGCATCCTATGAGGGACAGAATAGAGAGGCATTTAAATTAATTAATTCACTCTCTTCAGCAGGAATTCCGATCCTCATACTTATATATATCACTATAGCTTTCACATTTAGAAGCTTTTCTCAACCAATACTTTTATTTTGTTTAATGCCTGTGAGTTTAATTGGTGTAGCTTGGGGACATTGGATTCATGGTTTTCCAGTTAATATTCTTTCATTACTGGGAGTAATTGCGCTTATAGGTATTATGGTAAACGATGGCCTTGTCTTGATCGGAAAATTTAATAATAATTTAAAACAAAATTTTAATTTTAATGAAGGACTTATAGATGCTGGAAAATCAAGATTTAGAGCAATTTTCTTAACTACTGCTACTACTGTTGCAGGACTTACACCGTTACTTCTAGAGAAAAGTAGACAAGCTCAATGGCTTAAGCCAATGGCAATATCAGTTTCTTATGGAATAGCATTTGCTACAATTTTAACACTGATTCTATTGCCAATATTTATTTCTCTTAACAATGATTTGAAAGTGATTTTTAAGTGGCTTGTTTCAGGGAATTATCCTGATAAAGAGATCGTTGAAAGGGCTATTATTGAAAAGAAAGAAGAACAAAAAATGGATCAAATTAATAATCCTGAAAATTGAAATTATGAATAGAGTTTTCATTTTATTATTTTTTCTTATCATATTTGTTAATACTACAGAGGCACAAGATAAACTAACAAAAGAACAGGCCCTTGATTTTGCATTAGAGAATAATTTTGGTATTCAGGTTTCAAGAAATAATACTGAGATTACAAAAAATAATAGTAATATTCTGAACTCAGGATACTTACCTACCGTTTCTGTTTCTGGAGGCGGTAACTATATAGGATCAGATTCAGAAATTGCTTTTCCTGGGCAATTTGATGATCAAGGAAACCCCATCCCTAATAGAATTTTTGAGGGTCAAGAATCCCAACGTTATAATGCAAGTGTCAATTTAAATTATACCCTTTTTGACGGTTTGGGCAGAACCTATATTTATAAGCAATTAAAAGAACAATACAACCTCAGTGAATTGCAACTAAGGGAGACAATTGAGTATTCAATACTACAGATTTTTGAGGTTTATTTTAGTATTGCTCAGTTTACAGAATCAAGTAGAATTTTCAAACAAAATTTAGAAGTTTCAAAAGAACGTCAAAAAAGAGCACAAAGTGCATTTATTCATGGGCAGGGGAACAAACTAGCAGTTTTAAATGCACAAGTAGATGTAACAAATGACAGTATTAGTCTAATTCAGGTTAATCAACAGCTAGATAATTCAAAACGTGATTTGAATTTACTTATGAACCAACCGATTGATAAGGATTATAGTGTAGAGTTAGAAGTAAATTTTGTTCCCGAAATCCAAATTGAGTCTTGGATAGATACTGCACCAGAAAAAAACGTAGAACTTCTTAAACAAAAAAGTAATATTCAAATTAACTCTTATGACATAAAGATAAATCAGTCCGGATATTTACCTACAGTTGGACTAGTTGGATCATATGGGTGGAATTTAAATAAAAGTCCAGCTACAGCTTTTTTCCCAGGTACAAACAACACAACTTATTCAGTTGGAGTTGGAGCTAGTTTAAGTTGGAACCTATTTGACGGTGGTAGAACTACAACTCGTGTTAAAAATGCTAAGCTAAATTTTGAAAATCAAGAATTAATTGCACAAGAGGCTAGACTAAGTTTCGATAGGGACTTATTAAATGCTTTACAGAATTATAGAAACACGAAAGAAATTTTTGAAATCCAAAAAAAACAAGTTGAAACTGCAACTTACAATTTTGATCGATCAAAATCTCAATATCAATTGGGCTCAATTACTGCTATAGAATTTAGACAAGCACAAATCAATTTAGCAAATGCAAAAAATCAAAGGGCTATAGCAAAGTTTCAAGCTAAACTTTCAGAATTGCAATTGATACAACTAACGGGTGAACTCTTAAATGTCAATATTTAATTACATTTAACAAGATATAATTTAGGTAATATTTTCCTTATGAAACTGGAATTAATAATTGCTCAAAGAATCCTCCAATTTGTCTTTCCCTGTCAACAAAATGAATTTCTAAAATCCAATGTCTAGTATTTCCTTTTTTATCTGGAGTATTCATGTCAATTAAATTATCCGGATGGATATAATTGGTTTTATTTTCTTTTTCTAGCTTTTCATGAGGGAAGTGACCGATTAAATGACCTGCTATTTGACCACCAAATTCCCAACCCATAGATTTTGCTAGTTTACAGCAATAGTTATACATTTCACAGCCACTTATGGCATCTTTAGAATGATAAAAAACATTTGCTTTTCTCCATGCAATCTCAATATCATTAGCTAATTTCTTTTTAAAAGAATCATTACCCAAAACATAAGTTCTCCCATAATCAGCTTCCCACTCTTCAAATATGGGCCCAAAATCTAAAAACACAATATCATCTTTTTCAACTATTAAGTTTTTAGGATTTTCGTCGTAAGGGAAAAGAGTATTAGGTCCAGATCTTACAATTCTTTTATGCCAATATTTTTTAATTTTAAACATTTCAAAAGCCAAATCATAAATACTTTGGTTAATTTCTTTTTCTGTTCGTCCAGCACAAATAATATCTCTATTTTCTATTTCTTTAAATAACTCGGATGCTTTTTTTTCAGCCTCTACTAACTGAGTTAATTCATGTGACATATTTAAAAAATAAAAGTGATATAAAGTTTTTGAAATAAAAGAGCTACTAGTTGACTAGAAAAGAATTTTTGAATTCCTTGTATGAATCTATTGAATCCTTAATAGTATCTTCTCTTTTTTTATTTTTATTTCTCTTGTAAAAATCATTTCCAACAGGACCAATTTCCATGTCTAAATTATTCTTACCCCAAATAAGAAGATCGTAAATAAGTGGATAAAGATTTATTCCCGCTTCAGTAAGGTAGTATTGTTTAATTTTTTTGTTTTTTGGATGCAACCGATATTCAATAATTTTGTATTTCATTAGTTTTTTAAGGCGGTCAGAAAGAATATTTGTGGCGATATTTTCAGGTGCTTTTTTGAAATCAGCAAAAGTTACACTACCTAGGAAGAAATTTCTAATTAAAACCAATGTCCAACTGTCACCAATAATTTCAAGAGAAGTACTTACTGGGCAAGAAGATCTTTTATTTTCAACTTTTATCATTTGTTAATACTTAAAATAGTCTGAAATTTTCTGGCCTTAATAAAAAAATATTTCTCAAACAACTTTATTAAACCATTTTAAAAATTTTTTTGAATTTTTAGTTTTGTTTTATTCAAATAAAAAATTGACTATGGCTTTCATAAATATAGGAAAATTTCTTTTTACAATGATTTTAACTAGTTAAAAATTAGTTAATTATAGATCATCAAACAACTATTTAAAAAAACAATCATAATCACTATATTTGATATTTATTGTACAAATTATTTTTATGAGATTCCGATTTTCAATATTTATTTTACTTTTAACCCTTATGCTCAAAACTGCTTTAGGGCAAATAGTTACTGTTAAAATTGAGGATTTTGTTACTCAACATAATGGTTTTGAAGAAAATGAGGAAGGAGAAATTAATCCAATAAATTTGAAGGAAATAAATAAAAGAATTCGTTTTTTTATTGAAGAGAAATATCCAAAAATAGTTGATTTCACAAGAAATATTATATGGGACTCATATGGAACTTTTTTAAGCCCTTCTGACAGATATCATTCACATACGTTTATTGTACAGGTGAAAGTTACAGATGTTGATCGTTTGAAATATTTAGAGGTTCAATATGACCCTTATGAGAAAAAAGTTACTGGGAATTTTCAATGGATCCCTGAAGATGAGGAGTTTTACTTAGTCGATGAACAAGTAGAGGAACAAAAACTACTTCCAAATCTTAAAGAGTTGGAAATTTCAAATCATGATAAAAAGCCAAGCCTGAATGACTTCCTTAATGAGCATCAAGGTTTTATTGACGAGAGGGATAGACTAAATTTGAGTGAAAATGAAATTGTACCGATTAATGTTGCTAAAATAAACAAACTAATTCGTTCGTTTAATGACACAAACTATTCTAATGTTGAATATACAAGAAATATAATTTGGGATTCCTACACTACTTTCTTAAGTCCATTCGATAAATATAATTTTCATGTTTTTATCGCTCAAGTAAAGGTAGAGGGAATAAATCGATTGAAATATCTTGAAGTTTTTTATAATCCAGCTACTGAAAAAATTACAACTGATTTTGAATGGATTGAATCTGATGAAGAGTTTTTCAGAGTAGTAAAGGTGCAAGAATCAGATTCCTAGTTTTAAACAACTCTTGCTTTAATTTTTTTAAAATATCTCAGTATAAAATGAAAATAAATCGATATGTAATATTTTTTTTTCTGATTTGTAACTCTGTTTTCTGTCAGACAATAGATGGTAATAAAATTTCTCAAATTTATGAGGTGCGTAATTCAAATGCTGAGGAAATATTTTCTAAAATCCATTTTGCTTTATGTTTAATTTATCAAAATCCTGATGAAGTTATTAAATACAAAGATGACAAGACAATGAGAATTGTTGTAAAAGCCATGGCATTAGTTCCAGTTCTAGATGCATACAAATTGATGAATCCTAGTAATACTGAACTAACAGATTATGTTGACTATAATCATAATTATACTGCAGTTATAGAGGTAAAAGATGAGAAATACAGAATTAAACTCACTTATCAAAATGGAAAATATTCAGATTCTCAATTAACTGAATATAAGTTACCATTTCCTGCTAAAATGGATTTCGAAACTTCTGATATAGAAGAAATCATTCAAAAAGCTAGATTAGAGATGAATCAAGACTATTACTCAATTACTAGTAGAAGGAAAAAAGAAATTTATATTCAATCTCAACCAAGAGTGTTGAAGGAGTACCAACAAACATTAATTGATTATGCAACAATTTATTTTCAATCGATATATAAAGAGGTATTGAGTGATAACGATCAAGACAATTGGTAAAAAATAGTAGATTTTGATATTTATTAATCAATATTTAGTAAATCTTTTTTGGAAAATTTCATACAGTAAAAAATATATTTTCATTCTTCTTTTACATTTTGTGATCACTGGATGTGAGAATAGTTCCACTTTCGACATTATAATTTTAAATGGAACAGTTTATGATGGGACTCTAGACGAACCTGCTTTAATAGATATTGGGATTAAAGGAGATAAAATAACAACCCTTGGCAGTTTGGCAGATGTAAATGCAAATAAAATAATTAACGCTGAGGGGTTATCAGTTTCTCCTGGATTCATCGATTTACATGTACATTTAGAGCCGATTTTTTCTCTTTCTAATTGTGAGAGTCATCTTCGTCAAGGCGTTACCACAAGTTTAGGAGGACCAGACGGAAATAGTCCATTACCATTTGGCGCTTATTTAGATAGTCTTCAAAAGCTAGGAGTTGGAATGAATGTAGGTTTTCTAGTTGGGCACAATTCAGTAAGAAAAAAAGTAATGAATTTAGATAATAGACCTCCTACATCACAAGAGTTAAATCAAATGAAAACAATTGTTTCTCAGGCAATGAATGAGGGAGCTTTTGGTATTTCCACAGGTCTAAAATATCTACCTGGAAGTTTTTCTAAGATTGATGAAATAATAGAAATTTCAAAAGAGGTCTCAAAACAAGGAGGTATCTACACGTCACACCTACGTGATGAGGGTCTAGAAGTTCTAGCTTCAATAGACGAAGCCATTACAATCTCTGAAAAAGCAAATATACCTGTAATTCTCACTCATCATAAAGTTATCGGTAAGCCAATGTGGGGAAAAAGTGTTCAAACTCTTGCTAGAGTTGATAATGCTAGAGAAAAAGGTTTAGATATAAGGATTGATCAATATCCTTATAATGCTAGTCATACCGGTATATCAGTTTTAATTCCAAGCTGGGCTAGGGCTGGTGGACAAGAAATGTTTAAGTTGAGATTAGATAATGAGATATTCAGAGATAGTATATTAAATGGAATTGTTTTCAACATACTAAATGATCGTGGAGGGGAAGATCTGGATAGGATTCAATTTGCCAAAGTTGAATGGATGCCAGAATTAGAGGGAAAAACATTAAAATACTGGTGTAATCTAAGAGGAATTGAGCCCACGACAAAAAATGGAGCGGAACTTGTAATTGAAGCTCAACTTAAAGGAGGAGCAAATTGTATTTTTCACGCAATGGATGAAGCTGACGTTGTAAATATTATGAAACACCCGCAAACAATGATAGCTTCAGATGGAAGGTTAGCTAGGTATGGAGAGGGTCATCCACATCCAAGATGGTATGGAACATTTCCAAGGGTTTTAGGGAGATATGTTAGAGAAAATAAAATTTTGACTTTAAAAGAAGCAATACATAAAATGACATTTTTACCTGCAGATGCAATGGGACTAAAGGATAGAGGACTTATTCAAAAGGGATATAAGGCTGATTTGACGATCTTTGACTCAAATGAAATAATCGATAATGGGACTTATGAATCACCTCATCAATTCCCTAGTGGTATATCTTATGTCATAGTAAATGGTAAAATAGTAATTGATGAGTCAAAATTTAAGACCATTAAACCAGGGGTTGTTTTAAAAAAAAATAATCTATGAAAAGTATATTAGAAAAGTTTATTATTCTAGTTGGAATAAATTTTTTTGCTAATTGCTCAAAGATTGAAAACATAGAACAATCTAACATTAGCGTTATAGAAACATCATTAGGAGTCAATACTTCAGATTCTCCTTTGGGAAAGGATTTTTTATTTTTTAAAGATGTCCGTTATGGAAATAAGGACAGAAATTTTTTAGATATTATTTTACCAAAAACGAATAAATTAAATGGAGCAGTAATCTTTTTTCATGGTGGATCTTTTTTATTTGGATCTAAAGAGGACCTCTATCAGGATGACCAGAAAGAAATTATTAATTCTATTTTGAATGAAAATCTTGCTGTTGTTAATTCAGAATATACATTTATTACAGATAATGAGGCAGAAGGTGTAATAACCTCTCTTACAGACGGTAAAAAGGTTATTGAATTTATAAACCAAAGATCTAGCGTGATAGGATTTCCCGAAAATAAATTGATTCTTGCAGGGATTTCAGCAGGTGCAGGAATTGCTATTTGGAATGGATTAAGAGAAGATACTAATAAAAATGTAATTGGCATATTTACTACTTTAGCTCAGAGTACTTATAATATGTATAAATGGGAAAAAATTTTCCCTGATTTTCAAGTTGACTTATTGAGAGATGAATACATTTTGCTAGACGATTTATTTATGAAGTTTTATAACAATTCAATTACTAGTGAAAATTTAAAAGTATTGGATTACTTAAATCAAATGGACAAAAATGATCCACCTATTTTTATCTATAATCCCGTTTATGAGGATGAAGTGATAACAAAAGATAATATCATTGACTTCAATGTCTTATTCCATAGTTATAAACATGGGAATGCAATAAGAAAAGCAGCTAGTAATGTTGGACTACAGTTTTCTGGAACTTATCAAGAAACACCAATTAGCTTTATTAGAAGGATGGTTCAAAAATAAACAACTGAACCTCAATTTTTGAACAATTTTATCTCAACAAAAAATATATTAGCTTTTAGTTATTTCAATTTTATTATTCAATATCAAGTAGATTGCAATTACAGGTAAAATTGCAAGAATCGCATGAAAATAAGAGACAAAATCTGGTATATCTGAAGCACGGACTATAAATATGCCATAAAGATTAATTATCGATAAACAAATATAAATTTTTATACCTGCTGATTTTGCTATTTTACTACCGTCGTAGGGTAACTTATTTGGTAAGGCTAAGGAAGATTGAATTAGCCATAATGTTGCGGTTGCAATATGAATTACTTCTTGACTCTGTAAATAAAAGTTTATTTCTGAAAAAACCACTATTAATCCATACACGAAATAGCCAAGGTTAAAGAAAACACGATTTTTTCTAAAAACCCCATAAAGTGTAATTAGAATACAAGTTGAGGCAACTATAATTTGTGGTAACATTTCAATTTGATTTAATTGTTATTTATCTAAAATATGATAAAAAAATATTTTTATCAAATAAATGATTTCTTTGGAAATGGTTTATTCTACATTCCGAAATATATAAAATAATTCTGAGGCAATTTGGAGAGAACATTCATTATATTTTTCTGCTTTATAAGGCGAATTATCAAATGATTTTGGATCATTGTATTGTAAAAAAAATCGTTTATCAGCATTTAAAATAAATGGGCAATTTTCCTCTGCATCTGAACAAGTCATAACTGCAGCAAATGAATTTGCTTTATTGACAGGGTCATTGTATAGTTTAGAGAAAACGGATATTGAAATCACTCTATTATCAGAGTAGTACAAATCATAAGTTGGATTTTTACTTCCTGATTTAATTACATCAAAACCAGATTTTTTGATGGTATTGACAGCATTAATATTGAACTCAGTTATTTCCAATCCTCCAGAAAAGCAGTATACTTTTTTATTATAATAAGCACTGGCAGTTTCAGCCCAGATTTGACAAAATTGACTCCTTCTAGAATTATGAGTGCATATAAAGTTTAAGTAGACTTCACTTTCCGAAGCTCTCTTTGAGTTGATATATTTAACTAGTTCATTTAAAATGGGTTTTCTTGAGGCAGCAATTCCATGACTGATTACGGTTTTGATTGTACTGAGTAAGCGTGGGTTAAATTTGCCCTTTTTCATGATTAACTCTACTTAAGATAATCAATCATTTTGTGAAGGCCTATAAAATGTTTCTCTTTGACTGCTCCAAACAAAATCAGAATTCACGATTTCTGTCGAGGGATTATAGAAAACTTCAATGAAGTTTGGTGTGCTACTTCCTTGTAGTTTTACCTGTACTATGAAGGTATAGTAATGGTAAATATCATATGCACTGATAAATGTGTGATAGGAGTCAAAGACTATATTCATAACAAAATCAACATTTGAATAATTTTGTTTCACATAGCTGGAGATATTTTCATTAATTTTATCAAGATCACTTTCTTTTGCTTGATTGAAGTAAACGAAATTATCATTTATTCCTCCAATTAGAGCCCGATATTCTTGCAAAATATCATTAATACCAGCTTTGTTAGGTTGATTTTCTATTTTTAAATCAGTAAGTTGAGGTAGATAAGATCTTCTCTCTAACTCACTATCATTTATTCTAAAGTTTCTTTTTTCAGAATCCCAAATGTAATAAGTAGACAGCTCATCTGTCTTTGGGAAATAGTCAATTTCGATATATCTGTAGATTTTATTCTCATTTGTATTTTTTATACTAACTCTTACCATAAAGGACATGGAATGAGCTTTTAAAATAGGGTTTGTAGTTGTTTTATAAGATTGCCAAATTATATTTTTACTGTCATCAATAATATTTGGAAAAGTTTCTTGAATAAAAAATTCAATCCGATCATTAAGATTACGATCTAGTTGAGGAATAATAATACCCTTTTGATTTTTTTTTAATTGCTCAGTATTAAAAATAAAGTTTTCTATTTTGATATATTCCCCTTCTTGACTAAAAACGTAAAAGTTGCATAAATAAATGCAGATAAATAAGAGCTTAAAACGAGTTTTTATTTTTTTGGAAATTAAGTTCACAATTTGTTTTTCAAATAGCTTTACAAATTAATGTAAAAGATTTTACAAAGTTCAAGTATTGGGGATACGATTATTCATTAATTTGAACCATAGAGGTGGAAAAAGAGCAATTAGCATAGAAGTTGTGTATCCATAGGGCAGTTGGGGACTTTTTTCTATGCTTTCTAAAATCTGATATTTTTTCGATGCTCTGTGATGGTGATCACTATGACGGGTTAATTCATAAAGAACTAGGCGACCTATAGCATGATTAGAATTCCAAGAGTGCATTGGGCTTACACGTTCATATCTTGATCCCCTTGATTGTCTGGAGAGGCCGTAGTGTTCAATATAGTTAATTGTCTCTAGCAAAAGTATTCCAACAAGCGCAATGCATAAAGAAAAAAAGACACCTTGAAAACTAAAAAAAATATAAATAGAAATTAAAAATGCTAATTGAAAGATTTGGTAATAAAAAAAGTCATTGTAAATACTAAAAAATCTGACTTTTTTGTTCTTGAGTAGATTTTTTTGAATTCGGATTGCATTTTTTATTTGACCCGTTATGGAAGTGAACCAAAAAGAAAAAACGGATTGATTTTTTTTAGATGTAGCAGGGTCACTTGGGGTTCCAACATTAAGATGGTGTCCAAAATTATGTTCAATATAGAAATGCATGTAGAAAGCAGGCATTAATAAAACTTTTGCTAAAAAACGTTCCCATTTTGTTTTTCTATGCCCTAACTCGTGGGCAACGTTTATACCGTTTGTTCCCAATACAATTCCGAAAGACAATACAAGGCCAACTTTTTCATATGTACCAAGTGTTTGGGTAGTCAGGTGTTTAATTCCAAAAATTAGGATTGCAAATACAATTATCAAATTGAAATACAACATCAAGTCAAAAAAACGATTAGATAACCTGTTTTTTATTTTTTCTTCGCTTAATTTACTTTGGTCAGGCTCAAGAAAGGCTTCCCAAAGTGGGATTAACCCAAAAGCATATAAAACAGTTGTAAAACTCCAAACTCCCCCAACTTGAAGACCTATGATTGACGATAAAGGAATCGTGTAGGCCAACAAATACTTCGTATCATTCACATTTACATATTTAATTGACCCCCAATATTACAAAAAAATTACAAATTCAATTTAAATAAATTTTCTAATGATTTGGATGAAGCTTAAAAATGCCTTGTAATGTTTTGAAATTGGAAGTAGATATGGGTAAAATAAACTTTAGATTTTTACTAAATCAAAAAATTAGCACATCCAAATAAAACTTAAATTCGTATTGAAATATAAAAGTGAACCAACATTTTTAATCCTTTAAAATAGATTAATTTTTTTTTCTACTCAGGATGAAAATTATCTTAAAAATCTGTATCGAAACAATTACAACATTTAGAAAAATTATTGAATAAGAAAGATCAACTATACCATAGGCTAGCCACAACGAAGCACCAATTAGATTTACAACTCTAAGCCATAAGATATTATCTATTAGAAAAGAAACAATCACAAAAAAAGTTGCAATCCAACCAATTGTATCTATTAATTCAATACCCATAATATATTAATTTCATTCTAGGATAATACAAACCAAGTTGGTTGATTATTGAATTTTGTTAAAATCTGGATCTTTCTGAATTTTAGATGGGACTAAATTTTTATGAATTTCAGTAAGATTATTTCCTTGTATGTCATAAATATTTCCTGTCCAGGAATCGATTATGAAAGATTCGTTTACTGGGGATGGTTTGTATCTGTTGGAAAATGATATTATTAATGAAGCTAAAATTATTGAAAATGATAAAAGTAAAATCTTGTAATTCTTTTTCATTTGAGAACCTTTTTTCTCTTATCAATTTTAATTTCTTTATGAATTAAGGTAAGCATAACTATCGAAACCATTGCATGTAAAAACCCAAATGAGAACGCATCAAGACCTGACATTTGCCCTGAGATAGATGAAAGAGTATACATAATAATAGCAAACAAATTAAAGCCTGCAACAACGTATCCATAAGCAAGCCTAACTGGGGGTTTGTGCCATACTATTCTTAAAATTAGAAAGGTAATTAGCCAAAATATGAACTCATATAGATATTGTATGTCGTGAAGTCCAAGCATAAATCATCATCATTTTCAACACTACACAAACATACAAAAAAACAATATCATTTTTAATAATAATAATTCAGATTTATGATATTTAATTAAATTTAATTTATTCTGTTTTTATTAAGTGAAAAAAAAAAATCTTGTTGAAATAAGAAATCTTTATTTAGAAATAAAGGGAAAACTTATTTTGAATAACATATCCTTCAGCTTTGGATATAATGAAATAATTGGTGTTGTTGGCGAGTCAGGAAGTGGAAAATCTTTAATTGCACTTACTTTAATTGGACTTCAGCCTGAGCAGTCAAAAATCAAGGCAGAAAAATTAAATTTTTTAGACTCTGATTTGAGAAGCTTTACCCAGAAAAAATGGCAAAAATATAGAGGAAGTTTCCAAGGTATGATTTTTCAAGAGCCTCAATCTAGTTTAAATCCGACTTTAAAATGTGGGAAACAGTTAATTGAGGTATTGAATTTTAATCGAAAAATGAGTTTAAATGAAAAAAAAGGATTAATAGTCGATACTCTTAAAGAAGTACAATTATTAGATGCAAACAGAATAATGAATTCATATCCTCACCAGCTCAGTGGGGGGCAAAAACAGCGCATTATGATAGCTATGGCGCTTCTTTGTAATCCAAAACTTTTGATTGCAGATGAACCAACAACTGCACTAGATACAACAATCCAAAGAGAAATTCTTCTTTTATTAAAGGCGCTGCAAAAAAAATATAAAATGAGTATTTTTTTTATATCTCATGATTTAGCATTAATTAAACAATTAGCTGACAAAGTATTGGTTATGCGTAAAGGAGTTATTGTAGAGTCTAATAATAAAAAAGATTTATTTATAAATCCAAAACATGAGTATACAAAAGGGTTAATTTCTTCAAGGCCAAGGATTGATACACGTATAGAAAAACTTCCTACTCTCAATGATTTCAAGAAAGGAAACTTCAAAATTAAAAAAGTATTAACAAAAACTCGGCGAGCTCACCAAAATCTAATATATTCTCAAAGGCCCATATTAGAAATTAAAAATATTAGAAAATCCTATTTAGATAAAAGTTTTTTTGGGAAAAGAAAAAAATACCAAGTTTTAAATAATATCACTTTTTCTCTTTATCCAGGAGAAATTTTAGGTTTGGTTGGTGAATCTGGCTGTGGTAAGTCAACACTTGCTAAAACTATTGTTTGTTTAGATATTCCCGACTCTGGTGAAATTATTTTGAAGGGCTCAAAAGTCAATCCTAAACACAAGAAACAAGTTAGAAATTTGAGAAAAGATGTTCAATTTATTTTTCAAGATCCTTATGCTGCTTTGCATCCTTCCAAAACAGTTGGTAATTGTATATTTGAAGTTCTTAGTGTTCATTATTCAAATAATAAGATTAAAAATCATCAACGGATTATTGATTTATTAAGTAAAGTTGGACTATCAGAGGAATATATTAACCGTTACCCTCACGAACTTTCCGGTGGACAAAGACAGCGAGTTATAATAGCAAGAGCTCTTGCAGTTGATCCTAAAGTTTTGATTTGTGATGAATCAGTTGCTGCTCTTGATATATCTGTACAAGCTCAGGTTCTAAATCTTTTAAATGATCTTAAAAAGAATTTAGGGCTTAGTTATTTATTTATTTCTCATGATTTGTCAATAGTTAAACATATGTCGGATAGGATTATGATTATGCGAGAAGGTGACATAATTGAAATTCAAGAGGCAGATGATCTCTACAGAAATCCTAAAAGTAATTACACAAAAAAATTGATCGATGCAGTTTTATAATCCACTTTAAAAAGAATGATTTCAATTAGTTGAAATCAAAAGTTTGAGATTCAGTTAGGTCGAGGGATTCGGAATAGTCTCATGTATATCGTTAATCTCATTCAAAATCGTGTCATTTAATTTTATAAAAACACTTTCTATATTTTCCTTTAATTGAGAAATGTTTGTAGCCCCAATAATGTTGCTTGTTACGAATGGGCGATCGTTTACAAATGCTAATGCAAGTTGAGTGAGAGAAAGACCATTTCTTTCTGCTACACTATTGTAGGCTTCAACTGATTTTTTACATGACTCTGAATTGTAGCGATCATAGTGTGGGAATAGAGTCAGTCTTGAGTTTTCTGGCTTTTTACCATTGCGATATTTTCCCGTTAAGACACCAAATGCTAAGGGTGAATATGCAAGCAAGCCTACATTTTCTCTATGACAAACTTCAGCATTTCCGACTTCAAATGTTCTGTTTAATAGAGAATATGGGTTTTGTATAGTTCTTATTCTCGGATATTTATCAGAGGAAAAACTTAAATAACGCATTGTCCCCCATGGGGTTTCATTGGAAAGTCCAAGATATCTTATATTTCCCTTTATAACATGACTTTGGAATGCATCTAGAATTTCTTCAAAATTTTCATCCCATTTATCTTCATTTTTATAATTGTATCCCCTCTTTCCAAAAAAATTTGTTGGTCTTTCAGGCCAATGTATTTGATAAAGATCAATGTAATCTGTTTGAAGACGCTTTAGGCTATTTTCGACTGCAAAATCAATTGTTTTTTTTGAGTAACTTGTATCTTCTCTTATATGTTTTGTAAATGTTGCTGGCCCAGCTATTTTAGAAGCTAAAATGACTTTTTTTCGAGTGCCATTTCTTTTAAACCATGATCCAATAAATCTTTCGGTGTCACCTTGTTCTTCTAATCTGGGAGGAATTGGATATAATTCAGCAGTATCAAAGAAATTTACACCTTTGTCTAATGCATAATCCATTTGCTGATGACCCTCAATCTCACTATTTTGCCTTCCCCATGTCATTGTACCTAAACAAATTTTACTAACCTTAATATCAGTTCCAGGTAATAAATTGTATTCCATAAACTATTGAATTTCTGAATTAATTAATTCCATTATTTTATCTAGAGAGGGGCTTAATATTATTTCTATTCGTCTGTTTGCTGCTCTTCCGTCAACTGAAGTATTTGGAGCAATAGGAACAAACTCACTTTTACCTGCAGCAGTAAGATTTCCGGGTAAAATTTTGTTATTCTCTAGGAGTATTTTTACCACCGCAGTGGCTCTTTTGGTTGATAAGTCCCAATTAGACTCAATAGCTCCTCTACTAGTGTATGGGATGTTATCAGTATGTCCTTCAATAAGAATTGATATATCCGGATTTTCTTCTAACACCTCAGACAATCTTACAAGAGCTTGTTTTCCTTGAAGATCAATATTCCATCTACCTGATTTAAATAACAGTTTATTTTCCATCGAAACATAAACTTTTCCGTTTCTTTGTCTAATACTTAATCCTTTCCCTTTAAAATTTAATAATGCATCAGAGATCCTATTTTTCAAATCATTTAATACTTTTTTTTGACTTGATATAATTTTCTCAAGGTTATCGATACGTTCTGTACGTGACAAAAGTTCGGTTTCTTTTATTGCTATTTCTTTAATGAGAGCATTATTTTTTGAAATACTCTCCTGAATCTTTAAGCTGCTGTTCTTTTTTACTAAATCTAATTCTTCACTCAATAATCTATTCTTTTTAAGGCCTAACTTTATACTATCTCTTGATTTTTCTAAATAACTATTTGTCTCTTTCCATTTCATATCTAATTTATCCAAAGATTGCTGTAGAGAGTCTTCAGAGTTTTCCAATATATTTTTTTCAATTTTGATTTTGGCATAGCGAGACTCTAAATCGTTAAATACTTTAGTTGAAATACAATTTGTAAAGCATGTAATTAAAATAAAAAAAAGACAATATCTCATTTCAAAATGTTAATTCTAATCCAACTGGGCAATGATCGGAGTGATAAGCCTCTGAAAGGATAAAAGATTTGGAAATATTTTTTTTTAATGATTCGCTAACCAAAGCATAGTCTATGCGCCAGCCTTTATTATTTTTTCTCGCATTTGCACGGTAACTCCACCAGGTATATTGATTGGGTTCTGGATTAAGAAATCTGAATGAATCAACAAAACCAGAATTTATAAAACGATTGAGCCAATCTCTTTCCTCAGGTAAAAAACCAGAAACAGTTTTATTTCTTATGGGATCGTGTATGTCAATAGCTTGATGGCAAATATTATAATCCCCACATATAATAAGATTAGGAAACTTTAACTTTAGATTATCAATGTAAACTCGGAACTCATCCATAAATTTGAATTTATATTCCAGGCGGTTTATGTTAGTTCCCGACGGTAAATAAAGGCTCATTACAGAAAGCTTTTCAAAATCTAATCTGAGTATTCTTCCCTCGAGATCCATATGGCTAATACCACTTCCAAAAGAAACATTTACAGGATTTTTTTTTGAAAATATTGCAACACCGCTGTATCCTTTTTTTTCAGCTGAAAACCAATAATGATGATAGCCTTGTTTTTCGATTAATGCAACGTCGACTTGCTCTTTCATGGCTTTTATTTCTTGCAGGCACAAAATATCTGGTTTTGTAATATTGAGCCAATCAATAAAACCCTTTTTCATTGCTGCTCTTATTCCATTAACGTTGTATGAAAGTATTTTCAAAACTCTTTTTTACTAAGATAAAAATTCAAATTTTTTTTTCTCAAAAATTACTTTACATGTGTTTAGAATTTCAATTTAAGATTTAAAGTTTCTTAAGCACAGAACTTAAAGAAATTTCTTCTTTAATTAAATTCTTTATATGTTCAATTTTAATTCTTTCTTGTTGCATGGAATCTCGCTTTCTTAAAGTAACAGTTTTATCGTCTAAAGTTTGGTGATCAATAGTTACACAAAAGGGAGTTCCTATGGCATCTTGCCTTCTGTAGCGTCTTCCAACAGCATCCTTTTCATCATATACGGTTGTAATATCAAATTTAAGTTCATTAACAATTTTCTTTGCAATCTCTGGTAGACCATCTTTTTTGACTAAGGGTAATATTGCCGCTTTTATAGGGGATAATATAGAAGGCAGCTTTAAAACTGTTCTGATGCTGCCATCATTCAGCTTTTCTTCAGTTAAACTATTTGACAGCACAGCAAGGAACATTCGGTCTAAACCTATAGACGTTTCTATAACATAAGGCACATAACTTTCATTAATTTCTGAATCAAAATATTGAAGTTTTTTTCCTGAAAATTGTTCATGATTTTTTAAATCAAAATTAGTACGAGAATGAATTCCCTCTAATTCTTTAAATCCAAAAGGGAAACGAAATTCAATATCCAATGCTGCGTCAGCGTAATGAGCTAGTTTTTCGTGATCATGTAATCTGTATTTTTCCTCTCCCATTCCAAGTGATAAGTGCCATTTAAGTCTTTTATTTTTCCAGAACTCATACCATTTTTTTTGAGTTCCTGGGGGAATGAAAAATTGCATCTCCATTTGCTCAAATTCTCTCATTCTAAAAATGAATTGTCTTGCTACTATTTCATTTCGAAATGCTTTACCTGTTTGTGCAATTCCAAAAGGAACTTTCAGCCTGCTAGTTTTTTGAACATTTAGAAAGTTTACAAAAATTCCTTGTGCCGTTTCTGGGCGAAGATATAAATCCATTGCAGAATCCTTTGAAGCACCCAATTTAGTATCGAACATTAAGTTGAATTGTTTCACATCTGTCCATTCCTTCGAACCTGACTCAGGACATGAAATTTCTAATTCTTCAATCAATTCTTTTACATCCTTTAAATCTTCTTTCTCCAGAGATTTATTTAGCCTTTTTAAAATGTTTTGTGACTTTTTGGTATATGAAACAACTCTAGGGTTGGTTTTTACAAATTCCATTTTATTAAATGAATCTCCAAAACGTTTTGCTGCCTTAGCTATTTCTTTTTCTATTTTTATTTCAATTTTAGCAACATATTCCTCCACTAGAACATCTGCCCTATATCTTTTTTTGGAAATCTTATTGTCAATCAATGGATCATTAAAGGCATCAGCATGTCCAGAAGCTTTCCATGTTGTGGGATGCATAAAGATTGCAGCATCAATTCCTACAATGTTTTCATGTAACTGAGTCATTGATTTCCACCAAAAATTCCGAATATTATTTTTTAGTGCGACACCATTTTGACCGTAGTCGTAGACTGCACTAAGCCCGTCATAAATCTCACTTGAAGGAAAAACAAATCCATATTCTTTGGCATGTGAAATTATTTTCTTGAAATGTTCATTTTCTTTTGCCATGGCCCAAAAATAGTTTTTTTTAAAGACTTGAATTAAGGAATTAACAAAAGAATTGAAATGGTATTAAACTTGTTTGAAACCATTTGGTGGTATTTAGTAATATTGCTTTACTTTGCTAATAACTTTTAAAAAGTATGAAGATTGGAATTCGACTTTTTATGGGTATTATCCTTATAATATCGATCTTTGGTTGCGCTAAACGTGCATCTCCAACTGGTGGTCCAAAAGATACAATACCTCCTGTTCTTATAAACGCTTCGCCAAAAATCAATACAACTTATTTTAATAAAACTGGTTTTACTTTAACTTTTGACGAATACGTTAGTTTAAATGAAATAAGCAAGCAACTTATAATATCACCGCCTTTAAATCCAAATCAATACAAAGTATTACCAGCCTCAGGTGCATCAAAAAAAATATCATTAGAATTGAAAGATAGCCTACTTGACAACACAACCTATACCTTTAATTTTGGAAACAGTGTAGTCGATTTTAATGAATCTAATACTTTACCATTTTTAACCTACACAATTTCTACTGGCCCAATAATTGATACTTTATACATTAAGGGAAGAGTAGTCGATGCTTTTGAAAAAGATACTAAAACGTTCATTTCACTTCAGCTTTATCCTGTCGATTCAGTTTATAATGACTCGGTCATTTATAATAAAAAACCGCTATATGTTACAAGCACATTGGATTCGACGACTTATAAGTTTCAAAATCTGCGCGAGGGGAAATATAATTTAATCGCACTTCAGGATGTTTCTGGAAATTATTTTTTTGATCAGGGCAGTGATAAAATAGGATATTTAAATAGACTTATTGAGCTTCCTAAAGACTCAATCATCAACCTTCGTATTTTCCGTGAAAGAGAAAACTTTTCATGGGTTTCGCCATATTTTATAAACGACCACCATGTTGCATTAGCTTATTTTGGTGACTATGAAAATGAGACTTTTTCCATGATAAGTGAAGTCCCCAAAGAATTTGAATTTCTTGTTACTGAAAATCGTGAAACGGATTCACTAAATTATTGGTTTAAGGGCGCAAAACTAGACTCAATAAAATTTGAGTTTGAGATTCAAGATACCCTAAGAACTAAAACAGCTTACCTGCGAAAACCTAAAGAAGATTCTTTAGTTATAAAAAGTGTAACAAATGGACCTCTAAAGCTAAAAAGTAAGTTTGAAGTATCAAGCAATCTTCCTATTGTCAGTGTAGATTCAACATTTGTTAAAGTATTTAATGTTGACAGTATAAATGTCCCAGTGTCATTAAAAATTCTTGAAAATTATGATAGGATTTTAATTGATTTTGAAGTTTTACCAAATGATAAATATAATATTACATTACTTCCAAACGCACTGGAAGATTTTTGGGGCAGAACAAATGATACCTTGACTTTTAATACTCCAACGAAAAAGGTTGAAGATTATGGTAATATTTACCTGCGAGTAATTCATAATTTACCTCATCCCTATATAATAGAATTAATTCAAAACAAAAAAGTTATTAGACGTTATGATTCCCCAATAGAAGGGGGTCTCTATTCTTTTGAATTACTTGATCCAGGAAAATATTTTGTAAGATTAATCGAGGATCCAAATAATAACAAAAGATGGGATACAGGGAGCTATCTGGGTAAAGTTCAGCCTGAAAAAGTAATCTATTATTGGAAAGAAATTGATTTAAGAGCAAATTGGGATATGAATGAAACTTTTAATGTAAATCAAAATTATCCTTATCCTCAAGAAAGGGTAATTGATTACGAAGATCAATAAGCTCCAAATAATTCAATTCTGCAGTAACAATTTTTTCCATGGATGATAATTTGCCGCTTACCAAATTTCCCAATGGATTATAAATTGCGCTATGACCGGGATACTCTAGTTCATTATCATCGTATCCTATTCTATTAACCCCAGAAACATAACACATATTTTCAATGGCACGTGCTTGAAGTAAGGTATCCCAAGCTTTAATCCTTTGTGAAGGCCAATTTGCAACAAAAATCAAAATATCATAATGATCTCGATTACGTGACCAAACTGGAAAACGCAAGTCATAACAAATTCTTAGACAGATTTTCCATCCGCGATATTCAAACAAACCAGAATTATTTCCTGAAGTGTAAATCTCATTTTCCCCTGCTAGAGAAAATGTATGACGTTTGTCATAAAAAAATATAATCCCTTTTTCACTGACAATCAGGAATCGATTAAAAAACTTATTTTTTTCTTTAATTACAATACTTCCTCCAATTATTCCATTTAATTTTTCAGCCCAAGATTGCATCCACAAAACTGTTGGACCACTCATAGTTTCAAAAACTTTTTTAGCATTCATAGTGAAACCGGATGTAAACATTTCAGGTAGAAGAACAATATCAATCTCTTTATTTAATGAATTTAAAAGTTTGTCAAAGTAAGCTCTATTTTTAAGGGCACTCTCCCAAAAAAGCGAAGTTTGAATATTGACAATTTTTAATTTGGCTTTCATTTTAGTTGTAAGTGCAAATCTATTTTAGTTGGATTTCATTATATTTAAAATATTTCATTTCACATAAATCAAAGTGAAGAAAATCTTAACATTTGCATTTTTAGCTTCTATTTTTGAATTTCATTTAATAGGGCAAAATTATTTTCCTCCTCCCCATGGTTTTGAATGGAAAAAAAAATCCCTTGAATATTTTAAAATTAATATTAAAAAACTTAATTCTGCTATTGATTTTGCGAAAGAAAATGAGTACCGTGGGTCTAAAGATTTAAGAATAGCTATAAACAAGGGTTTTGAAAACGAGCCCTACCATAAAATTTTGGGGCCAACAAAAAAAAGAGGAGGCCCTGCTGGCATTATTTTAAAGGGAGGCTATAAGATTGCCTCTTGGGGAGATACTAAGAGAGTAGATATGACATTTAGTGTGACTAAGAGCTATCTATCTACAATTGCAGGTTTAGCAGTTGATCAAAAACTTTTCAAAACAGATGATTTTGTATCTGATTATATATGGGATAATTCATTTAAAGGTAAACACAATAGTAAAATCAGATGGAAATATCTTTTGAATCAATCCTCTGATTGGAGTGGTACTTTGTGGGGAATACATGACTGGGCTGATAGACCTCCCAAGGAAGGCGGAATAGATGACTGGAAAAATAGAAAACTGAATACACCTGGCACTTTTTACAAATACAATGATGTACGAGTCAACCTTCTAGCATATTGTCTTTTAAATGTTTGGCGTCAACCTTTACCTCAGGTTTTGAAAAAGTTTATAATGGATCCAATAGGAGCTAGTACAACATGGCGGTGGTATGGTTATAATAATTCTTGGGTAGAGCTTGACGGAAACCGAATGCAATCAGTATCAGGTGGCGGCCATTCTGGAGGTGGTCTATTTATAAATACTGAAGATCATGCTCGTTTTGGATTACTTTTTTTAAGACAAGGTAAATGGAATGAAAGACAGCTCATTAGTCAACAATGGATAAATAAAGCTACTCAATCTTCACCATCTCAAAAAAGTTATGGTTATATGTGGTGGTTGAATAAAAAGGGAACAGAGAGATACTGGGAAGGAGTACCCGAGGATACCTTTTATGCGTCTGGTTTTGGAGGAAATTATATAATAATTGTACCTGAAAAGGATATGGTAGTTGTTTTACGTTGGCTTGAACCAACTCAAGTTGGTGTTTTTATGGAAAAGTTGATTGGTGCTCTTCCTTAATATTTTCAAAATATCATTAATTATTATTCTTTGACTAAACTAAATTGATTTATGGAGATTAAATTTTTTATTGGACCAATGTCTAAAAATATCGTTGACTCTATAATTGAGTTTCAGACTGAATCAAAAAATAAGATTGGATTAATCCCGAGTAGAAGACAGGTTGACTTCAATGGAGGCTACGCAAATAAATGGACCACTAAGGGACTTTCAAATTATGCAAAAGATTTATTAATAATGAGGGACCACAGTGGTCCAGGTCAAGGCCAAACTCAAGACGATGGATATGAGTCTTTAAAACATGATTGCAATCACTTTGATTATATTCATATCGACCCTTGGAAAAAATTTCCTTCATTTTCTGAGGGATCTAGGTGGACACTGGATATGATTCAATTTTGCTTTTCCATTAGTCCTAATATTAAATTTGAAATAGGAACAGAAGAAGCTATAAGGCGATTTGAGCCAGAAGAACTCCAATCTCTTATAAACTATTTAAAGGCTAATCTTCCACAAGAAGCTTTTTCACAAATTAAGTATTTAGTCATACAATCAGGTACTTCTCTTTCATCAAATCAAAATATAGGAAATTTTGATCTCAAAAGGCTAAAAAAAATGGTAGCTGTTGCTAAGCAAAACAATTTAAAATCAAAAGAACATAACGGTGATTATATTTCTGAAGGATTAATAAAACTGAAAATGGATTCGGGTTTAGATTCCATAAATATTGCTCCGGAATTTGGATTAATCGAAACAGATACGTACTTAAATAAGATTAAAAAAAGAAGGGATCTATTTGATAAATTTTGGCAAATCTCATATAATTCTAAAAAATGGGTAAAGTGGGTTAGCAAGGATTTTGATCCAATTCATCAAAAAGAAAGCCTCATAAGAGTATGTGGACATTACGTATTTTCTGACTCAGAGTTTTTAAAAGATATTAAAAGTGAACTTTCGGGAATAGATCAGTTAATTAAAATAAATATTAAGAAGAAGCTTTCTTCTCTACATAGGATGATTAACCCTTAAGGCTTGCAAATAAATATTCTCGATTCATTCTTGCAATATTTTCAAGTGAAATACCTTTAGGACATTCCACTTCACAAGCACCTGTATTAGTACAATTTCCAAACCCTTCCTCGTCCATTTGATTAACCATATTAAGTACCCGGTCCGTGGCCTCCACCTTACCTTGAGGGAGTAAGGCATATTGAGAAACTTTAGCTGAAACAAATAACATTGCAGACGCATTTTTACATGTAGCAACACAGGCACCACAACCAATGCATGTAGCTGAATCAAAAGCTTTGTCAGCATCATGTTTGTCAATAGGAATTGCATTTGCATCTTGAGTATTTCCAGAAGTATTTATTGATACAAAGCCTCCTGCCTGTTGAATTCGATCAAATGCTGAACGGTCGACCGCTAAGTCTTTGATTACTGGGAATGCCTTTGCACGAAAAGGTTCAATTGTTATGGTGTCTCCATCTTTAAACTTACGCATATGCAGTTGACAAGTAGTAACTAAGCGATCTGGACCATGCGCTTCGCCGTTAATGAACATAGAACACATTCCACAAATACCCTCACGACAATCATGATCAAATGCAATTGGATCTATTTTCTCGGACATTAGTTGCTCATTCAAAACATCCATCATTTCTAAAAAGGACATATCTGGAGAAATATCTTTAATTTTATATGTTTCTATCTTTCCTTTCGTTTCTGAATTAGGTTGCCGCCAAACTTTTAAAGTTAAATTCATATCTAGTTTTTTGTCTTTATTTGTAAGATCTAGTCTTTACTTCAATTTCCTCATATTTTAAATCTTCCTTATGAAGCTTTGCCTTAGATGGATTTCCTTTAGATTCCCATGCAGAGACAAATGTAAAATTTTTATCATCCCTCAATGCTTCACCCTCAGGTGTTTGCGATTCTTCTCTAAAGTGTCCTCCACAAGATTCTGTTCTTTCAAGCGCATCTTTGGCAAAAAGCTCACCGAGTTCTAAAAAGTCTGCAACTCGCCCTGCTTTTGCTAATTGCTCATTAAATTCGTTAGATTTACCCGGGATATTTACATTTTTATAAAAATCTTCACGCAATTCGTTAATCTCATTAATTGCTTCCTTTAACCCTTTTTCATTTCTTGACATTCCACATTTATTCCACATTATTTTTCCTAGTTTACGGTGATAAAAATCAACTGAATTTTTTCCATGATTACTTATAAAACCTTCGATTTGAGCATTAACTGCAGCCTCGGCTTTCTCGAATTCAGGGTGATTAGTATCAATGGGACCAGTACGAATGTCATCTGCAAGATAATCACCTATTGTATAAGGAAGAACAAAATATCCGTCAGCCAGTCCTTGCATTAAAGCTGACGCACCAAGGCGGTTAGCCCCGTGGTCCGAAAAATTAGCTTCACCAATTGCATAACAGCCAGGAATAGTTGTCATTAAATTATAGTCAACCCAAACACCACCCATGGTATAATGAACAGCTGGATAAATCATCATAGGTGTTTCATAAGGATTTTGGTCGACAATTTTTTCATACATCTGAAATAGATTACCATATTTTGCGCGAACCACTTGTTGTCCTAATTTCTTTACTAAAATTGGGTCATCTTCATTTAAACCTTTTACATGAGCTTGTTCTTTTCCATAACGTGTTATTGCAGAAGCAAAATCTAGATAAACTGCTTCACCTGTTTTGTTTACACCAAATCCAGCATCACAGCGCTCTTTTGCTGCTCTGGAAGCAACATCCCTAGGTACTAAATTTCCAAATGCAGGATAACGTCTCTCTAGATAATAATCTCTGTCTTCTTCTTTAATCTCAGTAGGTTTAAGGTTTCCTTCACGGATAGCTTTTACGTCTTCTAGCTTTTTAGGCACCCATATTCTACCATCATTTCTTAAGGATTCCGACATTAGTGTTAGTTTTGATTGGTGATCACCAGATACTGGGATACATGTGGGATGAATTTGAGTAAAACAAGGATTTGCAAAATATGCCCCTTTTTTGTGAATTTTCCATGTTGCAGACACATTACTTCCCATCGCATTTGTAGACAAGAAAAATACGTTTCCATAGCCTCCAGAAGCAATAACTACAGCGTGTGCTCCGTGGCGCTCTACCTTACCATTAACTAAGTTTCTTGTTATAATTCCACGTGCTTTACCGTCAATAATTACTATGTCCATCATTTCATGTCGGTTGAACATTTGAATTTTTCCACGACCAATTTGCCTGTTCATAGCAGAATAAGCTCCCAAAAGAAGCTGTTGGCCAGTTTGGCCTTTTGCGTAAAATGTTCTTGAAACCAGAACACCGCCAAAAGACCGGTTGTCTAATAATCCACCATAATCCCTAGCGAAAGGGACACCTTGAGCGACACACTGATCGATTATATTAGTTGACACTTCTGCTAAACGGTGAACATTTGCCTCTCGAGATCTATAGTCGCCACCTTTAATGGTGTCGTAAAACAAACGATATGTTGAATCTCCATCCCCCTGATAATTTTTTGCAGCATTTATTCCACCTTGTGCAGCAATAGAGTGTGCTCTTCTAGGCGAATCTTGAAAACAGAAGGTTTTTACGTTATATCCCAATTCAGCAAGAGTTGCTGATGCAGACGCACCGGCTAAACCAGTTCCTACAACGATAATATCAATTAAGCGTTTATTTGCTGGGCTAACCAAATTTATCTTACCCTTATGTTTTGTCCACTTTTCAGCAACAGGACCGTTTGGAATTTTTGATTCGAGTTTAGCCATATTAAAATTTATTTATATGATGGAATACGGCAATAAAAACAAAACCGATAGGAACGATTATTGAAAATGCAGTAGTAAAAGATTTTATTGATTTAGTGTACTTGTTGTTTAGTCCCACAGACTGGAAAGATGAAGCAAATCCATGAAGTAAGTGAAGGCTTAAAAAAATGAAAGAAAAAGCGTAAATAATTACTCTAACAGGACTTTCAAATTTATGGACAAGTTCTTCAAAATATCTGTTTTGGTCAAGTGGTAAAACTTGAACATACTTGTAATTCATTTCTGGAACCCAAAAATCATAAAAATGTAAACCAAGGAAAGATAAGATTACAATTCCCGAGAGAATCATATTACGTGACATCCAAGAAGCGTTAGTTTTTCCTTTGTAAACGGAATAACTTGTTGAGCGTGATTTTGAATTTTGGAGTTCTAAAACAAACCCCATAACAAAATGAAACAAAACGCCAAAAATTAAAATAGGTTGAAGAATAAATTGGACAATAGGGTTGTTTCCCATAAAATGTGAGACTTGATTAAACAATGATTCACTAAAAACAGAAAGTAGATTAATGCTAAAGTGCTGAGTTAAAAAAAGCACTAAAAATATTCCTGAGAGTGCCATTGCTACTTTTCTTCCTATTGAAGAGGCAGTTAAGCTCATAAGTTTTTCAATTTGTTATTCAAAATTAAGGCATAAACGCTTAGCAGCAAACCTGTTTTCATAATTTTTATCTTTTATGAACAAATAAATGACTATTTAAAAAATTTGTTGAATTTTATTTTTGAAATAATGTTTTTTTTGATAAAATAGTTAAACAAATTAGGGTTTAAAAACTATTATCTTCGTAAAAAATATCAGATGAAATATAAACCCATTTCAAACTCTTTTTACAAAAAGACCAGAAAGGCTTTTACGAGTCAAATGAAATCAAAAAGTTTAGCGGTATTTAATTCAAATGATATTTATCCTATTAGCGCTGACAGCACTATACCTTTCCATCAACACCGAGATATATTTTATTTATCTGGTATTGATCAAGAACAGACAATTCTTCTCCTATTTCCTGACTCTTTGAATCCTAAGTATAGAGAAATCTTATTTGTAAGAAAAACAAACTCAAAGATTATTATTTGGGAAGGTGCTAAATTAAATAAAGAACAAGCTCGAGAGTTAAGTGGTATTGAAACAATTTTATGGTTAGACGATTTTAAGAGTATTTTTCAACAATTAAGTACTCAATGTGAAACTTTTTATTTTAACACCAACGAACATTATCGTCAGAATGTTGAAACAGAGACTAGGGAGGATCGGTTTATTAAATGGTGTAGGGATAATTACCCTGCACATAAAACTGCTAAAAGCAATCCAATATTACAGGAATTAAGGGCTGTTAAGACACAAGAAGAAATTCAACAAATACAAATAGCCTGTAATATAACTGAAAAAGGTATCCGCCGAATATTATCATTTGTAAAACCTGGAGTATGGGAGTATGAAATTGAAGCAGAGTTGATACATGAGTTCATCAGAAACAGATCTAGGGGATTTGCATATGAACCTATAATTGCTTCAGGTTCAAATGCCAACATTTTACATTATATAGAAAATAATAAGCAATGTAAATCGGGTGAATTAATACTTATGGATGTTGCTGCAGAATATGGAAATTATTCAGCTGATCTAACAAGGACGTTACCTGTTTCAGGGAGGTTTACTAAACGTCAAAAAGAGATTTATAATGCTGTTTTATTTGTAAAAAATGAAGCTACAAAACTCTTAAGGACTGGTGTTATTTGGAAAGATTTTCATGTAGAAGTTGGAAAAATCATGACTTCAGAGCTACTTAAATTGGGCCTTTTAGACAAATCGGATATTCAAAACGAAACCAATAAAAACCCAGCATATAAAAAATATTTCATGCATGGAACTTCACACCATTTAGGCTTAAATACACATGACTACGGCCTTTTACATTTGCCTATGGAGACTAATATGGTCTTTACCGTTGAACCTGGAATATATATACCAGAAGAAGGTTTAGGAATCCGTTTGGAAGACGACGTTGTAATTCAAAAATCTGGGGATCCACTAAATTTAATGTCAAACATACCAATTGAAGCCGAAGAGATTGAAGACTTAATGAATAACTAAAAACCACCTTTTAAGTGGTTTTTAATACTCTATGCTGTTGGTACTTTAGAGGCTCCCTTTTGCCAAAAATAAAGTATTGTAAATAGAATTATAAGGATTCCTGGAAAAGAGATCATATATGTTAGAGTTTCTTGTCCCACGGCTAGGTCTAGATCTGGACCTGAAAGCCCAGAAGATTTTTGTATTTCAGTAGATTGATCAATCCATGAACCAATGATAGGTTGGAAAATAGAAGTTGAAAACATTCCCATACCTCCAACAATTGACATTCCTAATGCACCACTAGCAGGAATTTTTTCAGCTACAAAACCAATCATATTTGGCCAGAAATAACAAATACCCATAGCAAAAAATATAGCTGCTACATAAACCATAGTACCTGTTTGAGTACTGAAAAGAAAAATTCCTATTGAGGCTAAAACAGCTGAACCAAGGAGAACACCAGTTTGATCTAATCTGTGCACAATGTCCCCTCCAAAATAACGACCTACGGCCATTAAACCAGTTATTAAAGCAAGAATAACCATAGGATGTGCACCACTATTAGACATTATAAGGCTTGTCCATTGTTGTGGTCCGAATTCAGAAATAGCAGTCAATGCCATACAAGCCAAGATAAATAAGTAGACAGGAGATGCCATTGCTTTTAAATTTTCACTAACAGATGCTGCAGCTTCCACTTTAGGCTTAGGAAATTCTTGACCCATAAAAAGGTAAGCATAAATTATTGTAGGGATCATAATTATCCAAATCTGTGCTTGCCATCCTAAACCCGCATTTGTCATAAGTAAGGAGACAACACTTCCAATTACTATTCCTCCAGGAAACCACATGTGAAATCTATTCAGCAAAGTATTCATTTTTTTTCCTTCATATGCGTCAGCAATCATTGGATTACAGGCTGCTTCAGTGCAACCATTTCCTATTCCAATTAAAAGTGTCGAAATAAGTAAACCCGAATAACCTCCAGAATAAATAGTCAGAATAATACCAATGGTATGAGTCAAAAATGCAAATTGCATGATACGTTTTGGACCTATTGTATGATAAAAAAGACCCCCTAATATCATTGATATAGGGAAACCAAGAAACCACATTGAATTTATAAATCCTAGTTGTTGGGCATCGAGAAGAAATTCTTCACCAAGCTGAGGTAAAATACCAGCACGAATGCTAAATGAGAGTGCTGTAGTTATTAAGGCGAAACAGCTACCATAAAATAATCTGTTAGAATTAGTCATTGTTAAGTTTATTTCAATTTGTGTATCTAAAGATATAAGATTTTATATTATACAGATTAGCAAAAAGGAATTTATAACAATTTTAGGTACTTAATATTAATGACAATCACAATTATGATCACAACCTTTTTTATTTGCTAGCTTGCTTTTAAAAAAAAACTTTCTGAATAAAAATAGTAGTGCACATATTCCTGAAAGAAAAACTAAAAAGCCTTGTATCCAATCCATTATGATAAAATTTGATAAGTTAGAAATGAAATGAAATAAGCTAATATTGTCATGAAAAATAGCTGGCCCAGTGGCCATTTCCATGAGTTAGTTTCCTTTTTTACAACAGCAAGTGTGCTCATACATTGCATGGCAAAAGCATAAAAAATCATTAACGAAGTTCCACTTGCTAAATTAAATAATAACTTCCCATCTTTCCTTATATCTGAAGCCATTTTATTTTTAATAGTATCGTTATCGTCATTCTGAACACTGTATATAGTTGCGAGTGTTCCCACAAAAACTTCTCTTGCAGCAAAGGAGGTGATTATTGCTATTCCAATTTTCCAATCATAACCCAATGGGGTTATTATAGGTTCTATTGATCTTCCCAAAACCCCTACATATGAATTCTCTAATTTAAATGAGTTGGTTTTTAATTCTATTTCTTTTTCTGCAAGCTCAGGATATTTCTTTTGAATAATATTTTCAGCTTGATTAAAATTTTCACCAGGACCATATGAAGCTAAAATCCAAAGTAAAATGGAAATCGCTAATATTATTTTTCCAGCTCCTTCCACAAAGCTTTTTGTTTTTTCCCATACAGTTAGAGCAACATTTTTAATCAATGGAATCTTATAATTAGGTAATTCAATAACAAAGTAGCTCTTTGAATGAATTGATAAGGTAGTAGTTAGGATCCAAGCAATTCCTAGTGCCATAAGAAAACCAATCAAATATAAAAACATTAACATCAACCCTTTATAACTAAAGCCGAGAAAGTAACCATCTGGAATTACGAGAGCAATTAGTATTGCATAAACTGGTAAGCGTGCCGAGCATGTAGTAAATGGAGTAACTAAAATAGTAATTAAGCGCTCTTTCCAAGACTCAATATTTCTTGTTGACATTATTGCTGGTATAGCACAGGCTGTTCCAGAAATTAAAGGGATAATACTTTTTCCGCTAAGACCAAAACGACGTAATCCTCTGTCCATTAAAAATACAACCCTACTCATGTAACCAGTTTCTTCGAGTATTGACAAAAAAAGAAATAAAAATGCAATCTGAGGAATGAAAATTACTATTCCACCAAGGCCTGGAATAATTCCTTGTGATAAAAGGTCTGTAAACACACCACTTGGTAAATTATTTGAAGTTACACTGCTCAAATAATTAAAACAATTATCAATAAAATCCATTGGTACTTCACTCCAACTAAAAATAGATTGAAATATTATCATAAGTATTGAAAAGAAAATTAGATAACCCCAAAACTTGTGAATAAGAACTCTATCTAATTTACTTCTAAAATCAGTTGCAGATGCTTTATCAATTTGTAAACCCTTTTTTAAAACACTATTAATAAATTGGTAGCGTTTAATTGTTTCCTTTTGTTGAAGACGTTTGATTTCAGATTTAGATTTTGTTTGAAATTTTGAAATATCTGATATAAGGGTTCTCTGAATTGCTCCAAAATTTGCATCCTGTGTTATAATTAACCAAAGTTTGTAAAGTAATTGTCCAGGAAAAGCGTTTTCAAGATTTTCAAAGTATTTTTTATCAATAGAATTAATTTGAACAAGCGGTTTATTAGAAATAATCCTGTAGTTCAAAATTAATTTTTTTAATTCGTCTAAGCCAGTATTTTCACGTGTGCTTACGAGGGCAATTTTGGTTTCAAGTGTTTGCTCCAAAATTGGTATATCTAATGAAATACCTTTACGTTTCATTTGATCTGCCATATTAATGACAAGTATAGTTGGTATTCCCAAGTCTTTAACTTGAGTAAATAACAACAAGTTTCTTTTTAAATTTTCAACATCGGCTATTACCAAAGCCAAATCTGGATATTCTTTGTTGTTTTTGTTTAGAAGAAGTTCAACAACTATGCTTTCATCTATTGATGAAGAATTTATGCTGTATGTTCCAGGTAAGTCAATAAAATATCCTTTTGTTTTCCTATCAAGCTTGCATACTCCCTCTTTTTTTTCAACTGTAACACCTGGATAATTTCCCACCTTTTGAGATAGACCGGTTAGACTGTTAAACAGAGATGTTTTTCCAGTATTTGGGTTTCCCAACAATGCAATATTAAGAGACTTGCTCATATTTTATTTGATTAGCTTAACAAAAATGAATTTGGCCGTTTCTTTTCTTATTGCAAGATGGGTCTCATCAACTTTGAGGTATAGTGGGTCGTCAAATGGAGCTTTTTGAATTATTGTAATAAAGTTGCCGGGTAAACAGCCCATTTCAATTAGTTTTAATGGGATTTTATCAATTTCAATTGATTCGATACATGCATTTTCACCAAATTTTAGCTGACTTAATGGGATCATTATCTAGAATGATTTTAAAGAGTAAAAGTAGGGAAATTACATTCCAAAATTTGTCAACTGATATAAAATTAAGAACTAGGGTACTCTTTTTTTAGAACTCGTATGTCATAAAGTAGCGATTTCATTTCAGATGTGTCCGTACCGTCATAAAATCCTCTAATACGTTTATCTGGATCAACTAAAATGAAATTCTCAGTATGTATCATATCATTTTTTCCACCATCACCATCATTTTTCGCTGCAAAAAATGACTTTCGTGCTAAGTCATAGATATGTTTTTTATCACCAGTCAAAAGATTCCATTTAGAGTCTATGACCCCTTTTTCAATTGCATATTTTTTAAGCTGAGGGACAGAGTCTATTTCTGGTGTTACACTAAAAGAAACTAATTTGACTTGATTATCCTCTTTCAAAGCTTCTTGTATCAATCCCATATTTGCAGTCATCTTTGGACATATTCCTGGACAGGTAGTAAAGAAAAAATCTGCAACATAAATTTTATCTTTAAAATCCTGTTCTGTCACATTTAGACCATTTTGATTGGTTAAAGAAAAAGAACCTATTCTATGAAACTTTTTAATATGTTGCAAGCTTTGATCCACCAATTCATAATTTACCGATGCTGGTTGATACACAGGTAATTTTTCTTCTGGTTTAAGAGCATTATAAAACAGCAGAAGAATAATAGATGAAATAACGGTCATTATTGCAAAAAAAGTTTTGTAGCGATTAAAGAATTTAATCATAAGCCTCATTTTTTCGCAAATTTAGAGTATTTATAATCTATATTTAGCCTAATATTTAAAAACTAATTTAAATCCAATTGAATTTCATTTTTATTATGGTATCGATTGTACTAATTTTGCTCCTTAAAATTTTAATATGAGCCCTTTTATTGTTAAAGCTGTTCAATTGCTTTTGAGCTTATCCTTACTAATTATACTACATGAGTTAGGGCATTTTATCCCAGCTCGTATTTTCAAGACAAGAGTTGAAAAATTCTTTCTTTTTTTTGATGTCAAATTTGCCCTACTAAAAAAGAAAATAGGTGAAACTACTTACGGTATAGGATGGTTACCACTAGGAGGTTATGTTAAAATATCAGGTATGATAGATGAAAGTATGGATAAGGAACAAATGTTACAACCTCCAAAGCCATGGGAATTTAGATCCAAACCAGCATGGCAACGTTTAATCATAATGCTAGGAGGAGTAACTGTTAATCTTATTCTCGGATTTCTGATTTATATGATGATACTCTTTGTATGGGGGAAATACACCCTGGCATCAGAAGACTTGCCATTGGGCTTAGATCCTACACCTATTGTTTCCCAGCTAGGTTTTGAAACAGGAGATCAAATTCTGAGTGTAGATGGGGAGAGCTTAGAAAATGTATTAGACATTAATAAATATTTTTTACTTCGGGAGGTTAATGAAGTGAGAGTAAGAAGAAAAAATGGGGGTCTAGCTACAATTTATATACCAGACGATATTGGTACTCAAATTTTTGAATCTGGTCAAATGATTCCATTTGTTCCTGTCTTCCCCGCTATGATTGACAGTGTTATTCCAAATTCCCCAGCAAGTAAAATTGGACTTCTGTCAAATGATAAAATATTAAGCTTGAATGGCAATAAAATTTCCAGTTGGAGTGACTTTAAAAATAATATGACAAAAGATTCTAAAGAAATTGATTTAGTTGTTGAAAGAAATCAAAGTGCCATTTCATTTAGAACAGTAACAAGGGGGGACGGTACTTTAGGGGTTTATCCAAAAACAGACTTTTTCTCCTTTGAATTAGAGAAATTAAGTTTAGGCGAAAGTATAGTTGAGGGTTTTGACTATGGGTATTGGACCTTAAGAGATTATATCGCACAATTTAAGTATATATTTACACCCAAAGGAGCTTCGCAACTAGGAGGGTTTGGGGCAATTGGTAATATGTTTCCTAGTCAATGGGACTGGAAAGGCTTTTGGTCAAGTACAGCATTAATATCTATTATTTTAGCTTTCATGAATATTTTACCTATTCCTGCACTTGATGGTGGGCACGTGATGTTTCTTTTTTATGAGATTGTTACTGGAAGAAAACCGAACGACAAGTTTATGGAATATGCACAAATGTTTGGATTCTTTTTGCTTTTGTCATTAGTTTTATATGCTAATGGGAATGATATTTACAGGGCAATTTTCACTTAGAATCTTTTTTACCTATTGATTCAAAATCAACCTCGAACAGGACTTCATTTTTACGATTAATTATTTTATAGGGGGAATCATAGACCAATACAAATGGGTCACCAATTAATTTTATTTTATTTCTAAATGCTATTTCTTCCAAATTTTTCCTAACTCTGGTTACTGCCCAGTCGAAAGCATATCCTCCAAAAGAATGAGCAATATAATAACCAGATCTAGATTCATAAACTTCAACTTTTTCTGACAGAGGTTCGGGTGCGTTACTTTTGTCAATTGATCTAGGAAGTACAAATTCCATCATTTCATTATCTTCATTTTTTCCCAGATATACCGGGGTTGTCATAGCAATTTTTTGATCCCTTGAATTTCTACCTGATATGTAACCAAACAAGGCTCCAAACCCATTTTTTCTAGATGATCTTATTTTGACAGCGGGTGGATAGAAGCGGATTTCAGCTTCATCAACTTTCTTAATTAGGTCAAAACTTTGTGTTTCATATTGTTGAGCCATAGAAATAGATTGATAAAGTATAAATAAAAGAGTAAATGTTTTCGTTTTCAATTTAAATAATCAAAATTTTGTTTTCAATTTAACAATTAAATTCTCTTTCAAGAGCTAATGTATATTGTTTAATCAACAATAAATGAAAAGATTTGAGAATAAGAACTATTTAGATTTGTATCAGTTGTTTTCACTCGCCAATAGTAGGTGTTTCCTGAGTCTACGTCTACAATTTTTGATTTTGAAGTAATATTTTTATTATCTGTTAATGGCTCTTGAAGACCATCAAGATTATCAAAGAATAGAGTATAAGTTATTAATTCCCCTTCAGGGTGACTCCCTTCCCAAGATAATTCGACAGAATTAGTTGAAGATGCAAATGATTTTCCTGATGTTGGTGATATTAGCTCAGCTGGATATGGAGGATAATTTGATAATCCCTCACCTGAAAGGTAAAATTTCCAACTACTTGATGTTGCTGTTTCCGAAGTACCACTTCTTTTTGAAACTATTTGCCATGAGTAGGGAGTTCCTTTATCCAAGGTAACTTCATTTGAAGTTTCAGATATACTGTTAATATTAGTCAGTTGATCATTTTTAAGATTTGTGATTTTAAGATCGTATGAATCTGTATTATTGGACGCGTTCCATTGAAAGTTTACTTTAGCTTGTCTATCAGATACTGATATACCAGTCTGGCATATCTCATCTTTTTCAGGATATAAAAGATTAGCTGCCGAAGGAGGACTGACCTCAGCAGGAGTTGAATTTTGAACAACTAAATTTTCATCATTAGAGCTGCCTTCATTACTGCAAGAATTTACAATTAATGCAGCCTCAATTAAAAATAAAAAAATAATTAAACTTTTAATTTTCATTCTTTTATAATTTTTATTGTTTTCTCCACTGTTTGACCCTTTAGTTTTACAATGTAGACTCCTTTGAAAAGATCACTAAAATCAACTTCAACTTTTCTTGAAGAAGAAATCTCTTCCATGCAGCTTTTATTTAATTTACCAGAAGAATCAAAAATTTTAATATCTATAAAATTGTCTTGTCCATTTATATAAAAGTTTACATAATTAATTGTTGGATTTGGATAAAATTGAATTTCTTCACTTACAAAAATTTCTTCTAAATATTTTCCCTGACACGATTTATCTGTCGAAATTTCAATATGGTTTAATCCAGGTTTTAATCTAATTGTTGGATTATTATTATCCACAACTTTTATCTCATTATTATGGTTTATGTAGTAAAACTTGGAGCCACTTAAATTAAACTCAACAGCTTTATCTGTTTTATTTACTTTCGAAGTGGCAGTTAACGGTTCAGGTTCTTTTACAGTTAGTTCAAAACATTGCTCGTAGTCCTCTTGACCAACTACTTTTATACATATATCATAAGTACCATGTTTTAAATTTTTGAAATTTCCAGAATGATTATTTAAAGAGTTTAATTTTATCAGGTTGTCATCTGTTGAGTCTATGTCAGAACTTTCATTTGTTTGTCCTGTTGAATCACTTATTGGATCACTTGATTCTGAAATAATAATTTGAGAATTGACACCAAACTGAGTTCCAGGAAGAACTGAATCATCTCCCATCACAGATAAAAACTGAAAAATATAGCTGCCGGGTATTGCATTATCTTTTACCTCGCCTTTAAAAATATATCTTTGAGTTGTCCCAGGTTCATAGGCTACTCTGCATGAAAATGTTCCATCACATATTTCACCCTCTCTATCCCCTAAGAAAGCAATTGTAAAGAAATTTTGATATAGTTTATTTTCATAAATAGGTTTTAAGGGATATAGAGCGGGCTCGAAAAACATTTGGCTGGATGATAAAAGTTCATAATTATAATAGAGTCCATTTTCATTTTTCGTATTACTGTAAAATAATTTAGACCCAAGACCCATAGTATAATTCATATTACATGTATATGTATAAGAAATATAAAAAGATTCTAGTTCTTCTCCAGTTTGAACACTTTGAACATTGCTATAACAATTAGAAACTTCATAATCAGATAAATCATCAAATGTTTGAGGATCGTTAAGTGTTACATATATTTTGGGTGTGCATTCAGTATAATCAAAATTATCACAAACTTCATCAAAATTATTCTTAGAATTACTTCTCTCTAATTTCAAAGAAGATTTATTAGAGATCGAAGCCAGATAATCATAAGATTTATCTTCCGCACTGAAAACAATTTCGCCATCGTCATTTCCAACGCAGGAAATCTCTTTAACTGAGAGTGAAAAATTATTTTTGGGTAAACTAAATATTTTGCATCCATTAATGTCAACTTTTGAATCTAGAGGTGTATCTGGACAAAGGTCACGCTCATCTTCAATTCCATCGCCATCGTCATCTTCATCACATGTATTTCCAATTCCATCATTATCAGTGTCAATTTGGTTTTCATTAGGAACTTCAACACAATTATCTTGATTATCATATATACCATCTTGGTCCGTATCTTTTTGAGATACGGCACAACCGTCATCATCAACAGGAACTCCAGCTGGAGAATTAGGACATCTGTCAATATCGTCCAATACTCCATCTTTATCAAAATCTCTCTGACCTTGGTTAAACCATATACCGTAATCTGCAAATGGGATTAAAAGTGATTCCTGATCAGAGGGAACAAGAAAATCACTTATTTGTCTTGAGTAAATATCACTAGATCCCTCTTGATCTACTTTTGTATAAATAATTTGATTGTCTAATGTTGCGAAACTTGGTATAGAGTAGTCTAAGCTATTATTTTCAAAAAAATTAAAGTCACCTTTTTCAATATCTAACAAGACAACGTAAGGATAAAATTCACCATCTATTTCCTCAATATAGTCAAATGCTAATATGTTATTAGTTGTCTTTGATATGGATGGATAAGCTATATTAACATTTTCTGGAATTTGTGAGTAAAGTCTAAAAATATTTCCACTTCCAAACCTATTTTTTTCTGAGTCCCAAACCTCCATAATTCCAATATCCCAGTACTCTAAATCTTCACCATTTCCTCGTTTAATTCTATTAAGCTGATCAAAAATTATACTTTCACTTCTGTTGTCCCACTCTAGTGCATCAGCGTATAAAATCTGGTCACTTTTTAAGCCTCCTTGAGCTGTAGTTGGTGTATATAATTCGAAGGTTTTCCATTTACTATTGATAAAATCATAGATGTAAATATTTTTATCATCAGAATCCGTTGTTGTAAGAGCAATTTTACTTTTATCCTTTGATATTGCAACAGAGTTCCATATACCAGAATCATCAAAAACATATTCATAAATGTTCTCACTTTCTAAAGAAATAGCATTTAAATTATTTTCTTCTGTTATAAAAATTAAGAAATATCCATCGGATGATATAGAGGGCTTAGTCATAATTTCTGTTTCTGATATCGCCACAAATTCCTCTGCAAAAGGATCTGAAATGTAAAAAGTAGTTTGATTGCTAGGATCAGTATCATAAGATAAAATATAATCTGTGCCATCAACTTCTATTTTACTTGCCGATTCAACTTCTTCAAATAAAATTCCAACAGCATCAAGCCCTTCTTTTACGGAAATTAATTCAGCAGAATTAGAGCCATAAATATCTATCGCACTTTCTTCCAGCCCTATTCTTAAGTCAAGAAAATCTGAACTTCTTGTGAGATAGGTGGTTAGAGCACGATAATAAATTTGTTCCGCTTTATCCTTTCCTATCGAACTAGCTATAATATAAAAGGCTTTGTTTGGAATGCCACTGTTTGTATGAACACCTCCCTCAATATTGTAATCATCATAGTGTGAAGGCTGATACCCCAATACTGGTTCTTCCAAACTTCTTAAAACCCCATTAGGATAATATTCAAGATTTACGATTTCTTCTCCAAGTGTCCAATCGTCCCTATCAACCATTACTCCAAAAATATCAGCAAATGACTCATTTAGTGCTCCCGACTCATCTTTATATTCTAACCCTGCAGTAGCTTGTACAATCCCATGAGAAAATTCATGTGCAGCAACATCTAGTGAACCTGCAAGTGGCTTGAAACCAGTTTTACCATTCCCATAACCTATGAACCTACCATTCCAAAATGCATTATCAACATCGATACCGTTTTCTTTGATATTTGTCACAGATAGGGTACTTCCACCGTTGCCATCAAGAGAATTTCTTTGAAATGTATTAAAGAAATAATCATAAACTATTGATGCATTGTAATGAGCTGAAACTAAAGAGGGATCATCAAAAGTGTTATTTTGATTTTCTTGATAATAATAATTGTCATCATTTGAGTTATATTTTAAGGTTTGAATTGCTCCTTTCTGATCTAACTCGTTCGATAAATTGGAATCGTAAGATGGTTTGGTAGTATCGATTAGCCAATAAGAATCATTAAAAAAAAAAGTATTTAAGTTCCTTTCGATACCATTTAAATCAACACCTGTACCAGTAGAACTTGACATATTTTTTTTTTTGTTGTTTAATATGTTTTGTTCACTAAAATTACTATCGTGATTGTGATTAGAGTCGATAGTACAAGTTGTATAAATCTTATCCAAAATAGCACCAGTTTTGTCATCAATAAATAGATTCCATCTATCTATATAAGAGGAATATATTGTTATATACCATGATAAATAAAGCTGATTTTTTTTCTCATAAATAACCAAAACAGGTTCTATAGAATCATTTAAATCCTCAAGTTCACCAATACTTTTTCCAAATATATTAGACAATTTTTCTCTGACCTTCTCAACGTCTAGCTGGGCTGTTGTATTTACTTTTTCGGGTGTTGAGATGTAAGACCCATTTAAAGATTTTACATATCCTTTTTTATCTAAATGAACAACTATCTCTTTAGCATAAATGGGAATTTTATTAAAAACCTGTTTGAATTTTAGGTGAGTTAATCCGAACTTATCCTTTGTTTCTTCTTTAATTTCAAATTCATCATTTGGGGCCTTTATCATTAAAATATCTTTTAACTCTTCCAGATAATCTTTAACAATTAACCTTTTACTTTTTTTATTAGAACTTGAAATGTCACCTATAAAATTACTACGTATGAATCTCGGAACTTTATTTTTAGAATATTTGATTGATATTTGTTCATACTCCTTTTTTTTAAAATAGGTCAAAGTTTTTGATGTAGAACTACTAATTTTTTTGGTGACAATTTTATTAGGTTTTAATTTGTTTAAGCTTAATTGAGGAGATGGTCTTTTGTTTTTCAAATTAAATGGAACCTTGTTAAACGACTTTTTACTTTTGCCAGAAAATACTTTATTAGTAGATATTGAAGTTTTATTTGTTAGAGTTTTTTTATTTTTTATAACTGGCAGACCCTTATTTTCAGCCTCAGATACGGTGATTCGAGAATATGTGAATTTATTGATTTGTTTTTTTGAGGTTTGGCTAAAACCACGAAAAAAGGTCAGCAAGACTATTAAAGTCAACAATCTAATAAATTTTGAAAATGGTCTCACATTAATAATTTGCACAACTATACTTTACAATTTATTATTTTTTTTTTATTTGAAATACACATTCAAATCAAAGAACAAAAAATATTATATTTGCTGACCTATTTGTAGAATAAAATATGTTTTGATTCATATAGATCTATATCTAGTTACATTCCTCCTTAGCTCAGTTGGTTAGAGCATCTGACTGTTAATCAGAGGGTCCTTGGTTCGAGCCCAAGAGGGGGAGCAACTTATAATGATATAACCGTTATACTGTTTTAGTGTAGCGGTTTTTTATAAAAAAACTTGATGTAACCTTTGCTTCTCATAAATTAAAATGTTACGTTTGCGTTACATTTAAAAAAATCATTATGAATCCAGAACTTATTATTCCAATTCTTGGCATACTTGCAGGAATTATAATTACTTTATCAGTCTTTATTTGGCAATACCATGATGAAAAAGGCAAAAGAGAAGCAATTGTAGAAATTGCAAAACACTTAAATAACCCCTCTAAATTAGAAGAACTCTTAACTATTTTTGATGAGAGAAAGAAAGAACCTATTGATTACAGACGTAGTGGCGTAATAACTATTTTTGTTGGAGCTGGTCTTTTCCTATTAGGTTATTTTTTCTTAGGAAACACCCTCAAAGGCGTAGGAGCTTTAGTAGGGTTAATTGGAGTGGGTATAATGATTGCGGGGTATTTATATCCAAATACAGAAAAGGAGTTAACGGATGCGGTCAACAAATTTGAAAAAAAATAAGAATGGGTAGAGACCATCAAAAACTTTTAAACAAATTAGAAGAATTTCGAAAGACAGCAAAGCTAACTCAAGAGGAATTATCGGTCAAGGCCGAGGTTTCAAGAAAGAGTATTAACGCCATTGAGAATGGTGTATATGTGCCATCTACCGTACTCGCCCTAAAGATTTCGAAGACCTTAAATTGTAATGTGGAGGATCTCTTTCAACTTCCTTAGTTAAAGAAATCTATTTCACAAAAGATTGAGTTGTGCTGCAACTTTGAATAATAGGGGGAGCAAGCTTAGCCGCTGCACTACACTAACTAACATAAGCCCTCACGAAAAATGAGGGTTTTTTCTTACAATTAAGTTTAGTTTAAAGTTAGTCAATTTCTTGGTATTTTGTTTGGCACTCCTGCTTTTCATCCCATAGTTATATTATTTTATTGTATGTTTACTTTACGTTGTTCACGCAACGGAATAACTTAAAGGGTTTGTTAGTATGGTTGCTTTCAAACCTTTTTTGCTTATATCTTTTATAATTTAGTTATATGAGTGATTTAAATTCCATTAATAAATATAAATGCAGTAATTGTTCAAAAGAGATTGATTTCATTTGGGCAAGCAGCATTTATAATAACAATGAATTTTCACGATTATGTCCAAATTGTAGAGACGATTTGCTTAATAATTTATATAAAAATGAATAAATAAAACTTGCTACCTTATTTTTTAAACTCTAAAAAAGGCAAATGAGATACTCGAAAAGATGGGTATATCACCTAAATTATTTAATAAAATATGGTTCTTTTAAATATGTATTACTAATAAAGAGTATTAATTATAAAATTAGATTAAGTTTTAGGTTTTATTGCTTTTTTGGTCTTTGATTTTCATAAACAATGATTCTACTAACTAAACCATCTTCAAGTTGTATATCTCCCATATGTAATACTACATTTTCTTCCCCATCTACATTAGATGTTAATGCAAAACCTGCAATTACCCATGTTTCTTTAGCTACAACCGAGTTATATGGTAACATCCAATATGGTTTCCAAGTCACATTATTAGCAAAAAATGATTCAAGGACTTTAGAATGTTCATCTTGACCATTAATAACTGTTCCATCCGGAAGCTCTATTTTAATATCAGCTTTTTCCATGGACAAAATTGATTCCATATCCCTTTCATTATGAGCATCAGCCCATTTTCTTATAAAATCTGTGGTTTCATCTGAACCAATCATATAAGATTCATCTTCACCTCTAATAGAGTAACCCGCAGTTTTTGGTTCTTGTTTTTGCTCTGCACAAGATGCAAATATGATTGCAACTAACAATAAATATTTTTTCATTATTAATGATTTATAATTAAGAATCTAATATATGTAAATTTGATTTGTGTTTAATTTAATCAATACAATAATTAATAAATAAAACTTACTCCAAAATTTTAAGGAATTAGTTTAAAAAAATCAATTAATACCCTGCCAAGCAGAGGGTTTTTTCTTAAAATTAAGTTTAGTGAGTAATTTGTATCTTGGCACCTTTAATAATAAATAAATTACGATGAATAAATATCTTATAAAAAGAGCAATTGAAGGAGCTTCGCAGATACCAAGTGAAAAACTCGATGAAATAGGACAAGGATCTGAATCGGTATTAATCGCTATGAGAAATGAAGGAAAACAAATAGAACAAGACCACAGTTATATCGCTGGAAATAATGTTTTTTGTGTTTATAACTCAGAATCTGAGGATTTGATAAAAGAACATTCTGAACGTGCTGGAGTTCCTGCCAATGAAATTACCTTAATTTCAAGTATACTAGAGCATAATACCAATAACGAATAAATCATCGGCATATCCACTTAATTAATTTCAAGGGCTTCCTCGAACTGCATTATTATTGTAAATCTAGGTAATGCAAGTTATTAGTCATAAAGATTTCAAAAACGAAGAGTTTTGGAATGTTTTAACACACTTTTTAGGCTTTGTTTTATCTGTCACTGGGATACCTTTTTTATTCTATTTTGATAATGAAATTACACCCTTAAGTTCGCTTTCACTTATTTTATTCTCTATTGGTTTATTGCTTGTATATTCATCATCATCTATTTACCATTTAATTCTAAACCCCAAGCTTAAAAAGAGATTTCAGGTATTTGACCATATAAGTATATATTATCTCATTTTGGGTTCATATGCGCCTGTATGCTTAATAACTCTCTATAAACACTCGGGTACAAACATTTTTGTTGCTGTATTAATTTTAACATTGGTGGGAACCTTAAAAAAACTGTTCTTGACAGGGAAATATCAATTTATGTCTCTCTTGTTATATTTAGCTATGGGATGGCTTATAATTTTTGACATAAATTCTCTTTTTAAATTGATTGATTTTAATGCTAAATTATTACTAATCTTAGGTGGAATTTCTTACACCTGTGGGGTTATATTTTATGTTTTAGGGAAGGTTAAATATTTCCATTCAATATGGCATCTATTTGTGTTAATTGGTTCTGTTTTTCATTACTTTATGATATTATTTTATGTAATCTAAATTATTGATATATCTTCATCACTAAGATTAGGGACTAATTTGTATATTGATTATTATTAACTATAAATCAATTAAAATGAAAAATCTATTTACATTACTATTTCTATTAACACTAACTTTTTCATTCTCTCAAGGCATTACGGGTAAAACAACAACTGATGACAAATACTCAAAAGCGATTAAAGCTTACATGAATGAATATTTACAAAATAAATTTGATACATATGAAGAAATACACGCTGAAGATGCTGTTTTCGATTTAAACGGAATTGAAGCAAATAAGTCAACTGTTAAAAAAGGATGGAGTTCTCATCATAAAATCTACAGTAATATCAAATTAGAATGGATGTTTGTTGAAACTACAGTGTATGATGAAAACAACAATAATATGGTGTGGTCTCACATATGGGGTGGTTGGTCTGCTAAAGGAAATAAGACAAAAAAAAATTGGAGTAATCCATTTAACGCATCATTTAAGTGGGTTGATGGAAAAATTGTAATGGAGAATTGGATTTTTGACCCTACATCAGATATTACAGAAGCTGCAGCTAAATAACAAATTACTATTAAGATATAATACCCTCCCAAGTAGAGAGTTTTTTTATATCATGGACATATCCTCTTCATTAAATTTAGAGACTAATTTGTATATTGTTGCCTATTAACCATAAATTAATTAAAATGAAAAAACTTATATTTTTATTATTTTTTCTAATCGCTTTAATAAAATTAGAAGCACAAACAACTGCATTTGTAGCTGTAGAAATTAAAGCAAAAGATCATACACAGAATGACATCGCTGAAGCTTTTGATAAAATTTTTGAAGGTGTTAAAATTAATCAGGGAGCAGTAATTCTTGAACGCTTATGGGCTGGAAGAAGCGATGGGATGACACATAGAATGGTTTGGCTTAGTACATTAGGTGTAGACCTTTTTGATGAAGGGGATATAAGTCCAGATAAAAATACTGCTTTTTGGGCTCAGATGAATAATTATGTTGAAGAATGGGGATCATTATCTTCTGGGAGAATGCTTAGTTGGCAGCCTGGTGTGTTTGAAAAAAATCCATTTGGACATATATGGAACTTAAAAGGTGTTAACGAATCTCAGTTTAAAAAAGGGCACGATAATTTTGTAAAAGAATTTAGTTCAGATTTTGAAGGGAGAGTAGTTGGGTTTGGGACATATGACATAAATAGACCTGATGGAGCTACACACTGGGTTGCAGTTACAGGCAAAGATAGGATGGATCATCTAATGCTTACAGATAAAATTAGCAAATCCTCAAAAGCTAAAAAACTCCTTTCCGAAAGAGGTCCTGGAGAAGTAGTTAAAGATTTTGAAGTAGAAATTCTAAAAACTAAACAATAGTTTTTGAAAATTAATTTTAAATTTCGAAATAAAACATGCCCTCCCTAGTGGAGGGTTTTTTCATTGCCATATCTTCTTGATTAAGTTTAATGACTAATTTGCGTTTTCTTACTTTATTAATAATCAATTAAATGAAAAATATTTTAGAAACGGTTGGTAATACACCAATTGTAAAACTTGAGAAAATTATTCCATCAGGTTGTGGCGAAGTTTATGTAAAATTAGAGGCAAACAATCCAACAGGATCAAAAAAAGATAGAATGGCCCTTTCTATGATTGAAGGAGCAGAAAAAAGAGGTGATTTAAAAGAAGGAATGTCTGTTGTTGAGTACTCTGGAGGTAGTACTGGAGCTGGATTAGCTTTTGTTTGTGCGATTAAAGGATACCGTTTCAGGTTAATTACCGCAGATGTTTTTGGTAAAGAAAAAATTGGCTTAATGAGAGCGTTGGGAGCTGACCTCGAAGTTATTAAAAGTGAAGATGGAAAAATCACTAAAGAACTTATTGGAAAGATGATTGAGAGAGCTGAAGAAATTTCTGTTGAACCGGATACATTTTTTACGGATCAACTAAATAATATGGACGTTGTTGAAGGTTTTGTTCCTCTTGGAGATGAGATACTCCAACAACTTGGCGGGAAAGTAGATGCTGTTTGTGACACCATTGGAACAGCAGGAACATTAATGGGAATAGCAAAATCATTCAAAAATAATGGAGTTCACTCTAAAGTCATTGCCCTTGAGCCTGCTAGTTCTCCCATATTATCAAAAGGAATTAAAGGTGCACATAATGTTGAAGGGGTTGGCCTTGGGTTTATTCCTGCTATATATAATTCTGAATATGTTGATGATGTTATTTCAATTGAAGAATCCTTAGCAAGGCAAACTTGTAAGGAACTGGCTTCGAAGGAAGGAATATTTTGTGGTACTTCAAGTGGTATGAATGTAGCAGGTGCAATAAAATTATCTAAGAGCTTAGGACCAAAATCAAAAGTGGTTGCTGTAGCTTGTGATACAGGGCTTAAATATCTTTCTGAAGGACTTTTTTATTAATTTAAAAACAGTGTGTTTTATATATCACTCTAGGATTCTAATTTTCAGATATTATAAATTCCAACAGACTTAAATATCACTTTTCAAATTGTATTTTATAAATCATAAGTATTACCTCTTCATAAATTTCAGATTCAAATTTGTATATTTAAAACTATTAATCATAAATCAATTAAAATGAATGTATCCAAAAATATAAATAAAGTTAGAGCTCATGACGCTATTTGTGGAGTTCTATATCTGGTAAGTGCTGGGTTAACAATTCAATTTGGAAATATAGATTTTCTATACATAGCAATTGGAGTTGGCGTTTTGCAATTGATAAGCCCTTTTACAAAGTTTTGTCCAGTATATTTTATACTTAACAAAATTATGTCTGATACAGACCCTATGCAAAACGGGAAGTAATAATTTAGGATTAAATGATTTTCTCAATTTAATTTAAGGACTTTTCATATTCTAGTCATTTCCTATTCATTAAGTTAAGGATGAATTTGTATATTGTCAATTATTAACCATAAATCAATTAAAATGAAAAACGTTTTTATATTATTTAGTATTCTAATTAGTTCATTAACATTTTCACAAAATGTTTTCTGGTACGACGTTATGTTAGAGGTAGATGGGAAAAATGCTTCAACAGTAGCTAGTCTTGTTGATGATTTCTATTCAAATCACAAAAAGTCTTCTGATGTAACAGTTGAATTTTCTTCTATTCCCTTAAAAGGGCCCAGTGAAAAAGCTACGCACATTATAAGTATTGCAAGTAATTCCTCTCAATCTCTTGCTGATTTTAGGAATTCACTCAAAGGAGAAAATTGGGACTTATACATATCTAAAATGAGTAATTATGTAAAAAGCAGTAGAGCCTCTGCGGGGAAAAGTCTAATTACAAATGGTTCGAAAACTAATTATCCTATTGGACAAGCTTGGGTTTTTAAGGCAACTAACCCAAAATTACCATCAATGGTTGAGGCTTTTGGCAAACTAATAAAATCATATAATTTTGATGGATTTGTTGGTTTGGGCCAAATAGTTCATGGTACAGAAAACGGTGAGAGTGTTTATATTTATGGAACTTACTCCAACTTAAATGATGCATTTAATTTTGGGCCACAAAGCAAAAAAGAAAGTGCGGCCTTTGCAGAATTTGCAGAAGTATTTGACGCTGCAGCACAATATTCAAAATCATTTACTCGAGTTCTTATAAAAAGCTATTAGATTTTATTCAAAATCCCCTAGCACCCTCTAGGGGATTTTATATTCTCTAAAGTAATCCAAAAGTCAGAAGTTGTAATCGCTCTAATTACTTAACAAAGACTTCTTGATTTTTTTCTTCAAAAAAATGGACATTTGTATAATATGTATATTAGTTGTTGAAGAGTCTATAAATACTTCTCAATGAAACGAAGAAAATTTATACAGGGATCAACAACTATAGCATCAGGACTTGGGTTTTCAGCTATTTCACTTCATCAATTAGCATCAACTAAAACTGAACAATCCATAGAGACATATGTAACATTGGATCAGGAAAAAGTTTCTTTTTATAGTGATGTCATTAAAGAAAAAATAAAAATAATTCATATTGCAGATACACATCTTTATATGGATGATGAAAGAGGAATCCCCTTTTTAAAATTCAGTGGTCGAATGGCTAAAGCTTATAATCAAACAAAGCATTTCAAAACAGGAGAAAAAACAAATCCTAAAAAAGCCTTTAAGCAAGCAATAACTTTTGCTAAAGAATCAAATGCAGATGTTATCACTTTGGTAGGTGATATATTTAGTTTTCCATCTGAACTTGCAATAGAATGGGTTTTATCTGAAATAGAAGCGATTGGGATTCCATATATTTACATAGCGGGAAATCATGATTGGCATTACGAAGGGATGGATGGTAGTCTTGATTCACTTCGTGATAAATGGATAGAAAAAAGATTAATTCGTTTATATCAAGGGAATAACCCCTTAATGGCAGCATACGATATAAAAGGAATTAGGTTTTTAGCCATTGATAATTCAACATACGAAATAAACAATAAACAATTGAATTTTTTTTCAAAGCATGTTGAATCTGGTATGCCTCTTGTTTTGTTGATTCATATACCAATGTACGCTCCTGGGAAAAATATTTCGTTTGGATGTGGAAACCCTTTTTGGCGAGCTGAAACTGACCGTAATTTTGAATTAGAAAGACGTCCCAAATGGCCAGAAAATGGTCATACTAAAACAACGTTTGAATTTTATAAAAAGGTTTTTGATTCATCTAATGTAATTGGAATTTTTGCCGGTCACATACACCAAAATTCTATTGAAATTATAAAAGGAAAACCTCAAGTAGTTTCAGATGACAATGCAAGTGGAGCATATCTTGATATTAATTTAAATCCGATGGAAGAAAAGTATAAAGTTATAAGCTGAAAAAAACACGTATATCCTCTATCTTAATTTAAGGGACTGATTCGTATATTCACTCAGCTAAATAATAATCGATTAAATGAAAAAAATAGTTGATAGATTTTGGGAGTTTTTAATGTTATTTATTGCTATTTCACTTGGTTTTTTTGTTGAGAATTATAGGGAAGTTTTAGTGGATAGACAAAAAGAAAAAGAAATAATAGCATCGTTTATTAATGACCTTGAAACCGACATTAAAGAGTTAGATATTGTAATTCAACGAAGAGAAACAAGAGAAATAAGGATAGATTCAATTATATATATTTTAAATAATGGTTTGCAAGATGATTATGGAAAAGATCTTTACTATTATGCGAGATACTTACCACGCCCTGCGGTGTTTTGGGCAAACAATACAACAAATGAAGAGTTAAAATATTCTGGAAATTTTATTTTAATAAAAAACCAAAAAATAATTGATACCCTTTTACAATATAATGACAATTTTATTTTCATTGATTTCATAAAAGAAAGGGAGGAATATTTAGTAAGGAGACTATTCGATCAAATAAATGTGTTGTTTGATCCCATGGTTTTCGATGAGATGAATGTTTATGATATAGAATTTGTTTATCCCTCTGGAAATCCAAAAATAAATACCAAAAATAAGGATGTGATTAACCTTTTTTTAAGCAATCTACACTATGTAAAAACAGTAAATGTAGGACAGCTAGGACACTTCAAAAAACATCGAAAAAAAGCAAAAGAAATTTTAAACTTTATAAAGCAAGAATATCCTGACGTGGCAGCTGAAAAACGCAAATAACTATCTAACTACCCTCGAAAATAGAAAGATTTCTTACAACAGTTTCTTCGGGATTATCGCCAAGTTCATTTAAGGCTTCTTGATATTCTTTGCTATTATGACAATCTATAGCGTCTTGTAAACTATTAAACTCTACAACTGCAGCAAACATTAAATCTGAACCCTGAATTTTACCTTTTGGCTGACCTGTAAGCACTGGTAAATAATTTCCAGTTTGTTCTTTTTTATGTTTTTCTTCAATTTGAAAGTATTTTGTTAAGTAGTTATTCCATCTTTCTTCATTTTTAATTTCAATTACATTTCCTATCCAATATCCTTTTTTCATTTTATTTTGATTTAATTTATTCAACTAATATATAGAATGATTTTATATTAAAAATAATTTCTTGTATCATCAAATTATATTTATTATTCAGATATAAATATTATAAAACATTTAAGATTACTTTAGAGCTCCCACTATTGTTTCATTAAAAATCAATAATTTTACTCACATAAATATATGATATGTGTAATTGTGATTGTTCTCCTTGTAAAGAATTAGATTGTTCAGCATGTATTTGCGAACCCTGTAGTTGTTCTCCTTGTGATTGTTAGTTCATCACTAAAAAATTCTTGTATTTCATTTCTTTTTTAATTTTTTGTGTTCTATTATTTCTGGAACCCCTCCCTTGAGATCATCTATTAGAATATGTGGAGTCTGTTTTCGTATCCATTGATAAATCACACCCCTTATAAATTCAGTTTGAGTGGGATATTTACCGAATTTGTCTTTTGCCTCGTTTGAAACGATCGCCTGTCTTATATAGTCCACGAATTGCGTTGAAGCATTAAACTTAATTTGATTACTATATTGAATTTTGGTTTTTGGCATCAGAATAACTTTTTGTCAATAAAATTTTAATAGGTACCTCTCAAAAGTATTAATATTATTGAAAAAAAAATATATAAAGTCTTTTTTATGTTTTTTTTACCCAAAAACTCCACTAGTTTATTATTTAAAAAGAAAAATTTTTATTTTTTCCATAAATTATTAATAAAAATCCCAAATTTTTAACTTTTTTGGACATTTTTAGAAGAAAAATACAAGTTTTTACTAATTTTTTAACTTATTTCATTAATTTCTGTGTCATTTAATTTTAAAAAACATATTTGTATCTTAAAGTTTTAATCATAAATCAATTAATATGAAAAATTTAATTTTTGTAGTTATACTCTTTACATCAATATTTATTCATGCTCAAACAACAGTAATGATTGCTGTTGTGCTTGAAGATGGTAAAGAAAATGAATATCTCCAGTATGAAAAAAACTGGAATAAAGTTGCTGACCAAATGGTAAAAGATAATTTGATTGCTCAATGGTCAGTGTGGAAAAGAACTCCTAGAGATGGAGATGAAAATTGGGCACAATATTATGTTTTTAGAAGAACAACAAAGGAACAGGATGAGAATCTTGATACAAATGCCTGGAAAAAGTCAACTAAAACTGCATTTAAGGGTAAAAGTCAAAAGACAATAGATAAATTACTGTCCTCTAGCGGAATAGTTAAAGAAAACAGAAGTAGAACCTACAAATGGGTATCTGGTACTGGATGGAGAGGATTAGAATGGGAAATAGGTGATAAGGGCTATTTTCATTTTATGAAACAAAATAATGATGATTTTGAAGATTATGAAAGATCAGTTTGGAAACCTATAGCTCAGCAACAAATTCTTGACGGTTACAGAAAATTTTGGGGTCTTGCCAAAATCATATCAAAAAATGATTACACAAAAAAATTAGAGTCAGGTTTCACCCACATTGCATTTAATTTTATGACAAAAAAGGAAATGCCACAGGGCACAGAGTACAATATAATAGAGGACGAATTTTTAAGGAAGAAGGCTTTTGAGGGACTTCAAGCATCAAGGGAAATGCTACCTTCTGAAGAACTCACTTTAGTATATTCAACCTTTTAAATGACAAAAATTGGCCCTCCAAAACTAGAGGGTTTTTTTAAAATATTAGGAAATTTTTATTTATCAATTTGATGCACTTCTTTGTATATTGATGGATCTTAATTTTATTTTTATGAAAACAAACATCTTATTTATTGCAACTATATCAATACTTTTTTTAGCTTGTAACTCTCAACAAAATAGTATTCCCCAAAAAGCAGAAAATCAAATAGGTATAATTAAAGGAAATGATTTTCGCTCCAATGCGATGATAAAATTTATGGATGCTTATGTTAATAACAACCTAAGCAGCGTTGCTGATTTATTTACTCCTGACGCAAAAATAATGATAAATGACGCTGACTTGACCTTTTCCCAAATGGCAGAAGGATTTTCAGCAGGTCATCAATATTTTGAAAATATTCGCCACGAAAATAGAGATGCTTTTACTATGCATTACGAAGATGGTAAACCGGCAGGAAATATTTTTACACATTGCTGGTATACTTGGAAAGCAACAAGTAAAAAAACAGGTGAAGAACTTTCAATAAGAGGCTATGCTTGGATGAAATGGAAAGATGATAAGGTTGAAACAGTTTATAATGCATTTGATCCTACCATGTATAACGCTTCTATGAATTTAAATAAGTGAATCTAATAAATAAAAATCTGTCATTTTTTGCAATCATTTTAATGGTTGTAAGTGCTTGTTCAACGGCAGAGGAACAAATCGATAATTCCAATTCTATTCAGGAAACAGAATCAGATACAGATCCTGTAAAATATACTTTGTCTGTTGGTGTTGAAGGTGGTGGAACGGTTTCAACTGAGGGAGGCTCATTTGATGCTGGAACAGAAGTAACGATTATAGCAACACCAAATCCAGGATATAGATTTATAGGATGGTCAGATGAAACTAGCGCAGATGAAAAGATTGTTACTATGAATTCAGATATTACAATAAGGGCAAATTTTAATCCATTTTCTTACCCTTTAAGAATGAACATTCAGGAATTTATAAGGGCAACGGGTAACAATCCAATTTTCTGGGAAGGTGAAGTTTATAATTACAATAATGATAACTCACCTGATTTTATAACTGTCAACAATACAAATGGGAATCTTGTTTTTTACACAGGTACCCCAAACGAATTTAATCAGGTTCAACAATTTACATTATTTGATTCTGTAGATATAATTGAAATAATTAACGTCCCAAAAAGTGACTCTTTAAATCGTTCGTATTCAATATTAACTGACCTTGATAACGATGGTACTGATGAAATAATTACTAATCTTCAAGGAGAATGGTATGATGCTCCAAATTTCAACAACGGAGACTGGAATAACGATGGAATTCCAAATGGTTTTTTCCATGGAGGTATGTATATCACTAAAAATAGAGAAGTAATTGAATTTGACTCTATTCCTTCCCAAAAGTTTGGAAGTATTTTTCCTATTGACATAAATAATGATGGATATAATGACATTTTAGATGCTTTACCAGCTAATTATTATAATTCAAATATCAACATCTACTTTAATGATGGAACAGGAGGTCTAAATTCTCCAATTAATGCCAATTATATTCGAAGAGATGCAGGAAATTGGAACGATATGATTTATGCTGATATAAATAATGATGGATACAAGGACCTTGTAGGAGTATGGAAATTTTTAGAAATTAACTATGGAACTGCAAATCCAGAAATATACAATTATGAAAAAGTTGAATATACAGGACCTTCAATTGAAAATGATTGTTTAGGATTATATCAGACTTTATCAAATAATCCAAATATCCCACAACACGAGAAAATTCATATTGTAGATATTGATGGAGATGGTACTCAAGAAATATTGGCTTCTGTAGGATATGATGGATGCAATAAAAATAAAAATATTTTAATGTATAGGTATAATGGAAGTAGTTACACACTTGACACCGAATCAGGATTTTACATTGAAAATTATTACACTGGTAATACGTTAAAATTTATTTCAAAAGATTATGATGAAGATGGAGACCAAGATATTTTCACTTTGTTTTTCTATGACGGTGGGTGTAATTACTTTAGCCAATTAAATTATGAAGGCATATTGGGCAATGGATTTTTCTGGAGAAACGATAATGGAGTATTAGTTCAAACTGAATATGAGTTTTGTTTGTAGGAAACAATTCTGAAAAAATAATTTGTTGAGTAATTTGTATATTGTTGTTTATTAACTATAAATCAATTTAAATGAAAACATTTAATAAACTTATATTAACTTTTCTTTTAATGTTTGCTGTAAATATTTCAGCACAAGGAGTATTTTATTTACATGGAGTTAGGATTCCACAAAAATATCAAGCAAATTTTGAAAGTAATGAAAAAGAATATTTTTCTAAACTGGCCCAAGATTATGTCAATTCTGGTAAAATGCAAGGCTGGGCTTTACTAAAAAGAGTTCCAGGTATTGGTCATGCTCAAGATTATAATTACAACTATTTCTGGGTTCATGGATTTGAAAGCATTGATCAAATGGTTTCAGCACAAGCGGATCCATTTTGGAATAAATTTGAAAGTAAATTTAAAAAGAAGCCAAGCGAATTATTAAAAGAATCACAATCTAAAAAAAGTGGCATCTATTATTTTAAAACGTACGATCAGTTTGGTACAGGCCAAGGTAAATATGTAATACTAAATGATGGAAAGGTAAAGGATATCCAAATGGCTTTAGATATGGGAAAACAAACTGGTAAAATTTTTAAAAAGAATTCGAAAAAATCTGGAATGCAAGGATGGGGAGTTGCAACAATCATTGCACCTCAGGATAAACATAACACAAGCAATGTATTTTATTGGGATATATATGACACATTAGCAAATGCAATGAAACATATGGCAGGTGAAGCCGCTATATTAGACATACCTAATGAAATGGCAGCTAAATTTTATAAAAATCTTCCAGATGGTTTCTCACACAGGAATATAACAGAAATTATTATTGGCACTACTCCTAAAGAGTAATCATACATCAAATTTTGTAAAAAAACCCTCTAAAATGGAGGGTTTTTTTTAATTATATATCAAATTTTGAAAGCGAGGCCCTTACCCTTTTAAGTTTGGCTCCCACCTCCATTTTGTTAAGTTCTTTATTAAAAGGTTCAACACTAACAGCCCCTTTGTAACCTTTATTTCTAATAAAATTCAAGAAGTTTTTCAAGTCAATTATCCCAGTATCTCCTGGCAACTCCCTTTCTAGGTCCATCTGAGTAGCAACAGTTCTACCTAATACTCCATCGTTTAATTGTACTGATATAATATCTTCAGCTCTTAAAAAATTAAGGTCCTCATTATTATCTTCAGCACAATAAGTGTGGTAGCTATCAAGTAAATAACCGACATTATTTTTACCAATAGCTCCAATAAGCTCTCTTAATCCCAATGCACTGTGTAAAAAAGGATATTTGTCTCTTGCCATTAGTGTTTTTGGCCCCACATATTCTAATCCTAATTTTAGTCCAGCATCTTCTAGAAGAGTCGCAACTTGAGTTAATCGAGTTCTGTGCTGTTCGAAATTTTTCATGTACGGCAAAGTTTTGTGGGTAGGCATGATCCACGTAACAAAACTGTTAATATTTAAAGAAACAATTGAATCTATGTTTTTTAATAAAAAATCATATCCCTCTTTAAACTTTGAATCTGTTGTTCTAAATTGGATCGGTAAGCCCCCTGAGTCAAAAATGATTTTATTTTTTTCCATTTTTTCTAAATAAGCCTTTTTATCAGTTTCCTTAAACTGAATCAGCTCTGTTATTGGGGGACTTATGGCTGAAAACTTATACTTAATTGCATAATCTAATAATTCATTAGCTGTACATTTAAGACCAATAGCTCCTGGACTTAGTGACGCTTTTAGGGTTTTTCCAGTACCAATTAATTCAGAAGAACTAATTAAAAATGGGCTTGTTAAAGCAACTGAAAAAGATTGAATAAACTGTCTTCTGTTTGACATCTAACTAATGGATTATATAAAATCTAATTTTTTAAAATTAATCTGCTTTTACAAATGTGTAGGTTTCGTTTCTAGTTCCATCTTCATCTTCAACATTTATAAAGGTAAATGAGATTTGAGTATCTGTAATACTATCAACTGTGGCTGAATTTACAATAGTATTTCCTGGACCTCCAGTAACAGTAAACTCTGTTTGTTCTGCATTTCCCCAGTCCCAATTTCCAATTGCCACAGAAACAATGTTCTCATCTGCTGCTAATTCCATATAAATGTATGTGCCAAAAGTAGAAATAACTAGTTTAGCTGATGTAGCTGGACTACAATCTGGATCTAAAACACCATCTTCATAGCATTCATCGTCATCAAAATAACTACTAAAACTTCCACCTTCTGAGTCAGAATAATTGGATAAATTCCATGTACCTACAATCTTATAATGGTTAGTACTTGTATCTGCAGTTAAAGTTTCCTCCATGGCAGGTTCTTTATCAGCAGAAAAATCGCCTTCCATTTCCTCATTATTACATGGGATACCTATACTTTCTATATCTATTATAAAACCGTAACTAAAGCTAATATCCAGTTGGCCATCCGTTTCAACAACCTCTATATCGGTAATTTCAGCAATATCTATTTCAGTGCCATCATAAAATGTTTTTAAAATAACTTTTGTTACTTTTTCGTCAACTTCAATTAATTCGTAGTTGCCATAAATCGCAACAACTCCACCTGTTTCAATACTTCCAGGGGCACTTATATTTAACAGATAATCATTTTCTGTAAACTCTATAAAATTGTATGAACAACCATCAATTTTTTTTCCTGTCTTTGAGCTATTGATAGATGAATTTAAATTCCATTTTCCAAAAATTGTTTTTTTAGCTTGTTCAGCATTTTGTTCAGAAACTTTTCCTGTAGCATTGACCTCTGTAATTGCAGAGACTATCTCAGCTGTTTCTGACTGATCGGACATCTGGTCATCGGAATCTTTATTACAGCATAAAAAGAGGAATATGATTGAGACAAAAAAAAATTTTTTCATTTGATTGTTAATTGAATGTTATACAACAAGATACCAAAAATTATACAGGATATCTAAATTTCAAAATATCGTTAGTAAATAAATTCAACTAATTTAGGGAATAAGCCACATAAGAATCCCCTGACTTTGTTCCCATTTTTCCGCCACCACAAGCAATAACAATATATTGTTTTCCGTCTAATTCGTAAGTCATTGGAGTTGCATATCCACCAGCAGGTAATTTACTTTTCCACAACTCTTCTCCTGTGGTTTTATCAAAAGCCCTAAAATATTCGTCATTCGTTGCACCTATGAAAATTAGTCCACCTGCAGTAAGGATTGGACCACCATAATTTTCGGTACCTGTTTTTGGAAAACCAAGCTTTGTTAATTCATCGTATTCACCAAGTGGAACTTGCCATACAATCTCACCAATATTTAAATCAATAGCATTTAGTGTTCCCCAAGGAGGCTTAATTGCAGGATATCCATTCTCGTCCATAAAACGCCCAAAATAATTAACTGAATAAGGAGAAAAATTAGGATCAATTTCTTGCAATGAAGCCACTTCAACATTTATACTATTGTCTTCTAGAAGGTAAGCAGTTAGCAGATCAATTTGAGTTTTTGAAATTTGAGGCATGGGCATCATGCTTCCTTTTCCTTTTGAAATTATAGATGCTAAATTCAGGGCATTATATCGATTCTTTAGATTTTTTAAACTAGGAATATTAGACATTCCATTTAAATCAGCACCATGACATCTTGAGCACTGCTGATTATAAATAACCTTCCCATAATCCTTTATTTTACCCCCATTTTCTGAAGATGATAAATCTACTTTTTTTGCAATTGAAACCCATGGCATTTCATTAGAGTTTACATAAAGCCAATTAGTTATGGGGTCATATGCTGCACCACCCCATTCTGCACCACCGTCTAAACCGGGAAATGTTACTGATCTAATTTTTTCGCTATGTGGAATAAATTGGCCTTCTGAATTTAATGTTTCCCATACCTGTTTAACTGTTTTATCAAGTATTTTGTCTTTTTGAGTAGGAGTCCAAGCAAGCATAGCTTTTGCATCTGGGAACATATCATTAATTAGGTCTTTGGAAAATTCTTGTCTTGCAAAAGGGGGTATATGAGTTGGTAAAGGTTGGGTTGGCCAAGAATTTTCTCCATCAAGTTTTGCAGATTTAACAGGAATTTCTTCTATTGGATATATCGGCTCACCTGTTAATCGATCAAAAACAAATAAGTGTCCTGACTTTGTTACTTGTGTTACAGCTTTTATCTTACTTCCATTTCGATTTATTTCAACCAAATTCGGTGGGGCTGGCAGATCCCTGTCCCACAGGTCATGATGAATGAATTGAAAATGCCAAACTCGTTCTCCATTTTTTGCATTTAGTGCGATCAAAGAATTCGCAAATAAATTTTCTCCTGATCTATTACCTCCCCAGAAATCATATGATGCTGATCCTGTAGGAATATAAGCAATACCTGTTGACTCATCAAGAGTCATTCCAGCCCACGAATTCGCACCTCCCATATGTTTCCAAGCATCTTTTGGCCATGTTTCATAACCGTATTCTCCGGGGTGTGGAATTGTATTAAATCTCCATACCATTTCACCTGTATTTAGGTCATAAGCACGAATATGTCCTGGAGACGCTCCCGGACCCTCATGGACTCTAGAACCTTGAATTAAAATATTGTCATAAACAACTCCTGGGGTATTGGCTATTACAATCATTTCATTGTAAGGTCGGCCTAAGTTTTTTCTAAGATCTACTTTACCATCTTCTCCAAAAGTTTTTTCAGATTTTCCTGTCAAAGCGTCTACTGCATATATATAGCTTCCCGAGGTGTAAACTATCCTCCCGTCTTGCCCATCATCCCAATAAATTAATCCTCTATTAACGCCCCACCAGCCTGGACCAGCATCCTTCCCATGATCAAATTCCCATAATTTTTTTCCAGTTTTTGCATTGATTGCAAAAAGCTTAGTTAAAGGATTTGTACCATACAGTATCGTATCAATAACAATGGGACTGCATTGTATTTGAGTTGTATTTTTAGAATTTAGAATCCCTCCAGATTTATATTCCCAAATTTTCTTTAAGCTTTTTACATTGTTAGTATTAACCAGATTTAAACTTGAATAATGACTTCTTGATTTGTCACCTAAATATTCATTCCAGCTTTTGAAATTGTTTTTAACCTCATTGGAGTTGCAGTTTATTAATACTAGCATAATAGATAAAAAAGTTAATTTTCTCATAACTTTAAATTAATTAATTGAAAAGTAAAATCATAATATCGAAGCTGATTTATCTAAAATGATCTTTCACCATTTATATCATATCTAGATAAAAAACCCCAAACCAATTCTGATGTGTTTTGCCCTTGGAAAGTTGACATAAACCATATATGATATCCACCAATATATTTGTAGTGTTCAACTGAAACTGAATTATTCCCATTATCATAAATGTAATGTTCGATTTCAATTTCTCCACTATTATCAAAATTTACAATGGGCTCTTTATTTGTGTTATTAAAATTTATCCAGTAGTCTAAAGTGTTTTGAACGGAGTTATAATAATTATTTCCATTGTAAGGTAAATCTAAATCATCTGTTCCATGTAAATGAATTACAGGCATTGGATGTAAGGTAGGTCCAGTGCAATCTAACATTGCACCTGATACTGAAGCTACTGCAGCAATTAATTCACTTTTATGATTGGCAAGACCATAAGCCATCATTCCTCCATTAGAATAACCTACAGCATAAATTCTTTCTAAATCAATATTGTAATTAGAGGATATTTCTTCGATAAGTGTTTCAATAAATCCAAAATCATCAACCTCACTTTTGTTATCTCCTCCATTAGGACATGCGTTCCAATGTGGCTCACCATCAAGATAAAGACCTTGCGGATAGATTAAAATAAAATTCTCAGATTCTGATAAAATACGCATGTCTGCCTCATTCATATATTGATATGCATCACCACTAAATCCGTGAAAATTTAAAACAACAGGAACGGAAAAAGAACCATCATATGAATCAGGGACATATAAAACATATTCTCTGTTTACCCCCTCATGAATTATTGTTTGAAAGTTCGAAGTAGAATCGTCTGATTTGGAATAATTTTTAGTTTCACTATTAACACAACTACCAATTAAAAAAACCAAAGTCATTAAAAAAAATATTTCTTTTTTTATCATTTAAAAAAGTTTTTAGAACCTATAGGTAATCAATTTATCAAGGTGTATTTTACTGGAAATTTAAAAATAATTATATTTGAAACTATCAAAGCAGCCTACTAAAAATATTTATCGATGTAGCCGCTACGCTACCATTCTAACTAAAGCCCCTTCCAAAAAAGGGGTTTGTTCTTTTGCCCTCCTAGTTCAACGGATAGAACAAGAGTTTCCTAAACTTTAGATCCAAGTTCGATTCTTGGGGAGGGTACAAAACCTTCTAATTTTGTCTTTGGTTTTTCTTTTTATATTTGATTAAAACAAAAGACGATGCGAAAACTTTTAATAGAAGGTGTTGTAATATTTACAAGTATAATAGCTTCCTTTTGGGTTGATAATTACAGAGAAAAAAATGAAGAAAAAGCAATTCTAACAGATTCTATTATCACTCTTGGGAATGAAATTTCAATGAATATAGAATACACCAAAGAACATATCTATCAGGTAAAAAACCTAAAGTACATGACAGATGTTATTCTTGATAATTTCAATGAATTAACACTTGAAAAACTTAAAAGGACTCACGACAATAATCCATTTTTTCACAGTATTGATATCAATGGAAAAACAACCTATGTAAAACAATATGATAATGATGTATCAATTGCCTGGATGTTCCGAGGTTTTTTGGCTTGGGAACCTGCTGATATATTTTTTAAATCAATGCTAAATTCAGGTAAATTATTAGATATTGAAAATGATAAGTTAAGAGTAGAAATTGAATCTATTTACACAAAACATGAAGAAAGAGTAAATGGGTTAACAAATGGGACAAAAGCCTATTCAGATCAAATTGGTAAATGGTTTGAAACTAAAAGAAATAAATACAATAGTGATATAGATCTAGGGATTGTCTTTTTAAAAGAAAGAGATCAAAATCTAAAAAACCTATTGAAAGATAAAAATGCAATTCTTGAGGGAAGACTAGTCGACCTTGAATTTTATTTGCAGTCTCTTCAGAATGTTGTCTCAATTATTAGTAGTGAATATAAATCCGTAAACTAATTTTTAAAAAAATGAAAACACGTTATTTAGCTTTTCTTTTAATCCCATTTTTTTCATTTACTCAAAAAACTGTTTCTGTAAATCATAAAAAGGGGAATCTGAAATCATATCCTGAATCTAAGATAATTGTAGGTGGCTCCGAGGGGTATTATTATGATAATGTGTCTGAGCCTCAAATGGATTTATATCTGGCAAAGGGAAAGGCTGTAACTGACAAAGCCATGATAATTTGTCCAGGCGGAGGACTCTATTTCTTGTCCTATGTAAAAGAGGGTATTGAGGTAGCTAAAAAGTTAGCTTCAAACGGAATAACAGCAATTGTATTAAAGTATAGAACTTACCCAAGAGAGGGCTCTGTTTATAAGTGGCATAAAGCCTTTTGTTGTGATTCTAAAATGGCAATAGACAGTGCTAAAACAATATTACCTTACTCATCAAAAGATGCTTTAAGTGCAATTGAAATGATAAGAAATAAGGCTAAAAAATATAACATTGACCCAAACAAAATTGGACTTATGGGATTCTCAGCAGGTGGGGCTGTGACAATGGAAGCGACATATAAATCAACTCCCAAAAATCAGCCTAACTTTATTGCCCCAATTTATCCATGGATGCACATTGTGGAAAAACAAAAAGTACCACAAAATAAACCTGCCGCTTTTATTTCTTGCGCAAATGATGATCCATTAAGGCTAGCTGCACCTAGTGTTCAAATCTATAATGATTGGATCTCAGCTAATGCTAAGGCTGAGCTTCACATGTTCAGTCAGGGGGGTCACGGATATGGTATGAATGATTTATCTATACCTGTAGGTAAATGGTCAGACTTACTTGTTGATTGGATATTGAGTTTGTAAAACAATTATCAATCATTAATAAATTTTTCAATATGAGCTCATTTTTAAACTAAAAACAACTTAAGTGAGAACCCCAATATTATTCTATTTATTTACCATTATATTTTTTGGATGTGAGTCTTCTGAAAAAAAACGACAGGATTTTATTTTTAATTCAAAATTTTCAAAAACACCATTTACCTCTCCAATAGCAAATAAAAAAAATGAAGATTTTTCGTTTGCAATTATAGCCGATTTAACTGGAGGGGAAAGAGAGGGTATTTTTGAAAAAGCCGTTGGACATTTAAACAATTTGAATCCTCTTTTTACATTATCTGTTGGAGATCTCATTGAGGGTGGAACAAGGGACACAAAAGTTTTAGACAAAGAATGGGGCTTTTTTAATAGCCGTTTAAAAAAATTGAATTCTCCATTTTTCTATGTGGGAGGGAACCACGATTTATCAAGTAATAAAATGAAAGAGTATTGGGAAGAGAAGATAGGTCCAACTTATTATCATTTCGTTTATAAGGACGTTTTATTTTTAATGCTAAATTCTGAAGATTATGAGCCTGAGCGGATGGAAAAAATCTTTTTAGCAAGAGAACGTTCTTTAAAAATAGAATCAGGTGAAATTGAGGGTAATTTTGAGGATACAGAATACTATAAAATGCCTGAGCGTACTTATGGGGATATAGGCGAACAGCAGCTAGAATATTTTAAAAAAGTAATAAATGAAAATAAAAATGTTCGATGGACATTTTTATTTATGCACAAACCGATTTGGAAAAATAAGAACAATAAAAAATTTGATGCACTAGAAGAAGAATTACAAAACAGAAATTATTCAGTCTTTAATGGTCACGAGCATTCGTTTTCAATTCAAGATATAAATAACCAAACCTACACTGTACTGAGTACAACTGGAGGAAGTCATAATAGTTCCGATGACAGTGTTTTTGACCAAATTACTTGGGTTTCAATGAGAGAAAAACCATTTGTAACTCACATCCGTCTTGACGGTATTGTAAAAGGGTTAAAAAGCAATAATTAGAAAAAAATTAATAAAGCAGTAGTTTTTTTTGGTTAGTTATTCATTTTTCTAATCATTTGTATATTTAATGACTAAAATTTTATAACCATCAAACAAGCACTAAGCCTTTTAGTATTTTTACTTTTCCAGATTTCGTTCTCCCAAGGGATTGTTTTAAACGGTAATACTATAGAATGTGACGGTGCTGCTGTCGGTGATAGTGCTGTAATAGGAGGAAAAACTTACTATGTAGTAGATAGAGACGCACTTATCTCAGTTGTAGAAAATGGTAATTTCACTTATGATCCACCAGGACCTGTAACTTCAGCCACAGTTACTCCGACAGATTTAAGTTGTGTTTGTACTTCCAACATAACTGATATGAATGATCTATTTAACAGAGATGGAGTTTATGGGAAGTCAGTCTTTAATACAGACATTAACAATTGGGATGTGAGTAATGTGACTAATATGATGCAACTTTTTGCGAATGCAACTGTCTTTAATCAGCCCCTTGACAATTGGGACGTTAGCCTTGTTGAAAACATGAAGAACATGTTTGTCAGCGCAAAATCATTTAATCAGGAGCTTGACAGTTGGAACGTCGGCCTTGTTGAAGACATGGAAGGCATGTTCGGATATGCAGAATCATTTAATAAAAGTTTAAATTCTTGGAATGTATCAAAAGTGACAAACTTAAAACGTATGTTTTTTGAAGCGGAAAAATTTAACCAACCGCTTGATAACTGGGTTTTATCTCCACAGCTAACGAAACTGGAATATGTGTTTCAGGAGGCAAATAGTTTCAATTCATCTTTAGATAATTGGGTCACATCTAATATTACACAACTTAGGGGCGTATTTTTGGGCGCAGACGCTTTTAATCAGGATTTAAATACTTGGGATGTAAGTGAAGTAACCCGTATGGATCAACTTTTTAAAAATGCTACTTCGTTTAATGGTAATATAGATAATTGGCAAGTTCAAAAAGTAACGCATTTGTCTGAAACTTTTAGAGATGCAACTAGTTTTAGTAGGGATATTTCTGGATGGCAAACATCAAAGCTAAAGTTTATGAATTGGACATTTGCAGGAACCAATAGTTTCAATACAAATATAAATGGTTGGGATGTTGAAGAAGTTGTAAACATGAATAATATGTTTAATGGTGCTATCATATTTAACCAACCACTAGATCAATGGAAAACATATAAGGTAAATACCCTTTCAAATACTTTCCAAAATGCAAAAGCATTTAATCAAGAATTAAATAATTGGGATACAAGTGAGGTAACGAATATGCGGGCAACGTTTGCGGGTGCATTAGAATTCAACAAAGATTTAGATAATTGGGATACAAGTGAGGTTAGGAATATGCGCGATACATTTAATGGTGCAGCTAAATTTAACAAAAATTTAGATGATTGGGATACAAGTGAGGTTACTGATATGCTGCAAACATTTCAGGGTGCAGCTAAATTCAACAATGGTGAAGCTGCTTTGGTTTCTAACACATTAAGCTGGGATATGTCTAAGGTCCAAAGAACACAATCCATGTTTTTTAATGCAGCCGAATTTAACTCAAATCTTTCGGGTTGGGATTTAGGTGAAGTTACTCAAATGGCCTCAATGTTTCGCAACTCTAATTGGAATAATGGAGCGAGTGCAGGAGTCTCCACAACACTGTCTTGGAATGTTGAAAAGGTTCAAAATATGAATAATATGTTTCTTGATAATAGTGCGTTTAATGCAAACATTTCTGCTTGGAATCCTTTAAGTGTTGTAGCCCTGTACTCAACTTTTCAAAATGCAACAGCTTTTAATAACGGATTCCCTGCTGGATCTGCAGGTACAGCAACAATTTCCAACACCCTAGATTGGAATATGCCCAGCTTAACTAGTCAAAACACTAGGCAGAGACGATTTTGGGGATTAGGGAATACTTTTTATGGAGCAACCGCATTTAATTCGTATATAAATAATTGGAACGTTTCTTCTATTTATAGCATAAACTACACGTTTCATGGTGCTACTTCTTTCAATCAACCTTTAGATAATTGGAATGTTGGGAATATACAGTTTATGGAATATGTGTTTAAAGATGCCACATCCTTTAATCAGCCCATAGGTAATTGGGATGTTACTTCAGTAGGAAAATTTAACAGTATGTTTGACGGAGCATCAACATTTGATCAGGATATATCATGTTGGTGTGTACCTAATGACCCTCAAAGAAATAACTTTAGCAACGCCTCACCCATAGATGCTAAACCAAACTTTATACCTCGATGGAATCTACCTTGTTCTCCTATCTTAACTATGGATGATTCTCTTTCCCTTGCAGGAGATGATACTTTGATTGGCCCAGGCGAGAGCATAACATTTACTGCTAGTTTTGACAGGGATATCGCAAGTACGGTATCATACAGCTTGAATGGAAGTTCAATTTCTTCAATGACTGCTGTTAACTCAACAACCTTCACAGTCTCCATAGCCGCAAATGATTTAGCTGACAATACTTATTTGTTTACAATACAGACAACCGATTATTGTGGAGCTAGTTATAATCCTGCTGATGCTACTTTAAATGGAAGTGAAACAGCCACTGATACCATTGAATTTACTGTGGATAAAACACCTCCAAATGTTACTCTAACGCATAATCATCCAGACAACATCCTCTCAGGTAGTGATACTGTGGAAATTACCGCAACATTTTCCGAAGGCGTTGTATCTCCCACTTTAAGTCTTGATGGGTTATTTGCAAATGCTGCAATGACGGGCTCCACATCTTCTGTTTGGACTTACAATATTGATATCACCACATTAACAGTTTCCCCTTCAGGTGATGACTATTTTGTAACAATCAACGCCAGTGATCCAGCGGGTAACAATTATACCTCATCTACAGGAATTCAAGATGGTAATGAAACCTCTGTAGATAGTATCACTTTTACCATTGATAATACACCACCAACAGTAGTTTTAACAGACAGTGATCTTGATGATATTGTTTATCCAGCAGATTCAATAACAGTTACAGCAACATTTTCTGAAGCTATGACAAGCGCACCACAAATTAGTTTTTCAGGTGGTCCTCAGGACATAAATATGTCTGCTACAAGCTCCCCATCAGTTTGGACTTTTGTGTTTGATTTTCCATCATACTCTCTTCCAAGTGGAATTTATACCCTCACAGTAAGTGGTACTGATATTTCAGGAAACCCATATTCAGGGAGTGAAGATGTTGAACTAGATTACCAGTTAACCGCACCAACTTTAACTTTAACAGACCAAACACTTGTTTATGTTTTGGATCAGACTTTTACTCTTACAGCTACTTCAAGTAGTTCGGGAGCTTTATCTTTTAGTATTGCAAACCCAACGGTCGCAACAGTTAGTGGTTCTACGGGAACTATTAAAGCAGCAGGCTCAACAATTATAACAGTAAACCAAGCAGCATCTGGTAATTATGCTGCGGCAACAGCAACAGCAACCCTACTAATTAATAAAGCCGTTCCCTCTATAACCAGTTCAAATGTTCTAACAAAAATATACGGAGATCCTGTATTTCCTTTAACAGCCACATCAAGTAGTACCGGAAGTTTTACATATCAAGTCTCAGATACTAATATTGCCAATATTGTGGGTTCTAATGTGGTATCAATCACAGGTGTTGGAACAACAACAATTATAATTACCCAGGCTGAAGATTCAAATTTCTCAACTACAAGCAAGACTATAACTCTTTTTGTTGATACAGCAGTACCTGAAATACAGAATCTCCCTATCATAACTAAGATTTTTGAAGACATCTTTTCCGTATCAGAAATTTCAGCAACCTCGAGCAGCACAGGACTATTTTCTTATACTGTTTCTGACTCTTTAATAGCAAGTATTTCAAGTAATACGATTGTTACTACAGGTGCTGGAACGACAACAATATTTATAACCCAACTAGCCGATGGTTTCTACAAGTCTGCTTCTTCATCCATAACTTTAATTGTAAATAAGGCAATTCCTACAATAATTTTTAATGATGAGACTGTTACCTACGACAATAGTAGAGTTTTTGGCATTTCTGCCACTTCAAGTAGTACAGGGAGTTTTACCTATTCAGTAGCTGATACAAGTGTTGCAAGAGAATCAACACAATCACAAACTAGACCAAACTCTCTTACCCCTAAATCTACAGTTAGAAGCAATATAATTAGCCAAACATTTTCGTTTAAAACACGCAAATCTGGTCAAACTCAAATTACAGCCTTTCAAGATGAAGACAGTAATTATCTAGCAGCATCTGCTACTATGTCTCTTACTGTTCTTAAAAAAGATTTGTCTGGTGACTGGTATCCTCCAACCTCGATATTTACAAGAGTTTATGGTATTCCACCTTTTGAAGTAATCCGACCAACTGTTGAATCAGATTACTCAGGGACATTTAATTATAGATCTGCAGATCCAGGTATAGCGAGTTTTTCCACATCAACAATTACTATTAGCAGTACGGGAACAGTTACCCTTTTTGCTGACATCTCTGGGGATGATAAATATAACGCTAGAACTGTAACAGCCACTCTTATCGTTGAAAAATCAAATCAATCAATAATTGTTGAACCATTACCAAATGAAAAGCCATTAAAAGATTTCACTTCCCTTACAGTATCTGCAACATCGACATCTGGTACTCCCGTAACAATTTCACTAGCAAGTGGATCTGCAGCAAGTCTTTCAGGTTCTATAGGTAATTATTCATTAAATAACATTAATCAGACAGGATTAGTAACAATTACCTTTACAGTTCCTGAAAGTCGAAATTATTACTCTGCAACAGTGACTGCAGTAATTGATGTTGTTAAAACTAATCAATCAATAACTGTAAGTCCAGTAGCACCTACTTTTATTTACTACCAGGAGAATTTAGTTTACACAATAAATGCCTTTTCAGACTCTTCATTGGCTGTAACATACGGATTAGTGTCAGGTACTAATGCTACACTTTCAGGAAATGTATTAAATATTTCAGATATAGGTGAACTAGTTGTAGAGATAAATCAACCAGGAAATAATATCTACAACCCTGCAATTACAAGAAGAGAAGTTATAAAAGTTGTCCAAGGAATAACCAACTTAAGTAATTTTAATATACCTGATAAAAATGTTGATGATCCTGACTTTACAATTCCACCACCGACTTCAAATAGATCCCCCCTTACTTTTATTTACAGCTCCTCAAATGGAAATGCAGCTGAAATTTCTGGAGATCAAATAATTATTAATGATCCTGATTTAAATATAACAATAACTGCAAGACAAAACTCTAATGGTAAATTTAATACAGGAACCATTGGGGCAACGTTTAATATTTTTGACAACGATTGTGATAGTGACGGGATAGGAGATTTTGATGATCCTGACGATGACAATGATGGTATATCGGATGAGAAAGAGTTAGAATATGGAACTGATATATGTGGTTTTGATGTGGATACTGATGGTGATGGTGTCCCGGATTCAGTTGATGATGACGACGATAATGACGGCTGTCCCGATGAAGAAGATTTTTATCCACGTGATCCTACTAAGTGTGATGATGACACCGATAAAGATGGCATATTAGATTCTCAAGACAATTGTATTTTCACATCCAACCCTGACCAAGAGGATACCGATGGTGATGGAGTAGGTGATGCATGTGATAACTGCCGTTTAGAAGCCAATCCTGACCAAGAGGATACAGATGAGGATGGAGTAGGTGATGCTTGTGACAATTGCCTATCAGAAGCTAACCCAGACCAAGAGGATATAGATGGTGATGGAGTTGGAGATGCATGTGACAACTGCTTGTCAGAAGCCAATCCTAACCAAGAGGATTCTGACAGGGACGGTGTAGGAAACGCCTGTGATAATTGTGTAGGAACTAGTAATCCATTACAAGAAGATTCAGACGATGATGGTATTGGAGATAAATGTGATAGTGATCCTTTTAATTTAGAAATTAAAATTTCTGAGTTTGTTTCACCTAATGGTGACGGTATAAATGACTTTTTTGAGATCCAAAATATTGAAAATCACCCAAATAATGAGCTTCTAATATATACCCGATCAGGAGTAGTAATTTTCTCTACAAGAAACTACAGAAACAACTGGAGTGGCACTACAGACAACGGATTTGTCCCAGAAGGGAGTTATTATTTTACCCTAGATTTGGAAGGCGACGGGACTTTAGACAGGCAGGGTTGGATATATATATCAAGATAGTTTTTCTAAGATTTTAGCAAAAAAAAAGATTCAACAAAACCGTTATTTTCACATTCTTTTGGTTTTTCTACTTTTTATTTTCATAACTTTAGTATTGGAAGTATACATGAAGATGAGAAGTAGACGAAGAACATACCTGCAAGTAACACCTTATATTAACATGTTGGGCTGCATTTGGTTCACTGAAAACATGTTTTAGACGGTGTCTATTTACATACCTGTAATAATTGTTACGGCTATGTATTATATTATTTCCATTTCCATTAATAAAGACAACGCCAAGTATCTTTTATCTCCCTACAACAGAATGTCGGAAGCTGAAAGAAAAAAATTTGATCTAGATAAATTTCTAATTTTTTTTAAAAATTTTTTTAGACAACAGTCTGCTTACACGTTTTTAATTTTTGTAATTTTTAAGTGGTTATATAATGACAAGGTTGCAATTTCAATTTATTCATTACTTATTACTTTGAGTTTAATTTATCTTGTTATTAAGTCAAATAAGTTTTACAAATAAATTTTAAACAATTAAATTAATTAAAAACTACCCCTCAAATATTCTATTTTGATAAGTGATGAGTCAATTAGAAACAAATTACGACGCTATTGTTTTAGGTATAGGTAGTATGGGATCTTCCTCATGTTACCATCTTTCGAAAAGAGGTTTTAAAACATTAGGGATTGAACAATTTGATATACCTCACAACTTTGGTTCTCATAATGGGCAAAGCCGAATTATAAGAAAGGCTTATTTTGAACATCCAAGTTATGTGCCTTTACTTGAAGGAGCTTACAAGAATTGGGAAATCCTTCAAAAAGAATACGGGGAGCAAATATATTTTAAAACAGGACTTCTTTATTTTGGTCCAGAAGATCATTTGCTAATTAAAGGGTCTAGAAGTTCTGCTGAGCAATATGGCATTGAAATTAACCAATTCACAGGTGAAGAGCAGAAAGAAAAATATCCACAATTTAAAATTCCTGAAACTTTTGTTAATATGCTTGAAAAAGATGCAGGTTTTATAACACCAGAAAGGGCAATTATAGCATTAACTAAACTTGCGCAAAATAATGGAGCAAAAATTAACACCAACGAAAAAGCAGTCAAGTGGTATAAAAAAGAAGATTCAATTATTGTTCAAACTAACAGGAACACATACCAGTGTAAAAAATTGGTTATTTCCGTTGGAGCTTGGATGTCAGAACTTTCTAACGTTTCAGAATTTAAGGTCACAAAACAAATTCTTGCATGGGCAAAACCTAAAAATTGGGAGGATTTTACTGTAAAATCTTTTCCCTGTTGGACTTATGCTGATAATTCTACAAATGGTATGTTTTATGGTTTTCCAATTCTACCAAGTTCTATTTCGCATGATGGTTATCAAGGACTAAAATTTGCACATCATTTTAAAGGGGAAGAAACTGACCCTAATAATGTCGATAGAAAGGTGTCAAAAAAACAGGAAAAAGAACTTTTAGAGGCGATACAAAAATTTATTCCTAAGGGTATTGAATCTATCCATACTTCTAAAACATGCCTTTATACTTATAGTAAAGATGACGATTTTATAATTGATCATCACCCTACTAATCAAGATGTAATAATCACTGCTGGTTTTAGCGGACACGGTTTTAAGTTTACAAGTGTTGTCGGTGAGATAGTTACCGATCTTGTTGAAAAAGACAACTCCGATTATCCTATTGAATTTCTCAAGCTAAAAAGATTTAGCAAAAATGCTATTTAGCAGCATTAATTTAAAGTAGAGTTTAATTTTAAAGCAGCATCCATATAACGATAAATGTCAGGAGTAAAGTCACTTTTTGAGTCATCTTTAGGACCCTTACTTTTTCCTAGGCGAACTAAAATTAAATTTTCATCAGGAAAAGTTATAACGTATTGACCCAGGTGGCCTCGCTCCATAAAAACTTTATGATTTTTATATTCCTCCAACCACCAACCATATCCATATTCGTCACTTTCAGAAAATCGGGGTCTTAGTGATTTGGCTATAAAGCTTGAATCTAGTAGTACCTCACCATTCCATCTGCCGTGATCTTTATAAAGTTTGGCCAGACGCGCAAAATTTTTTGCACTAGAAGCGATGCAACAAAAAGCTTTTTCAACTCCTTTTTCAGCACTGTCAACTTGCCAATAGCTATCAAATTCGTTACCCATTGGGTTCCACAGAGTTTCATACAAGTAGTCAGTTAAGTTTTTTCCAGTTGCATTTGCAATCACCATACCTAGCAATTGTGTAGCACCGCTTTTGTAATTAAATTTCTTTCCAGGTTCTATTTCTATGGGCTGATCAAGCATTAATTTATTTAGATCTTTAACAAAATATGAGGCTGCAGTAACTGAAAAAGGGGAATAGTAAGCTTCATCCCAACGAAGACCTGAAGCCATACTGGACAAATCACCGACGGTAACTTGGTCTGAGAAGGGCCCTTTTAATTCAGGAATAAAATCTTTTACCTTTTGATCGAGATTATTGATGTATCCTTGCATGATAGCCTTGCCAAGTAGTGCAGATACATAACTTTTTGACATTGAAAACGAATTACTTTTAGAGCTAGGTTTATAACCGTTATAATATTTTTCAAAAAATACACTGTCGTTTTTAATTAAAACAAAGGCTACTGTTTTTGTTTCTTTTAAAAAATCTTTGAAATCGTTACCTAGTGAAACGCTATTAAAATTTTTGTGCTTAGGCCATGGACTGGGATTTTCTGAAGCAGGCAAAGTATGGTTATCGTATACCTTATAATCAGATATGTAAGCGGTAACGTGACCAGTTAAATAGATTTTAGAAACACCACGCAGAATATAATTGTATTTGGAAATATATAGTAGACCTACAAGGATCAATATAATGAACCCTAAATATGAGAGAATTTTTTTTACCATTTGTTTGTACAAATCTAATATTTTTTAAAACCTAAATTACCTAACTACAGCTACAAATTTTAATTAAACTGAAGTCAACTTATTTTTTTAAAAACTTATATTAGATCTACAGTAATTATTCGAATTCAAAGTAAATGAAACAATTTGACTGGGAAGGTGTAATGCCTGCAATAACAACTCAATTTGATAAAAATGGGGTATTGGATTTAAAGGCTTTTAGAAATAATTTATCTAATCAAATAAAAGCAGGAGTACGTGGGATAATCCTTGGTGGTACATTAGGAGAGGCGAGTACACTCAAAGATTTAGAGAAAAAAGAACTTCTAGCAACTACTTTAGATGAAGTAGATGGGAAAATTCCTGTTATAATGAATATTGCTGAACAAGCTACCGCAAAAGCGGTAGAATTAGCAAAAGAACTCGAGGCTGAGGGTGCAGACGGATTAATGCTGCTTCCTCCAATGCGCTACAAAGCAAATGATCAAGAAACAGTAGCATATTTTTCATCCGTGGCATCATCAACAAGTCTGCCGATAATGATATATAATAATCCTGTTGATTATAAAATTGAAGTAACCTTAGATATGTTTGAGAAACTAAAAGAGCATAAAAATATATCTGCTGTAAAAGAGTCTACCAGAGATGTAACAAATATAACTAGGATGATTAACCGCTTTGGAGACCGTTTTAAAATCTTATGTGGTGTGGATACAATCGCAATGGAAACCTTACTTATGGGTGCAAGTGGTTGGGTTGCTGGACTAGTAGACGCCTTTCCAGAAGAAACTGTTGCAATATATACCTATTGTAAGGAAGGAGAACTAGATAAAGCACGATCAATTTTTAGGTGGTTTTTACCTTTATTAGAGCTTGATATTTCTCCCCAGCTAGTTCAAAATATCAAATTGTGTGAATTGGCAACAGGAATGGGGACAGGTCATGTAAGACCCCCTAGACTTCCTCTTCAAGGAGAAGAACTTGAAAAGGTGAACAAGATTATTAAAAAAGGTCTTGCAAAAAGACCTAAAAATTTAGATTACAAAAAGTATTTATGATTAAAGTTGAGAACTTGGTTGCAGGTGTTTGGCAAACAAATCCAAAAGCTAAAACATTTCAAACGGTTAATCCAAAAACAAATAAGTCTATTTCAAATGAATTCGAAGAGGCCAATAAAGATCAAATCGATCAAGCAGTTAAGAAAGCCAGTTCTGTTTTTGAATCTTTTTCTGAAACCTCTTTTTCTGAGAGAATAGAGTTTTTAAAAGCAATTCAAAAACAGCTCAACCTGAAAAAAGGTGAAATTTTAAATATTTATCAGCTGGAATCAGCCCTTCCTAGTGCTCGTGCTGAAGGAGAATTTCAAAGGACTTTAGGACAAATTCAAGAATTTATCGAGCTTTTGACTTTAGGATCTTTTATTAATCCAACAATAAATACAAATGGACCAGATTTAAGAAAAATGCTTTTCCCCATCGGACCCATTGCTGTATTTGGGGCAAGTAATTTCCCACTTGCTTTTTCAACTGCTGGTGGAGATACGATTTCTGCATTTGCAGCTGGATGTCCAGTTATAGTAAAAGCGCATCCTTTCCATGCAGGGACAAGTGCTCTTGTCGCTGAAGCTATCTTAAATGCAATTGAATATTGCAGCTTACCATTAGAAATATTTTCCCACCTAGGTGGAATATCTCATAATGTTGGTAGTGAACTTGTAAATCATTCAGCATTAAAAGGAGTAGGATTTACAGGAAGTTTTATTGGTGGAAAAGCATTATATGATTTGGCCCAAAAAAGGGAAGAGCCGATACCTGTTTTTGCTGAGATGGGAAGTGTAAATCCAATTTTTATTACAGAAAAAAGATTAGAGAATGACAAAAATCTTTCAGATACTTTGGCACAATCAATTGTTTTAGGCACAGGTCAGTTTTGTACTAATCCTGGGATAATAATTTTTTGCGATTCTAAAGGCAAAAGTGATATGGTTACACAGGTGAATCAAAAATTAAATCAAATGGAATTACCTCCTATGGTTCATCTAAATATTGAGAGTAATTATTTAAAAAAAATTGAAGATCTAAATAATATAGAGGGGTTAAAGGTATATAAACAGTCCAAGAATATTGCTGCTTTAGGATTAATTTCAGCTTCAGTGTTGTTAGAAAATAAAGAACTAGTAGATGAAGTTTTTGGGCCTTTTAGTCTATTTGTAAAATGCAGTTCGATAAAGCAAATGAATGAATTGGCTAAAATTATCCCTGGTCAATTGACGGGGACTCTTTTATCAGATAAAAATGACCAAGTTGGTTTAAAAAAATTAGTAAACCAGATTAAAAATAAAGTAGGAAGATTACTTTTTGAGGGTGTTCCCACAGGTGTTGCTGTTACAAAAGCCATGCAACATGGAGGTCCTTACCCAGCTTCATCAGACGGACGTTTTACTTCAGTAGGTACTGATTCTATATACCGTTGGCTAAGACCAATTGTTTTCCAAGATTGTCCTAATGTCTTACTTCCACCGGCTTTAAAAGATGAAAACCCTCTAGCTTTAGAAAGGTCAGTTAATGGACAAATGACTAAAAAGGCAATATGAATTCAAAAGAAAGATTAATTTTTGATTGTATAGACGCCCACACACAAGGCAACCCAGTCCGACTTGTTAAAGGACCTAAACCAGAGCTAAAGGGCTCATCTATGGGTGAGAAAAGAATTCATTTTATAAATGAATTCGATTGGATTCGAACTGGACTAATGTTCGAGCCTCATGGTCACGACATGATGAGCGGTTCATTTATTTATGAGCCAGATAACAAAAAAAATGATCTTGCAGTTTTATTCATAGAAACAAGTGGATGTTTACCCATGTGTGGTCACGGACTTATAGGTACATTAACAATTTTATTAGAAGAAAACCTGATCTCTCCAAAACAAAAAGAAATATTAAATGTAGAGACTCCTGCTGGACTTGTAAGATGCGTTTACAAACAAGAGGGTACAAAAATTACTGAAATAAAATTTAATAATGTACCTGCTTTTTTAGCTGCTTCAGATTTGGAAATAGTCTGTTCGGATTTAGGAGCTCTCAAAATTGATGTTTCCTATGGAGGTAATTTTTATGCTATAATTGATATTCAAGACAATTTTAGAGGTATTTCAAAATATACTGCATCGGATCTAATCAAATGGAGCAGGGAAATAAGAGAAAAAATAAACAGAGAACACAATTTTATTCATCCACTGGATAAAAAGATAAATGGATGCAGTCATATCCTTTGGGCTGGAAAGCCTACAAAAAATTTTTCGACAGCTAGTAATGCTGTATTTTATGGAGATAAAGCTATCGATCGTTCCCCTTGTGGAACTGGTACATGTGCGCGAATGGCACAATGGTATAAAAAGGGAAAATTAAAAAAAGGGGAGAAGTTTGTTCACGAAAGTATTATAGGATCCACCTTTATTGGAAGAATTGAAAATGAGATAAATATTGGGAAATATCAAGGCATTGTTCCTAGTATTCAGGGGAGTGCTCGAATTACGGGATACAATAAACTAATTTTAGATCCAGAAGATCCTTATGTTAAAGGATTTCAAGTAGTCTGATATGGTCAAAAAAAAAGTTGTTGTATTAGGGGGTGGCATAGTTGGTTTATCAACTGCTTATTATCTAATCCAGGAAGGACATGAAGTAACAATTATTGATAAGGGTAGATTAGACTCTGGAGCTTCACATGTAAACGCAGGTTATTTAACTCCCAGCCACATAGTTCCCATGGCTGCACCAGGAATGATTTCAAAAGGAATGAAATGGATGTTTAATGCTAAAAGTCCTTTTTACATTAAACCACGTTTTGATTTAGATCTGATTAGATGGGGCTTAAAATTTATAAAATCTTGTACAAATAAACATGTCCAAAGCTCAATGAAATCGATTCTTGATATAAATCTTTTGAGTAAAAAGTTGTACTTAGAAATGCTAAAATCAGAATCTTTTGACTTTCACCTAGAAACTAAAGGTCTTCTAATGGCCTATAAAACTTCTCACGCCGAAAAAGAGGAATCAGAGATCTCAAAATGGGCAAAAGATTTGGGGATTAAAGTAGAGCAATTTTCAAAAGAACAAGTTTTAAAAATACAACCGGACATTCCTATGGATATTGCTGGAGCCTTCTGGTATAAAAGCGATGCACACTCAACCCCAGAGCTATTTATCAATAATTTAAAAGATTATTTGATTAAAAAGGGTGTTGGATTTAAATTAGAGAATACAGTAAAATATTTCCAAAAAAATGACAAACAAATTCAGAAAGTAGTAACAGATAAAGGAATTTTTGAAGCAGATGAATTTGTTTTGTCAACTGGAGCTTGGTCACAACAAATTTTAAAGGACTTGGGTATCAAATTATTGATTCAACCAGGAAAAGGCTACAGGATAAATGTTTACAAATCTACCGGGATAACACTACCAGCAATTCTTTTAGAGTCTAAAGTAGCCGTAACACCTATGGAAGGTTTCACACGGTTTGGTGGGACAATGGAGATATCAGGAGTAAATGACAGAACCAATATTAAACGTGTTCATGCCATTGCAGATTCAGTAACAAAATATTATCCAACTTTAGAAATACCAAAAACTTCCATTAATGATGTTCAAAGCGGTCTTCGACCACTTTCACCTGACGGTCTCCCTTTTATTGGCAGGCACTCAAAAATTAAAAACATGGTTTTAGCTACGGGTCATTCTATGATGGGATGGAGCTTGGGACCAGCAACAGGACAACTGGTTACTGAAGTTATCTCAGGTAGAAAAATATCAATGGATTTAAAGCCTTTCTTACCTGAGAGGATCTAATGAATTTTTAAATTAATTTTACAGCTTCTTCAGCAAAATATGATGCAATCATTGAAGCTCCAGCACGTTTAAAACTTAAAAGTTGTTCCATCATTATTTGATCATGGTCTAACCAACCCCTTTCAGCTGCGGCTTTGAGCATTGCATATTCCCCACTTACTTGGTATGCTGCAAGGGGAGCAGTGATATTTTCCTTTAGATCTCTAATTATATCCAGATAGGCTATCCCTGGTTTTATCATAATAATATCAGCTCCTTCATCAACATCCCTTTGAGCCTCAACGATTGCCTCTTTTCTGTTTCCAAAGTCCATTTGATAAGTTTTCTTATCACCAAATCCTGGTGCAGAATCTAAGGCATCCCTAAATGGACCGTAAAAACTGGAAGAATATTTAGCACTATAGCTCATAATTACTGTATCCTGATAGTTTTCTGATTCCAAGAGTTGCCTTATTTTTAAAATTCTCCCATCCATCATATCGCTTGGGGCAACAACATCGGCACCTGCTTCTGCATGTGACAATGCCATTTTTGATAAAACAGCAATAGTTTTATCATTAATAATTTTTCCCTTATCGACAATTCCATCATGACCATATGAGGAATATGGATCGAGTGCAACATCAGTCATTACGACCATATCTGGGACAGCATCTTTCACCTTTTTTATAGCGCTTTGCATCAAACCTCCAGAATTTAATGCTTCTGAACCTTTGTTATCTTTTAAATTCTCAGAAATTTTAACAAAAATCAAAACTGATTTTAATCCAAGACTCCAAAGATTTTTAACATGTTCTTGAATTAAATCGAGTGTTATTCTAAAGTAACCAGGCATTGAAGGGATTTTTTCCCTTTTTTGTTTTCCTTCAATAATAAATAATGGAACAATAAAATCATCAGCACTTAATTTGTGTTCTTGTACTAATGCTCTAAGACTAGGACTACTTCTTAATCTTCTATTTCTTTGAATTGGATACATATTTTTTATTGATTTTCATTATCATCTTGTTTTGAATAGTTTGGGTCCAGATCCATTTCTATTGAAATAGATTCTTCTTCATTGAATATAGGTTCTTCGATAGGTTGAGTTTTTTTAATTGTTCCTAAAAGCATCACTATCATTGAAGTTAGAATAACGACAAGTAATACACGCTCATCAATAATACTTTGATCTAAATTGATGAAATTTATATCCTTTAACTGAATAAATAGTAGAATACTAATTAGACCTCTTGGTGACATATAGGCAAGTGGACTCGGTTTTAGTTTTAAACTTGTTATGGCAAAATATAAATAGCGAATAAAAATCATTACTATAATTATTAAAAGACCGTAAAATAGTGGGGTAATACTTAAAAAGTCAATTATTTTGATAGAAAATCCAAAAAACAAAAAGAAAAATGTGCGGACTATAAAAGTTGATTCAGCAGTAAGGGTATGAAATTCATTTAGATCCCTTTCTGAGGCGTCTAGATCAAGATTTCTTTTTAAGAATTTAGGCAGTAAACTCTTAACATTACTTAAAAATATACCAAAAATAAATATAGTTACAAGTGCCGGAAGATGAAATAATTTACCAAAAGCATAAACTAAAATGAGTAGTGCTAGAATTAAAAAGAATTTTACTTTACTATTTATTTGGCGCATTAATTGAAATAATATGTATGTTATAACAATAGAAATAAATATAACACCAACAATCTGAAGGCCAAGTGCGATCAAAGGTTCAGCCCCTATAAGTGCTTGATTTGATTCGAGTTGGCGAAGAGCATAATTAAAAATCATAATTCCTAAAATATCTGAAAAAGTAGATTCATAAACTACAAACTCACGCTCTACTTGCAAGAGACTTGATGCTGAAGGAATAGCAACCGCGCTGCTTATAATTGCAAATGGTATAGAAAATAACATGGCACTTGCCGGTTCCAATTGAAGTGCTAATTCGAATATTAGATTCAAGGCAAATATGTTTGCTATAAGAATAATAAAGGCTGCAAAAAAACCCTTAAGAATTAGCGGTAATTTCTCAACAGTTATTTCTAATTCAATGGCTCCTTCTAGGACAATTAATATTAACCCTAAAGTACCTAAGACTGGAATTAAATTTTCTAAAAAAGAAAAATTTTCATAATCTGTGAATGAAACAAGAATTCGGATAATAATACCAGTTGCCATGAGTAAGATGACAGATGGAAATTTAGTTTTCTTAGCAAATGCATCAAATAAATAGGAGAATATTATTAGTAGTGGTAAAACAAATAAAATTGTAAGTGTACTCATTGAAAACACAGATAATAAATTAAAATACAAAAAATGTATTTATTATTTTTTTATGATTTCTTAAACCCATTTTTTTGGTTTTTTAAGTACATCCAAAAGTTTTTTTTCTTCACTTCCTTCTTTAGGTTTATGGTTATATTGCCATTGTACTTTTGGAGGTAGACTCATTAAAATACTTTCAATGCGACCATTTGTTTTTAAACCAAAAAGTGTTCCTTTATCATGTATAAGATTAAATTCAACATAGCGACCTCTCCTTATCTCCTGCCAATTTTTTTGAGCTTGAGTAAAACGATGTTTCATTCTTTTTTTAAAAATTGGCATGTAAGCATCTAAAAAAGATTTTCCAACAGCTGTTACAAAATCAAAACGATCTTCTAAACTAAAGTCTTTATCTTTTTTTAGATAGTCAAAAAAAAGACCTCCAACACCACGAGCTTCATTACGATGATGATTAAAAAAATAATTATCACACATTGTTTTAAATTCTGAATAATAGTCAGCATGAAAATGATCACAAACATCTTTGCAGCTTTGGTGAAAATGTTTCACATCTTCTTCAAAAATGTAATAGGGTGTTAAGTCTTGTCCTCCACCAAACCACTGATCGATTATATTTCCTATTTTATCATACATTTCAAAATACCTCCAATTACCGTGAACAGTTGGTATCATGGGGTTAAAAGGATGTATCACTAAACTTAATCCACAAGCAAAAAAATCAACTTCATTAACATTAAAATACTTTTGCATACTCTCAGGTAGAGGACCGTCAACTGCTGAAATGTTAACTCCTCCCTTTTCAATTACGTTTCCATTTTCGATTATTCTACTCCTACCACCTCCACCTTCGGATCTTTCCCATAGATCTTCATTGAACTTTGCTTTACCATCAATAGACTCAAGCTCTTTTGTGATTTTATCCTGTAATCCTCTAATAAAATTGTAAAACTGATCTTTCATTCTATTTTAATAATATGATTTTACAGCATCAACAAAAGCTTTAGCATGATCCACTGGTATATTTGGAAGTATTCCATGTCCAAGATTAACTATGTAGCGGTCTTTACCAAATTCATTTATCATTTTATAAACTGCCTCTGTAATTTCTGGAATAGGAGAAAGTAGTCGCGAGGGATCAAAGTTTCCTTGTAAAGTGACTTGTCCACCCGAAAGATATCGAGCATTCCTTGCCGAACAAGTCCAGTCAACTCCGACTGCAGAAGCACCTGATTTTCCCATATCGTGTAATGCAAACCAACATCCTTTGCCAAAAATTATGACTGGAATTTTATTCTTAATCTCATCAATTATTTGTTGAATGTAAGGCCATGAAAAAATATTATAATCTTCTGGAGAGAGAATACCTCCCCACGAATCGAAAATCTGAATTGCATTTACCCCAGAATTTATTTTTTGTTTGAGATATAAAATGGTAGTAGTTGTTATTTTCTGAAGCAAATCATGGGCAAGTTTAGGCTTACTAAAGCAAAATGCTTTTGCTTTATCAAAAGTTTTTGATCCTTGACCTTGAACGGCATAACATAGTAAGGTCCAAGGAGAACCTGCAAATCCAATCAATGGGACTCTTTCGTTTAATTCATTTTGTGTTAGTTTGATTGCATCCATTACATAACCAAGATGCTCTTCGATATCAGGAATTATTAATTTATCCAAATCTATTTTTGATCTTACTGGATTAGGTATCCACGGACCTATGTTATCTTTCATTTCAACTTCCAATTGCATTGCCTGAAGAACCACTAAAATATCACTAAATAATATAGCAGCATCTGGACCAATTTGATCGATTGGCATAAGGGTAATTTTAGTTGCTAATTCAGGTGTCTGGCAGCGTGTAAAAAAGTCATACTTTTTCTTGAGAGCCATGAAATCTGGAAGATAACGTCCAGCTTGCCGCATCATCCAGACAGGAGGGCGAGTGACTGTTTCACCATTAAGTGCTTTTAGAAATAGATTATTTTTTAACATAGTGCTTAGAGAAATAATTAATTATTGTCTGTAATAATTGATCTTCGTTTGGATGTTTTGCCTCGCTATAATTAGTGGTATACTTTTTTAAAATTTCTGCAGTACTTTTCCCAATACAAAAACCGTGAGAATCTTTTGGCCATTTGTTGTTTTCAAAAAAACTTAAAACTGCTGAAGGGCTGAAAAAAATTATTCCATCATAAGGATTCTTAAATTTTTTATTTATAAATAATGTATCGTAGAGCTCATGAATTTCAATGGTCATACTATTTTTCTTAAGCAATGACTCAATTTCAGATCTCCTTTTTCTACCGCAAAAAAAAGAGAATGAATTTTTATTATATTTTTCAACTAGAAAATTGGCCAACTCATTAGCATTTTCTTTCATTTCAATAACTTTGAAACCAAATTTTTTTAATAGCTCTCGTGTTTTTTCACCAACACAAAATGACTTTTTACCGGCGATCTTATTTTTTAAAGTATTGTTTTTATTGACTAGTCTAACAGCATTTTGACTTGTAAAAATAAGCATAGGCTGAATTTTTTGATTGGTTAGATACAACGGTTGTATCTTAATAAGTGGATATTCTACTATTGAAGTTCCAATCTTTGCTAAATGATCCTTAATACTAGGACTTAGTGTCTTTGTAGAGAGAAGTCTCATCTCATTTGGTTTTTAATTTTTTCCATCAATTTTGAGCCTCCTTTTTTCAAGACCTGAAAGGCTAATTTTTCTCCAAGGCCCTTAGCTTTAACTAAAGGAATTTCAACTTCATTAAAGATAGCCTCTTTACCCTCTATAGAGAAAATGCCAGTTTTAAAATGTATTTTTTTGTTTTTAATATATGCATAAGCCCCAACTGGAGCTGAACAACCTGCCTGAATAGTTCTAAGAAAATTTCTTTCAATCTCAGCACACAGCATTGTCTCTTCACAATTTAGCTCTTTAATGATACTAGCAATTTTTTCATTTTTTTTCATACTAGCTATCCCAATAATACCTTGCCCTGGAGCCGGTATCATCCATTCTAAAACGGAGTAACTATTTTCATTTAGCAGATTTAAACGTTGTAGTCCAACTTTTGCAAAAATAGCACCGCCCCATTTGGATTTATTTAATTTATTTAACCTTGTTTGGACATTTCCTCTCAAATTCTCCGTTTTGTGTTTTGGGAACTTTCTCATCCATTGAGCTCTTCGTCTTAAACTTCCAGTTCCTATTGTATCGCATACATCCCAATCAATAAATTTTGGGTTATGCACGACTATGTCATAAGGATTATCTCTTTTTAAATAAGCAGAAATTTCAATCCCTTTTGGAAGTAATGTAGGCACATCTTTTAAGCTGTGGATAGCGATATCTATTTTGTTGTTTAGAAGGGCAATATCTAAGGACTTTGTAAAAACACCTTTAATCCCCATAGAATAGATAGGCTGCACTAAATTTTTATCGCCTAAACTTTCAATAGCAACTAATTTTGAAGCGTAGCCAATTTTTTTTAAATGATCTCTAACTTGGTTTGCCTGCCATAGGGCTAACGTGCTTTTGCGAGTTCCAACTTGGATCATCAATCAATCTTTTCTGAATTGAGCTCAAAAACATCTGTAATTAAATCTATAGTCTCCTCAGCTTGGTTTGGGTTTTCCCTAATATAGGCGGCAATTTGTCCTGTAATTTTTTGTGCAATTCTCTGTTTCCTTTGAAAACCAAAACAGTTATTCAGATAAACCTTTAATTCATTGTCTTTTTTTTCTGAAGAAGTTATTTTCTCTTTAAAGGCATTGAGTGCAGGTATATATTTTCTGTGCTTAAGCCAGTTTAGGAATTCATTTTTGGTTTCGTTTAATATTACCTCAGCTTTGGGAATATGTTTTTTTCTTATTTCAAAAGTAGCATCGGTAATTTGGGAGAGCTCGTCTAAATGAATCACTTTAACATTTTCAATTTCATTAATTTCTGTATCTACATTTCTAGGAATTGAAAGATCAAGTATAAGTAAAGGCTTATTGTTATGGATTAATTCTTTTGAAATTGTTGAGTTCTGTGCTCCTGTTGCTACTATAAGGATATCTGCTTTATGAATACAAGAGGTTAGTTCCGAAAAAGGTTTAACAACAACAGGAAACTTACTTGCAATTTTATCTGCTCGAGACTGGGTTCTATTAATCAGTGTGATTTGGTCATTTGGTGTGTGTTTTACAAGATTTTTACATGTGTTAGCACCTATTTTACCTGTACCAAAAAGGAGAATATTTTTTTTTGATATGTTCTGAGTGTTTTTAAGAATATATTGGACTGAGGCAAATGCTACAGAGGTTGCACCACTTGAAATTTTTGTCTCGGTCTTTATTCTTTTGCTAGCATTTATAACAGCGTTTATAAAATGCTCCAAATAGCCCTCGGCTAGTCCCATTTTTTTTGAACGAAAAAAACTTTGCTTTATTTGTCCAATAATTTCAAAATCACCAAGTATCTGGCTCTCTAATCCAGTTCCTACACGAAAAACATGATTTATCCCTTCTTCCCCTTTAAGTGTATAACCAATTTGTTCAAAAAACTCTTTATCTCCATCACTATGATTACAAAGTAGGTTTACCAGAATTTCAGAATCAGGCGCCCAAGCATATAATTCAGTGCGATTGCATGTATTAACAACAATTAAGTCCTTGATTTTTTGTTTTTGAGCTTCTAAGAATAAGGCATGATGCTGGGTGTCATTAAGACTAAATTTCCCTCTAAGATCAATATTTGCGGTTTTATAACTTACCCCAACCACAAAAAGATGATGCGTCTCCATTATTCTATTCTATCTAAATCCATTGCAAACTTAAGACACATTAATTAAAAAAAGTAACGCTAAAAAGTTTTTAAATATCTGATAAAGTTTTAAAATAAAAAAACCCAAAAATCAAATTAATGCCATAGTTTTGAAGGAAATTATTTAATCAATTGATACAAGTCTAATTTATTTATAGATATGAAAAATAACGGTATAAGTTCTTTCTATAACACTGAGATTGAATCTGGGTTTTATGTTTTGCGATTCAAAAATGATACTGAAAGAATTATAAGAGAAAAATATCCTGTAGATCAAGATGTTATTCAATTTCATTTTTGCTTGAAGGGTCAAACAAACTTTAGCTTTAACGATGGAAACTACTCATTTCAGGTACGAGAAGAACACTCAATACTACTATACAATCCACAAAAACCGTTACCTATTGATGTAGAATTGTCACCAGACACATGGATGGTAAGTATTTTAATTTCAATTTCGAAATTCCATTCTTTATTTTCCTCTGACGCAGACCAAATATCTTTTTTGAGTCTAGAAAATAGAGCAAAAAAATATTATGATAATCAATTATTTACTTCATCCATAGCAGTTGTTTTAAGTCAAATATTGCAATTAAAAATTCATGATAGCATCAGATCGCTCTATATTAAAGGGAAAGTATATGAACTTCTAAGTCTTTATTTCAATAAAAGTGAAGATCCATCAACTGAAAAATGTCCTTTTTTAATTGATGAGGAGAACGTTCAAAAAATTAGAGCAGCAAAAGACATCATTTTAAAACGAATGACTGATCCACCCTCACTTGAAGAATTAGCAAGAGAAATTGGACTTTCACTAAAAAAACTTAAAGATGGATTTAAACAAATTTATGGTGATACTGTTTATGCATATTTGTTAGATCATAAAATGGATGAGGCAAGAAAAATGCTTGAGTCACAAAAATATAATGTTAATGAGGTAGGCTTAAAACTAGGATATAGCACTTCAAGTCATTTTATTAACGCTTTTAAAAAGAAGTACGGAACAACACCAAAGAAATATTTGGGTTCAGTATCTTAGTAAAAAATTCAAAATGAAAGGAGTTTTACTTGTCAATCTGGGTTCGCCGGATAGTACAGAGACAGATGATGTAAGGAATTATTTAGATGAGTTTTTGATGGATGAAAGGGTAATAGATTTACCCAAATGGTTTAGAAGTTTTTTAGTAAAAGGAATAATATTAAAAACCCGTCCAAAAAAATCAGCTGAAGCATACAAGAAAATTTGGTGGAAAGAAGGGTCTCCTTTGATTGTACTTTCTAAAAGGCTAATGGATAAAGTTCAAAGTAAAGTGTCAGTACCTGTGACTCTTGCGATGCGATATGGAAACCCTACAATCAAAAAAGGTATGGAGATCTTAGTAAATAAGGGTGTTAAACACATTCTAATTATCCCACTCTATCCGCAGTTTGCAATGGCAACTACCGAAACAATATTAGTCTTAGCGGAACAAATACAAAATGAATTTTTCCCTGATTTAGAACTCACCTCACTGCCACCATTTTATAATCATCCAGACTATTTAAAGGTTTTAGGAAACTCAATTCAAGAGGCACTCCAAGGAAAGAATTGGGATCATTTATTATTTTCTTATCATGGTGTGCCAAATAGACATATTAGAAAATCTGACGTTACCGGAACACATTGTAAAATGAACGGTAGATGTTGCTTTGAGGAATCACCAGCACATAAATACTGTTATAGGCATCAATGTGAAGTTACTTCAACAAAAGTTGCTGAATTATTAGGCCTAAAAAAAGGCAGTTATTCGACTAGTTTTCAATCTCGTGTTTCGATTTTAGGTAAATGGTTAAAACCCTACACTGATAAGACTGTTGAAAAATTTGCAAAATCAGGAATTAAAGAATTAGCGATTGCAACTCCTGCCTTTGTTTCAGATTGCTTAGAAACTTTAGAAGAAATTGGGATGGAAGCAGCTGAAGATTTTGAAGATAATGGGGGTAAAAAATTACATGTAATACCATGTATTAATGATAGAGAAGAATGGGTAAATGTGCTTAGCCGTTGGATCGATGAGTGGGCCCATTTGAACGTTGAAAAATGAGAGGAGTAAATAAAGAACCATTAGGATCTCTTCCAATATCTAAACTTTTGATTCAGCAGTCAATCCCAGCCTCAATTGGAATTTTGGTTATGTCATTAAATATTCTAATTGATACAGTTTTTGTTGGCAGATGGATAGGTTCAGAAGCTATAGCTGCTATAAATGTAGTTTTGCCAGTTTCTTTTTTTATAGCAGCACTAGGAATGTCAATTGGAGTTGGAGGAGGTTCAATTATTTCAAGAAGTCTAGGAGAAAATAATATTACAAAAGCTGAACAAACTTTTGGTAATCAAATTACTTTAACTTTAATTCTTACAATTTTACTTGTGATTTTTGGTTTGCTATACACAAACCAAATTATTCCTCTTTTTGGAGGAAAAGGCACATTATTTACTCTAGCAAAAACTTATTACGTTGTTGTTATGTATGGAGTTCCTGTTTTGGCTTTTTGTATGATGGCTAATAATACAATAAGGGCTGAGGGTAAACCAAAAAATGCAATGTATGCAATGCTTTTACCTTCACTATCAAATCTCACACTTGACTATATCTTTATTAAGATTTTTGATTGGGGTATGATGGGAGCAGCATGGGCCACTACAATATCATACGGTGTTTGTGCATTGTACATTATGTATTTTTTTATTTCTAAAAAATCTATTTTAAAAGTAAAACTAAATTGTTTCAAATTAAAGTTGAATTTGGTTAATGAGATCTCCTCCCTAGGATCAGTTACTTTAATTAGACAGGCCATGGTTAGTGTTACCGTTTTATTAGTAAATAATATACTTTTTGTTCTTGGAGGTGAATCTGCTATTACAGTATATGCAATTATAAGCAGAATGCTAATGTTCGCCTCTTTCCCAATTTTTGGAATTACACAAGGATTTCTTCCAATTGCAGGATATAACTATGGTGCTAAAAATTGGGAACGTGTTCGCGCATCAATTAAAACTTCAATAAAATATGCTAGCATTTTAGCTACATTTGTTTTAATTCTAATTATATTTTTTTCTGAATCAATACCTGAAGTTTTTTCCGATAATTTAGATGTATCACAACAGACTCCAATTGCATTGAGATATGTTTTTATGGCATTGCCGATTGTAGGCATTCAACTAATTGGTTCAGCTTATTTTCAAGCTATTGGAAAAGCAAAACCTGCTTTATTACTTACATTGAGTCGCCAAGGGTTTTTCTTTATACCACTACTTTTTTCTCTACCCTTATTTTACGGTGTATTTGGAGTTTGGCTTGCTTTTCCAATAGCAGACTTACTTGCAACTATAGTTACAATCTACTTCCTTAATAAGGCAATTCGAAAAGAACTAATGTAGCTCTATTAACCGATGTTTAATTAAATAGAATTTAATTTTATAATTTTAAGAAGGCATTAGTTGAATTAAACTTAGTCTATATAACAATAAAGCAAACCGTATTGTATTATAATTATATCAAAGCTTTACACTTAATTTTTGTAATTACCTGGTTTGCTGGTTTATTTTACATTCCAAGGTTATTTATTTATCATATTGAGGCCTCAAAGAAAACAAATAGAGATTCAGATATCCTAATTACTCAATTTAAAATTATGACAAAAAGACTCTGGTATATCATAACATGGCCATCAGCCATATTAGCAATGATATTTGGAATTTGGTTATTAGTATTGGTTCCTTCATTTATTTTTCAAGGCTGGATGCATTTGAAAATAACTTTTGTTTCTGTTCTAGTTGCATATCATATAAAAACCCATCAGATGTTTTTAAAACAACAAAATGACAAATTGAATTATACTAGTATGTTTATGCGAATATGGAATGAGGGAGCAACTATTTTACTTTTCGCAATTGTTTTTTTAGTCATTCTGAAGGATAGTTTGCATTGGCTCAGTGGGCTTATTGCTTTTTTAGGGTTAATAGTTGTCTTGATGTTGGGTATTCGTCTCTACAAAAAAACTAGAGAAAAATAATGATTAATAAATTTAAATTCCCAAAACGGATTTCATTTAGAACAAGACTTTTCATAGTAATGATTGGAATGCTAGTTATTGCTGGATTAATGATTTTGGGAACAACAACAATTCAATATGAATCGCAAAGAGAAAATTATCATTTGGGTCGCCTTACAAGAAAAGAAATTCAGATAAAAAGACATATTGATTATTTATCTAGCAAACATGATTTAAGTAAAAAATCTGTTGATTTTTGGAAAAAATACAGTTCTGATTTTGAAAAAATTAATACTATCCATAATGTACAATATTCACTTTTCACTGTTGATGGGGATCCTATTTTTATTTATCATACTCCACTTGAAGTTGTAGCTAATAATTATAGGTTAGGAGACGTTTTACTAGATAAAATAAAAGCTTCTGGAAATGGCAGTTATATTGAACATTATAAATCGGAGATCGATAATTTTCATGCTTCATACAATGTATTAAAAGATGAATTAAATAATCCTTATGCTATATTATTCTTTCCTTACTTTGAGGATGTTTCATTTTCCGAAAATGAACTCAATACATTTATAGAAAACTTATATCAGATATATATCCTACTGCTAATTGGTGTAATTTTAATAGCATACTTTCTATCAAGATTTGTTACCCGTTCACTGGAGACGATAAGAATAAGAATGGGACAAATGCGATTGGAAAAAAAGAATGAGAAAATTTACTTAAAAAATGCAACTAGAGAAATCAATAGTTTAATTATATCCTATAATAAGATGGTTGATGACCTCGCTGATAGCGCAGAAAAACTCGCTAAGACAGAACGTCAACAAGCATGGCAGGAGATGGCTCGTCAAGTAGCTCATGAAATAAAAAATCCATTGACCCCTATGCGACTAACAATTCAAAGTTTTCAGAAACAATATGATCCAAACGATCCTGAAAACAATCAAAAATTAAAAGACTTTTCAAGTTTATTAATTCAACAAATCGATACAATGAGCGAGGTTGCAGAAGCATTTTCTGATTTTGCCTCTTTACCCAAACCCAAGATGAAAAAAGCAGATTTGGTAGAAGTAACAAAAATGGCAGTAAGTATTTTTGACAAAAAGCATATTATTTTCTCTTCTAATAAATCTCAAATTTTTCATAAACTAGATAAAACACAGTGGATTAGAATAATAACTAATATTGTTCAAAATGCACTTCAATCTGTTCCTAAAGAAAGAAATCCAATTATTGGAGTTCAATTATCCTCTGAAACGGATAAAACAATTTTATCTATTACAGATAACGGAGATGGAATACCCCATGAAATAAAAGACAAAATTTTTGAACCTAAGTTCACTACAAAAACTTCTGGGATGGGTTTAGGCTTAGGTATTGTAAAAAAAATTATTGAGTCACATAAAGGATCAATAGAATATATATCAAAAAACAGAAAAGGAACAACTTTTACAATTACTCTTCCAAATTTTGGAGATTAGCTCATGACTTGTTTATGGATTGTAGCTTCTACTTTATCAATTAAAGATTCAAAATTCTTCATATTATTTGATAAAGAATTATGAAATCTTATTATAATTTTTACGCCTAAAGGCATTGGAAAATAATTTTGGCTTGAAAATTTCCATGAATTTTTAATACTTATGGGAACAATTATAGCACCAGGTATATTTTTGATTAAAGTTTTTAGACCTGATCGATGAAACTTTTTAACTTTTCCATTTTTCGATCTTGTCCCTTCTGGAAAAATTAGTACTGAAAAGTTTTTTTTAGAAAGAAATTTCCCAAAATTTTTTATTGAATTAATAGCCTCCTTTGGCTTCTCCCTATCAATTAATATTGAACCCCCATTTCTCAAGTTATATGAAATACTTGGAATTCCCCTGCCTAGTTCTTTTTTACTCACAAATTTCATGTGGTAATTACGTAATTTCCATATCAATGGTGGTATGTCATAGGTGCTTTGATGGTTGGCTATAAAAATTACATTTTTACCTGGTGGCGGTAGATTTGATTCAGCCTCAAAAAAAATCCGTGTTTTTATAATGGAAAGAGAAAGTAGAATTAGGTAATTTAAAATGTCAACACTTTTTTTATGAGCATAATATCCGAACATATTTAAACAAAACCATTGTATTATTTGAAATGAGAAAAGCAATATCCCAAAACATAGGTAATAAAGTACACTAAGTGAATAACTTAAAATAGTTTTCATACTTAGTTATTCTTACACAAATTTAAAAGTTAGCAGTGTTGATTATAAGCTTCTTTAAGATTTTCTGCGATGAGTTCTGCTGGTCTACCTTCAATATGGTGTCTTTCAATCATGTGAACTAAAGTACCATTTTTAAACAAAGCAATACTTGGAGAGGAAGGTGGAAAAGGAATCATCATTTCTCTTGCACTATTTGTAGCTTCAGTATCAACACCAGCAAAAACTGTAACTAAATTGTCTGGCTTTTTATTATTTTGAAGAGATAAATGAACTCCAGGTCTTGCATTAGCTGCTGCACAACCACAAATAGAATTTACAACAATAAGAGTGGTCCCAGCTTTTTCTAGAGCAATGTTCACGTCATCTCTTGTTAAAAGCTCATTGAAACCAATGCTAGTCAATTCCTCTTTCATCGGTTTTACTATTTCTTCTGGATACATATTTTTTTTTTCAAATATATGAATTAATGAAATTGTAGTGTTTTGCAAGCACAATTTAATTTATCAAATTTGTAAAATAAATGATTACAGATTTATGGTTAAATGGTTTGTTGCTTTCTTAGGATATTACTTTTTTAGATTTCCTGGAGCACTTTTTGGCTTTTTTATTGGAAGTCTAATTGATCAATTAAATAAAAACTCAAGTTCTCCCTTTCAATCATGGGTTTCAACTAGTTCGAAATCTAAAACATTTCAACTTAATTTACTTGCCCTTTCAGCAACTGTTATTAAAGCTGATGGCAAAATAAAAACAGAAGAGCTTCAATTTGTGAGAAACTTTTTTATTTCAAATTATGGAACTCAACAGGCTTCAATAATATTTGAAACCTTCAATGAGCAAATCAAAAATGAAGTACAAAATATTCAAAAATTAGCAAAAATATTTGTTGAAAGTTCTCCTTATGAGACACGTTTACAAGTATTATATTTTCTCTTTGGAGTTGCTAAAGCTGATGGTAGTGTTTCTCAGAGTGAATTAAGTAAAATAGATCAGATTGCTTCTGCGCTTGGTATCCGGATTTCAGATTTTGAAAGTATAAAGGCAATGTTTTTTGAAGATTCTGATAGTGCATATAAGATTTTAGAAATTTCGCCCAATGTTTCAGATTCTGAAGTAAAAAAGGCTTATAGAGAAATGGCCAAAAAATATCACCCTGATAAATTACAATCAAAGGACCCTGCGCTTATCAAGGGAGCTCAAGAAAAATTTCAAGAGGTACAAAAAGCATATGAAACAATTCAAAATGAGAGAGGTTTATGATTGAATTTTTGTGGTTTTATACCAAGCTTGGTTTTTGGCATGTTGTTGATTGGGAAGGTCTCGACCATTTTTATTTTATAATTACAATGGCAATTCCTTTCACATTTGTGCAGTGGCGAAAGTTACTGTGGTGGGTAACTATTTTTACCATTGGACATACCCTATCACTAATAGGGAACTTTTATTTAAAAATTCCCTTTTCATCGTATTGGATAGAATTACTAATACCAATCACGATAGCTATAAATTCCATCTTCCTTTTTTATCCAAGCCAAAATAATTTTTCAAAAAGGAAATTTCTTTACCCACTTTTAACAGGTGTTTTTGGTATAATTCATGGATTGGGTTTTGGAAGGTATTTTAAAATGTTAATTCCTGAAAAAGATGTCAGTATATCACTTTTTTCTTTTGCTTTAGGTGTTGAACTTGCACAGGTCTTAATTGTTATTTTAGTTTTAATACTTTCTTTTATTGTTTTAAAAATACTAAAGCAATCAAAAAATAAATGGGAATTTTTGGTAGGTGCTATGATATTATCTCAAGCTTTATTTATGATTTTAAACCGAATTTAAATTAGATTTCAGACTAAGTACTATATTAGTAGCGATGGCGCAAAAGAAACAAGAAAAGTACGACAGAGCTTATTTAGAGATGGCTAAAATTTGGGGGCAACTTTCATATTGCAAAAGGAAAAAAGTTGGAGCATTAATTGTAAAAGATAGAATGATTATCTCCGACGGATATAATGGAACCCCGTCTAGATTTGAAAATATTTGTGAAGATGAAGAAAATTATACAAAGTGGTATGTTCTTCACGCAGAAGCAAATGCAATTTTGAAAGTTGCAGCTTCTACACAATCTTGTAAAGGCGCTACGCTTTACATTACACTTTCTCCTTGTAAAGAGTGTAGTAAATTAATACATCAAGCCGGAATTGTTAGGGTAGTCTATTCTATTGCTTATAAAGATTCTTCAGGGCTAAAGTTTTTAAAAAAAGCAGGTGTTGTTTTAGATCATCTCCCTTAAATATAATATATGAAAAATAATAATCTTTATTTAGGGCTAATAATTATTCTCTCAGTTTCCATAGGATATCTTTTGGGATCAAACAATTTCATAAGTTCTTATTCAACAATTTCAGATAGCTCAAGCGTTAAAAAACTCAATAGGTTAATTAAATATCTAACTCAAGATTATGTGGATGAGATTAATTCAGATAGCTTAGTAAATATTGTGATTAAAGAAATAGTTAATAAACTTGATCCTCATTCAGTATTCATACCAGCAGTTCAAAGAGAATCACTCTCTGAAAGTATGAAAGGTAATTTTCATGGAATAGGTGTACAGTTTAGAATGTTACAAGACACTGTTGCAGTAAGTAGAGTATTAAAAGGCGGTCCTAGTGAAAAAGCAGGTTTATTGTCAGGAGACCGAATATTAATGGCTGATGAAGATACTCTTTTTCAAAAAGAATTGAATAGTGATCAAATTATTTCAAGGTTAAAGGGGAATTCGAAAACACCTGTACGGTTATCAGTTTATAGAAAAAAAGAAGACTCTATTTACAGTTTTGATATTGTTAGAGGTCCAGTACCACTTCCAAGTGTTAATGCATTGTATATGGTGGATGAAATCACGGGCTACATCAAAATCACTCGCTTTTCACAAACTACTTATCCCGAGTTTAAAAATGCGATTACTTTTTTGAAGGCTAAAAAAATGAAAAGACTGATAATAGATTTAAGAGGAAACCCAGGGGGATATCTACAACCTGCAAAAAAAATTGCAGATGACTTGTTAGAAGCAAAAAAGGGTATAGTAATTGTTGAGGCTAATAATGGAAAAAGAGTGCAAACGTTTTCTACATCAGGAGGCCTTTTTGAAAAAGGAGAACTTTTAATTTTAGTAGATGAAGATTCTGCTTCTGCAAGCGAGGTTGTCGCTGGTGCTGTCCAAGATAACGATAGAGGCTTAATAATAGGAAGAAGAACTTTTGGGAAAGGTCTTGTTCAGCAACAAATGCCTCTTGGTCAAGGAGACCAAGTTCGACTTACTACAGCGAGATACTATACCCCGACTGGGAGATCTATACAAAGACCTTACGACACTTCAAGTCGGACAGACTATTATGCTGAAGTTCGCAAACGACACCAAACAGGAGAAATGAATGATCCCTCAAAAATACCGATTAATGATAGTTTGATTTTTACCACACCCAAAGGGAAAAAGGTTTATGGAGGTGGTGGTATTACTCCTGACATTTATGTTTCCACTCAGGAAACAAAAGATGAGTTGTGGAACGATTATATAATAGGTTCTAACCTAATTGATCTTTTTGTTTTTTTAGAGTTAGATAAAAATGCAAAAAATTTCAACTTTGATAACAAACAAAAATTTTTGAATGAAGAGTTGCCGAATCCAAATGAGTTTATTGAGTCTTTTGCAGAATTTTGCAAGAAAAATAATCTCCCTATCAAAGTGACAAAAAAGAATAAAGAAAATATTTTAAATTCAATAAAAGCCTTTATCGCTCTTCAAGTGTATGACGAGAATACATACTTTAAGATTGCCAACCAAAATGATAAATTTGTGATTAGAGCAATGGAGACAGATTGACAAATGATATACTATTTTTTATTCAGTCTTTCAGCAATCTTTTTTGATAGAATGAGAATTGTTAATAATAAAACTGCACTCGCAGATGCTATAGCACATATGACAGCAACTGCACTTTTTCCATTTATTGGATTTGACCAATCCACCTGAAATAGATTAAATATAAAGATGCTTAAAGCAATTAGAATGAGAATGTAATATAATACTTTCATAATTCTAAAATAGCTGACTGATGTTTGAAGTGAACAACTTTACGGCAATCGCTAGAAGAATAATTCCAAAAACCTTTCGGATTATGTTAATGCCTGATTTACCTAAAAAATTCTGAATATATTTTGATGATTTTAAAATTATATAAACAAAAATAATATTTATTATAATGGCAAAAATGATATTTAAAACTTGATATTCCGCCCGTAATGAAAGTAAAGATGTCATCGTTCCCGCCCCAGCAATCATTGGAAATGCAAGAGGTACAATTGAGGCTGTTTCTGGAGCATCATTACTAAAAATTGATATTCCGAGTATCATCTCAAGGGCTAGAAAAAAAATAATAAAGGAACCTGCAACTGCAAATGAATTAATATCAATTCCAATTAGGTTTAGTATCTCTTCACCTACAAATAAAAATCCAACCATAATAATTGCTGCAATTATTGAAGCTTTTTCTGATTGAATGTGTCCTACTTTTTCTCTTAGCGATATAACCAAAGGAATATTCCCAATTATATCAATTACAGCGAACAAAACTAAACTAGCAGTAAAAATTTCTTTTGCATCAATCACTTTAATTTTTTTTGCAAATCTAAATCAGATATTCTAATCAAAAAATCTATTATTATATATTTTTACAAAAAAATCTAATGATTATAGTAAAGGATACTCTGATTTCAGACGACGTATTATCTGAAGAATTTGCATGTAACATTTCAAAGTGCAAAGGTGAGTGTTGTGTTGCAGGTGAAGCAGGAGCACCACTGGAAAAAAAAAGAGGTTAAATATCTCCAGAAGAATTATTCAAAAATAAAACCCTATTTGAGTAAAAATGGGATAGAGACTATTGAAAAACAAGGAGTTTATGTAAATGGATTAGATGGTGATTTCGAAACGCCACTTGTAAAGGGAAAAGAATGTGCCTATGCAGTTTTTTCATCTACCGGTATTGCCTCTTGTGGTATAGAAAATGCTTACAGAAATAAATCAATAGATTTTCAAAAGCCAATATCCTGTCACTTATATCCACTTAGAATAAACCAATATAATAAGACAATTGCTGTTAATTATCATAAGTGGAGTATATGTTCGGACGCCTGTTCTTTAGGTGAGGCTATTAAAATTCCAGTCTATCAATTTGTCAAAACAGCTTTGATTAGAAAATTTGGAAAAGATTGGTTTAATGCATTGCATGCAAGTGCAAAAAAGACATCCTAAGAGTTTGTCAGTGTTTTTGCGGGTTGACAGAGACCTCTTTTTTTAATCAACTGATATACAGATATTTATAAAAACATTTTTTTTAGAAAAAAATCAAAAAATATAGTTTTTTGTTAAAAACTAAGCTCCATTGTGGAAAAGTTGCTCTTTCAATTTTGAATACAATTTAGAATCTTTGTTATTCATAATTCAACTTTCTTTAACCTAATTAATAAAACGACAAATGGCAGCAGTAGAACCTATTCTCCAAGAAAACGAAAATCGCTTTGTAATCTTCCCTATTCAACATCATGATATTTGGGAATGGTATAAAAAAATGGAAGCAAGTTTTTGGACTGCTGAAGAAATTGATTTACACCAAGACCTTTCCGATTGGAATTCTAAACTCAATGATGATGAAAAGTATTTTATTAAGCATATCCTCGCTTTTTTTGCTGCTTCTGACGGAATTGTAAATGAGAATCTAGCAGAAAATTTTGTTAACGAAGTTCAATATTCTGAAGCTAAGTTTTTTTATGGTTTCCAAATTATGATGGAAAATATCCACTCAGAAACCTATTCACTACTAATTGATACATATGTAAAGGATGATGTAGAAAAAGATAAACTGTTTAAAGCAATTGAAGTATTTCCAGCTATAAAAAAGAAAGCAGATTGGGCACTTAGATGGATTGAATCAGATTCTTTTGCTGAAAGACTTATTGCATTTGCTGCGGTAGAGGGTATATTTTTCTCAGGAGCTTTTTGCTCAATATTTTGGTTAAAGAAACGAGGATTAATGCCAGGGCTAACTTTCTCAAATGAATTAATATCTAGAGATGAGGGCGTTCATTGCGACTTTGCTGTTCATCTACATAACAAACATCTTGTAAATAAAGTTCCACCCAAACGAATTAAGGAAATATTGTTAGATGCCCTAAACATTGAAAGAGAGTTCATTACTGAATCCTTGCCAATAAGTTTAATTGGAATGAATGCAAAACTGATGACTCAGTATCTTGAATTTGTTACAGATCGTCTTTTGGTTGAGCTTGGTATCGAAAAAGAATTTAATGTAAGTAATCCATTCGATTTTATGGATATGATTTCTCTACAAGGGAAGACTAATTTCTTTGAAAAACGTGTAGGAGAATACCAAAAAGCAGGAGTATTGAATAATGAAAAAAAAGACGAGAAAATAAGTTTTGATGCTGATTTCTAGTAATTCGCTTTAAATTTTAAATCAATCTTTTTAATTCTAACCATAAATTAAAGCAAAACTTAAAATGTAAAATATGTTTGTAGTAAAAAGGGATGGTCGAAAGGAGCCCATCATGTTTGACAAAATCACAGCGAGGATTCGAAAACTAAATTATGGTTTAAATCCATTAGTAGATCCAGTCAGAGTTGCTATGCGAGTGATTGAGGGACTTTATGATGGCGTAACTACTTCAGAGCTCGACAATCTTGCAGCTGAAATTGCCGCAACCATGACTACAACCCATCCTGATTATGCAAAATTGGCTGCGCGTATATCAGTATCGAACTTACATAAGAACACAAAAAAATCTTTTTCCGAGACAATGGATGATTTGTACAACTATATCAATCCTAGGACAGAAAAAAAAGCTCCTTTACTCTCAGATGAGGTTTACAAAGTAATCAAAAAAAACTCAGACAAACTTGACTCTAGTATTATTTATAACCGTGACTTCGGTTATGATTTCTTTGGTTTCAAAACTTTAGAACGTTCATACTTATTAAAGCTTAATGGTAAAATTGTTGAACGCCCTCAGCATATGTTGATGAGAGTCTCAATAGGAATTCATCTTGACGATATTGAATCAGCTCTAGAAACATATGAATTAATGTCTAAGCGGTATTTCACACATGCCACACCTACATTGTTTAACTCGGGAACACCCAAGCCACAAATGTCATCTTGTTTTCTTTTGACCATGAAAGATGACAGCATTGATGGTATTTATGACACTTTAAAACAGACTGCAAAAATATCTCAGTCTGCTGGAGGTATAGGGTTATCTATACATAACATAAGAGCTACAGGGTCATATATAGCTGGAACTAATGGAACATCAAATGGAATCGTTCCAATGCTTAGAGTATTTAATGATACTGCAAGATATGTAGACCAAGGAGGTGGTAAAAGAAAGGGTTCCTTTGCTATATATGTTGAACCTTGGCATGCTGATATTTTTGATTTTCTTGAGTTGAAAAAGAACCATGGAAAAGAAGAAATGCGTGCTAGAGATCTTTTTTATGCCATGTGGACACCAGACTTATTTATGAAAAGGGTCGAAGAGGACGGTGAATGGACCCTTATGTGTCCTAATGAGTGTCCAGGACTGTATGATGTTCATGGAGAGGAATTTGAAAAATTGTATGAAAAATATGAAGGAGAAGGTAAAGGTAGAAAAACAATCAAAGCCCGTGAGCTCTGGGAAAAAATTCTTGAATCCCAAATAGAAACGGGGACTCCTTATATGTTATACAAGGATTCTGCTAACCGCAAGTCAAATCAAAAAAATCTCGGCACAATACGTTCTTCAAATCTTTGTACTGAAATACTAGAATATACCTCAGCAGATGAGATAGCAGTATGTAATCTTGCATCTATTGCCCTTCCGATGTTCGTTAAGAATGGCGAGTTTGATCATAAATCACTTTTTGATGTTACAGTAAGAGTTACTAAAAATCTTAATAGGGTAATTGACCGAAATTATTATCCAGTAAAAGAGGCAGAAAACTCTAACTTCAGACATCGTCCAATTGGATTAGGTGTTCAAGGCCTAGCAGATACCTTTATAATGTTGCGTTTACCATTTACTTCTGAAAAGGCCAAAGAACTAAATCAAGAAATTTTTGAAACTCTTTATTTTGCAGCCGTTACCGCATCTGCTGAAGAGGCGAAAAAAGACGGCCCTTATCAAACCTATAAAGATTCACCAATTTCTAAAGGTGAGTTCCAACACAATCTTTGGGGAATAAAGGATGAAGAATTAAGTGGTCGTTGGGATTGGGCAAAACTCAGAAAAACTGTAAAAAAACAAGGTGTAAGAAATTCACTTTTAGTTGCACCTATGCCTACGGCTAGTACCTCACAAATTCTTGGTAACAATGAATGTTTTGAGCCTTACACATCAAATATATATACTCGTAGAGTGCTTTCAGGCGAATTCATTGTAGTGAACAAACACTTACTGGAGGATCTAGTTGAAAAAGGACTTTGGAATGAGGAAATGAAACAGGAGTTGATGCGAAATAATGGATCAATTCAAACCATTGAAGCTATTCCAACTGACATAAAAGAACTTTACAGAACCGTTTGGGAAATGAGTATGAAAGATATCATTGATATGTCTAGACATAGAGGATATTTTATTGACCAATCCCAGTCTCTAAATTTATTTATGGAAGGAGCAACTATGGCTAAACTCACTTCTATGCATTTCTATGGATGGAAATCGGGTCTTAAGACCGGTATGTATTATTTAAGGACAAAATCTGCCGTAGATGCAATTAAGTTTACCCTTGACAATAAGTCTAAAGAAGAAAAGGCTCCTGCTCAAATACCTGCTACTGCAATAACAGCAAATCAAGCTAATTCAGAATCAACCCCTCAGCCTGTTGAACCCCTGTCTCCTGAAGAATTAAAGCAGATGCTTTCAAAGGCCAAGGAAAGCGAAGATGATGATTGTTTGATGTGTGGATCCTAGAAGATTATAGCATAAATTCTGATAAAACCCGCTGATGCGGGCTTTTTATTTTCGTGTAAATCAATGTATTGTGAGCTAATGTTAAGATAATGTTACCAAAACATTACTTAAATATTTATTTTTTATTAACTTTGTGTTAATAAGGAAGTAACTAGTTCCAAAATGAAACATCTGATTTGTCTTTTTTTACTTACAACCTTAGCCTTGAACGCTCAGGAAAACGAGCCTAGACGTGAATTTGTTCAAGAAGGTGAATCAGTGAAGTTTACAGAATATCATGTAAATGGAAATATTTCACAAACAGGCTATTTTTTAGATGGCAAAAACCATGGAGATTGGGTAAGTTATGATCTTCATGGGAATAAAATTTCGGAAGGAAGTTTTGAAGCGGGGAAAAAAGTTAACCGTTGGCTTTTTTGGAATGGCGATTCTTTGATCGAGGTCGACTACAAAGACAACAAAATTTTAAGAGCAAAGAAATGGATCAAGCCAGAACTTTTGGCTTCTAGTTCCGATTAGCTTTAAAGTTTTTTTACAACGCCGTAGTATTTTTCAACCAATTCATATTTGTGGGTAATAAGGTCTTTTGTTCTTATTAAAAAGTTAAAGTAGAGAGTAGTATTTTTCGGACTTGTCTCCTCACTTCTTGTTCTTTCAATTTGAGTATTTATTTTAGATTCTATAAGTCCAAATGAATTGTTTTTCTCAAACAATACCTCTTCAAATTCCTTTTGATTTTGGATAGAATTAAATGCTTCTTTTCCCTCTTTAAAAATTTTATTTACTGATTCTTCAATCAATAAGAGGTCTTTAATTTGACTAAATGTTAATTTACGGTGGTTGTTATTAAGGTGATCATAACTGATTTTTGCTAAATAAGTCAGATCTTCAGATAGATCATGTAAGTAACCCAAAAGTTCAATATAAAATGTACTAGCTGGCAATGAACTTTTTTCAAGATTTCGAATAAAGTAGAAAAGATTTCCTTTTAAGTCTTCAATACTGTTCTGTAATTTTTTTGAATTCTTTTTTGCCTTTTCAAGTGGTTCCAGGTCATTGGTTGAGAGCCCTAGTATTATAAGTTTATATACTTTATAACTTTTTTTCAGAACAAGTTCTATTGTTGAACCACTTTGATCAATTACACCTTGAAAAGAGTTACTTTCAACAATAAGAGCAATTTCTTCTTCTCTTACAGACTTATTTTCTTTTCTATGATTAACATAATTTTTTCCTATTATCAATAAAATAATAAACATGATTACTGCAATTACCTGAACCCCTCCAATATTAAGAAGATACACTATAATACCACCAACAGTAAATGCACTAAAAGCAGTTAAAAACCAACCTCCAATTACATTAAGTACTCCTGAGACTCTATAAACTGCACTATCTGAACTCCATGCACGGTCAGCAAGTGAAGTACCCATGGTTACCATAAATGTCACATAGGTTGTTGATAAGGGTAATTTAAGTGAGGTTGCAAAAGAAATTAAAACAGAGGCTACTACAAGATTTATACTTGCTCTAAGCTTATCGAATTCAGGAATATTACTAGCATTAATATTTCCTTTAGGGTTGATTTGTTTAAAAGAGTTATTTAATACAAGCTGAGTTTTTTCAGGAATAGCATTTTTAATAATCTCGTTTAGATTGATAAATATTCTAACTAAAATTCTTGATAAAAAATTAGGTTTAAATCGTTCACGAGTTCCATATTGATTGGAAAGGTCCAAAGAAGTTTTGACAACCTTTTTTGCTTTTGATGAAAACCAAAGAGTAATTATCATTATTGTTCCAGAGACAAATAAAAAAATAGTAGGTGTTTGAACTTTTTGAGTTAATTGTATCATACTAAAACTCTCTGCTGAAACCCCGGAACCTAACCAAGCTTTGTATGATTGAAAAGCAGCAATAGGGACACCTATAAAATTTACTAAATCATTACCAGCAAATGCTAGTGCCAAAGCAAAAGTCCCGACCCCAATAATAATTTTATAAATATCCCATTTGATAAAATTCATTAATACTGAGAAAAAAAACCAAAGAATAAAACTTATGATTTGAACCGAAAGAAGATTGCTTTCTATAAAGGAGTTTATTGTTTGGGAATTTAAAAGCTCTAGTTCCATATTTGAATATGGTGTACCTTTTATTCCTTTAATTAATATAAAATTAAAAATAGCAGCTAATGCAACTCCCCCAAAAAGACTATTTAACCAAGATGGTTTTTTTTCAAAATTAAATGTGTAAATAATTCGGGATATCCATTGCACTAATGCTCCGATAGAGAAGGCTATAAATACTGAAAGTAAGATGCCCAAAATAATCTGAGTTGCCTTTTCTGTATTTATATAGGTTGATAAATCAGACAGCAGTTGATCAGACTTAGCTATTTTAATTATTGCCATTACAACAGCAGCACCTAGTAACTCAAAAACAATAGAGACGGTAGTTGACGTTGGTAAACCGATAGTATTAAAAAAGTCTAATAATAAAATATCTGTCATCATTACAGCCATGAAGATGAAGATGATCTCATCAAAAAAGAATGCCCCAGGGTTAAATATTCCCTTTCTTGCAACCTCCATCATACCGCTAGAGGATAGTGCTCCAAAAAGAATGCCTACGCTAGCAAAAATCATAATTTTTCTAAACGAAAAAACCTTAGATCCAATAGCAGAGTTTAGAAAATTCACAGCATCGTTACTTACCCCAACTATTAAATCACCAATAGCTAATAGACTTAACAGGATAACTATAAATAAATATATGCTGTCCATAAGTTTATCAAGGTATTAAAATTTAACAGAGTAGCCTAGAGAATAAGTCCTTCCAATATTTCTAAATCTAAAATACTCTTTTGTCCCGCCATATCCCTCAAATAAACTTTCTCTTTCGTCATTTAGTAAATTTCTTATTCTAAATGTTAGATTTGTATTGTTTTTAAATTGTTTGCTTAAATTAAAATTTAAACTGTTAAATGGCATGGTATAAACGTCAGGATAAAATCCATCTCCAACAACTTCTAAAGTTTTTCCCTGTACATTAAAATATAAGTTTCCTCGAATTCCTTTTTGTTGATTATTGTAATCAAGTCCAGCATTAATTAGATATGGGGATTGACCTTGCAGTGGTCTTGAGTCGCCTAAAGTTTCGCCTTCTCTAAGCCCTAAAGTCCTGAGCTTTAGCTCATCCTCACTAAATTTTTCATCAGAAATGATGTAAGAACCATTAAAATTCAAATTTAAATTTTTAATCCCCTTAAACCAATCACTTAATTTTTTTCTTAATTCAACTTCGAAACCAATGACATTCGCATTTTCAAGATTGAGAGGTTTATAATTCGAAGTAGAAGCTGCTACAAATCCAATTTCAATGGGATCGGTTAAATTTTTGTAAAACAGACTCATTGCAAAAAGCTGAGCATCCTCACCAAAAGATTCATATCTAAGATCAAAGTTATCTATGTAAGTAGGTCTGATATTAATATTCCCAATAAAAAATAAATTTGAAAGGGGATCATAAATTTCAGCAATTGATGCTTCTTTAAAACTGGGTCTAGCGGTTGTTAATGAATAAGCCAGTCGCAAATTCTTGTTATCTGTTAAACTATAAATAAAATTTGTTGAAGGGAATAAGTTGTTTTCACTTATAATTTTATTATTATCAAATACTTGTCCAAGTTGACTATTTTCACCAGTATAAAATACCTGGTAATTTTCAAATCGCAATCCAATAATAGACTTCAATTTTGAACTCAAATTAAATTCATTAGAAATATAACCAGCTAAATTTTGTTGTCTTGCATTAAAAATGTTTGCATCTTGTTTTATTGTTGTTTGCGGATTTATATAGGTTCCATCAAGGTTTGTCGATGAGATTAAATTAGTGGGATTAAAAAGTTGATTTGGATCTCCACCATAATTTGCCCAATCACTTTCGGATGTAAAATTACTGCTAACTGAATATTGAGCAATCGCGAAGTCGCGTTCTTTGAAAGAACTATATCCACCAAACTTTAACACAGCATTTTCTCCAAGAAAGACAAAACGTTTTGTTAAATCAACTTTCCCAACAAGATTATATTCATCAAGTGTTCTCCAAATTCTTTTAGGCTCAGTATTTTCCTGAAAGCTAAAAATCCCCTCCTCATCTTGAAATGTTGTGTTTCTTACGTCTTTGTCATGCACTTTGGCAAGTGTGCCAGAGAGTTTCCATTCCAATTTTAATTTTGATTCATCAAAGTTGTGCAAGCCTGAAAGTATTCCATTTGAAATAGCTCTTTCGTTATATTCCAAATTAAATTTGTTAAAATCAACGAAATCGGAAAATCGAGTTAGCTGGCGAAAACTACCAGAGGTACTTTCTCCGTTTTGAATATGAATCGCATTAAATCTGAACTTCGAATTATTTGTTTTATAGGTTGTTCCAAATAGACCGCTTAATATTATGTTTTCTCCTCCAATGGTACCATATTGAAGTCTATTTTCTTCGAAGTTTAGTTCGGACCTGTCAGGACTAAAATTGAAAATATTATCCTGAGAGTTTTCATAGACGGTTTGTTCTCTTCTGTATGATAGTGAGCCTAAATATCCAAAAGAGTGGCCGTTTTCAAAATTAAATTGGTTTCCATAATTGACGGCTAAATTATAATTCATACCACTTATGTCATTTTTGGGAGCCATTAAAGGATTAAATTGATTTGAAACTCTATTGATAGTATTTAATCCACTAACCGAATTATTTAGTCTAGGATCAAATACATTTCCCAAAAAAGAATTAAAAATTTTATTTTTTCTTGTCCCGTCATCAAACCCTAAAAAATCAGTTCTACCCCCTTCATAGGAGAGATAACTGTTATTAAAATGCATATCAGGATTAAATGATGTGCTAATTGAAATTGAAATTTCTTCTTTAGATGGAAAGTCCTTAGTTATAATATTAATTACACCACCTGTAAAATCTGCTGGAAGGTCAGCTCTTGCTGACTTAATAACTAGAACATTTGATAATAAATTGGTTGGGAACAAATCCATCTGGATTGTATTTCTGTCTGGGTCTAAACCCGGAATGTCTACTCCGTTAAGGATTGATTTCGAATAACGATCACCAAGACCTCTAACATAGACATATTTACCTCCTTGAACAGATACTCCAGGAACATTTTTTACAGCACTTGCAATATCATTTGCTCCTATTTTTCTAAATGCTTGAGCTGAAATACCATCTAATAAACTCGCTGATTTTCTTTGAATTTCTAATACGGAAGATTCAGTATTCCTTCTTGCATCTACTGTAACAACAACTTCCTCTAGTCCCTGAGCTACTGAGTTTAAAACTACGTCTATATAAGTATAGTCATTATCACCAACATTTATATTATTTAGCTCTTTGGTTTCATATCCAACAAAAGAAAAAATCAGACTATAATTTCCTGGAGGTAATTCAATATTGTATTTACCATCAAAATCTGTAGTTACACCATTAGCGGTTTCTTTGACAAGTACATTTGCAAAAGGTAAGGGTTCATTGAAGTCTCCATCGATTACATTTCCAATAATTCCATACTGACCAAATAATTTAAATGATATAGTAGTAAAAAAAAGTATTAAATATTTTGATCTGTATTGCATCAATTAACTCATCTTTCAAAAATATTAAATAAAGAAATTGCCTGATTATTTAACTAGGCAACTTAATAAGATAAATAGAGAAAAATTGTTAATAACTATCTCTTATAAAAAGTCCATGAAAAAGTAGAATCATCGGATAACCCATTACCCTCTTTTTGAGCTGTAACAATTTCAGCAAAAGTAGAGGCATCTGTTTCAAATGTGCTCTCATCGGATTTATCATCAAAAATTTTATCGACTGATTCAACATCTGAACAAACATTTCCATTATCATCTAGTGGATGCAGTATATCTATGTTTGCAAAAGTTAGGGTTCCAGCCGTATATGTTGAAGCATCAGCAGAGGCATCTAACTCAACATCTTTACCACCAGCAAAATCTTTGAATAAAACATTTAATACATCACCAGTTGCCCCTTTTCTAAAATCAGCCATCTCACCATCTACACCTTCAGCATCACAGTCATCAGTTGCTCCAATTACTGTTGCATTTTTAAGGGTAAATCTTCCAGGTGCTGATCCTTCAGGACCATCAATTTCAAAGCCATGATCTGAGGCAGCAGTTAAGACAATTAGGGCGCCGTCTATTGTACCGGCATACGCTTGGTCTATATCTATTGCATCATCGCCTTGCCCCCAAACAAGAAGATTTGTTGCATTAACAGTACCACCAAAAAATTCAATTCCATCATCGACATTTCCCACAACCTCAATTTGATTGATGGTAGTACCAGATCCAACCCCACCTAAAGTCAGACCATTAATTTCGTTACCCTCACCAATTTCAGCTCCTCCATGACGGATAGAAATATATTGAAAAGAACCAGAGTTATCATCAGCTACTGAGCCGCCGTAAAGTCCATTTGTATCTGAGGTTGGTATACCCTCAATTTGAAGTTCAGTTACATCACTTTTAAATGAACAAGGTGCTTTTCCTAATATTAAAAGTCCTCCCCAAAGACCACGAGTATCAACGTTTAAAGCTGGACCACTTTCAGGATAAGTACCTCCAACTTCAATATTGTCAGCTGCGGCAGTCATTATGATTGGATTGTCAGCTGTTCCGTTTGCGATAATTTTTCCCCCTCTAGCAACTATTAATGTTGAGGCATCAGCACCGGTTCCTGATGCTGCTTTTATAATTGTTCCTGCAGGTATGGTCAATGTTGTACCATCAGTTACAGAAACTCTACCCTTAATTAGCCATATCTTTGAAGCATCTAGGGTTTTATCTTCTGTAATGTTACCCTCAAGAGTTGAATCTGCGAATGGATCTACTTCAACTGTATTTGTTTCAGTCACAGTTTCAGTAACAGTAACATATTCAATAACTGGGTCTTCTTCAGAACACGCTATAATTAATAAAGTGTATAGAAAGAAAAAAAATAATTTGTAGATTTTCATTTTTTATTAGATTAAATATTTGTTCAAATTTATTTTACAACCCTAATTATTTTTTTATCAGAAAGTTAAATTTTAACACCTCAGAATTAAATAAATATTAATTGAAATTAATTTTGATAATCTTAGGATAACATAAGGATGATGTTTGGTAACTTTACCTTATGATTTGGGAATCACTTCTTTCATTAAAACGTTTTGGAGATACCAACAAGCGCCTTCGAATTGAGCAGGACAATTTACGTTTGGGATTTGAAGTAGATTACGACAGAATAGTTTTTTCAAATGCATTTCGAAGCCTTCAGGATAAAACACAAGTAATACCTTTTTCCAAAACAGATTTTGTTCATACTCGGCTAACACATAGCCTTGAAGTTTCAGTTGTTGGAAGAAGTTTAGGGCGAATGGCTGGCCATGCCATCTTGCAGAAACATCCACATTTAAAGCAATCATTAGGATATCAATCAAATGATTTTGGTGCTATAACTGCTGCAGCTTCTTTAGCTCATGACATAGGAAATCCCCCATTTGGTCATAGTGGTGAAAAAGCTATTGGCCACTTTTTTAGTTCAGGAGAGGGTGTAAAGTACAAGAATAAGTTAACCGATAAGGAATATCAAGATTTGTGTGATTTTGAGGGTAATGCTAATGGGTTTAAAATTTTAACTGAATCTCATCCAGGAACACAAGGTGGACTTAGACTTAGTTATGCCACTTTAGGAGCATTTGTTAAGTATCCAAAAGCTAGTTTACCTGTAAAACCAACACCCCATGTAGCGGATAAAAAATATGGCTACTTTCAATCGCAAAAAACATTTTTCAAAGAAGTAGCAGATGAATTATCATTAATTGATGGAGAAAAAACTTTTCGTCATCCATTGACCTATTTGGTTGAAGCTGCAGATGATATTTGCTATACGATTATTGACTTTGAAGATGGAATCAACTTAGGATGGATATCAGAAGAATTTGCATTAGAATATTTAATCAATCTAGTAAAAGACCAAATTGATTCTAAAAAATATGCACAACTTGCTTTTAAACCGCAAAGATTAAGTTATTTAAGAGCACTCGCCATAAACAGCATGATCAAAGATGCTGTTGATACATTTATTGACAATGAACAAAGTATACTATTAGGAACTTTTAGTCAAAGCCTTTTGGAAAAAAGTAGATTCAAACCCCAGATTGAGGATATTATTAAAATAAGTGTTGAGAATGTTTATCAATCAAAAGAAGTAATTCAAAAAGAGGTCATGGGGCATAGGGCTATAACCACATTACTAGAATACTATTGTGAGGCAGCAGTAAGAAGCTTCAACAATAAGGCTAATGTTCATGATAAATTGATCCTTTCTTTAATCCCAGAGGGAATTTCAATGGCTGGGGAAACACTTTATGAAACTTTATTGAATTCAAGCTGTTTTGTTGCAAGCTTATCTGATGGTAAAGCATTGAGAATGGCAAAAGATATTGGAGGCTAAATAGATTCGTTAATTATCTTTTTACTGTTTACCTTTGACGAAAATTGTATATGCGCTGGCTAATAACCCTGCTACTTTTAGTTTTTTTTCAGTGGTATAGCTACCAAGCTTTAAAAACTGCTATATCAAATCGTTGGATACTTTATGGTTATGTATTTTTTACTGTAATCATTATAGGTAATCTTTTATTCTATACTTTGATTTTAGAAAGAAATACAACTAACGAACCTCGCCTTATGTATGCAATTGGTTTTTTTCTTTCTCTTTTAATTTTTCAACTGCTTGTAAGTGTGATACTTCTAGCTGAGGATGTTTTTAGGATTCCCCAAGCTTTATATAGTTTTTTAAAAAGGGTACCAGAGCAAACACAATTTATTCCTTCTCGCAGAAAAATTATTTCTCAAATTGCACTTGGTCTAGCTTCAATCCCATTCGCATCACTTTTATATGGCATGTACCGTGGAAAATATAATTATAAAGTTTTGTCATATAACTTAGAATTTGAGGACCTCCCTGATGCATTTGATGGATTCAAGATTACACAAATTTCAGATATACATAGTGGGAGTTTTGATAACCAAACTAAAGTTCAGTATGGTGTAGATTTAGTTAATCAACAAAAATCAGATTTAGTCCTATTCACAGGTGATCTTGTCAACAATCGTGCAGATGAAATTAAGCCATGGATTAAAATATTTAATAAAATTAAAGCAGAATTTGGTGTTTTTTCGATTTTGGGTAACCATGACTATGGCGATTATATGCGTTGGGAAAGTCCAGCTGCAAAGAGAAAAAATATGGAAGATTTATATGATGCTCACAACGAAATGGGGTGGGATTTACTACTTAATGAATCTCGTTTTATAGAAAAAGATGGAGATCGATTAGCTATAATTGGTGTTGAAAATTGGGGATCTGGATTTAAAAAAGCGGGAGATCTTAACAAAGCTCTCAATAAGGTTTCCGAAAATGATTTTAAAATTCTGTTGACCCATGACCCTTCCCATTGGGAGGCACAAGTTATTCCGCATCCATTTAAAATTCATCTTACTTTATGCGGGCATACTCACGGCATGCAATTTGGAATTGAAATACCCGGGATTATAAAATGGAGTCCAGCAAAATGGCGCTATAAACAATGGGCAGGAGTATATAGTGAAAAAAATCAGTATTTAAATGTCAACAGGGGGTTTGGTTACTTAGCCTACCCTGGGAGAGTTGGAATGTGGCCAGAAGTTTCAGTCATAACTTTATCAAAGTCAAAATCAAGCATTTAATTGATTTTTTTACATTTGTTTTAAATTTTTAAGTGAATGTCAAAATTCGGTGAGCTTTTAGATGAAAAAATTCCAATTCTTCTTGCTTTTTTTAGAAGCCAAGAAGAAGCCTCGCAGGACATGAATCCCATTTTAAAAGATGTGGCTGCTGCCATCGGTGATAAAGGCAAGGTAATTAAAATTGATGTTGATAAAAATCAACAACTATCAGAGGCACTAAGAATTAAAGTGCTACCAACACTTATGATATATAAATTTAGTGAAATGGTCTGGCGTCAAAGTGGTGAACAAGATGCTAATACATTAATAAGTCTTCTGAAAGATCACATAGATTAAAAATCATTCTTTTTTATTTTTTTCATTCAATCTAACTACGTTTTGATTGTATTGAGCTTCTAATTTTTTAAAAAATTCAGAATTATCATACTTGTTTACAATTTGAAGAAAATAATTATAGGCAACCCACTCTTTTTCAATTCTATCTTTTAGTTGCGCCCTGTTTGAAATAGGGAATTGGGCATACAATTCCATTCTTTCACTATACTCATTAGCGATTTGGGTACTTAAATTTTGTGCTAATTGTATTTCATCAATAATGAAAAAACCTTCTGCTACATCTACAAGATTCGTATAAAACTCGTAATCTCCATAAAGATATTTAAATGGACGAATAGCAGTTGTAAAATTATTTAAAGAGGGCTTTAAGTCTGATTTGTCAGCGTGTTTTAATTCGGCTTCAATAAGAGATCTGTAACGTTCAATTTCAGTTACAATTTCCTCACCTAACTCATATTGTCTTTCTGCGGATAGAGAATTAAAATATTCAAGCCGGTCAAAATATTTATAACCAATTTTTTTCGATAAATCTCGTGCAACTTTAACATCATTTATCCTGTAATAACCGTCAACAAAGGGAACAAGTAAACTGTAATAACCAAAATAGTCTAAAGGCATTTTTTCGATAGCAAGATCCATTACTTTTTTTGCCTTTTCAGTTTTATTCTCATTTATCAATTTTTCTGCTAAACGAGCCATATTACTTCTAAATGAAATACTATTTTTCCTTGTTTCAGGATCATGATAGATATCTGTCCGCTCTGAATTACCCCAATTCCAATTAAGTACAATGTCATACATTAAATCACTATCTATTCTTCCCATTAGGTATGGATTTTCTTTACCTAAGTTAGTTTCAATAGGAACCAACTTATAAACTAGTCCCTCTAGTTGGAGATATTTTTTCATCCATATATATTCAGAATCTGAATAACTTCCACCTGTAAAATAAATGGGTCTTTCCCAGTCATTATTGGCTAGAATATCTAGCATCATCATTTGGTTTTTCAAAAGAGCAGTTTCTGGAAGATCTATATCTATATATGACAAAATTTTGTCAGCATCCTCAGGTTTGACAATACCACTTTTCAAAACATTTTCCTTATTCACCGGAACACGAATTTTTCTTGTTGGATAAAAAACTCCTTCTTGCTGACTTTTAGGGAGCTGGTTGGGATCTCGACCTGTTTTAGTTAAAAAATCTTTAATCTTAGTGCGTGGGTGGTCACTTGAAATCCAATTCATAAAGTCTTTAATATCCCATCTCACTGAATCCAAAACTGGCTGATATCTTATCACATCTCTTACTCCATATGCATACAAATCATGTGTCATTTGTGAAGGTATAGGTTCACTTTCATAAGTTTTTCTCTTCATCTGATCTATATACCAATCGGTACCTAACAAACTTGAATTTATAGTACGTACATCGGTTCTGTACCCCTCAATGTCTTGAGCATACCATAAAGCAAAAGTATCGTTATCGCCAATTGTAAAAATTATTGCTCCTTTATCTTTTTGAATTGATTGCAAGTATGAGCGTGAGAGCGACTGTGCAGTGTAACGGTTAGAACGGTCGTGGTCGTCCCAATTTTGAAAAGCCATTAGAAAAGGAACAGCTAATAAACATGTCATAACCACAAGTGGTGAAGCGATACGATTTGAAATATATTCACTTATTTTTTTGATTACCCCCATGCATCCTAAACCAATCCATATGCTGAAAACATAAAAAGAACCTACAAGGGCATAATCTCGCTCTCTCGGTTCAAATGGTCGCTCATTAAGATATACTTTCAATGCAACACCAGTAAACAGGAAAAAAAGCATTAGAACCCAAAATCTTTTTGGATCTTGATTATACAAAAAATATAATCCGACAAGGCCTAGAAGAAAGGGTAGAAAGAAATATGTATTTCGGGCCTTATTATTTAAGGCATCGTCATTTAAATTCTCTTGATTTCCAAGGCGGATTTTATCAATAAATGGTATTCCACTTATCCAGTTACCATCAAGAATATTATATTCCCCTTGGTTGTCGTTCTGTCTACCAGTGAAATTCCACATAAAATATCTCCAATACATATAACCTAGTTGATATTCTATGAAAAATCTCAGGTTAGAAAAAAAAGATGGCTTTTCAATATCTAAATATGGACTGAAAGTTTTTAAAAATTCATGAAATTGATCTCCATCAATTGATCCATCTGAAATATCTTCACGGAATTGATCAATTCTATTTTTCAATTGTGCATTAGAGCGATATTCAGGCTTAATACTAAATTCTAAAGGCTCTGTAAAATTCATGTAATTACCGGCATGCTCACTACTCCAAAGGCGTGGCAGTATACCGTTATGAGCACTATTAGAATTAAATCTAGCATCTTTCCAAAAATTAACAATCTTATACTTCCCTGTTTTATAATCTCTTTCATATTTGGGCTTATCGTCTATATAAGGTCTATCAGGATCTTGCCCAGCATATACATCAGAAAACATTGGTCCATAAAAAAGTTTAGTTTCTGGATATTGTTCTAAGTTATAATAAGCTAAAAGTAGACGCGCATCTGATGGAGAATTTTCATTAATTACAGTATTTGCATTGGCACGGATAGGAATCATAATCCATGATGAAAAGCCCAAAAAAACAAATAGTATTGCTAAAATTCCAGTATTTAAGTTTACAAGATTACGTTTTTGAGAAAATTTCAAACCAAAATAGAACAATCCAATAATAATCAAAGCGGCTATTATTGTACCACTATTAAATGGAAGCCCCATTGTATTTACAAAAAACACTTCAGCTTTTCCAAAAAATGCTAAAGTTGAAGGGAGTAACAATTTGAAGATGATAAGTAAAATTGCAGTTGAAATCAGATTAGCATAAATGAAACCTTTGAGTGTTATCTTTTTGTAATTTTTAAAGTAATAAATCATCCCTAGTGCAGGAATAGTTAAAAGGCCCATAAAGTGAACACCAAATGAAAGTCCTATAACAAAAGCGATCATTAATAGCCATCGGTCTCCCCTTGAAGTATTCATTTCTTCTTCCCATTTTAAACCCAACCAAAATAATATTGAAAGAATCAGCGTAGCCATTGCATATACTTCAGTCTCAACTGCGTTAAACCAAAAACTGTCAGAAAAGCAAAACGATAATGATCCTACTGCAGCACTACCAAAAAAACCTATGTGATCCGGAATTGAATCTAAAGTTTTAAAAAAGGGAAGTTTTTTTAATAAAAGTGTTAGTGTCCAAAAAAGAAATAGAATAGTAAATGCTGATGAAAAAACAGACATATAATTTACCATCAAAGCTATTTTTTCTGGTCCTGAAGCAAATAAGGCAAAAAAGGCACCCATCATTTGAAAAAATGGTGCTCCAGGGGGGTGTCCTACTTGAAGTTTAGCAGAGGTTGAGATATACTCTCCTGCATCCCAAAAACTTGCAGTTGGTTCGACTGTACTTCCAAATGTAAATAGTGCTATTGCAAAAACTGACCATCCAAAAACCAGATTCCAAATTCGATATGATCCATTTGTTTTTTGCATTAATTTTTTTTTACGAATTTAATGATTAATAGAGGAAGAGAAAATGAATTTTGGATTGTATGGTTTTTTTAATAAAACTTGGTGTAAAAAAAACTTTCATATAAATTTGCAGCTCAATTGGCCTATGGTGTAACTGGCAACACGTCTGATTTTGGTTCAGAAGAGTCTAGGTTCGATCCCTAGTAGGCCAACTATTTTGAGTCCATCAACATTTTTTTATTTAAAATAATAGAAGGCCTTAAAAACTAACCATTATTTTCCTAGTTAATTTTTTTAGTTTTTTATTGAATCTAAATATTTTCTATTCATAAAAAAACCATCTTTTATAACCGCACTTATTTTCCTTGTGTTTTTAATATCAATCAAAGGATTCTGATTTAAAATTATCAGGTCAGCAATATAATTTGGTTTTATCCTTCCTAAGGAATCTTGAAGATTGAAATATTTTGATGGATTTATTGTAGCTGCCTTTAAAGCCTCCAAGTTAGTTAGGCCAGAGTTGGTTAATTCTTCAATTTCTTGATGTAAACTTAACCCAGGTACCAAAAATCCAATTGGAGTATCTGTTCCTGCCATAAATGTAATTCCCTTTTTGTGCATATATTTCACCATACTGGATTGCCATTTAGTGAAATCCATTCTTTCCTTATCTTCATTATCTTCCAATTGACTGATAGTTTTTCTCCATTTTTCTCCAATATTTTTTGGAAGAAGATTTAAATTAGAATCATATTGCTTTGATTTATAACTTTTCGAGGCAAAGTTTTTATAAAGTTTCAGAGTGGGAATTTGCCATGTGTCATTTTTTGCTAGGATATCTACAACATTTTTAATTTTGGAAGAATCAAGATTATAAATAGACCTCATACGTTGTTTGTTATGCAATAAGGACCTTAGACTGGCGCCCCTTAATGCGGATTTATTCTTTAAAATTGTTTTTCTTTCTTTTAAAAGATCATTGGTCATTTTGGTCATTGAAAGTTCTATATTCCTAAAATGCTCTATACTGTTTAAACCGGAGCTAGATGCAATTTCTACATTTATGCTAAGAGGTACATGGCCTGTAAGTTTTAAATTATTTTTTTTAGCTAACTCTGTTAGAAGCTTGAATTGTGACGGACTTAACATTTCATATGCTTTGAGAAAATCAACTTTATTTTCAATTAGCATTTCCACATTTTTTCTTAATTCGTTGTCATCAACATTTTTTATTGATAGAACGGGATGAGTATGATCACTGCCATCATAAACATTAAATTTACCGTCTAATAAGGGTCCCGCAATTTTTAAACGAGCTTTTGTTTTTGGATTTTCTAATGAGTTTTGTTTATAGCTATTTACAAAATCAAAAGGCCCCCCAGTGTCCCTTAGACTTGTTATACCGTGTAGTAGAAAAAGATCCATCATCGAATCGGCTAATTCTGTTTGATAAGCAAAATGTACATGTGCATCCCAAAGGCCTGGGATTAAAAATTTACCCTCACCATTAAATATTTTATTTTTCTTAGAAACTTTAACTTCATTTGAATTAAAAATTTCAGTTATTTTATTTTTTGTGATAACAACAGTCTTGTTATTACTAAGACCATCAACGGGGTCAATTATGTTAATATTTTCAATAACAAAGGAGTTTTCAAAAAAAATAGTTTCTTCTGAGCAAGAAAAAATAAATAATGGAAAAAAAAGAATAAGTTTTTTCATGAAAAAGACATCTTGTTTAATTTGTTGTTATTTAAATATTAAGTTTTTTAAGTTCTGAAACAGCATAGTCTACTGCTCTTGCAGTAAAAGCCATGTATGTCAAAGACGGATTTTGGGTTCCTGAGGAAGTCATAAAAGCGCCATCTGTGACAAACACATTTTTGACAGAATGTATCTGATTGTATTTATTTAATACAGATGTTTTAGGATCACGACCCATTCGTGCTGTTCCCATTTCATGGATTCCTTTTCCAATCGGTGCATTTGAATCATTAATAGTCACATCCTTGCAACCTGCATTTTCAAGCATTTCAGCTGCCTGAATTTTCCAATCTTCCTTCATCTTTTTTTCATTCTCTTTGAATTCAGCATCAAAAACTATTTTGGGTAAGCCATAAGAATCAATTTTATCATAATCTAAAAACATACGGTTTTCGTGATAAGGCAATACTTCTCCAAAGCCTCCCATTCCGATACTCCAACCCCCAGGTTTTAGAATAGCATTTTTAAAATCAGAACCATAACTAAGTTCTTTGATAGCTTTTGACCAATCTCCTCTACTTGCTCCTCCTTGGTATCCATATCCCCTAATAAAATCTAAATTTTTTGATTTTCCACCAATATTTCTGAATCTTGGTATGTAGAATCCATTCGGTCTTCTGCCATAATAATAACGATCTTTAAAGCCTTCATATTTTCCTGATGCACCACTTCCTAATTGGTGGTCCATAATATTATGTCCTAATTCTCCAGAATCATTTCCAAGACCATTGGGGAATCTATCTGATTTAGAATTCATTAAAATTGCGGTAGAAGCCATTGATGAAGCACATAAAAAAATAATTTTCGTTTTAAATTCAGAAATTTCTTTTGTAATTGTATTAACTACTCTTACTCCTGTAGCTCTCTTTTTGTCTTTGTTATAAATTACCTCTGACACAACTGAATTTGGATGCAATGTTAGTTTCCCGGTTTTTTCTGCTACAGGAATAGTAGACGAGTTAGAGCTAAAATAAGCGCCATAGGGACAACCTCTGTCACACCTATTTCTATATTGACAAGCTTTTCTTCCTGATCCATTTTTAGTTCCTTCAGTTATATGAGCAACCCTACCAATGGTTAAAACTCTATCGGTGTAATTTTTTGCTATAGATGATTGTAATTCTTTCTCTACACAATTTAGTTCCATAGGTGGTAGAAACTCACTGTCAGGGAGTTGAGGCAGGTTTAGAGCCTCACCACTTACTCCAATAAATTTTTCAATATAAGAGTACCATGGTACAATCTCTTTATATCTTACTGGCCAATCAACGGCTATACCATCTCTCAAATTTGCTTCAAAATCATCATCACTCCATCGATATGTTTGTCGTCCCCAAATTAGAGAACGACCACCTACTTGAGTTCCTCTAATCCAGTCAAAGGGTTTAATTTCATCGTAGTCATATTCTGAATCTTTGTTGTAAAAATGTCTATTGCCTTCGTGAATACCCCACCTTTTTTGTTTATTGTAGTTTTTTAATTCCTCTTGAGTAGTTCTTCCACCGTGTTTTACATCCCATGGGTCAAGATTCATTGTAGGGTAATCTTCGATATGCTTAACCATTCGTCCTCTTTCTAGAACCAATGTTTTTAATCCCTTTTCACAAAGTTCTTTAGCCGCCCAACCACCACTTATTCCAGATCCAACAACTATGGCATCAAAGTTTTTATTCATTCGAGTTTCACTAAATCAGATATTAAATTAGTTGTTTTCACTCCAAAATAGGGAATATTTAGAATTTCGCTCAATTAAACTTAAGATTATTTTAGTGATCTTATTTCTTCTTTTATTTTGGGGATTAACATTGGAGGCATACTCAAACTACTTATGCCTATACCAATAAATTCATTCAAGTAATTAATATTAGAAGCTAGTTCCCCACAAATGCTAATTTCTTTTTTCTTGGGAATTACCTCTAAAGCAAAATTCCGAATTAGTTTTAAAACACTTCGATTACCAGATTCAATATAATGTGAAACATTTTTGTTTGTACGATCTGCAGCCATCAAAAATTGAGCAAGATCATTAGTTCCAAAAGAAAAGAAATCTGCTTTTGAAATAAAATCATTAGGGTTTAAGGCTACATTAGGAACTTCAACCATAATTCCAATAGGAGGTAATTTTTCAATATTCTCACCCTGTTGGTTTAACTCTTTTTGTTCCTTATGAATTGCAGTTATAATTTTATCCAAGTCATTGGAATTTGCAATCATTGGGCAAAGAATTTTTATATTAAAATCTTTAGAAAGTTTTAAAAAAGCTCTTATTTGTGGTTTTAAAAGAGTTTCGTAATAAGAAAAACCTAAACGAAGGGCTCTTTGACCCAAGGCTGGATTTTCCTCATTTTGTAAAGGTAGGTAAGAAACCTTTTTATCGCTTCCAAAATCAATAAGTCTTAAAGTGTGAGTTTTTTCAGGTAAGTTGTTTATAATTTTAGAATAAAGTTCAAGCTGTGATTTTTCGTCTGGCATTTTATAACTTTCAAGAAAGCAAAGTTCAGTTCTCAATAATCCGATCCCATCAGCGCCAAATCTTTTTGCTTGTATAGCATCATCTAGTGATCCAACATTTGCCATAATGTCAACCCTTATACCAGACTTTGTAATTGCTTCATATTTTGACTTAATGAGTTGATTTTTATTTATAGATTTTTCCTTTAAAATCTCTTTCTCAAATTTTTGACAAATCTCTTTTTCAGGATTTATATGAATGCATTTATTTTTGCTATCCAGTATTATTTTATCCCCGTTTCTGATAATATTAACAACATTTTTTACTCCCAAAATATAGGGAATACCTAATGCTTTGGCAATAATTGATGAATGATCTGTAACTCCACCTTCCGTTGTAATAATGCCTAATAAGTTTGTTTGATTTATCTCTGCAATTTGACTAGGGTCTATCTTTTCAGCAATAACTATTGAGGGATTGTTAATTTTAGAAGTAACTTTTTCATTACCTAGTAACGATTTTAAAACCATATCCGAAAGCATTTTTAGATCTTCGGCTCTTCTATTGAGATACTCATCATCAAGGCTTTCTAATTCAGAAATAAAATTTCGAGTTACTTGATAATACGAATATGCAGCGTTAAAATTTTGTTTTTTAATTAACTCTATGGTCTGATCCAAAACTTCTGGATCGTTAACAATGCTGTTAAATGCTGTGTAAATTTCAAGTTCTTTTTCCGAAAGGTTTACAGAAAGATTTACTTTTTGAGAATCTATTTTTTTTAATGTCTTATCTATAGCTTTTTTTAGGTTACTTATTTCATTCTCTGAATTAATACCTGTTTGTTTTTTTATCTCAATAGGATCATTGGAGTATAATATCTGTGCCTCACCAATAGCTAATCCCCAACTTGCTACTATTCCTTGAAGTGTTTTGATAGTCTACTCTTTGAAATTATTTTTAATGTATGATACTAAAGCTTCGTGTGCTTCTTTTTCGTCACTTCCTTCAGCTATAAGCATAATTTGGTCCCTAGATTTAACCCCAAGAGTCATTAACGATAATGTACTCTTCGCACTTACTTTTTTACCATTGAATTCCACAAAAACATCAGAATTAAATGTAGAGGCTTTTTTCGCAAATAAAGAGGCTGTTCTTGCATGAAAACCAATGTCATCCTCAATGTTTATTGAAAAACTAATCATCAACCTATTTTTTAATTAACAATTCTGCTTTGTCCATTATAAGACTAGGTTTTCGCAAAGCCTCATTCACACTTACATCCAAAATGTTTTTCCCTTTAAAACGGTCCTTACCTGAGATAGAAACCATTTTTGCAATTATAACAACATCCGCTTGTTCAATTTGTTCTTTTGAGATCTTCACAGGAATTTTATGCCCTCCTTGTTCTTCTATACATATTTCGTGACCTCTTATTTTGGCTTCTTTTTTTAAAGCTAAAGCTGCCATTTTACTGTGTGCTACTCCAGCTAGGCAAGCTGTAATTAATGCAATTTTCATAATTATTTATTTAGGTTTCATTTAATTCAGCATCTGTAGCATCGAGTGCATCAATATCTCTATTGCTTATGCTTTTTAGAAAATTTGCTGTCAGTGCAGTAACTAGAGAACCAATTACTACACAAATAACAAATATTAATGGCTTGTCATAAAAAAACCATTGTGCAATTCCCAAGACAGGAGTACTTAACTCTAATAAAAAAATACCAGCAATAGTACCTCCAATTGTACACCCCAAAACAGTAGCTATTGTTACACGTACAATATCACCCACTGCTAATGGGATAACAATTTCAGTAAACCCCCCAATTATTGAATATATCCAGGAACTCTTAGCATAATTACGCTCTACTTTTGTGTAAAGTTTTGGTTTTAAAAATGTTGCTAAACACATTCCAAGAGGAGGTATGATAACAATACTTCCACAAATTCCTAATGGTACATATAAATCTAAATCCATAACTGCTGTTGCAAAGGTACTTTGAGTCTTACTAAAGGGACCTCCATAATCAATTCCTCCCAAAAATCCCATAACTGCCCCCATAATTGCAGAGCCCTCTTCGCCTAAATTAGAAAGGAAAGAGGAAATAACTCCCATGAGCCAGGCAATTGGCGGACCGAGGAGATATACCATAAAGATTACTACTATAAGTGTACTAAGAACTGGAGCTACAAATCCCCAAGTGCTCTGAAGTATTTCTGGAAGTTCTAGTTTCATAAGCATGTAGGTAGCATAACCTACTAAAATCCCACCGAGTAGTGCTCCTAGATAACCTGTATCAATTTGTTGGGCTAAAACACCAACTATGAATCCAGGTGCAATACCTGGAGTATCACTAATACTGTATGCTGTGTAGGCAGCCATAATAGGCACAAAATAAGTTAAGCCTATCGTGCCAACATCTTTAAATATTTTCCAAATAGAATCATCTTCGTAACTTCCGCCTCCCAATACAGCTAGACTTCCTACCATACCCCCTATAAGGAGAATTGGCAGCATATAGGAAACTCCAGTTCTAAAGTGAGTTCCAGTTTCTCTAAAAATATTTCCTGTTTCTTTCCAAAAATCCATAGTAAATAATTTATTGAAATGTTTTTGAAATTTCTTCGATAGATTTTGCTTCTTCCCAAGACTTTCTTACTTTTTCCTCTAATGCTAAGCTAGCTATCTGAGACATCAAATCTATATGAAGATTATCTTCCTTTTTATTTGAATACGGTATTGCAAGAATTAATATAAATTTAACTTCATCATCATTTTTATCCCATTCCAAACTAACGGTTCGGCAAAAACCGAAGCTTACTTTTTTAACTGCTTTTGAAACCGCATGAGGTATTGCAATATTATAACCGCAATAAGTTGACAATAATTCTTCACGTTTTAAAACAGCATCAAAATATTCCCTTTTGTCAGATAAACATCCTTTATCATCTAATTTGTTTACAAGAAAATTTAAAGCGTGAGATTTATTTTTTAATTCAGAGTTAAGCTCAATAAAAGCTGGAGAAAGCAGATTCATTTTTTAAAATTTAACGTTGGGCTTTTTCAATAGCATTTCTACATTTTATCATTGCCTTTTGGATTCCATCAGGATCTTTAAAGATGGCTGATGATAGGACTACTACATCTGGATTACATGAAATAAGAGGATTTAAATTATCAGCCCTTATTCCGCCATCAATAGCAATTTCACAATTTGGATTTTTTTCGTCAACTAGCTTTCTTGCTCTTTGTAAAAGATCCAAGCATGATTTTCTCCAACCCCAATTATCTTTACCATCGGTTTCATCTACCCCATGAACTACAATGTGTAATCTATCAATATCATAAATTGACTCTTCAACAAATGAGAGTGGGGTGTAAAGACCTATAGTTAGTCCGATCTTCATATTTCTTTCTCTACACCAATTAATTATGTAAGCAAGGGGAGCCCCAATGAAATGTTCAGCAGGTATTATTAGCATGTTTGTTCCCACTTCAGCTAACTTGTCAATAAATAAAAGATCACAAGTTTTGGTATAAATATGACATTCTATGGGTAGTTTAGTTTGCTTTCGAATTCCACTAATTATTTGGTGTCCACCCATAAGTTGCATATTTTTTAAATCATGCATATCAGCTGCATCTGAGTGAATGTAATCTGCTCCAGCCACTGTTACTTGCTTTACTAAATCTGCAATATTTCCATAGTCGACATGTGCTAATCCAGCAGCTATTTTGATTTTTCTCATTGATACTTTATTCTTCGATACTTTGACTCATTATACTTAATATTTTCTGACTATTTTTTGGATCTAATTTTTTCAACAAAGGATGAGAAAGAATTTCTTCTTGTTCATTTAAAGTAATTAGAGCACGAGATTTTGATCTAATTAAATCAGTAGTTTTTAATAACCCAATTACTTCATTGGTTAGTGCCTTCGGAGTTTTTTCTATTCCTAGATAAGAAGCAATATTTCTGAATTTTTCTGCAGCAATTTTTTCCTTGAATTCTAGGAATGCAGGGTAAACAATAGCTAGAGTTTCACCATGAGCTATTCTCTGACATATTCCACCTATTATTTCGCCTAGTGGATGAGGTAAATCTGCACCACCATTTGATAAGCATATACCAGCGGCTGTGTCCGCCCAAGCTAATTTTGTTCTAAATTCAATAGAGTTAGGTTTTTGAATTGCTTTTGGTAGATATTCAACAACTAGTCGAATTGTTTCTAGAGAAAGATATTCTGTTAAAGGAGATGTCCTTTGTCCTAGGTAGCTTTCAAAAGCATGAGTAAAAGCATCAAAACCTGTCGCAGCTGTTACCCCAGCAGGAACAGAAAGCATCAGTTCGGGATCTATTATGGCAACTTTAGGAAAGAGATCTCTATGGAAAAGTGTAATTTTTTCTTTGTTTTTAGTGTCACTTACAACCGCTGCTTGAGTACACTGTGATCCAGTGCCTGAAGTTGTTGAAATTGCAATAAAGGGTAGACTTGAAGTTTTTGAGGCAACATATTCAAAAGGATGATTATAGTTTGAAAAAGCATTATTCCAGTCGACTATCCCATTTGATTCATATAATAATGCAATTAATTTTGCAGAGTCCATTACTGATCCACCACCTACACCTAAAACAAAGTCTACTTTATTTTCACTTGCAATTTTAACCCCCCTGTTTATACCTTCTAAAGTTGGATTAGGGACAATCTCATCAAAAAAACTTACAGAAACACCTGTAGAATCAAGTAGAGTTTCAATTTGTTTGTAAATAGCCTTTAAACTTCCGTCTTTTGGCCGAGATACTAGCAAACATTTTTTACCATAAAGTGGCGCAATTTGCTTTATATTTTTAAGACTTCCACCACCAAAAATAAGTTTAGTGGGAGTGAAAAAATTAAATGAAGTAGTATCCATATTTCTTGTTTTATGTTATCATCTCAAACTTTGCAGTAAAATGACGTAAACTAATAATAGGACCTTCATAGGTAAGTTTTAATCCCTTCATTTTATCTCTCCTTTTAAAAACATCTTCTAGAGCATTAATTACAACATCCATATGTCTATTTGTGTAAACTCTTCTTGAAACTGTGAGACGTACCAGTTCTAAATCAGGAAAAATTATCTTTCCAGTTTCTTTATCTTTTTTTGAAAAAGCACAGGAGCCTAGCTCAACACCCCTAACACCAGCTGTCTTGTACAATTCTATTACTAGAGCTTGACCAGGAAATTCTTTTTGAGGAATGTGTGGATAAAATTTTTGTGCATCAATATATACTCCATGCCCACCCGTGGGAAGAATAATAGGTATACCTCGATTAAATAATTCTTCCCCAAGATATTGAACTTGTTCGATTCTATATTTAAGATATTCTTCATCAATCCCTTCTTGCAGACCAATCGCTAGTGCTTCCAGATCTCTTCCACTCATGCCACCATAAGTGACAAAACCTTCGTTGATAATTGCCAATTGATTAATCATTGGAAATAATTCTTCGTGTCGTGTACAAATGAATCCACCAATGTTTACTAATCCATCTTTTTTAGAACTCATTACGCATCCATCTGCATAAGAGAATAATTCTTTGGCAATTTCTTTAACCGATTTATTATCATATCCTTTTTCTCTTTTTTTTATGAAGTAACAATTTTCTGCAAATCTTGCAGCATCTATCATTAAAGGAATATTATTTGCTTTAGCTATTAATGAAACGCTCCTAATATTTTCCATTGAAACGGGTTGTCCTCCATTTCCATTTGATGTAACTGTAATTATAATGAGTGGAATATTTTGGCTCCCCTTTTCTGAAATAAATTTTTCAAGTTTTTCCAAATCCATATTTCCCTTAAATGGATAAGGATTTGAATTAGCCGTTCTGCCTTCTTCAATTATTAGATCTACAGGTATTGACCCTGCAATTTCTGAGTGACCTTTAAAACTGTCAAAATGTAAATTGCCCAATATATATCCACCTTTGGAAGCATAAAGTTGCGACATTATGAAGTCTGCAGCTCTGCCTTGATGGGTAGGTTGAACATATGGGAAACCCATTATGTCTTGTACTGAATCTCTGAGATGATAAAAACTTGAACTTCCTGCATAAGATTCGTCACCCGTCATTATACCACCCCATTGCTTACTACTCATTGCCGAAGTACCACTGTCTGTCAACATGTCTATAAATACATTTTCTGCAGGTATTTTAAAAATATTGAAATCTGCTGCTTTAACTAGTTTCTCTCTTTCTTCTCTTGTGGTTTTTCTAATTGGCTCCACCATTTTTATTCGAAATGGTTCTGCGTCATCAAGAAAGTTCATACGATATTAATATTAATTACACATTTATTGGTAACTAAAATTACATTTTTCTCGCTTTTTGATAGCTTTTTTTAATTAATTTTAAATTTTTCGAAGATGAGAAGACGTAATTTTTTAAATCAAATTGGACTTTTAGGTGGGATATCACTTGCAGGGCTTCCAATAGAAGCATGTAATTCATTTTCAAAATATAAAATGGGTCTTCAGCTTTTTAGTGTTCGTGATGCAATGGAAAAAGATCCAATTGAAACCCTTAAAAAATTGAAGTTAATGGGTTATGAAGATTTTGAAACTTATGGTTACGATCCAAATACTAATAAAATTTACGGTTTAAATATTTCTGATTTCAGTCAAATTTTAAAGGATCTAGGTCTTTCAACCACTAGTGGTCATTTTGGATTTTCTGATTATTTTAATTCTAATAAAGATAAACTAAAGTGGTTTGTTGATAGTTGCATAGAGGCATCTAAAAAACTTAAAGCATCCTATATAACCTGGCCATGGGTACATCCTGATCAGCGTAATTCAGAAAGTTTCAAAATTTTAGCAAACAAGCTTAATCAGATTGGAGAACAAGTAAATTCTGCTGGTTTGAAATTTGCGTATCATAATCATGGTTACGAATTCGAAGATTGGAACGGTACAACAGGTCACGAAATTTTAATTAAAGTAACAGATTCTGATTTTGTCAAACTCCAGATGGACATGTATTGGGTTGTACATTCAGGGAAAACTCCAAAAGAGCTAGTTGACCAACATCCAGGACGTTATACGATGTGGCATATAAAAGATATGGATAAAACCACAAGAGATTATAGTGAATTGGGTAATGGATCAATTGATTACGCTAAACTTCTTCCTAATTCTGAAAAAAGCGGATTAGAATATTACTTCATAGAGCAAGGGGGTAATTTTAAATATAATTCAATGAAAAGTGCAGCAACATCAGCAAAATTCTTTAAGAAAAATCTTCAAAACCTAATCTAATTTTTATTCATTTTATTTTTAAAGCTCCTTTTAAATAAGTTCTTGCCTTTCCACCAATCAACACTCGGTCTCCAAGGTTATGACATAATAATTCACCACCTCGCTGAGATAGTTGTTTAGCTTGCATTTCCTGTTTGTTTAATTTTTTTGCCCAGTAAGGTATTAAAGAGCAATGTGCAGAACCAGTAACAGGATCTTCAAGTAAAGTAGCTCTTGGAGTGAAAAAACGAGAAACAAAATCAACATTATCTCCTGGTGCTGTTATTATAACTCCACCAGTACCTAGATTTAAAGTATCAAAAATATTTCTTTCAATTTGAATATTTTTTACATCATCAAAGTTCTCATAAACTAAAACAAAGTCCCTTGATTTAAAAACCTCTTGTGGTTTTTTACTTAAAGATTTTTCTAAATTCGATGGCAGTTCCGCTTTTACTGGCATGCGAGAAGGAAAATTTAAAAAATAATAATCTTTTTCAACATTAACACTAACTTTTCCACTAAGAGTCATAAAAATTAGGTTTGACTCAGGATTTTGTAAATGTTTTTTTATAACGTGAGCAGTTGCAAGAGTTGCATGTCCACAGAGGTCCATCTCTAGGTCAGGAGTAAACCATCTTAAATGAATTGTGTCTTTATCTTGAACAAAGAAAGCAGTCTCAGGCACTGCATTTTCTTTTGCTATATTTAAAAGTATTTCATCTTCCAACCATTTATCTAAAGGAACCACACAAGCCGGATTTCCTTTAAAAATTGAAGTGGTGAATGCATCAACTTGATAAACAGAATAGGTCATTGTTAAATATAATTACTTTTTGAATTTTATTGGAAAGAACTCAATCAAATCCTTGTATGCCTTGAACCGTTGTATATTTTAAAGTGAACTTCTTTTCTGGATTAATAATTTTATAAGCAGCTTGAACAGCGAGTGTTGCCTCATGAAAACCACATAATATCAGCTTCAATTTTCCCGGGTAAGTGTTGATATCTCCAATAGCAAATATTCCTGGGATATTGGTTTGGTAGTCGATCGTATTATCAACTTTAATTGCATTTTTCTCAATTTCTAAACCCCAATCAACAATAGGTCCTAATTTTGGAGACAAACCAAATAGTGGTAACCAGAAATCAACTTTAACAACCTTATTATTTCCATTTTTTTGTTCTATTTCAATTTCTGACAAAACTTTTTCTCCTTTAAGGCCTACCACCTCTGCATTAGTATACAATTCTAATTTACCTTCATTTTTCAATTCATATATTTTCTCCACGGAATCCTTATGAGCTCTAAATGATTCACTTCTATGAACTAATCCGACTGATGTATTACTTTGATTTGCAAAAAATATGGCCCAATCTAATGCTGAATCTCCACCACCCGAAATAAATACTTTTTTTCCCTTAAATAAATCAGGTTCTTTGACAATAAATTCAACCCCTTTTCTCTCAAATTGTGTTAAATTTTGAATTATTGGTTTTCTTGGTTCAAAGCTCCCTAAACCACCGGCTATCATTACAACAGGAGCTATATGTTCTGTCCCTTCTCTAGTAGTGACTATAAAACACCCATCTTTTTGCTTTTTTATTTTTTCAGCCCTTTCACCAAGAGTAAAACCTGGCTTAAAGGGTTTGGCTTGCTCCATTAAATTGTCAACAAGCTCACCGGCCAAAACAGTTGGGTAGCCAGGGATATCATAGATTGGTTTTTTTGGATAGATCTCTGAAAGTTGTCCTCCAGGATTTGCAATCGCATCAATTAAATGGCACCTGAGCTTCATTAGGCCAGCTTCAAAAACCGCAAAAAGGCCGACTGGACCAGCGCCAATAATAATAATGTCTGTTCTAATCATAGCTTTTACCAAAATTCAAATTTCGTGAGTATTTATTGAAATAACTAATCTTAAATTCTATAGACCACTTATGTAACTCCCAAGCGTGTCTTTGAACTGAAAACCTTCAAGAGTTCTGTATTTATTTAAACGTTTGTTGGCTTCAAGTCCCCAAAGAAGAAATTCCATCATAAAATAGATATCATCTTTTTCACATTTAGGGTGATGTTTTTTTATAATATTTTGAATATCTGGGATCATTTCTAAAGTATCTCTATATGCACTCTCACTGAGGGTGTCCTCGAGAAAGATTTCATTATCACTTAAAAACCATCCTAAAAGTTTATCATATGGACTTTTTTGATCTTCTTTTTCAAGTTTTTTAATCTCAGGAAAATAAGAAGGAAAAAGAGTTTTGCAAGCCTCAGAAATTAAATGATAGGAAATTTGTTCCGCGCCTTCCTGCTCACCCTCATATACTAATTCGACTTTTCCATTAATGGATGGAATAATTCCTAAAAAATCTGCCATACGGATACATGTATTTTTTTCTCCATTAATTAAAATTCTTCGCTCCGCAGTACTTATTAGATTTTCAAATGCTGTAATACTCATCCTCGTACTAACTCCACTTTTAGAATCAACATAATCACTTTTACGTGCTTCAAAACTTATCTGTTCAAGAATGTCTCTTGCCAACTCAGGAACATGAATTTTTGTTTTGTTGGTGTTTTTTATGTTTGCTTCTTGTTTTGTAATTGCCTTAGCAATTTCGATTGAGTGTGGATAATGCGTTAAAATTTGTGAACCAATTCTATCCTTAAGTGGAGTTACAATGCTACCTCTGTTAGTGTAGTCTTCTGGGTTGGCAGTAAATATGATTTGTGTTTCAATGGGAAGCCTCAATTTGAATCCACGAATTTGAATCTCTTTTTCTTGTAAAATTGAAAAAAGAGCTACTTGGATTCTTGCCTGTAAATCGGGTAATTCATTTAAAACAAATATACATCTATGGGCTCGAGGTATCATACCAAAATGTATAACACGCTCATCAGCATAAGAGAGTCTTAAGTTAGCTGCCTTAATTGGGTCTACATCTCCAATTAAATCAGCAACAGTAACATCTGGTGTAGCAAGTTTTTCAAAAAATCGATCATGACGATGTAGCCATTTAATTGGAGTTTGCTCTCCTTTTTTAGAAATTAATTCTTTAGCCTCCTGACTAATTGGTGAAAGAGGACAATCATTTATTTCAGAACCATCTACTATAGGGACCCACTCGTTTAATAATTCGGTCATTTGACGAGCAATTCGAGTTTTAGCTTGTCCTCTTAATCCAAGGAGATTTATATTATGTCCAGATAATAAAGCTCTCTCGATATCAGGGATTACTGTATTTTCATACCCAATTAATCCGTCAAATGTACTTAAACCGTTACTTAAGCGTTGTCTCAAATTACCAGCTAGTTCTTGCTGTATGCTTTCTGATTTATAATCAGTTTTTCTTAATTCTCCTAATGTTGCAATTTTTGGTGACTCCATATTTATAGTTCTTATTCTAGTTTTTTTCTTCTGTTTTTATTGTAATCTTCGAAAATCATTTGTCCTAAACCTTTCAAACCAGTAAAGAAGGCTTTTCCTTTATTAACTTCTGTGAATGTGCGAACGAATTGTTGAAGGTAAGGGTCTTGTGCTATCATGAAAGTTGTTATAGGAATTTGTAGTTTTTTTGCTTGCCTAGCCATGTTATAGCATTTTTCTACAATACTTTCATCTAATCCAACACTATTTTTATAGTAATTACCATCAGGCATTTTTAAACAACTCGGTTTGCCATCAGTTATCATAAAAATTTGCTTATTAGTATTTTTTTTTCTTCTAAGTAGGTCCAGAGCTAGCTTTAGTCCAGCAACGGTATTTGTATGATACGGACCGACTTTCAAATATGGTAATTCTTTTAAAGAAATTGGCCATGCATCATTACCGAATACGAGTATATCGAGTGTATCTTTAGGATATTGGGTTGTTATCATTTCAGCTAGAGCCATGGCAACTTTTTTAGCGGGTGTAATACGATCCTCTCCATATAATATCATACTATGACTTATATCTATCATTAATATCGTACTCATTTGAGTTTTAAAGAAATTATCTTCAACTACAAGGTCATCATGTTGAATTGAAAAGTCATTACTTATTGACCTAATCTGAGCATTTTTAATACTTTGAGTTATATCAATTTTTTCTAACGGGTCTCCGAATTGGTATGCTTTGTACTCACCTGTATTATCTTCTCCTTGACCTATTTTCTGTGTTTTGTGATTTCCTGACTTAGATTTTTTTAATTTTCCAAAAATCTGTTTAAGAGCATGTTCTCTTAGTAGCTTTTCGGTTTTTGGGGTCAATGACAACCCTTCTCCATTATCACCTTTTTGATTATTTTGTTTTATATATGATTTTTTAAGCAAGTCCTCTATGAAATTATCAATTGTATAGTCTTCATCAGTAAGTTTGTATTCTTTATCAAGTTCTCTGAGCCAATCTATAGCCTCATCAAAGTCACCAGATGTGTGAGTAATTAGTTCTTTGAAGATTTCGAATAAACGTTCAAAGGGAGTCTGAATTTTTTTTTGATGTCTGGTAAAACTTAACCCAGTACCAATAGATTGTAATTTCATAGCCGCCAAAAATACAATTTTTTGATCTAGAAATTTAAATTATATTCTAATTTCCAAAACTGTTATCAAACAATTAAGTAATTAATAAATTAAATCAATAAAATTTTTAAAATGTAAAAATTAAATAAACATAATTTCAAATTTCTAATACAAAACTAAAATTGGTCGTTTTAACAATTTCCCTTATATTTGTTGAAAATAATATTGCAAATAAAGGAGACTAAAAGTCCCCTTTTTTTTTATATGAGTTTACGTTTAAAAGTAGAGAACTTATTGTCGGAAATATTAGACGAAAACCCGTCACTTTTCTTGATTGAACTTAAAATAGGAGTTGACAATTCTATAAATATTGTTCTAGATGGTGATAATGGGGTTACATTAAATGATTGTATCAAAACAAGTAGATTTATTGAACATCAATTAGATAGAGATGATAAAGATTTCTCAATTGAAGTTACATCCTCAGGGGTTGGTAATCCTTTAAAAAATAGCAGACAATTCCTAAAGAATATTGGAAGAAAACTTAAAGTTGAACTGCTAAATGGTTCTTCTATACAAGGGTTATTAGATGCGGCCGATGATTTTGGATTTACATTAAAATGGAAACAAAGAGAACCTAAGCCTATTGGGAAGGGTAAGAGAACAGTAGAAAAAAAAGAAAAACTTTCGTATGACGAAGTTGTTAAAACAATTGTATTAGTATAAAGTAATATTTTAAAATGGAAAATTTTGCCTTAATTGATTCTTTTTCAGAATTTAAAGATGATAAGTTAATTGATAGAGTAACATTAATGGTTATTTTGGAAGATGTATTTAAGAATACTCTAAAACGTAAATTTGGATCTGATGAAAATTTTGATATCATAATTAATCCAGATAAAGGAGATTTGGAAATTTGGAGAAACAGGGTAGTAGTTGAAAACGGTAAAGTCGAAGATCCAAATCAAGAAATTGAACTAAGCGAAGCACAAAAAATAGAACCTGATTTCGAAGTTGGAGAAGATGTATCTGAAGAGGTAAAGCTCATAGATTTAGGGAGAAGATCAATTCAATATTTAAGACATAATCTTGTCGCCAAAATTTTTGAACACGATAGCACAAATATTTTTAAACAATTTAAGGATCGGGAAGGAGATTTATTCACAGCTGAAGTTCATCACATTAGAAACAGAGAAATTATCCTTTTAGACGACGACGGTAACGAAATAATACTTCCAAAAGATCGTCAGATTCCAAGTGATTTTTTTCGAAAAGGAGATAATGTAAGAGGTATTATTGAAAGTGTTGAACTTAGGGGTAACAAGCCTAGAATTATACTTTCAAGAACTTCACCAGTTTTTTTAGAAAAACTTTTCGAACAAGAAATTCCTGAAGTTTTTGATGGACTTATCACAATAAAAAAAGCTGTTAGAATTCCTGGAGAGAAAGCAAAAGTTGCTGTAGATTCATATGATGATAGAATAGATCCAGTCGGTGCTTGTGTCGGAATGAAAGGGTCACGTATACATGGTATTGTTAGAGAGTTAGGAAATGAAAATATCGATGTCGTTAATTATACAAATAATCTTCAGCTCTTTATTTCAAGGGCACTAAGTCCTGCAAAAATTAGTTCACTTAAAATTGATGAAGAAAATAAACAAGTTGAAGTTTTTTTAAATCCTGAGGAAGTATCAAAAGCAATTGGTAAAGGGGGTTCTAACATTCGTCTTGCGGGTAAATTAACAGGTTATGAAATTGATGTTTTCCGTGAAGGTGTTGAAGAAGACATTGAACTTAAGGAATTTAGTGATGAGATAGAAGAATGGGTTATCGAAGAATTTAAAAAAGTAGGATTAGACACAGCGAAAAGTATTTTAGAACTAGAAAAGGCAGATATAATAAAAAGAACTGATTTAGAAGATGAAACAGTCGACGAGGTTTTGCGTATACTTAGAGAAGAATTTGAAGAATAGGCAGCATAAATTTTTATTATTTTTATAAACTTTAATTGAGAGATGGAAGACAATCCAAGCATTAGATTAAATAAGGTACTAAGAGAGTTAAACATATCTCTTGATCGTGCTGTGGAGTTTTTGAATTATAAGGGAATAGAAATTGATGCTCGCCCAACTACAAAAATCAATACAAAAGTCTACAAACTTCTATCTAATGAGTTTGAAACAGATAAATCAAAAAAAGTTGAATCCCACGAGGTTAGTGAGGAGAAAAGAAAAGAAAAGGAATCACTAAGGATAATTCAAGAGAAAAAAGAACAAGATCGTTTAGACAGAATTGCAAAACGCGAGGAACTTAAAACTAATAGAGTTGCTCTTGAAAAGCCAAAAACATTAGGTAAAATTAATTTGGATGAATTAAGCAAAACAGACTTAAAAGAAACCAAAGACCGTTCTTCTGATTTTTCTAATGACAAGACTGAAAAAACAAAAATAGTTTCTCAAAATAATAAGGATGTTCAGGTCAAATCCGAAGAAAATAAGCTTATTGAAGATAAAACTGAGGACGAGGAAAAAGAAACATTACAAACAAACTATCAAAAGATTTCTGGACCAAAGCCAACTGGACAAAAAATAAATTTAGAAGAAGTTACAGAAAAGGAAAAAACTGTTGAAGATGCAAGAAAAAGAAAACGAAAAAGAATAAACAAAGAAGTAAAGAATTCAAAAGTTGGTGAAATATCTAGAAGAAAGACTAATCGCCCCACCCCTCCAAAAAAAGAGGAACCATCAGAAGAGGAAGTTCAAAAACAAATTCGTGAGACTCTAGAAAAACTACAGGGAAAATCATCTAAGTCTAAGGGGGCTAAGTATCGAAGAGATAAGAGGACTCAGCATAAACAAAAATCGGAAGAGGAGTTGGCCCAAATGGAAGCTGAGAGTAACGTTTTAAAAATAACTGAGTTCATTACTGTTGGAGAAATAGCAACTATGATGAATGTTTCTTCCACTGAAATCATTTCCACATGTATGACATTAGGTATAATGGTAACAATGAATCAGAGACTTGATGCTGAGACCCTGAGTATTGTTGCCGAGGAATTTGGTTATGAAGTAAGTTTTGAAAAAACTGAACTTGAAGAAAATATAGATGTAGATGAGGACATAGACGAAGACATGGTCTCACGTGCTCCTATTGTCACTGTTATGGGCCATGTAGATCACGGGAAAACTTCCCTTTTAGATTTCATTCGGAAAGAAAATGTAATTGCTGGAGAGTCAGGAGGTATAACTCAGCACATAGGAGCATATAGTGTAACCCTAGAAAATGATGAAAAAATCACTTTCCTTGATACACCGGGGCATGAGGCGTTTACGGCTATGCGTGCAAGAGGTGCTCAAGTAACTGACATTGCAATTATAGTTGTAGCTGCAGACGATAATATTATGCCTCAAACTAAAGAAGCAATTAGCCATGCACAAGCAGCAAATGTGCCTATTGTTTTCGCAATCAATAAAATTGACAAACAAGATGCTAACCCAGATAAAATTAAGGAGGCTCTAGCAGGAATGAATCTGATGGTTGAGGATTGGGGAGGAAAAATACAATCTCAAGATATATCAGCCATTAATGGAACTGGGATTAATGAGCTTTTGGAAAAAGTTCTTTTGGAAGCAGAGTTATTGGAATTAAAGGCAAATCCTAATAGAAAAGCTAAGGGAACTGTTGTCGAAGCTTTTTTGGATAAAGGTAGAGGGTATGTTTCCACCATTTTGGTTCAAAATGGAACTTTATGTATGGGGGATTACATTCTAGCAGGAAAACAAAGTGGAAAAGTTAAAGCTATTTTTAACGAAAGAGGAGTTAATTTAGATAAAGTTCCACCAGCTACTCCAGTTTCAATATTAGGATTAGACGGAGCACCCCAAGCTGGTGATACATTCTTGGTTTTAAATGATGAGAGAGAAGCTAAGCAAATTGCAGCTAAAAGAACCCAATTGCTTCGTGAACAGAATGTTAGAACCCAAAAACATATCACTCTTGATGAAATCGGAAGACGAATTGCCTTAGGCGAATTTAAAGAACTTAATATTATACTTAAAGGAGATGTGGATGGATCTGTTGAAGCACTAACTGACTCATTACAAAAACTTTCTACGGGTGAAATAGAGGTAAACATTATTCATAAAGGAGTTGGTGCTATAACTGAATCCGATGTACTTTTAGCCTCGGCATCTGATGCAATTGTAATTGGTTTTAATGTTCGTCCAATGGGTAATGCAAGATCTGTTGCAGAAAAAGAAGAAATTGACATCCGCTCTTACTCAATTATATATGACGCTATTAATGATGTTAAAGACGCAATGGAAGGAATGCTATCTCCAGAAATAAAAGAAGAAGTTACAGGGACAGTTGAAATTAGGGAAACGTATAAAATATCAAAAGTAGGAACGATTGCGGGCTGTATGGTTACTAGTGGAAAGATTTTTAAAAATTCAGGCATCAGAATTATACGGGAAGGCGTAGTAATTTACTCAGGGGATTTGGCTTCTCTTAAAAGATTTAAAGATGATGTTAAGGAAGTTGCAAAAGGTTATGATTGTGGTTTACAGATAAGGAATTATAATGATGTCAAAATAGGAGACGTTTTAGAATGTTACCAACAGATCGCAGTAAAAAAATCTCTTTAGTTGTTAGTTTTTTTCAGTAAAAAGGCTGCAGGGAAAACCTTTTTTATTGTATCTAAAGTTTTTAGACTTACTAACTTATCCTTGAAATAACCAGCCTGTACTTTATAATTTGGAGTTTCAAAACTTAAATCAACGGGCAAGTGAGGAAACTCAGACTTGCATTTTGCTAAAATTTCATTCCCAGATTTTAGGTTTCCATAATACAATTGAAGAGTAAAATAAGTTTTTTCGTAGCGCTCTTTGTCCAATGCAATTTTTATTTTTACCAGGCTATCAATTTTATCATTTTGTTTAATGTTAATTTTTTGGTCTTGAGAAAAAACATAATAATTAAAACCAAAAAAAACTAGTAAAAACAATGTATTTGAAAGATTATTTTTCATGGAACAAAAAAACAAAATTTTCTAATTACTATTTGTAAATTTAACAAACTATCTCCTTTATTTAGAATCAATATAAATTACGAAATTCTATAATCCTAAGCTATATAAAAAGCGGTCTATGACTTATTTTTGTTATGGATTTTAGATATATGTTTTGGGGAATATTTTATACTCGAATTATAGACAAGTTTTTATAGGATTTATTAAGCCTCTATTTTTCTTTTTTCTTGCCACCTCTTTCAGTGTTGTTATTTCTGCTCAGGAACTAACCTCTGCAGACAATACTGCAGCAGTACAAGCTGGAAAAAAATTATTTAATGCGAATTGTGCTGCCTGTCATAAGTTGAATAAACGTGCGGTGGGTCCAGCACTAAAAGGTGTTTCAGAAAAATATGATAGAGATTGGCTATATAGCTGGATAAAAAATAGTACTGCAATGGTAAAATCTGGTGATCCACAAGCTGTTGCAGTCTATGAAGAATATAATGGGTCTGTTATGACTTCATTCCCTCAGCTATCGAACTCCGATATTGATAACATTTTAGCTTACACCGATTATATTCCTCCGGCACCAGTTGCTATTTCAACTAACTCAGTGGCATCAGTACCTGTCAGCTCATCATCAAGTATAAATAATACTGTAATTCTTATTGCTCTATCATTGGTATTCGCAATTCTTGTAGTAATGCTGTTTTTAGTTCAAAGAACATTGATGCGAATTGCAAAACTTAGTGGCGTAGATATAAAGCCTGAAGTTAAACCCAAAAGGACTCCAATTTGGATGGCATTTGTTCAAAATCAATTTGTCGTTTTAACGGGGGTTATATTTCTACTCTTAAGTAGTGCTTATTTTGTGTACGGATACTTTATGCAAGTTGGTGTTGATCAAGGATATATGCCGATTCAACCAATACATTATTCGCACAAAATTCATGCCGGTGCAAATCAAATCGAATGTAAATATTGTCATTCTTCTGCAAGAGTTTCAAAACATTCGGGAATACCCTCATTAAATGTATGTATGAACTGTCACCAAAATATTGCTGAGTATAATGGAGAAGAAGATTTAGAAAATGGATATACTAAAGATTTTTATACAAAAGAGATAAAAAAGCTCTATGCTGCTGTGGGGTGGGATGAAGAAAATCAAAAGTATACAGGTGAATCCCAGCCAGTAAAGTGGGTCCGTATTCACAACCTACCTGACTTTGTATATTTTAATCACGCTCAACACGTTCAGGTTGGGGAAATAGAATGTCAGAAATGTCATGGGCCTGTACAAGAAATGGAAATCATGTATCAACATTCACCACTAACTATGGGTTGGTGCATAAATTGTCACAGAGAAACAAATTTAAAAGTTGAAAGCAATGAATATTATGCCAAGATCCATGAGGCACTTTCTAAAAAATATGGAGTAGAAAAATTAACTGTAGCTCAAATGGGGGGGCTTGAATGTGGAAAATGTCACTACTAAAATGCAAGTAATAAGAGTCTATGGCATCAAATAAAACATATTGGAAAAGCATGGATCAATTAAATCCTTCGGATAAGGATTTAGATAAAATTGGGCAAAATGAATTTGTTTCAAAACTTCCTGAAGATTTTTCAGGTGACGAAAAATCGCTTGATAAAAACACTACATCTCGAAGAGATTTTTTAAAATATGCTGGATTCAGCACAGCTGCAGCAACTATTGCTGCTTGTGAAGGGCCTATAATAAAATCAGTCCCATATGTTTTTCAGCCCGAACAAATACGTCCAGGAATAGCTAATTATTATGCAACAACAATAGCTGACGGTTATGATTTTGCAAGTATATTAATTAAAACAAGGGAGGGAAGGCCAATTAAAGTTGAGAGCAATACAGATTCACCGGTTCTTGGCTCTGCCAATGCAAGAGTTCATGCATCAGTTCTATCACTTTACGATTCTTTAAGACTTAAAGGTCCCTTACTTGAGGGTAGGGATATCACATGGGACAACTTTTATCGAGAAATAACAGCTGCACTTAATGGCTTATCATCATTGAATAAGAAAGTCATCATGATGACCCCTACATTAGCTAGCCCAACTACGAAGAAAATTATTGATGATTTTGTAAAAGTTTTTCCAAATATTACTCATGTTATTTACGATTCAATATCTTCTGACTCTGCTTTAAATGCATTCGAAAAATATTATGGAATTCGAGCTTTAGCTGATTATGACTTTTCAAAGGTAGATACTATTGTTGGAATTGATTCTGATTTTCTAGGAGATTGGCAAGGTGGTGGATATGAAAAGGACTATGCTGAAGCTAAAAGGCTCAAAAAGCTCAATAATAAGGCAGAAATGTTATGGCACATGCAGTTTGAATCTAATATGTCGCTTACTGGAGTTAATGCTGATCATCGTGTTCCTTGTACCCCAGCAGAACAAAAAAAAGTATTAGCATATTTGCATGATATAGTTAGAGGGGTTTCACCTTCTACAAGTTTACCTGCTCAGCTCGAAAAACAAGCAAAGAAAGCTGCAAATCGACTGCTTAATTCAGGTACCAATGCAGTTATAGTTTCTGGCATTGATGATGAAGTTGCACAAAGTGTTGTTTTGGAAATAAATAGTTTATTAAATAGTAAAGCATTCCAGCCTGAACAGCCAAAATTTATTCGTCAAGGTAACTCCTCGAAGGTTAATTCAGCAATAGATGATATTATAAATGGGAATGCCAGTGGCTTAATTACATTTGGGTTGAACCCTGTATTTACAACTTTTAAAGGAGCTGAATTAAATGAAGCAATCAAAAATCTTGAATTTTCGCTAGTATTTACATCAAAAATGAATGAGACATCAAATGTCTCAAAATTCGTTGCTGCTACTCCACATTATCTTGAATCCTGGGGTGATTTTGAATTAAAGTCAGGGTATTTTGCTTTATCTCAACCTACAATAAGACCTTTATTCAACACTCAGCAATTTCAAGATATATTATTAAAATTATCAGGTAAAACTTTTAAATATTACGATGCCATAAAAGAACATTGGAATTCAGATATTTTAAATGGAAGCTCCTGGAGTAAAGCTTTGCACGATGGTTATGCCATATCCAAAAAATCTATTCAAATAAGACGCCCAAATTTTGCTAATATCGATTTAACTTCTTTAAGAAATTCATCTGAAAAAAAGATGAGTTTAATTTTGTACAGTAAAATAGGTATGGGTGACGGACAACAAGCAAATAACCCCTGGTTGCAAGAATTTCCTGATCCTATTACACGAGTCAGCTGGGATAATTATCTTACTATTTCTAAACATGATGCTGATTTAATTGGCCTTAAAAACACAAATACCTCTAACGGAGCATTGAACGGTAGTTATGCGAATGTAAAATTAGATGATAAAAACCTGAAAGTGCCTGTAATTATCCAACCAGGTCAAGCGAAAGGTACTGTTGGTTTGTCGTTTGGATATGGAAAACAAATAGGTCTAAAAGACGAAATGCAAACTGGAGTAAATGCCTATAATTTGTATAAAGATTTTAATAATGTCCAGAGTGTAGAAATAACTAAAGCTGACGGACAGCACGAGTTCGCATGTGTCCAATTACATAACACTTTAATGGGTCGAGGTGACATTGTAAAAGAGACAACGCTTGAAGTATTCAATACTAAAGATAAAAAATATTGGAATCCAATGCCCCAAGTTTCGAAAAATCATATAGAATTTGACGTTACCTCTAGAGAAGTAGATATGTGGCAAGAATTTGATCGTTCTATAGGGCATCATTTTAATCTTTCCATTGATTTAAATGCTTGTACTGGGTGTGGTGCATGTGTTATTGCTTGTCATTCAGAAAACAACGTTCCTGTAGTAGGAAAGCGTGAAGTTAGAAGATCCCGAGATATGCATTGGTTAAGAATAGACCGCTATTATTCTTCAGTGTCAACATTTGAAGAGGATAATGAAATTAAAGAATCAATCTCTGGGGTTGGAGATTCTTTAACAACTTTTGGTAAAATGGAGCAAGCTGCTGAAAATCCTCAAGTGGTATTCCAACCTGTCATGTGCCAGCATTGTAACCACGCACCATGTGAAACTGTTTGCCCTGTCGCTGCTTCATCTCATGGAAGGCAAGGACAAAATCATATGGCTTACAATAGATGTGTAGGAACAAGATACTGCGCGAACAATTGTCCCTACAAAGTTCGTAGATTCAATTGGTTTCTCTACAATAAAAATGATGAGTTTGATTATCATATGAACGATGACCTTGGCCGAATGGTCCTCAATCCTGATGTAGTTGTTCGCTCAAGAGGAGTTATGGAAAAATGCTCCCTGTGTATTCAAATGACACAAAAGACAATTCTTGATGCAAAACTTAAGGGTGAACAAATCGAAGACGGTGCTTTCCAAACTGCTTGTTCCAATGCATGCAACACAGGTGCAATGGTATTTGGAGATGTCAATGATAAAAACAGTAAAGTTTCAGTACTTCGGGAAGATGACCGCATGTATCATTTATTGGAACACGTTGGAACGAAACCAAATGTTATGTACCAAGTTAAAGTCAGAAATTCGGATGAAGTTTAAATTAATATTCAGTTAAAAATGGCACTGCATTACGAAGCACCTATAAGAAAGCCGCTAGTCACAGGAGATAAGTCTTATCACGATGTAACTGTCGATATTGCCGCACCTGTTGAAGGAGCAGCCAATATCCAATGGTGGACTGTTTTTGGTATAGCTTTAAGTGCATTTCTTTGGGGCTTAGGTTGTATAATTTACACTATATCTACAGGAATTGGTACTTGGGGGCTCAATAAAACAGTTGGCTGGGCCTGGGATATCACCAATTTCGTTTGGTGGGTAGGAATTGGTCATGCTGGAACTTTAATTTCTGCTGTTCTTCTGCTTTTTAGACAAAAATGGAGAATGGCAATAAATAGATCTGCTGAGGCAATGACAATTTTTTCAGTTATACAGGCTGGACTTTTTCCTATAATTCATATGGGTAGGCCTTGGCTAGCCTATTGGGTTTTACCTATTCCTAATGGTTTTGGTTCTTTATGGGTTAATTTTAACTCACCACTGCTTTGGGACGTATTCGCTATCTCAACTTACCTTACCGTTTCTTTAGTTTTCTGGTGGACAGGATTGTTACCAGATTTTGCTATGATAAGAGACCGTGCTGTACTTCCTTTCCAAAAGAAAATTTATAGCCTTTTGAGTTTTGGGTGGACAGGAAGAGCTAAAGACTGGCAAAGATTCGAAGAAGTATCTCTTGTACTAGCAGGTTTAGCTACACCCTTAGTTCTTTCAGTTCATACTATTGTATCTTTTGACTTTGCTACTTCTGTTATTCCAGGTTGGCACACAACAATTTTCCCACCTTATTTCGTTGCAGGAGCAATTTTTTCTGGATTTGCTATGGTGAATACTTTGCTAATAATTATGAGAAAAGTGTCACATTTAGAAAATTATATTACCGTACAGCATATAGAATTGATGAATATTGTGATTATGATTACTGGATCAATAGTAGGAGTCGCATACATTACTGAACTCTTTATTGCTTGGTATTCAGGTGTAGAATATGAACAATACGCATTTTTGAATCGTGCAACAGGCCCCTATTGGTGGGCATATTGGTCAATGATGACTTGTAACGTTTTTTCTCCACAATTCATGTGGTTTAAGAAGTTGAGAACAAGTATTATGTTTTCATTTATCATATCTATTGTTGTTAATATTGGAATGTGGTTTGAGCGCTTTGTGATTATAGTAACCTCTCTTCATAGAGATTATTTACCTTCATCATGGACAATGTTTTCTCCGACATTTGTAGACATAGGAATTTTTATAGGAACAATAGGTTTTTTCTTTGTTTTATTTTTATTGTATGCAAGAACTTTCCCAGTAATTGCCCAGGCCGAAGTCAAGACAATACTTAAGTCATCGGGGGAGAAATATAAAAAAATTAGGGACGTAAAATAATGAGTAGTAATAGATTTATACATGCACTTTACGATGATGATGATACGCTTTTAAAAGCGGTAAAGAACATTCGTTCTGAAAATTATCATATCGAAGAAGTTTATACACCTTTTCCTGTTCATGGGCTAGATAAGGCATTAGGTCTTGAGGAAACTCGTATTTCAATTATGGCTTTTATATACGGCTGTTTAGGACTTATTATTGCGGTAGTAATGATGAATTTTATTATGATTCAAGATTGGCCACAAAATATTGGCGGTAAACCAAGTTTTTCTTACCTAGAAAATATGCCTGCTTTTGTCCCTATCATGTTTGAAATGACAGTATTTTTTGCTGCTCATCTTATGGTTATTACGTTTTATTTAAGGAGTAAACTTTGGCCTTTTAAAAAGGCAGAAAACCCCAATCCTTTAACCACTGACGATAAATTTTTAGTTGAAATTGAACTTAGTGATAATGAAAAAGGCCTTACCAGTCTTTTAAAAAAATCAGGGGCTATTGAAGTCTCAGTAATTGAAAAATCAGAATAGATGAGATATAAAATTATTTTTGCCCTTACTTTTCTAGGAATATTACTCAAATCTTGTGCAGATTCCTCTCGTCCTAACTATCAATATTTTCCAAATATGTACGAATCTATTGGTTATGACACTTACTCTGAGTCAGATGCATTTAATAACAATATTGAAGCTCAGATACCTGTCGAAGGTACAATTGCTAGAGGATGGGAACCTTATGATTATCCAGATTCAAACGAAGGATATGAAGCTGCAAAATTAAATTTAATCTCACCGTTAGAGGTGAATGATACTAATTTAAAAAACGGAAAGGAACTTTATGGGATATATTGCGCAGTCTGTCACGGAAATAAAGGTGATGGCCAAGGAATTTTGATGAAAAGAGAAAAATTTTTAGGAATACCTAGTTATGCAGATAGAGAAATTACTCCAGGGAGCATTTATCATGTTTTAATGTATGGTAAAAATGCTATGGGATCTCATGCAGGCCAAGTTAATTCAGAAGAGCGTTGGCAGATTGCTCAACATGTTATGGAACTAAGGAGTAAACTTGTGAAATAATATGGAAAAACAAATGATGTACATATTTCCAAATAAAATAAAAAAAATAGCAATCGCTTTTATGATTGTAGGTTTTTTTGGTTTGGCTTATGGATTTCTGAGTGCACCAAAAACCATAGAGCAATCTAAAGCTATGATTGAAGCGAACCATGGTGATCATCATAGCGCAGAACATGATGAAGATAATTTAAAATCACATGGAGCCTCAACAATTAGTGAAGGTTCAGAAAATCATCACAACGATGAATTACATTCAAATTTAGACACAAACCTAAATAATACAGAAGCCCACAGTGAAGGCCATGGAGATGCACATGACAAACATGTTTTTCATCAACTTGCAAATAAGCCTTGGGCGGCTTTTTATGTTTCTGCATTTTTCTTTTTTATGGTATCGTTAGGGGTGTTAGCATTTTATGCCATCCAACGTGCTTCTCAAGCGGGTTGGTCACCTGTACTTTTTAGAGTTATGGAAGGAATTACAGCCTACATGTTACCTGGTGGCATTATTGTTTTAGTTATTTTATTTTTATCATCACTTCATTTAAATCATCTTTTTATTTGGATGGACCCTGAGGTTGTTGCTCACGATAAATTAATAGCAGGCAAGACCGGATATTTGAATGCACCCTTCTTTTTAGCAAGAGCAATATTCTTTCTTGGGGGTTGGTCATTATATAGATTCTTTTCAAGAAAGTTTTCCTTAGCGCAAGACAAGGCTTCTGACATTTCAAATCATAAAAAAAACTTTAGAATTTCTGCAGCCTTTTTAGTATTCTATATAGTAACTGAATCAATTATGTCTTGGGACTGGATCATGTCAGTGGACCCCCATTGGTTCAGTACTCTTTTTGGTTGGTATGTCTTTGCAAGCATGTTCGTATCTGGAATCACAGCCATTGCACTGATAACTATTTACCTAAAATCTAATGGCTATTTGGAATTTGTTAATGATAGTCATATCCACGACTTAGGGAAATTTATGTTTGGAATAAGTATCTTCTGGACTTATCTATGGTTTTCACAGTTTATGTTGATTTGGTATTCAAATATTCCTGAAGAGGTTACTTACTTTATTTCAAGAATTGAAGATTACAATTTACCCTTTTTTGGAATGCTAGTGATGAACTTTATTTTCCCTTTGTTAATACTAATGAACAGTGATTACAAGCGTATAAATTATTTTATTGTAATGGCAGGGATAGTAATAATACTCGGGCATTATATGGATGTTTTTAATATGATTATGCCATCTGCTGTTGGTGACAAATGGTTTATCGGGGTTCCCGAGATAGGAGGTTTTTTATTCTTTTTAGGATTATTTGTCTTTATAGTATTTAAAGAATTAACAAAAGCTCCTCTTCTGACAACAGGAGACCCGTATGTTCAGGAAAGTAAAAATTTTCATTACTAATAATTAAAATAGATGAATATAGTATTAGCATTTTCCATTCTTATCTTGATTGCAATAGCAATCTGGCAGGTGACTAAAATATTTGAACTTTCTCAAGGAAAGAAAATATATAGTCAAATTGCTGATGACAATGATAATAATTGGAATGGTAAATTGATGTTTGCATTTTTAATTTTTATCTATGGGATCACTATTTTTTCTTTTGTTTCATATGGAGACGTCCTGCTACCTCAGGCAGCTTCAGAACACGGTTCAGATTACGATAATCTAATGTGGGTTTCTTTTGCGATTATCTTTTTTGTTCAAACAATTACACAAGCGCTTTTGCATTACTTTTCTTACAAATACCGAGGTGAAAAAGGGAAAAAAGCATTATTTTACGCTGACAATGATAAGTTAGAGGCAATTTGGACAATAATTCCAGTAATTGTTTTAGCAGGATTGATTTTAGTTGGCCTTTATACTTGGACAGATATCATGACTGTCGAAGAAAATGAAGATGCTTTGACGGTAGAGCTTTATGCCCAACAATTCAATTGGAAGGCTAGGTATGCTGGAGACGACGGTGTTTTAGGAGATGCTAACGTAAGATTTTTACAAGATTTTGATGGAAAAAATTTGGTCGGAATTGATGCGACTGATCCAAACGGTTTTGATGACGTTGTAGTGCAAGAACTCCACCTACCTGTCGGAAGAGAGGTGATCTTTAAAATGAGATCACAAGATGTTTTACACTCAGCTTATATGCCATTTTTCAGGGCACAAATGAATTGTGTTCCAGGAATGATAACTGAATTTGCATTTACACCAAATAAGACAACAGAACAAATGCGTCAAGATCCTGATATTATTTCCAAAGTAAAAAAAATTAATAAATTAAGAGCAGAAAAAAGTAAAGAACTAATTTTAAATGGCGATGTCGCTTTAGACCCATATGAATTTGATTTTCTTTTACTTTGTAATAAAATTTGTGGTGCATCGCACTACAACATGCAGATGAAAATAATTGTAGAATCAGAAGAAGAATATACCAAATGGATGTCTGAACAGCAGACCTTCGCAGAAGTAATTCAATAATTAAACTAAAAAAAAGTAAAGATATGTCAATAGCAGTAGCACACACAGAAGAGGATCACGGACATCATCATAAGGAAACATTTGTAACAAAATATATTTTTAGTCAAGATCATAAGATGATCTCTAAACAGTATTTAATAACAGGTTTATTCATGGGTATTATTGGGATAGCAATGTCTCTATTATTTCGTTTGCAATTAGCGTGGCCTGAACAACCATTTGGCATTTTTGAAGTTCTACTTGGAAAGTGGGCACCAGACGGGGTAATGGACCCAAATGTCTACCTTGCCCTAGTTACCATTCATGGAACAATAATGGTATTTTTCGTATTAACTGCAGGCCTAAGTGGAACATTTAGTAACCTTTTAATTCCCTTGCAGATTGGAGCTCGTGATATGGCATCAGGATTATTGAACATGATTTCTTTCTGGCTTTTCTTCCTTTCGAGTGTAATAATGGTTATGTCGCTTTTTGTAGAAGCTGGACCAGCTGCTGCGGGATGGACAATCTATCCACCACTTTCTGCTTTACCACAAGCTCAACCTGGCTCAGGTACTGGAATGACGTTATGGTTAGTATCGATGGCAATTTTTATTGCATCTTCTCTTCTAGGGTCACTGAACTACATAGTTACTGTGATTAATCTTAGAACTAAAGGAATGACTATGACTCGTTTGCCTTTGACCATTTGGGCATTTTTTGTCACTGCAATAATTGGTGTAGTTTCCTTTCCGGTTCTTCTTTCAGCTGCTTTACTTTTAATCATGGATAGAAGTTTTGGTACCTCATTTTTCCTTTCAGATATATTTATTCAAGGTGAAGTACTCCATTATCAAGGTGGTTCACCAGTTCTTTATGAACATTTATTCTGGTTTTTGGGTCACCCAGAAGTTTACATCGTATTACTTCCGGCTCTAGGTATAACATCCGAAATTATAGCTACAAACGCAAGAAAGCCAATTTTTGGTTATCGTGCGATGGTTGCATCAATTTTAGCAATTGCATTTTTATCTACAATTGTTTGGGGACACCATATGTTTATTTCGGGAATGAATCCATTTCTTGGATCTGTTTTTACCTTTACTACCTTACTTATAGCCATTCCTTCTGCTGTTAAGGCTTTTAATTACATTACTACACTATGGAAGGGGAACCTTCAGTTAAACCCTGCAATGCTTTTTTCCATAGGATTAGTTTCTACTTTTATAACAGGAGGCTTAACAGGAATTATTTTAGGAGATAGCACTCTTGACATTAATGTACACGATACATACTTTGTTGTGGCTCACTTTCATTTAGTTATGGGAATCTCTGCGCTATACGGATTATTTGCTGGGGTTTACCATTGGTTCCCTAAAATGTTTGGACGAATGATGAATAAGAATATGGGTTACTTTCATTTTTGGGTAACAGCTATATGTGCTTACGGTGTATTTTTCCCAATGCACTTTATTGGAATGGCAGGTTTGCCAAGACGTTATTACACTAACACTGCCTTTCCATATTTTGATGATCTTGCAGATATAAACGTTTTAATTACAGTCTTCGCCTTAGTTGCTGGTTTTGCTCAACTTGTATTCTTGTATAACTTTATACACAGTATGTTTTATGGTAAGGAGACAGTTCAAAATCCATGGAGATCAAATACCTTGGAGTGGACTGCACCCATAGAGCATTTTCATGGAAATTGGAAAGGTGAGATCCCTCATGTACATCGATGGGCATACGATTATTCAAAACCGGGACATAAAGAAGATTTCATGCCTCAACACATACCACTTCAAAAGGGAGAAGAAGAACTACAACATTAGTCTATTAAGACAAGAAATGTTAGTGTATTGAATCTTGGTTGTTTTCTTTATTAAGCCTTTTCACAAGACCATGTGATTTGCTATATTTGAGAAAATGAATGAGCATTTAGATCCTACTGATAAGCAATTTTCCAAGGAAGATAACGAAATTGATAAAGCATTAAGACCCATCAGTTTTGACGACTTTGCTGGACAGGAGAGTATTTTAGAGAATTTAAAAGTTTTTGTTACCGCTGCTAAACAAAGGGAGGAGGCTCTAGACCACACTTTATTTCATGGACCACCAGGCTTAGGCAAAACAACTTTAGCTCATATTTTAGCCAATGAATTGGAAGTGGGCATCAAATTTACCTCAGGACCTGTTTTAGATAAACCTGGGGACCTAGCTGGTTTATTGACAAATCTTCAACCTAGAGATATTTTATTTATTGATGAAATTCACCGATTAAGCCCTATTGTTGAAGAGTACCTATATTCTGCAATGGAGGACTATAAAATTGATATTTTAATCGAGTCAGGACCAAATGCGAGAACTGTTCAAATTAATTTGGAGCCTTTTACTTTAGTCGGCGCAACTACACGTTCAGGGCTTTTAACAGCTCCAATGCGAGCCCGTTTTGGTATTAGTAATCGTTTAGAGTATTATTCCACTGAACTATTGGCAACAATACTTGAAAGGAGCGCTAACATATTAAGCGTAGAAATAAATTATGAAGCTGCAATTGAGATAGCTAGAAGAAGTCGAGGTACACCAAGAATATCAAACGGATTACTTAGAAGGATAAGAGACTTTGCGCAGATAAAGGGAAATGGAAAAATTGATAAGAAAATTACTCAATTTGGTCTAAAGGCACTCCAAGTTGATGCCTTTGGATTAGACGAAATGGACAATAAAATCCTAACCTCAATTATAGATAAGTTTAAGGGTGGTCCTGTGGGAATCACAACCCTAGCAACTGCTGTTTCTGAAAATGCTGAAACAATAGAGGAAGTATACGAGCCCTTTTTAATACAACAAGGGTTTATTGTTCGAACTCCAAGGGGTCGTGAAGTAACCACGCGAGCTTATCAACATCTTGGAAGAATAAAAAATAGTCAGGGAGGCCTTTTCTAAAGATCCAAATATTATTTATGGATTCAAACATCCAAAACAACACAAAACTAATCAAAGATAAAGCTAAAGAACTTGGTTTTATTTCTTGTGGAATTTCAAAAGCTGATTTTTTGGAAGAGGAAGCACCTCGATTAGAAAAATGGTTAAATCAAAACCTTAATGGAAAAATGGCATACATGGAAAGAAACTTTGATAAAAGACTCGACCCAAGACTACTAGTTCCAGATTCAAAAAGTGTCATTTCTCTTCTTTTTAATTATTATACCAATAAAAAACAGGAGGATAACCAATCACCAAAAGTTTCAACATATGCATTTGGAGAGGATTATCATTTTGTTATTAAAAGAAAATTGAAAGAATTGATGAATTACATTAAAAGTGAGATTGGTGATGTTGGAGGAAGAGTATTTGTTGATTCAGCACCTATTATGGAAAAGGCTTGGGCCTCAAAAAGTGGTTTAGGTTGGATAGGGAAGAATACAAATCTAATTTCAAAAAAAACAGGTTCTTTTTTCTTTATTGCAGAAGTAATTGTCGACTTAGAATTAGAATATGACAGCCCAACCACTGACCATTGTGGGAGTTGTACTAAATGCATTGATGCATGTCCTACCGAAGCCTTAATAGCACCTTATCAAATTGATGGTAGTAAGTGTATTTCCTATCTTACAATAGAGCTTAAGGATCAAATACCAAATGAATTTAAAGATAAAATGGATAATTGGGCTTTTGGATGTGATGTTTGTCAGACTGTATGTCCTTGGAATCGATTTGCAAATGAGCATGAGGAAGAATCTTTTACTCCGAAAGAAGAACTTTTAAAAATGACAAAGAATGAATGGAGTGAGATTACAGAGGAGGTTTTTGACAAGGTGTTTAAAAATAGTGCTATCAAAAGGACAAAATTTGATGGGCTTAAGCGAAACATCAAATTTCTTAAAAGCTAGCCATTTAAGCTCAAAATATCAAAATCTTGAAATTAAAGCACATCATATCATATTTTAGAAACCGTGTAAAAGTCTGATTGTTTATCAGGAAATATAAATTCTTAAACAAAACCCCTAAAATATGTGATATCGTCATTTTCTTAACAAAATATTAAGAAATTAAAAAAAACATTACTATAATTGTAGGTTGATTAAACGAAATCAAAAAGAATTAATTAAAAATAATTTAAAACCAAATGATGAAAAAAGAGTTCTTTAAGAAATTCTCATTCTTCTTCGCTTTTATGTTGAGTGTGGGAATTTTCGCTCAAACAGTTACGGGAGTCGTAACGAGCGATGACGGTCCACTTCCTGGTGCTACTGTACTAGTTCAGGGGACAAATGATTTCGCCACAACTGATTTTGACGGTAACTTTTCAATCGAAGCAGCCCAAGGAGATATCCTGATTGTTTCTTTTGTTGGTTATGAGACTCAAGAAGTTGCAGTTGATGGTGATAATTTAACCATAACAATGGCTCTAGGTAATCTTTTAGACGAAGTTGTCGTAACTACTGGTTATGGTACGCAATCTAAAAGAGACATTACCGGAGCAGTATCAACAATAGAAGCTGATGACCTTACTGCAGTTCCTGCGACAACATTTTCGCAGCAAATGCAAGGTAGAGCGTCTGGTATTTCTATTGTAAGTGATGCAACACCCGGTGGTGAAGCTACAGTTCGTATCCGTGGTTTCGGAACAACTGGAAACAACGAACCACTTTACGTTATTGATGGTGTACCATCTAAGTCTCAAGGTAACCTTAACCCGCAAGATATTGAATCTTTACAAATTCTTAAAGATGCGTCTGCGGCTTCTATTTATGGTTCTCGTGCGGCGAATGGTGTAATCATCATTACAACTAAAAAAGGTAAAATTGGTTCTCCAACAATCCGTTACAGTACTTTCTACGGTTGGCAAAATCCAGAGAAGGACGTTGAAGCGCTTGATGCACAAGGCTTAGGAGAGTACCTATATTTAGCTGACTACTATGCAGGTAAAACTCCTTCTCACGGTCAGTATGGATTTAGCGGAACACCAGAAAATCCACAGATTACTATACCTAACTATGTTTTCCCTAGTGGAGCTAGTTCAGTTGACGAATCTCTTTACTCATTAACTCCAGACAATATATATGCGATCACTAGATCAGCTGATACTAACTGGTGGGAGTTATTGACAAATAATAACGCTCCAATCCTACAACATCAAATAGACGCAAGTGGTGCTAATGAGAATTCTCAATATGCATTTAGTGCTTCTTATTTCAAACAAGATGCTGTAATTAAGTATCAAGGATATGAGAGAGCTACACTTCGTGTAAACTCTTCTACTAAGACATTTGGAGGTAAATTAGAAGTTGGTGAAAACTTATCATTAAACCTTGATAACAGAAAAGGTGGTTATGGAAACGACGGCGAGCAAAATGCTGTTTCTGGTTCATACAAGCACCACCCACTTCTTCCTAATTATGATATTGCCGGAAACTTTGCTGGTTCTAGGGGTCTAAACCTTGGTAACAACTTTAACCCTTACGCTTCTCAGTCTAGAAACCAAGACGACAGAGTTAGAAGAGCTAGAATGTTTGGTAATGCTTATGCACAATTAACAATTGCTGATGATTTCAAATTGAGATCAAGCTTTGGTGCTGACGTTACTACAAGCAGACGTCTTGATATTGGAAGACCTCAACCTGAATATGTTGAAGGTAACTTTATAAATAGTTCTAGAGCAGAACAAAGCTGGGGATATGAGTGGACATTTACAAATACTCTATCTTGGTCTAAAGTTATTGCTGATGTTCACGACATTAGTGCTTATGCTGGTGTTGAGGCGATTCAAGGTTTCTCAGAATACTTCGGTGCTTCAAGACAAAGATTCCCATTTGAAACTACTTCTATTATTAGTTATCTAGACCTTGGTAACCAAGGTACTGCTGCAAACTTTGGTAATATTTCTAAAGACTTTTCTTTATGGTCACAGTTTGCTCAAGCTAACTATCAGTACAATGAGAAATATCTTGCTACAGTAACTGTTCGTAATGACCAATCTTCAAGATTTAGACAAGCGACAAACAGTGCATTTTTCCCAGCGTTTAGTGTTGGTTGGAGGCTATCTGAAGAAGACTTTATGTCTGGAATATCTTTTATAGACGATCTTAAAATTAGATATGGATGGGGTAAAACTGGTAACCAAGAGATTGGAGACTATAATGCCTATACTCAGTTTAGATCTTCTTCTTATAACTCAGGTTACCCAATTGATGGTAGTTCTTCAGCGGCAACGCTTGGTTACGACCCATCTACCTTTGGTAACCCTGCTGCAAAATGGGAAGCAACTCTTTCAAACAATATTGGTTTGGATGCAGCATTAGGAGGTCAAAAACTATTTGTTGAATTAGACTTATGGAACAGAACTACTACTGACTTACTTCTTACTGTACCAGTTATCTATTCTGCAGGTGACGCAAGTGCTCCAGCAGTTAACATTGGTGAGATGTATAACGAGGGTATTGATTTTGGACTTACGTATGATGACAACTTTGGTGATCTTAACTTATCTGTTACAGGTAACATTTCTACTTATAGAAATGAAATACTTGCTTTAGATGAATTTTCTACACCAATCTTTGGATCTAACAGAAGGGTTCCTGCCCTAACTGTTACTCAAGTAGGTGATCCAATATCTTCACTATATGGTTTTGAAGTGGAAGGTATCTTCCAATCTCAAGCTGAAGCTGATGCTCACGCACCTTATGGTTCAACAGGATATAACGCACCCGGTAAATTCAAGTATGCTGATGTTAACAATGATGGTGAGATTAATGACGATGACAGAACTGTTATCGGTAATCCACACCCTGACTTTACATATGGTATAAACTTGAGTTTAACTTATAAAAATATCAATTTGACTGTCTTTGGAAATGGAGTACAAGGAAACGATATCTACAATTACGTAAGATACTTTGCTGACTTCAACACATTCCAGGGTAATAGATCTACAAGAGCACTTAACGATGCTTGGCAACCAAGCAACCCGTCAGCTCCAAGATCACAATGGACAGCTGCAAACCCTGATGCTACGTCTCCTATTATGGATGCAAACGATCAGATTAGTAGTAGAACTTCTTCTTATCTAATTGAAGACGGTTCATATTTCAGATTGAGAAACGTACAACTTACTTATACATTTAGTGACGCATTAAACGATACTCTAGGTATAAGTGGAGGAAACATATATTTCCAAGGTCAAAATCTATTAACTGTCACGAACTATTCTGGTCTAAACCCAGAAATTCAGACAACTAATGATATTCAATTAGGATACGACGGAGGATTTATGCCGGTTTCACGAACACTGACTGTAGGATTGAATCTATCATTATTTTAATAATTAATTATTTTGTAAAATGAAAAATTTGAAAAATCTATTTTTTGCTTCACTAGCCATTGTAACTCTTACAGTTGCTTGTGATGAAGAATTTTTAACAAAAGAACCCCAGGCTTCACTTTCTGGACCAGCTTTAGCTAATTCTGATGGTGTTGAAGGGAAACTTGTCTCTGCTTACCGTACCCTTGCAGGTTACGGAATGAGTGGAGGAGGAACATGGTATTACTCTACCTGGTCCTGGATTTTTGGTGCAATATCTTCTGATAATGCATTAAAAGGAACTGATGCTGGTGACCAGCCAGAGCACTCATTTATTGAGACATATGACTTTAACACTTTTAATGTTCACAACCGCGATAAGTGGAGATCTGGATACTGGGGTATTGCTAGAGCTAATGACGTTATAAATAGTGTAGCAGAAGCTGAAGACATTGATGCGGCTAGAGCTGCAGAGATTGTCGGTGAAGCTAAATTCATTAGAGGGTGGCAACACTTTGAAATGCAGAAAATGTATAGAACTCCTAAGTATGTTAGCGAAGCTAACTTTAGCTTAGATGATCTAGAAGCTTCAAAAGTTCCTAATACAGGGAAGATTTGGGCTAACATTATCCAAGACTTTGCGGATGCTGCAGCTGCGCTTCCAGCAACTCAAGCAGAGGTAGGTAGAGCTACAAAATGGGCTGCATTAGCTTACCAAGCTAAAGCGTTAGTCTATAGTGGTGACTACACTTCAGCACTTCCAATTTTGGAGAATATTGTTAACAATGGACCGTTTACGCTTGTCGACAAATTTGAAGACAACTATTTGGTAGCTACTAGAAACAATTCAGAATCTATTTTTGAAATTCAGTATGCTGTTAGTAGTGCTGACACCAATGCATCAAATGCTGAGATTGGTCTTGCACACCCATATATTGCACCTTGGGGATGTTGTGGTTTCTTACAAGCACCTCAGGACTTAGTTGACTTTTTCCAAACCGACGCTAATGGACTACCATTATTAGACGAATCTTGGAAAACTACTCATATTACTAATCCTACTGGAGCTAATATAGGAGAGCCTATTGGAGACCCAAGAGTTGACCCAAGACTTGACCACACTGTTGGTCGTCCAGGACAGCTGTTCAAAAGGCACCACATCATGCAAGTTGATTACATTCGTGACTTAACTTATGCAGGTCCATATTTTTCTAAAAAGCACATTGCTGAACCAGAAGGATTTGGTATTGGTGGATGGGGTAACCTTTCTGCAAACAACTTTAGAATTATGCGTTTAGGACACGTTAAGCTTTGGTTAGCTGAAGCTTATGTTGAAGCTGGACGTTTAGAAGATGCTCGTGCCCAAATTAATGACCTAAGAAGACGTGCTGCTAATCCAGCCGGTTTTAACCCAGGTGCAACACAGGGTGCAACTCGTGCAGACTACTCTTTAACAGGAGCACCTGGTGCTAACTATGTTATTGGTGAGTATACTGCAGCTTGGACAGATCAAGCTCTTGCGAGAAGAGCTGTGCGTTATGAGACTAGACTTGAAACTGCCATGGAAGGAAATCGTTTCTTTGATTTACAAAGATGGGGTGTTCAAGCTCAAGTTCTTAACGAATACCTATCTAGAGAATCACGTTACAGAATTTACCTTCAAGGTAAGTCCTTTACATCACCTAAAAACGAATTCTATCCAATTCCAACATATGCAATTGATAGATCATTCTCAGAAGGTGAGCCAACTTTAACACAAGATCCTAACTACTAGTAGTTAAATCTTTGAAAGTTCAAAACCGTGGAGTATATTTGCTCCGCGGTTTTTTTTTGATATATGATGAAAGAGAAATATTTATTAATCACACTAATTTTTTTAATCCAGTCCTGTTCAAAACAAAATAAGCTATTTGTTTTATTGAAATCAGAAAAAACAGGTATTGAATTCAACAATAAAATAACTGAAACAGATGACTTTAATATACTTACGGATGAGTATATTTTTAATGGAGGAGGGATCGCACTAGCTGACTTTAATAGGGACGGTTTACCAGATTTATTTTTTACTGGTAATATGGTATCAAATGAGCTTTATTTGAATAAAGGTCATTTAAAGTTTGAGAATGTGACTGATAGTGCAAAATTAAATTCAACTGGATTTTGGTCAACCGGAGCAGCAGTTGTAGATATAAATTCAGACGGTTGGATGGATGTTTACGTTTCCGGAGCCATGAATACAAATAATAGAAAAAATAGACTTTACGTAAATCAGGGACTAAATAAAGAAAACATCCCTGTTTTCGAAGAACAAGCAGAAAAATTTGGAATTGATGATAACGGTAATACCATGGGGGCATGTTTCATTGATTATGATAAAGATGGTGATTTAGATTTATATGTTCTAAACAATGAACAAAACGAGACTATCCCAACTAACTACAGAAAAAAAATAATTGATGGATCAGCACCTAGTAATGACAAATTTTATAAGAATAATGGAGATGGGACTTTCAGTGATATAACTCTTGACGCAGGGATATTATTTGAAGGTTTTGGTTTAAGTGTTACCCCAGTTGACATAAATAAAGACCAATGGATCGATCTGTACATAACAAATGATTATCTAACTAATGATCTTTTGTATGTAAATCAAAAAAACGGAACATTTAAAAATGAAATCCAAGACTACCTGTCTCATCAAAGTAAATTTTCTATGGGCTCAGATGCCTCAGATTTTAATAATGACGGCTATACTGATTTAATTTCTCTTGATATGCTAGGCGAAAGCCACGAGCGCAGAAAAACTACCATATCTAAAAGTTTTTTTTTCCAAAACGTATTGAACAAAAAATGGGATTATCAAGACCAGCATATGCGCAATATGCTATTTAAAAATAATGGACCAAATCTTCCATTTTCAGAAATAGGACAATTTTCAGGTGTTTACCAAACAGATTGGAGTTGGTCACCACTTTTTGCTGACTTTGACTATGATGGAAATAGAGATTTGTTTATAACTAACGGATTCCCAAGAGATATAACTGATATGGACTTCGCAAATTACAGGCTTAGCTATGGTGCTTACACTCCGGTATCAACTCTTTTGGACTCCATACCTATTGTTAAAATACCTAATTATGCATACAAGAATAATGGTGACCTAACTTTTGAAGATGTAAGTAAAAAGTGGGGCTTAGGTATTTCCTCATTTTCCAACGGAGCTGTTTTTAGTGATCTTGATTTAGATGGAGATATAGACTACGTTGTAAATAATATAAATGATAAAGCATTTATTTTTGAAAATATTTTATACCAACAAGAAAATCCTCCAAACTATTTACAAATTGAGCTTGAAGGAGATAAATTAAATCCAGATGCTCTAGGAGCAAAAGTTGTTTTGCGCCTCTCGGATAATTCAATTCAATTTCAAGAGCAACAAATATCACGAGGTTATATGTCTTCTGCGGATCCTATAATGTATTTTGGACTTGGAAAACTTAAGGATGTAGTATCTGTAGAAATTTTGTGGCCAAACGGACTTGTATCGAAAATAAATAACCCTGATATTAATAAAAGACTAACACTCAGTCAAAGCGAAGCATTAGCTGTTAATTCTCTTATTTTTCCTTTTGTGGAAGAACAAAAACTTCTTCCTTATAAAGAGGTTTCTAGTAAATACAACATAAATTATTTTCACAACGAAAAAAACGTTCAAGACTTTTTTAAACAGCGTTTATTACCACACAAACTGTCCCAAAATGGCCCGTGCATTGCAGTAGGTGATATTAATAGTGACGGCAATGAAGATTTTATAGTAGGTAGTTCATCATCATTTTCACCTAGGGTTTTTATACAAAGTGACGACAGTAAATTCGCTTCGAGAGATTTATTTCAAAAAGAGCAAGATAAAAAATATGAAGTTGAAAGTATGACTCTTTTTGACGCAGATCAAGATGGAGATCTTGACCTTTATCTTGTTTCTGGTGGTAACGAATATGATATTGGCTCTAAGTGGTACCAAGATAGATTGTTAATCAATGATGGCTTTGGAAATTTCAAAAATCAACAAAACAGACTCCCAAAGATGCTCGTTAATGGTTGCATCGTTAGACCAGCTGATTTTGATAATGATGGAGATTTGGATTTGTTTGTTGGAGGACATAACAAACCTGGAGCTTATCCACTAGCTGACAATAATTTTTTATTAAGAAATAATAACGGTTTTTTTGAAGATGTTACGGATATCACTATTCCTTCATTAGATTCGTTTGGTATTCTAACAGATGCTTTATGGACTGATATCAATGGTGATAAGCGAAATGACATAATTCTTGTAGGTGAATATAGCCCTGTTACAATATTGTTAAATAAAGTAAAGGGTTTTGAAAAATTAGAATCAGACACTTTAGAGGATACTCAAGGTCTTTGGAGGGCGATTGAGCAGGTTGACATTGACCAAGACGGTGATCTAGATTATATTTTAGGAAATTTAGGAAAGAATAACATGCTGTCTCTATCTCCAGAAACCCCAATGTATATATCAACTAAGGATGTAGATAAAAACGGTAGCGTTGATCCCTTAATTTTTAATTCCCAACAAAACAGCAAAGGCGAATTAGATATTTACCCAATTCAATTTTGGGACAATCTAACCCAACAAAGCCCTATGTTTAGGCAAGAATTCAATTCTTATCATTCATTTTCAAAAGCTAACTTTGAATATTACAAAGAAAAAGGATTCATAGATAATGACAGTATTTTGATAGCTAAACACAGTGAATCCAAATGGATTGAAAATTTGGGTGAAGGTAATTATAAACTTAATTCATTACCAGATTTACTCCAGTTAGGCCCCATTAATGATTTCCTTATTTTTGGCGCTGGTAATAAACGTAAAGTATTTGTCGTAGGGAATGATTTTGGGGGTGCACCATTTGAAGGGAATACGGACGCATTACAAGGTACCATTTTATATTTAGATGAAAATGAAGATGAGAAAGTTGTAAGCGCACAAGATTCAGGTTTTAATGTTTTTGGTGATGCTAGAGAGATTAAAAGTCTAAGGCTTAAGAATGGTAAAATTTTGATTTTGGTAGCTCAAAATCAAAACAAACTGCTAGCATTTGAAGAGTTTTAGTTTTTAGGACCCAAAAAATATCATTTCACTATTACATATTCAATTTATTTGACTTAAATGTCCTATTTTTGACTCGCTATAGTGTGTTGAAAACTGAATTTTACTTTGATCGTTTTCATTGGTTGTTTTAAATTCAGTAAGAATAAATGTATGAGGAATCTTAGAGCTTTAATATTTTCAGTCTTATTTATCCAATTATCATGTAATCAACATGAAAGTAGGGAATATATTCAAAAATTAGATAATCCTGAATTATTCCAGTCTGTAATGCAAAACCTTACGGACATTGTAGTTTACGATATTTTTTCACCACCTGTTGCTTCAAGAGTCTATTTATATCCAACAATAGCTGCATATGAGATAATCGCTGCGTATCAGCCTGAAAGCTTCAACAGCCTTGCAGGCCAGGTCAAAGATTTGAATGAAATTCCAAAATCAGATAATAAGGCTATAATTCCAAACCTTGCTGCTCTATTTTCTTTTAATAGTGTTGGCAAAAAACTAATTTTTTCACAAGATAAAATGGAATCTTTTGAAAATGAATTTTATCAAAAATTAAACGAGTACAATGTTCCAAAAAAAGTAATAAAAGCTTCTAAAAATTATGGAGAAGAAGTAGCAGAGTTTATTCTAGAATGGGCTTCTAAAGATATGTATAGCCAAACCCGTACATTTCCAAAATATGCTATCAAAGAAGAAGATAAGTATTGGAAGCCAACTCCACCTGATTATATGGATGGAATTGAACCTCATTGGCAAGAAATTAGAACTATGGTTTTAGATTCGTCAAACCAATTTCCCCCAAAAGACCCTTTACCATTTGATTTAAAAAAAGACAGTCCTTTTCATAAACAGTTGATGGAGGTTTTTAATGTTATAAATGGACTTACTGAAGAACAAGTAGAAATTGCAAAGTTTTGGGATTGCAATCCATATGTAACTCATCACAAAGGACATTCTATGTTTGCTACAAAAAAGATCACACCTGGAGGACATTGGATTGGAATAACTTCTATAGCAACTAGAAAAGCTGAAAGTTCTTTTGCAGATACAATAAATGCATATGCTAATGTTTCTATTGCTTTGTTTGACGCATTTATAAGTTGTTGGGATGAAAAATGGAGAACTTTGGTCGTTAGACCAGAGACATTAATTAATGAACATTACGATGAGGAATGGCTACCATTATTACAAACCCCTCCATTCCCCGAATATACAAGTGGACACTCCGTAATTTCAAGAGCTGCAGCAGTAACTTTAACAAAAATCTACGGAGATAATTTCAGTTTTGTAGATACTACAGAAATAGCCTATGGTCTTCCTGAAAGAAGTTATAAGTCTTTTATACATGCTTCTGAAGAGGCAGCAATATCAAGACTGTATGGAGGTATACATTACATGATGGCAATTACTGAGGGTGTTTCTCAGGGCCAAAAAGTAGGTTCATATATTGCTAGCAGATTAAAAACAAAAAAAACTTCTGACAGGTTATTAACCCTAAATACAACAACTGGTGAAAAAAAGCCTTAGTTTCTGGCAGATAATTACCATGAACTTTGGTTTTTTCGGGGTGCAATTTAGCTTTGGTTTGCAGCAAAGCAATATGAGTGCAATTTATAGGTATCTGGGTGCCGAAGAATCTGAGTTACCTGTTTTATGGCTAGCAGGTCCAGTTACCGGTCTTATTGTTCAGCCAATAATCGGAGCAATTAGTGATGGAACCTGGTCACCGAGATTTGGTAGAAGAAAGCCTTTCTTTCTAATTGGAGCAATAATTGCAAGTTTAGCTTTAATTGCTATGCCTTACTCTAGTTCAATTTGGATGGCTGCCGGCCTTTTATGGATTTTAGATGCTGCAAATAATATAGCTTTGGAACCTTATAGGGCATTTATTTCTGATAAATTACCAAAAAAACAATTTTCATTTGGTTTTTTAGTACAAAGCTTTTTTACTGGTCTAGGAACTACATTAGCCAATTTCACACCTGCTATCTTGGTTTCCTTTGGCATATTAGCGTTAACGGATAAAATGGAAAATGGGATTCCTATTTCAACTTATTGGGCTTTTATAATTGGTGCTGCGGCATCCATTATAACTATTTTGATTACGGTCATTACTACCTCGGAATATCCACCTACGTTAGAAGAGTTAAAAGAAATTCAATCCTCCAAAACAAATAAAAATCTATTAATAAAAACTTTCCAAGATATTATTTTTGCATTCAGAGACATGCCTGCAACTATGAAACAATTAATTCCAGTCATGTTTTTCCCTTGGTATGCAATGTTTTGCTATTGGCAATATTTAACTTCAGCTCTTTCACTCTCCTTATATGGTACTCTAGACGAAACAACATCATTTTTCAACAAGGCTCAACTTTTGACAGGAAATCTAAATGGTACTTATAATATTATTTGCTTTTCAATTGCTTTTGCACTGATCCCAATTGCAAAAAAAATTGGACCAAAAAGATTACACTTTTTTAGCTTAGTTATTGGAGGTTTTGGTCTTTTATGCATGCCGTTACTAAATGATACAGACATTTTATTTGTTTTGCCCTTTGGAAGCGGTATTGAAATTTCTCAAATATATCTTTTTTCCTTCTGTATGGGTATTACTTGGGCCTCCATGATGGCTATGCCTTATCAAATGTTAGCATCAACTATTCCAATAAATAAAATGGGAATTTATATGGGTATATTCAATATGTTTATCGTTATCCCAATGATTATTCAAATTTTTTCTGTTCAGTATATTGTTTATGATCTTTTAGGAAAAAATCCAATAAATATTATACGCCTATCGGGTACCTTTCTTATTATAGGAGGAATTTTTTCTTTATTTGTTAGCCAACCTGCAAAGGCAGATTCAATTTAATTGAGTAAATTCAGCATTATAATATTAACTCATGTCAAACCAGCAACATAGAAGGGCTGCTCTAGTTTATCATGCTAAACCTAAACCAGGGAAAACAAAGGTTGTTCCAACAAAAAGTTATAATACTCAAAGAGACTTAGCATTGGCCTACTCTCCTGGAGTTGCTATTCCATGTACTGAGATAGAAAAGCAAAAATCTGATGTTTACAAGTATACCAATAAAGGAAACTTGGTTGCTGTTATTACCAACGGTACCGCTGTTCTTGGACTAGGAGATATTGGTCCATGCGCCTCTAAACCTGTTATGGAGGGTAAAGCTTTACTTTTTAAAATTTTTGCTGGTATTGATGTTTTTGACATAGAATTAGACGCTAAAGACCCAGAAAAATTTATTGAAGCAGTAAAAGCCATTTCTCCAACATTTGGAGGAATTAATTTAGAAGATATTAGATCACCAGAAGCATTTGAAATTGAACGAAGGCTTAAGGAAGAACTTAATATTCCTGTTATGCACGACGACCAACACGGAACCGCTATTATATCTGCTGCTGCTCTTTTAAATGCTCTAGAGCTTGCAGGTAAAAATATAGAAGAAGTGAAAATTGTTGTTTCTGGAGCAGGTGCTGCAGCTATAGCGTGTGCAAAACTATATATTTCTTTTGGTGCAAGAACCAAAAATATTGTAATGTTGGATAGTAAGGGAGTGATTCAAAAAAATCGTGAGGACCTTACTCGAGAAAAAGCTCAATTTGCTACAAAAAAAGACTTAAAAACATTGGATGAGGCTATTATTGGTGCCGATGTGTTTATTGGTTTGTCACAACCTAACATCCTTAAAAAAAAGATGCTTGAAAAAATGAGTATTAATCCAATTGTTTTTGCAATGGCTAACCCAGATCCTGAAATTGGATATAATGATGCTTGTAATACACGAAATGACATTATTATGGCAACTGGTCGTTCAGACCATCCCAATCAGGTTAATAACGTACTTGGTTTTCCTTTCATTTTTAGAGGTGCTTTAGATGTAAAAGCAACATCGATAAATGAAGAAATGAAGATGGCAGCAGTAAAGGCAATTGCTGATCTTGCAAAAGAGTCTGTTCCTGAGCAAGTAAACATAGCTTATGATGAAACAAGATTGAGTTTTGGTAGAGACTATATTATACCAAAGCCTTTTGATCCACGTTTAATTACAACTGTACCTCCTGCAGTTGCAAGAGCTGCGATGGAATCTGGTGTAGCTACAGAACCAATAGAAAACTGGGAACGTTACAGGGAAAACCTAGAACAACGTCTAGGCAATACTCAAAAAATGATTCGATTGCTTCACGATCGTGCTAAATCAGCTCCTAAACGCTTGGTTTTCGCAGAAGCAGACCAAATGGATGTTCTTAAGGCTGCTCAAATTGTTCTTGAAGAATCTATTGCCATACCTATATTATTAGGAAATAGAAAAAAAATTAAAGAATTGTGTGATCTTATTGAATTTGATGCAGATGTTGAAGTAATAGATCCCAAAGAAAACGAACAAAATAAGATTAGAAATAAATATGCTGAACTTTTTTGGCATTCACAAAAAAGAAAAGGCTACACATTGTACGATGCACAACGCTTAATGCGAGAGAGAAACTATTTTGCATCTATGATGATAAAGAATGGAGACGCAGATGCCATGATTTCAGGTTATTCCAGAAACTACAGATCGGTTGTTAAGCCTATATTAGAAACCATCCCAAAAAATAAAGGAGTAAGTCGTGTAGCTGCTGCAAATTTGATGTTAACAAAATCAGGACCGCTATTTTTAACAGATACAACAATTAACGTTGAACCATCATCAAAAGAATTAGCAAAAATTGCGCAAATGACTGGACAAATGGCAAAAATTTTTGGATTAGAACCCGTGATAGGGATGCTTTCCTTTTCAAATTTTGGATCTTCACGCTTTCCACAGGCAAAAAAAGTTTCCAAAGCAGTAACAATGCTTCACAGAAGTAGTCCAGACTTAATTGTTGATGGACCTATACAATCTGATTTTGCTTTAAATAAGAAACTTTTACAAGACAGATTTCCATTTTCAAGTCTTACTAACAAAAAAGTAAATATTTTGGTTTTTCCAAATTTAGATGCAGCCAATATAACCTATAAACTTATGAAAGAATTAAACGAAGCCCATTCGATAGGGCCAATTTTAATGGGTCTAAGTGAACCTATTCATATTTTACAGTTAGGTGCTTCCGTATCTGAAATTGTAAATATGTCTGCTGTTGCGGTCGTTGATGCCCAAACAAAGAAAAAATAGATAAATGATTACACAAATTATTGGCAGATTAGTTGAAAAAACCCCTACACAAGTTGTAATTGACTGTAATGGAGTAGGTTATGCAGTTAATATATCACTGCACACCTTTTCTCAGATTAATGATGGCGAAAATATTAAACTCTATACTCACCTTCAGGTACGCGAAGACTCCCACACATTATTTGGTTTTAATACAACTATTGAAAGATCAGTTTTTTTGCTTTTAATTTCGGTTTCTGGAATTGGATCGAGTACAGCAAGAATGATGTTGTCATCTCTAGAGCCTCTTCAAATCCAGCGTGCAATAATTTCAGATGATTTAAATACTATAAAATCAGTTAAAGGTATTGGTTTAAAAACAGCCCAAAGAGTTTTAATTGAATTAAAAGATAAAATGTTAAACCTCCAAGTTGAGGGTGAAATTCAAAATTTTGGAAACAATACAATCAAAGATGAAGCGTTATCAGCATTAGAGGTTCTTGGTTACACAAGGAAGCAGTCTGAGCGCATCTTAGATAGCATTATTCAGAGTGCTCCAGAAAGTTCTGTTGAAGAACTTATCAAGGAGGCTCTGAATAAATTGTGAGTTTTTGATTGAAATATCTGAAAATGTAGTTTTTAAACCATCCAAAAACTTCATCATCATTTTCATCTTGATGATGCTAGTTAGTAAAATTGTTTTTGGACAAAAAGCTGCTGAAATAGGTTCCATTATTGAACCAAAGTCAAGTAGCATTGAAACCTTATACACCTATGACCCTGAAAGTAATCTCTATATTCTAACTGAGGAAATAGGAGGTTATCCTATTAGTACCCCGATGGTCATGACTGTTGCTGAATATGAATCATTTATTCTAAAGGAACAAATGAGTAGGTATTTTAAAGAAAAAATTCAAGCACTTAGTGGATACGGCTCAGATATCGAAGATGCACAAAAAAATTTACTTCCAGAGCTTTATGTAAACAATGAGTTTTTTGAATCAATTTTTGGTAGTAATACCATTGATATAAAACCTCAAGGTTCGATAGGAGTGGATTTAGGATACCGATACCAAAGAAGCGATAATCCTATTGCCTCAGTTATTAACCGTAGATCACCAGGTTTCGATTTTGACCAAAGAATCAGTTTAAGTTTATTAGGAAATATTGGTGAACGCCTTCAAATTACAGCTAATTATGATACCGAATCTACTTTTGATTTTCAAAACTTGGTAAAAATAGAATTTAACCCTCCCAAATTATCGGAATTAACAGAAATAATTCCAGGTAAATTAGGTTCAAATATTTCAACTATAAATGAAGCTGTTAACGAGATAAGTCAAACAATTGGTGACACAGAAGAAACTATAAGTGAATCAGAAAATTCATTAAATAAAGTAAGACAAAAAATTGATAATCTTAAAAATAATGTAAAACAGCTTCCTAATAATCCAGAGCTTGTAGGAAACAGGGTATCAGAATACTTAAGAGGTAAAATAACAGAAGATGCTATTATTCAAAATATAGATATTGGGAATGTCAATATGCCAATAAATAGTAATCTAATACAAGGTGCACAAAGTTTATTTGGTGTACGTACAGATTTAAAATTTGGAAATACAACTATATCTGGAGTATTTTCAGAACAAAGATCTCAATCACAAAATATAGTTTCCCAAGGAGGAGGAAGATTACAAGAGTTCAACTTTTTTGCTTTAGATTACGAGGAAGATCGACATTTTTTCATTAGTCAATATTTTAGAGATAACTATGATCTATTTTTAGCTAATTATCCATACATTAATTCACCAGTACAAATTACACGTATAGAAGTTTGGGTCACAAATAGGGGATACCAAACTCAAAATGTAAGAAATATAATAGCACTTCAAGACTTGGGAGAACCTAACCCTGATAATACTAAATTAGATGATAATTATCAGGGTTTTATAAATTCTTCAAATCCTTTTGCCCCGCCTGATAACAGCGTAAATAAACTTGATCCAGACGAAATTGGTTTTAACGGTGTACTCAATACAAAAATAAGGGACATAGCAACAGTTAGCAATGCTTTTGAAAATATTAACGCAAATGAGGGATTTGATTATGCAGTATTAGAAAGTGCAAGAAAACTTAGCCCTCAAGAATATACATTCCACCCTCAATTAGGATATATATCTCTTAATCAGCGTCTAAGTAATGATGAAGTTTTAGGAGTTGCTTTTCAATTTACTCATTTGGGTAAGACGTATCAGGTTGGAGAATTTGCTAATGGAGATATTCCAGGTACTTCAGTAATTCAACAAAATCAAAATTTCATTCAAGGGCAAGGTCAACAGGAACAAGTTCAAACAAATAGTTTAATTGTCAAAATGTTAAAAAGTAGTTTAACTGATGTTCGCCAGCCAGTTTGGGATTTGATGATGAAAAATATCTACAATACAGGAGCATTTCAACTTTCCGAGGAGGATTTTCGATTAAATATTTTGTATAGTGATCCATCACCAATTAATTATTTAACTCCAGTTGATAAATCCATATGGCCAGAAAATTTAGATAATGAAATATTATTAAACACATTAGAACTCGATAAACTAAATGCATATCAAGATTTAGTACCTAGTGGAGACGGATTTTTTGACTTTCTTCCTGGTATTACTATTGAACCTCGTTTTGGAAGAATAATCTTTACTAAAGTTGAGCCATTTGGAGAATTTTTATTTGAGATTTTAGATAATCCAAGTTCAGCGAAAGAGAATTATGATATTGATAATACGTTTAATGCAAATCAAAAAAAATATGTTTTTAAGGAAATGTATACTCTTACAAAAGCAGCTGCTTTAGAATTTACCGAAAAAAATAAATTCCAACTCAAGGGAAGATATAAGTCTGAAGGAGGTGATGGTATAAATATAGGAGCTTTTAATATTCCAAGAGGATCTGTTAGAGTTACAGCAGGAGGAAGAATTCTTCAGGAAGGATTGGATTATACAGTAAATTATGAAATAGGAAGGGTAAAAATATTAGATGAAGGTCTTAAAGCATCAAATATTCCAATCGATATTTCAGTTGAAAATAATTCGTTTTTTAATCAACAGAATAAAAGATTCTCTGGAATTAATTTGAAACATCGGCTAAGTGATAATTTCTATGTTGGAGGAACGCTTATAAATCTGAGTGAAAATCCTCTTACTCAAAAAGCAAATTATGGAACCGAACCAGTAAATAATACAATGAAAGGCTTAAATACAAATTTTTCTACTGAACTTCCCTTTTTAACTCGTTTGGTTAATAAGTGGCCAACTATAAGAACTAGTATTCCCTCTCAAATTTCATTTAGAGGTGAAGTTGCAAGCATAAATGCAAATGATCCTAGAAATACAAGACTAAATGGTGAAACAAACGTTTATATAGATGATTTTGAAGGGGCACAAACAAATATTGATGTAAAAGGATTTAATGCATGGAACCTTTCTAGTGTTCCGATTAAGGGAGTTTTAGGATCATCGCTACAGGGACTTGAAAGTGGATACGGAAGATCTAAACTAGCATGGTATTCTATTGATCAAATTTTTTATTCTAGACAACCACCAGGAATAAATAATGATGATATATCGAGTAATGAAACCAGAAGTATATCTATAAATGAACTTTTTCCAGAACAAGATTTAGTTCAAGGGATGATTAGTAGACTACCAACCTTAGATTTGGCATTTTATCCGAAAGAAAAAGGACCTTATAATAATGCAGAATTATCACAATTTTTATTAGACCCAAAAAAAAACTGGGCTGGGATTACACGCACACTAAATGCAACAAATTTTGAACAGTCAAATGTTGAGTTTATAGAATTTTGGTTACTAGATACATTTTCAGATAATACTTCAGAAAATGACGAATTAGGGGAATTAGTATTTCATTTAGGTAATATATCTGAAGATATACTTCGCGATGGTAGAAAACAATTTGAAAACGGACTACCAAGTAATAGCGAAATTACACCTACATATGAAACTCCCTGGGGTAGAGTCCCTGCTACCCAATCTTTAGTATATGCTTTTAATTCAAATTCTGAGGATCGTATTTTACAGGATGTTGGATTAGATGGTCTTAGTGATCAAGAGGAGTCTGAGGTTTTCACAAATGGTCCAGCCAATGATCCTGCAGGTGATAATTATGAATATTATCTACAAGCAGAAGGGAGTATACTTGAGCGATATAAAAATTATAATGGATTTGAAAACAATACTCCAATTGAATTCAGCGATAATGATCGAGGTAATACAACTGAGCCTGATACAGAAGATATAAATAGAGATCAAAGTATGAATACGATTGATAGTTATTTTGAATATCATGTACCAATTTTTAAAACAATGCGGGTAGGAAATCATCCATTTATAACTGATGTAAGAGAGAATGTTGAGGTCAGAGCTCCAAATGGTGACGAGTATACTACTAGATGGATACAATTCAAAGTACCTATTCAAAAGTCATATTATGAAAACACTTCTTTTAATTCATATTTTGGTGCGGTAAATAATATTAATGATTTAAGATCGATTAGATTTATGCGAATGCTATTAAGTGGTTTTAGCGAAAATATAGTATTTCGTTTTGGCACACTAGACTTGGTAAGAGGAGATTGGAGACGCTATAACAAAGCTCTTAATGAAAACATAATAGCAAATGAAAATACTACGGTTGATATTAGTACAGTAAATATTTTGGAAAACGAAAATAGAATTCCGATAAATTATGTTTTGCCACCCGAAATTCAAAGAGAGCAGATAAATAATAATAACACTATAATCCGTCAAAACGAACAATCTCTAGCGATGCGAATTTTTGATCTAAAACCTATGGACTCAAGAGGAATTTTTAAAACAGTAGATCTTGATATGAGGCAATATAGTAAACTACGAATGTTTTTACATGCAGAGTCATTACCGGGTAACGAGCCTCTTCCAGGTTTAAAATCTGAAGATGAATACGATAAAAGAATAGTCGCATTCATTCGTTTAGGTACTGATTATCAGGATAATTTTTATCAAATTGAAATTCCTTTAAAACCCTCTGATTATGATGAAAATGTTTCAAATAATTTGACCTCAGAAGAAGTATGGATCCCAGATTCTAATTCAATTGAAATATCTATTGACTTACTTTCAAGGCTTAAAGCTAAAGCATTACAAAAATTAGGATTAGGCGAAACATTATATTTCGATGAGGAGTTAAATGAAATTTTTGAATTCACACCGATAAGTTCTCTCCCAGGGCAAAAAAAATACAAACTTGCAATTAAAGGTAATCCATCACTTGGTAACATAAGGACACTAATGATAGGCTTAAAAAACCCTTCAAGTAAATTGGGAGATGACCTTTCTGGTGAAGTTTGGTTTAACGAGTTGCGTATTTCTGGAATAGACAATCAAGAAGGGTGGGCAGCTATTGGTGCATTAGATGCCAACTTAGCAGATTTTGCTAATTTTTCTGCCAATGGAAGATATTCATCGATAGGGTTTGGCAGTATAGACCAAACACCAAACCAAAGAACAAGAGAGGAACTTTTACAATACGATTTTATTTCTAATCTAAATTTAGGCCAGTTGGCACCATCAAAATGGGGACTACAAATTCCATTAAGTTTCGCGAGTGGAGAAACTTTCATAACTCCCAAATATGATCCTTTTTATGAGGATTTGAAATTAGAAGATCGCCTTGAAACATCTGATCGAAGATCACAAAGAGATTCAATTCGTAATCAGGCAATTGATTATACAAATAGAAAAAGTGTAAGCCTAATTGGAGTAAGAAAAAATGCTTCAGGTAATGGTATTCAAAGATTTTATAGCCCAGAGAATTTTGATTTTTCGTATGCATACAACAAATTAGAGCATCGTGATTTTGAGATAGAAAAACAAGAAGAGATTAATTTGTTGCTCGGAGCTAATTATGGGCATTCATTTAATACAAAAACAATAGAGCCCTTCAAAAAAGTAAAGTTTTTTAATAGGAAAAGATATTGGAGATGGCTTCAACAATTTAACTTTAATTTATTACCAAACTCTCTTGAAGGTACGATAAACGTAAATCGAATTTTAAATAATCAAAAGTTTAGACAAGTTTATTTAGAAGGTACTGATGCTTCACTTCAACGAAGTTTACCTAACCTTCAACAGAGAAATTTTTTGTTTGATTATAATTATTCATTAACTCATAATATCACTCGTTCTCTTCGATTTAACTTTAACGCTGCAACAAGTAGTATAGTAAGGCAAAATGATCAAAATTACGAGGGAGATAATAGTAATATTTTATTGAGAAACCTATTAAATACAGGAGAACCAAACACTCATTTTCAATCCTTGGCTTTAAATTACAAATTTCCTTTTCAGAATATACCATTTTTGAGTTTTATAGATGCAGCTTATAGTTATGTGGGTAATTTTAATTGGCAGCGAGGATCGGAAGCATTAGCAGAAGTTACTAATGATGATGGCTTATCATTAGGAATTGTAAACACAATTCAAAATAATAATAAAAAGACATTAACTGGAGCAATTTCTTTTTCTAAACTTTACAATGCACTTGGATTAAGACCCAATAGAACAAGATTACAAAAAATGACAAGTGAAGTAAAAAATAATGATACGATTAAAAAAAATTCTACAATTCGAAAAAGTTTAATTAAAATGATAGATGCTCTAGCTACATTAAAAAGAATTCAGTTTAATTATAATGAAAATAATGGTACAGTTCTTCCTGGCTATCTTCCAAGTGTTGGTTTTGCAGGAGGTATGCAACCTACTCTAGGTTTTACGATAGGAAGTCAAGCTGATATTAGATATGAAGCGGCAAGAAAAGGATGGCTGACAGGATTTCCAAACTTTAATCAATTATTCACTCAACTCAGATCAAATAAATTTCTTGCAACTGCACAGATGGTTCCTTTTAAAGGCTTGATTATAGACCTTAATGCAGAAAGAGATTTTGCGGAAAATAAGATAGAAAACTTCAGTATAAACAACTTACAATATTACCCTCAAAACTCAAATATTTCAGGCAATTTTGGGATTTCTACTATAATGATTAAAACAGCATTTAATCGTTCAAATGGTCAAGGTAGTAAAACCTTTGATGAATTTAGGAAAAACAGAACAGTAATAGCAAGACGTCTTTATGATAGAAGTAATATTTCAGAATTAACAAGTGAAATTGATGGATACCCAATTGGTTACGGTAAAAACCAGCAATCAGTTTTACTTCATTCTTTTATTGCCGCGTATTCAGGTATTGATCCTTACAAAATAAATCTAAATCCAATAAAACAAACGCCACTGCCAAATTGGAATTTAAAATTAACAGCTTTATCAAAAATCAGGTCTTTTTCAAAAATTTTCAATCGTTTTTCTATTAATCATGCCTATAGAGCTAGTTACACATTAAATAACTTTCAAACAAATTTTGATTATGATTCAACCGTTCCTTTTCAAACGGATAAACTAGGAAATTACATACCGGAGCGACTTTATTCTAATATTAATTTAGTAGAACAATTTAATCCATTAGCTAGGGTAGATATGGAATTTAAAAATTCAATAAAAATTTTAGCAGAATTTAGAAAAGAACGTGCAATTTCTTTAAGTCTTGATAATAATTTAATTACTGAGACTCTTGGAGATGAATACATAGTTGGTCTTGGATATAGAGTTAAAGATGTAAGATTTAGAACCAATATCAGTGGGAGAAGAGTTATTTTAAGTGGTGATTTGAATGTTAAAATTGATGTTTCATATCGTAATAACTTGACATTACTCAAGAATCTTGAATATGATAATAACCAAGTAACAGCAGGACAAAAACTTATGGCAATTAAAGTAACTGCTGATTATGCGCTTACAAAAAACCTTACAGCTCTATTCTTTTATGACCACAATTTTTCAGAGTTTGCTATTTCAACTGCTTTTCCACAAACAAGTATTCGATCAGGATTTACAATTCGTTATAACTTTGGTAATTAAAAGTATTTTTGATAAAGGAAATATTATAAATTTGTCAAAAAAAAAATGAGTATACCATCTGATTTAAAATACACTAAAGACCACGAGTGGATAAAATTTGATGGTGAAATTGCTACTGTAGGAATCACTGATTTTGCCCAAGCCGAACTCGGAGATATAGTTTATGTTGAAATTGATACTCTAGATTCCAAAATTAATGCCGAAGAAGTTTTTGGTTCTGTGGAAGCAGTAAAAACAGTTTCAGATCTATTTATGCCTGTTACAGGAGAAATAATTGAGGTTAATGAACTTTTAGAAGACACACCAGAAATAGTTAATGAGGATCCTTACGGAAAAGGCTGGATGATTAAAGTACGCTGTAGTGATTTGAATCAATCTAAAAACCTTTTAGATCACGAATCTTACGATACTTTACTGAAAAAAGGATAAAATTTATGACTTTGCTCATAATGATTATTAAATGGGCTTATTATTAGGTAAGAAATAGTTATTTTTTATATATTTTTTTTAGTTTAGCTTTCTAAATTTATTTGACGATGCAGCCAAAAAAAAATGAAAAAGTTGATTTAACGAAAAACAGCAGTTTATATTTTGTAATAGGTTTATCAGTTGTTTTATTAATCACATGGCAAACCATTGAATGGAAAACTTATAAAAAAACTTACGATTATGAGGCTCTGAATGTGGAGGACGACGATGATGAGGACATCCCAATTACTGAACAAATTAAAACACCACCACCACCACCACCACCTCCTCCTCCAGCACCAGAAATAATTGAAATTGTTGAGGATGAAGAAGAGGTTGAGGAAACTGTAATTGAGTCAACAGAAACAGATGAAGAGGAAATTGTTGAAATAGTCGAAGTAGAGGAAGAGGAAGTTGATATAGACGTACCTTTTGCTGTTATTGAGGATGTGCCAATTTTCCCAGGTTGCGAAAGAGTTAAAAAATCAGAGAGACGTAACTGTTTTCAAGAAAAAATGAATAAGCATATAAGGAAAAATTTCCGTTACCCTGAAATTGCCCAGGAAATGGGTATACAAGGGCGAGTATATGTTAATTTTATTATATCTAAAGATGGGAGTATTACAAACATTAGAATGCGGGGACCAGATAAAAATTTGGAGAAAGAAGCAGAACGCATAATTTCAAAACTTCCATCTATGACACCAGGTAAGCAAAGAGGTCGACCTGTTAGGGTTCCTTTTAGTATCCCTATTACATTCAGACTGCAATAAAATTTATCTAGGGATAATTCATTGCTCAATGACTTATTCTGTACTATATTTGCTTGTTGAATGATGATGTCTGATGCTCCTTTATAAAACCATTTCAATAAACACACGGTATCAAAATTTAATTGATTTTTCCCAGCTTACGAAATTAAGACTGTCAATTTCAATTGTATTGTCGTCAATCGCTGGTTATTTTTTAGCTGCTGAGGAGATTGACTACACCTCCTTAGTTTTACTTATAATAGGAGGTTTTTCTATGGTAGGAGCCTCAAATGTTTTTAACCAAATATTTGAAAAAGACTTAGACAAGAAAATGTTAAGAACGCAAAATAGGCCACTTCCGGATGGGAGAATTCAACCTAAGACTGCAATGTATATAGGAGTTATGCTTACCCTGATTGGAGTTGTTTGTCTTTATTTAATAAATTTAAAAACTGCTTTTTTCGCATGCATTTCCACATTTTTGTATGCTTGCTTATACACTCCCCTTAAACAAAAAACACCATTATCAGTCTTTGTGGGTGCATTCCCAGGAGCGATACCATTTATGTTAGGGTGGGTAGCTGCAACTAATAAGTTTGGAATTGAACCTGGACTATTATTTATGTTACAGTTTTTTTGGCAATTTCCCCATTTTTGGGCGATAGGATGGCTTATGCATGATCAGTACGAATCTGCGGGTTTTAAAATGTTACCTTCTGGATCAAAAGATCAAAGTACAGCTTTCCAAGTTGTCTTTTATACTCTTTGGACAATCTTAATTTCACTTATACCTTCATTCAGATTTACTGGTGTTCTTTATTTAACTCAGTTAGCCTCAGTAATTATATTACTATTAGGAATAATGTTTTTTTATTTTGCTATAAATTTGATGTTGTCAAAAACCGACAGATCTGCAAGCCTTTTAATCAAATCAAGTATTATTTATATTACTGGAGTACAAATTGTATATGTGCTAGATAAATTATTATTTCAATGAGTAATGACGAAATATTATTAAAGTCCAATAAAGCAAAAAAAATGATGCTTTGGCTTGGTATGATAAGTATGAGTATGACTTTCGCTGGTCTTACAAGTGCATATGTAGTCAGTAGCTCACGAGCAGATTGGATACAACAAATTGATTTACCTTTTGATTTTACTATTAGTTCTCTAATAATTATTTTAAGTAGTGTTACTTTTTATTTAGCATTTAAAATGCTACAAATGAAAAATTTCAAAATAACCCAGTTATTACTTAGTATAACCCTATTATTAGCGTTGGGATTTATTTATTTTCAAATACAAGGTTTTAATGGGATAATAGACACCGGATATTATTTTACAGGACCTGAAAGTTCAATTACTACATCTTACCTGTATATATTAGTTTTGTTACATATGGCACATCTTGGTGCAGGGATTATAATTGTTTTATATATTTTGCTTAATACTTTTAAGGGGCTTTATTTTGAAGGGAATACATTAGGATTTGAACTGGCCTTAACTTTTTGGCATTTTCTTGATATACTGTGGCTATATTTATATTTATTCGTTTCATTCTATGGTTAAATTTCATAAATTTATAACGGATTTGACTTTAAACATATGGAAGTAACTACAAACACACAAGTCAACGAAAGAGAGCTTTGGGGTGGTGGAGCTAAACCTTTTAGTGCGAGCTATGGGAAGATAATGATGTGGTTTTTCATTGTTTCAGATGCATTGACTTTTACTGGATTTCTAGTTTCTTATGGTTTTTCAAGATTTAAAAACATAAACTCATGGCCAATCGCCGACGAGGTTTTCACCCATTTCCCATTTTTACATGGTATTGATGCTCCTATGTACTATGTAGCCTTAATGACATTTATTTTAATTTTTTCATCTGTAACTATGGTACTTGCTGTCGATGCTGGTCATCATATGAACAAGTCTAAAGTTACTTTTTACATGTTATTGACCATAATTGGTGGTGCCATTTTTGTAGGATCACAAGCCTGGGAATGGAAGAATTTTATAAAAGGTGAATACGGTGCATTAGAGACAAAAGGAGGTCAAATACTTCAGTTCGTTAATTTAGAAAATGATAAGCGCATATCTATTCAAGATTTTGCGATTGGTATTAATTCAGAACGCAAAACTCACAAGTCAAATATTGGCCTTTGGTATCAGAATGAAAAAACACTTCCAAAAATTACCGTAGAAGAAGTTAAAAAGGGTTTTTTAGCTAACCCTAATCTTACAATAAGAACGGAACAGATTTCTGAAAATGGTCAAAAAACATTGCTTTCAAGAGATGAAGCAATTTACAAGATAGATGATGCAACAGGAGTTGTTGAAGGGGCAAATTTAATTCATAATGAGTATGGGAACAGACTATTTGCTGACTTCTTTTTCTTTATAACTGGCTTCCATGGTTTTCACGTATTTTCAGGAGTCGTTATAAATATCATAATATTTTTTAATGTTATACTAGGAACTTATGAGAAAAGAGGTCACTATGAAATGGTTGAGAAAGTAGGATTGTATTGGCATTTTGTAGACTTAGTATGGGTTTTTGTATTTACATTTTTCTATCTCGTTTAAAATAATTACTATGGCAGAAGGACAGCATAAACTAGCAATTTTTAGAGGACTATTAAAATTTAAATCTAACCAACAAAAGATTTGGGGAGTTTTAATTTTTCTATCTATAGTTACAACAATTGAAGTAGGACTAGGAATATTAAAGCCAGAAGTTCTAATGACAAGTTTTCTTAGAATGAAACTTCTAAACTGGATTTTTATTTTACTGACAATCGTAAAAGCATATTACATCGCATGGGATTTTATGCATATTCGTGATGAACGAAGTGGTTTAAAAAATTCAATAGTCTTACCATTAGTGATTTTGATTCCATATCTTATATTTATTCTTATACTAGAGGCAGATTATATTTTTGATGTTATGGATATTGGATTTGTTTCCTGGAATTTCTAACCTCGGATAATTTTTAAAATACAATTCAACTAGTTATTACTATTAATTCATAGTGAGTATAAATTTATGACTAAGGATTTAAATAAAAAGCTTGTTTTAGGGATACTGTTCATATTTCCACTATTAGTTTATTTGTTTTTTGCTTCTGGGAAAAATAACTTCGCAAAGCTACCAATTCTAACTGAAAGAGTAAATGAATTGCCTAAAGGTTATCTAGGGGAAAAAATTAAATTAAAGAATAAGATTACAATTCTAGGTTACTGGGGTGGTGATTTAAAAAATAAAAAGGCAGAAGCACTTAATTTAAATGAAAAAATTTATAAAAGGTTTTACCAATTTGATGACTTTCAGTTTGTTTTTTTTGTAGACACTTTTCAAATTAAACAGGTTCAAGAATTGAAAAATGATCTTGTAAAAGGAGTAGGGACTGATATTTCAAGGTGGAATTTTTTACATACGACTTCGGAAAATATGAAAACTCATTTTAGCTCACTAAAAACTCCTTTTTTATTAGATGAATCAGGTAATACACCATATGTATTTATTATTGATAAAGATTTGAGTCTAAGGGGAAGAAACGATGATGAAGATTCAGGGACATTATACGCTTTTGATGCTCGGTCTGTAGCACAAATAAATAAAAAAATGATTGATGATGTAAAGGTGATACTTGCTGAATATCGACTGGCACTTAAAATTTATAATTCAGAAAGAGAAAAATGAAAAAGTTAAAAAGTGTTGGACTTTTTTTAATTATTATAATTTTTGGGATTTTATTTATTCCAAAAATTTTCAATAGAATTATTGATAACAAAGTGGTAGATAATAATCGATCAACTTCTGCATCACCCCTTCAGTTCATTTTTTTAAATGGAGAGGCAAAAAAAGTCCCTGATTTTACGTTTTTTAACCAAGACAGCTTAATTATATCAAATGAAGACTTTAAAGATAAAGTTTACGTTGTTGAATTTTTCTTCACATCATGCCCAACCATTTGTCCTATCATGAATAAAAACATGAAAAAAATTGAAAATAAGTTTGGAAACAAAGAAAATTTTGGAATAGCATCTTTTACAGTTGATCCAACATATGATACACCCCAGGTTTTAAAAAATTATGCGGAATCATATGACGTTTTTTCTCAAAATTGGCATTTTCTCACTGGTGAAAAGGAAAGTTTATATTCTCTTGCCAACGAAGGATTTAATATATTTGCATCTGTAAATCCAAAAGTTGCAGGTGGATTTGAACATCAAGGCTATTTTGCGTTAATTGATAAAAAAGGTTTTATCCGTTCACGTCTAGATAAATATGGTAATCCCATAGTATATTATATGGGGGTTGATCAAGAAAACGTAAAAGTTCAAGAGGTGGATTTGCTTATTGAGGACATCGAAAAGTTATTAAAAGAATAGAAAATGAATAAAACAGGTGAACTAATTACAAAAAAATATACCCCTTGGGTTTGGACATTATCGATTGCCATTCCAATAGTAGTTGTGATTCTTTTTATGATTAAAATTCCTAATGTAAAACCGCTTACTTTCCTTCCACCTACATATGCTACTATTAATGCGATTACAGCTGTAGTTCTTGTTTTAGCTTATGCCGCAATTAAAAGAAAAAATAGGATTCTACATGAAAGACTTATGAAAATAGCAATATCCTTATCTGTTGTTTTTCTTGCCATGTATGTTGCATATCACATGACTTCTGACCCTACACCATACGGAGGCCAAGGGATTTTAAGACCAATATATTATTTTATTCTTATAAGCCACATTTTACTTTCAGTAGGTATTATACCAATGGTATTAGTTACTTATGTACGTGCGATATCAAAATTTTTCGAAAATCATAAAAAGATTGCAAGATATACCTTTCCTATTTGGATGTATATAGCAGTTACAGGAGTGATTGTGTATCTAATGATTTCACCTTACTATGTTTAGGATAAATACACCTTTTGTTCAAATATTAATTTTTTCTCTTCTTATCCTTAGCTCTGATGCCTTCAGTCAGTGTTCAATGTGTAGAGCTGTACTTGAGTCTGAAGAAGGGCAATCTACAGCCAAAGGTATAAACAATGGAATTTTGTATTTGATGGCAATTCCTTATTTTTTGGTTGGGTTAGCAGGTTGGAAAATATACAAGATTTTAAAGAAAAAATAATTATGCCTTAAAGTTACAGTAGAAAATATTTCACTAAAAAGAGCTAGAACTTAACAAATTTTTAAACGAAAATTTTGCTCTAAACCGTAATTTTACACCACCTTTGTCAAAAAATCAGATTTTAAGAACTGAAAACTGTCTTAATGATTAAATTAAAAAATCTTCACAAATCATATAAAATGGGGTCCTCTTCATTGCATGTTCTTAAGGGGATAAACCTAAATATAGAGGATGGTGAACTAGTCGCAATTATGGGATCTTCTGGATCTGGAAAATCAACTTTACTCAATATTTTAGGGATGCTCGATACAGCAGACAAAGGCGATTATATTTTAGACAGTTTTAAGATTGAAAATTTAAATGAGACTAAAGCAGCAAAATATAGGAACAAGTTTCTTGGGTTTATTTTTCAGTCTTTCAATTTAATAAATTATAAAACTGCCCTAGAAAACGTTTCATTGCCTTTATATTATCAGGGAATATCAAGAAAAGAAAGGCAGCAAATAGCTGTAGATTATTTAGAACGAGTTGGTTTAAAGGAATGGGCAACACATTTGCCTAGTGAACTTTCTGGAGGTCAAAAACAAAGGGTAGCTATTGCCAGAGCTATGGCTTCAAAACCAAAAGTTCTTTTAGCTGACGAACCAACTGGAGCTTTAGATACTAAGACTTCATGCGATGTAATGGACTTAATACAAAAAATCAATGAAGAGGGCAAGACCATATTAGTAGTAACTCATGAGTTAGAGATAGCAAAAATGTGTAAAAGAATTGTGAAACTCAAAGATGGAGTTATAGTTGAAGATAGCAAAGTTAAACAGGTCAAAGCCTCATCATATGTTTAATCGAGATCGCTGGACAGAAATTTTTGAAACTATAGGTAAAAATAAGCTGAGGACCTTTCTTTCTGGTTTTACAGTTTCTCTAGGTATTTTTATTTTTATCATTTTATTTGGCCTTGGTAATGGTCTTAAAAATACTTTTCAAGAATTTTTTTTAGATGATGCCAGTAATGCCATTTTCTTATATCCTGGAAAAACTTCAAAACCCTATAAAGGTTTTAAGGCGAACAGGCGTATTGAATTTAGAAATGATGATTTAAGGGATATAAAGGAAAATTTTTCATTTTATTTAGAACACCTAACACCAAGAATAACTCGAAATGCACTGACAAGATATAAAAACCAGAGTAATAATTACAGTACTCGTGGGGTTGCCCCTGGACATCAGTTCGTTGAAAAAACAATATTGATGAAAGGAAGATATATTAATCAATCTGATATAAGTCGTAAAACCAAAGTTGCAGTGATTGGAAGAATGGTAGCTAAAGATTTATTTAAGTCTGAGGAAGCAATTGGTAAATACATCAATTTAGGTTCTTCAGCATTTAAGGTTGTTGGAATTTTTCAAGATGAGGGTGGAGATAATGAAGAAAGAAATATATATATACCCTTTACAACTAGACAGCTAATTGAAAAAAGTAATGATAAAGTAGACCAAATTATACTAACATATAGAAAAGAACTTGGCTACCTTGGAGCAATGGGCTTAGAAAACGGACTCAAAAAGTATTTTAAAGAAAAAAAATCGGTCTCTCCTGAGGATCCAAATGGCTTTTACATAAGAAATATAGCAGATGATTTAAGAGAAACACAACAATTTGCCGTAGTACTTCAACTTATTGTAAGTTTTGTTGGTCTAGGAACACTGATAGCGGGAATTATAGGTATTTCAAATATTATGGTTTTTGTAGTTAAAGAGCGCACTAAAGAATTAGGTATAAGAAAAGCCTTAGGCGCTACACCAAATTCAGTAATAAAAATGGTTCTTCAGGAATCTGTATTTATAACTATTATATCTGGCTATTTAGGCTTAATTTTTGGAGTTTTGGTTCTTGAAAATATAGGAGTAAAATTGGACAAATATTTCATCAAAAATCCTTTTATTGAAATTTCTACAGCTTTAATTGCAACAGTAGTACTAATTGTTTTTGGTGCAATTGCTGGTTATATTCCTGCAAAAAGAGCCTCAAGTATCAAACCCATAATTGCTTTAAGAGATGAATAATTTAAAGGTGATTTTTGATAGGGATACTTGGCAAGAAATTTTTGGATCTATATCAAAAAACAAGGTAAGAACTGTCATTACTGTGATTGGAGTTTTATGGGGAATATTTATCTATATTACTTTATCTGGAGCTGCTAAAGGACTAGATAATGGATTTGAGCGCCAGTTCGAAAATATAGCAATGAATTCAATGTTTATTTGGGCTGAAAGGACAAGCATACCTTATGCTGGGTTCAAAACAGGAAGAAATATTCAGCTAACACTTTCAGATATGAATTACATTAAAAAAACAATTCCAGAGGTTCAATTTATAGCACCTAGAAACTCACGGGGTGTATTTTGGGGTGGCCCGCCTTTAGTTGTAAGAAAAAATAAATCAAGCAACTACAACATTTATGGTGACTTCCCCGATTATACAAGAATTGCAACAAAAAAAATCTTCAACGGTGGTCGCTTTATCAACGAAGAGGACATAAAATTTAAAAGAAAAGTATGCGTCATAGGAGAAAGAACGAAAACAGAATTATTTGAAAAAGACGAAGATCCAATTGGAAAGTATATAAAAATTGATGATATATATTTTCAAGTAATTGGAGTTCATAAGTTTATACCTGGAGGAGGATTTGAAACTGATGGAGATATTTTTATTCCATTTGAAACATTTAAAAGACTATATAATACTGGTGATGATGTAATGTGGTTTACGATAGCTGCGTATGATGATGCTGATGTGGTTTCTGTTGAAAAAAAAATAAAAGCTGCATTAAAGAGATTACACAATGTTTCTCCTGAAGATGACCGTGCGTTTGGAGGGTTTAATCTAGGAGAAATTTTTAATAAAATTATGGGATTCTCAAAAGGGATGACACTTTTGTCACTGATTGTAGGCATTGCTACAATAATGGCAGGTGTAATTGGAATTGGGAATATTCTTTTAATTTCGGTAAAAGAAAGAACAAAAGAACTTGGTGTAAGAAGGGCTCTCGGTGCTACTCCCAATGAGGTACGTAATCAAATTATTTTAGAATCGGTCTTTCTTACACTCATAGCTGGAATATTTGGTATTATTTTAGGAGCTTTTGTTTTATTTGGTATTAGCTCTGCTACAAAAGATTTAACTGACTTTCCATATACAAATCCAACAGTACCAATACCATATATCCTTGGAGCACTATTTCTAATGATTTTTCTTGGAACACTTATTGGACTAATTCCTGCTCAAAGAGCAGTTAACATGAAACCTATAGATGCACTAAGAGAAGAATAAAAACTATAAACAACTAATGAAAATTTTAAAATACATAGGAATTTCGGTTTTAATAGCAGGTAGCTTATTTGCGGCGGCATTTTTTGTAAAAACAAACAACAAATCTGCAATAACCTTTGAAACTGAGAAGATGTTTAAAACATCAATTGAAAAGAAAACTGTCGTAACTGGAAAAGTAATACCTGAGGATGAGGTAGAAATCACACCACAAATACAAGGTATTATTGATGGAATTTATGTAGAGGAGGGAGACCAGGTGAATAATGGAGACCTACTAGCTAAAATTAAAGTAGTTCCAAACGAACAAAACTTAAACAGTGCAGAGGGAAGACTAGCAAATTCAAGAATTATCTTGAAAAATGCAAAAATTGAGTATGAAAGAAATAAAAGTTTATTCAAAAATGGAATTATTTCAAAACAACAATTTGATAATGTTGAGTTGAATTACAACCAAGCTAAATTAGATGTCTCTAACTCAAAATCTGATTTACAAATTATAAGATTAGGATCTAAAGGTGGTTCAGCATCTGCTAATACAAATATTAGGGCCACAGTAGCGGGAACTGTACTTGAGATTCCTGTTGAGAAAGGAGATCAAGTCATTGCAAGTAATAGTTTTAATGCAGGAACTACTGTCGCAACTATTGCAGATTTAAACAAAATGATTTTTGAGGGAAAAGTTGATGAAGCGGAGGTTGGAAAATTAGTAATTGGAATGCCACTTGAGGTAAATCTAGGTGCGGTTGAAGACAAATCTTTAAAAGCTAAATTAAAATTTATTGCTCCAAAAGGGAATGAAGAACAGGGAGCAGTGCAATTCAAAATAGAAGCAGATTTATTTCTTAATGATTCAATTTTCGTACGTGCAGGATATAGTGCTAATGCTTCTTTAGTTCTAGAACGAAAGGATAGTGTCATGGCTATATCAGAGTCATTATTACAATTTGATTCAAAAACAGAAGAGCCTTACGTGGAAATAGAAGTTGGTGATCAAAAGTTTGAAAGAAAGGATATCGAAATTGGTATCTCTGATGGAGTAAATGTTGAAATTATCACTGGGATTAGTGAAGACGATAAAATTAAAGTTTGGAATAAAACGGAGCCTTTAAAGAAAGATGGTAATCAAAATAGTTTTAAGTAGAAATAAAAACTAATCAAATTTAAATCAATATTATCATGAAAAATATTTTCAGCATTTTGATGTTTTTAAACTTTCAATTTCTTTTTGCACAGTTAAAAACCTACACATTAGAAGAATGTGTATCAATAGCTCTTGAAAAGAATATAAGTATCCAACAATCGGAATTTGATTTAGATGGGGCTGATATTGATAGGTTAGATGCTATTGGCAGTTTTCTGCCAAATATAAATGCTCAATCCCAACATATTTGGAACAATGGATTAAGTCAAAATATTACAAACGGTCTTATTGAAAACTTGACTACTCAATTTTCTGCTTTTGGAGGAAATTTAGGAGTTACATTATTTAATGGTAAACAAAATATAAATCAATTAGCTAGGGCTAATCTAAACATCATATCAAGACAATATCAGCTTGAGGACATGAAAGACGATGTTAGCCTTTTTGTTGCAAACTCTTATTTACAAGTAATGTTTAACAAAGAGTTGGAAGAAGTTCAGCGTTATCAACTCGAATTGGCAAAACAGGAATTAGAAAGAACCCAACTTAGAATTGCTGCGGGAATTCAAACTCAAGCAGAAATTTATGAAATTGAAGCTAATCTGGCTTCACAAGAACAGGCCTTGGTTCAGTCGGAAAATACCACACGACTCTCATTAATTAATCTAGCTCAGTCACTTTTGATTACAGATTATGAAAATTTTGATATAGCAGATGTAGATTATTCTATCCCTCTTTCACAGATTCTTTTAGAAAAACCTAAAAAAATTTTTGAAAAATCTTTGACCTTAAGAAATGATATAAAAGTAGCAGCAACAAATATTGAGATAGCAAAAAAAGATATTGATTTAGCTAAAGGTGCATTATTACCTACAATTTCAGCATTTTATAATTACAATACACGTATATCTTATAGTGACCGATTTATAGAAACGGGAAACCTTATAGAAACTCCAATTGGAGTTGTAAAAGAAAATGGTTCACTTGTGATATCTCAGTTTCCTGAGCGAGAGCTAACGGGGCCTTTATCATTTACTGATCAGTTTCGTCAAAATGATGGGCATAGCTATGGACTTAACTTAAGCATTCCCTTATTTAATGGTCTCTCATTAAGGAATAATATTAAAAGAAGAAAACTGAATTTAAAAAGATCAGAAGTTCAATTCGAACAAACTAAGTTAGATTTAGAAAACACGATAAATCAAGCCTATAATAACGCAGAAGGAGCTTACAAGTTTTATCAGGCGTCTGAAAAGACACTTAAAGCTAGAAAGGAAGCATATCTAATGGCAGAAAAACAATTTGAAGCGGGCGTTTTAAATTCATTTGATTTTATACAAATAAAACAACGATATGAAATTGCTTCCTCTGATAATATTAGGGCAAAATATGACTATATCTTCAAGCTAAAAGTATTAGAATTTTATTTTGGAATTGAGATATCTGTCTAGTTATAAATTTTCCTAATTCAATTATTTAAATTTCCTTTACGATCAAATTCACTAAATTTATTTTTCATAAAACAACCAACTCATGAATAAATACGCTAGCGAACATAAAGAAATTCCTGGTAATCCGTCCACTGCAAAAAGTAGTTCAAAAAAGCTTAACGATCGTCAAAATAGAAGTCCTTTAAGAGTTTTGACTGAAAAACAATGGTCTTTTTGGGTTCAAAAAGGATACATAGTGATTAAAGATGCAATCCCAAAAAAACAAGCTGAAGAGACAGCTAATTTCTTATGGGAATTTGAAGAGAAAAATCCAAAAGACGTTTCCACTTGGTATAAGCCACCCAGAGCTGAAATGCAAATGAAAGAGCTTGCAGGAACAGGTATGGTTGAGGTATATAATAATCAGTATTTATGGGATAATCGTCAGACTCAGAAAGTTTATGATGCTTTTGTCGATATCTGGGGAACAGAAAAGTTATGGGTTACAATTGACCGAGCAAATTTAAATTTTCCTATCAGGAAGGGCTTTGAGTACAATGGATTCATTCATTGGGATTATGATCCAGAATCAAAACCTCAAAATGTCCAAGGTGTAATTGCACTATCAGATCAAACTGATGTAAATATGGGAGGATTTCAGTGCATACCATGGTTATTTCAAAACTATGATTCATGGAAATTATCACAACCAGAGGATAGAAATCGCTTTCAACCTGATATTTCAGGTATTGAAAATAAAATTGAGAGGGTAGCAATGGAAGCAGGGGATTTACTTATTTTTAATAGTCTTCTACCACACGGAATACGTCCTAATCTCTCAAAAGATAAAGTCCGTATTGCCCAATACATATCTATGATGCCTGCAGAGGAAGACAACAAACTTCTTAAGCAATGGAGGATTAACTCTTGGAAAAATAGAATAGCACCAGAAGGATATGCCTTTCCTGGAGACCCAAGAAATTGGGAGCAAAAAAAGTATGGAACCGCAAAATTATCGTCTTTAGGAGAAAAACTTTTGGGGAAAACTTCATGGAACTAACTTAAGATGGATTTTAAATTAAAAGGCAAAAAAGCCTTTATTTCGGGCTCAACTTCAGGTATAGGTTTAGAGACTGCAAGAATTCTATTGAATGAAGGTATGACTGTTTATGTAAATGGTAGGAGTGAAAAGACTGTTAAGAAAGCAGTAGAATATTTAAAAAATGAAATTAAGGGATCAGATGTAAAGGGTATTGTAGCTGACTTTCTCAAACAAGCACAAGTAAAGAATCTTCTAAATTCTTTAAAAGATGTTGATATCCTTATAAATAATGTAGGAGTATATTCTTCAACATCTTTTTTTAATACTCCAAAAAAAACTTGGTATGACCAATTCCAAGTAAATGTAATGAGTGGAGTAATCTTGACTAAACATTTTTTAGAAGGTATGATCGCAAGAAATTGGGGAAGAGTTATTTTTATTTCAAGTGAATGTGTTTACTTAGCACCTACAGATTTAATTTCATATAGTTCTACAAAAGCAGCTTTGCACTCTCTTTCAAGAGGTATAGCTCAACTTTCTAAAGGTTCAAATGTAACTTCTAACGTAGTTGTTCCAGGGTCTACTTTAAGTGATGGAGCAAAAAACTATTTAGAAATTAAATCTAAATTAGAAAATGTAACTAAAAATCAAGTTGAAAAGAATTTTTTTAAAGATGAAAGAAAGACCTCTTTGACACAAAGATTTGCTTCAACAAGTGAGGTAGCAGCGACGATAGCCTACCTTTGCAGTCACCATTCCTCGTCTTCTAATGGAAGTGTTGTTAGGGTTGATGGAGGTAGTTCTTTGGGAACATTTTAACATTCTATGTCTTACATTCTACATATAGAAACATCAACAATTCAATGTTCAGTTTCGATAGCATTCAAAGGAGAGTATATTGCTGGTAAACAATTACTAGTAAATGAATTTATCCATGGAAAAAAACTTCATGTTTTTATAAAAGATATACTTGAAAAAATAAAAATCAAAACAACTGATCTTAATGCAGTCGCTGTAAGTAAAGGACCAGGTTCTTATACTGGACTAAGAATTGGCGTGGCTGCTGCTAAGGGAATTTGCTTTGCACAAGACATACCACTTATAGGTGTAAATACTCTTGAAATTATGGTAGCTCCTTTTTTTAATAAAAATGAATACGATTACTTGATTCCTATGTTAGATGCCAGAAGGATGGAAGTATATTCTGCTATATTCGATACTAAAAAAAGGTATATTCAAAAAACAAATGCTTTTGTACTATCGGAAAATAGTTTTTTTGATAAGGTTGAAAATGGATCATGCTTAGTAATTGGAAATGGAGCATCAAAATTTAAAACCCTAAAACCAAAAATAAATGCACATTATAATGAAGAACACTTTCCGTCTGCAATAGACATGTGTGATATTTGCTGGAATCACTATAAAGATAGGAACTTTGAAAATATAGCACTTTTTGAGCCCTATTACCTTAAAGACTTTCAGACACAGAACCCTAAGAAAAAATAAGTATTAGCCATTTAATGCTACAACATTTTCTATTTTACCAGGCATCATTTCTTTAAGCATTGTTTCGATACCGTTTTTCAGTGTTAATGTTGAAGATGGACACCCACTGCACGCACCTTGAAGAATAACTCGCACGGATTTTTTATTGGAATCATAAGAATCGAACTCGATATTTCCACCATCAGACGCAACAGCTGGTTGAATATATTCTTTTAGAATTGAAATAATTTGCTTTTCCAAGGCATTTAGATTTTTAAGACTAGACGCATTTTTGACATCTCTTTTAAGTTCTGTTGATTCTTCAATGATGGTATTCCCTTCCTCTAAAAAAGAACGCACAAATTCTCTAATTTCCATTACAACTTCATCCCATGAATTAATTTCATATTTAGTAATCGATATATAGTTAGAATTTATAAAGATTTCTTTGATAAATGGAAAATGAAAAAGCTTCTTAGCTAAAGGAGATGTTTTGGCTTCATCAATATTTTTAAACTCAAAACTCTTAGATACCAGAGATTTATTAGCAACAAATTTCATTACAGATGGGTTAGGCGTGCTCTCTGCGTACACGGTAGTTGGAATTTTCTCAATTATGGATCCTCCATTATTTAAAAAACTTTCTAACTGCTGACAAACTTCATCAGCAACTTCTTCCCATTCTAAAATATTGAAACGTTCAACTATTAGACACTTTTCTTCAAGAAGTACTGATTTAACAAAAGGCAGAAAGAAAAGCTGTTGAATTAAAGGAGCACCTTTCGCATCATCAACATTTTTATAAAATTGAGATTTCTTATATCCAATTATATGATTAAACAAAAATTGAGCCTTATCATCTCCTTTTTTTATGTTTGCGGTTATTTTGTATTTTTTCACAGCCTGCATTTATTGATTATAAAAATAATTAATGCTTAAGAAAAATTTGAAAAAGTTGACACTTAATTTGAAAATAATCTTTTTGTATTTTGCATCAAACAAATATCGTGCTTATAAAATCTGTTAGAGGTTACAACCCCACATTTGGTAAAGATTGCTATTTTGCTGAGAATTCTACAATTATAGGAGATGTAATTATTGGTGACCAAGTTTCTGTATGGTTCCAAGCTGTTATTAGAGGTGATGTCAACTCTATTCGCATTGGAAATAAGGTTAATATCCAAGATGGTGTCATAATTCATGGTACATATAAAAAGGCTTCTACTGATATTGGAAATAATGTATCAATTGGCCACAATGCTATTATTCATGGATGTAAATTAAATGACAATGTACTTATTGGTATGGGTAGCATTATAATGGATGATTGTGTGATTCATAGTAATAGCATAATTGCTGCAGGATCCGTTATGATAAAAAATACAATAGTACCTTCAGGATCAATCTTTGCTGGTATTCCTGCAAGAAAAATTAAAGAGATAGATCAAAACCTACAGAAAAACGAAGTTGAAAGAATCGCCGAGAATTATCTTTTTTACGCAAATTGGTACAAAAAATAAAAGCCAAAGTTATAGTGGCTCAAAGTTCATCTGAAAAAAATGTAACTTATTTAAAAACCTAAATCAGATTTAACTTCTGCCATTAAGTCTTTACCAGTAGCCATTATTACACTTCCTCCGGGACTAGAATCTAAAACATAATCAAAACCTTGTGCAGCCGCTACTTTTTCTATTGAAGTACGTGCTTTTTCATAAAGAGGACGCATCATTTCTGAAGAACGTTTTTGAAGCTCTTGTGCAGCTGTTTCTCGGAATTCTTGAATTCTTTTCTGCATTTCTTGTAATTCGACTTGTCTTTGCTGGTTAATTAATTCCGTCTGGTTTTCGGCATCTCCTTGATAACTTTGAGCTTTTGTTTGGAATTCTTTAGCAGAATTTTCTAATTCCTTCGCATATTGATCTTCTAGTTTTTTCAATTCATTCTGAGCTGCAATAACTTCTGGCATTTCACTTATTAATTGCTGAGTATTTATATGAGCAACTTTTGATTGAGCATTAATATTTAATGGAAAAGCTATTAATAATAAACTAACAATAAGGGTATTAAGGTATTTCATAATTATCAAATTTTTTAATTATTTAAGGAACTTGATTTAGATTTTAATTTTTCTATTTGATCCTTTCTGTTTTGAATGCGTTGTTGTCTATTAATTCTTTTAATTACTAGATCGCTAATATCGTAATTTTTTGCGGAATATAGCATGGTTAAGCTCGAAGATCGATCAAAAATAAAATCGTATTTTTTTTCTTCAGCAATTTGTTTGACAACTGATAGAACCTGATCCTGTAAGGGCTGGATTAATTTTGACCTCTGGACTATCATGTCTCCCTTTGGACCAAAACGTTTTTCTTGTAAGGATATGATTTCAGAGGCAAAAATTTGGATCTCCACTTCTCTGTCTTTAATGAGCTCGGGGGTTAGAAGTATTCTTTCAATATTAAGCTGTTCTTCATACTGCCTTAATTGAACTTTTTTTAACTCAATTTCTTTCTTCCAATTTTCTATATTTTTATCAAGTAAATCATTTGCTTTATTATATTCTGATATATTTTCAAGAATTACATTCATATCCATATACCCAACTCTAGTTCCCTTTTGACCAAAAGTTGCAATGCACACAAATAAAAAAATCAATTTGTATAAATTTCTTTTAAGCATAAAATAATAACGATGTAATTAGTATTATATTATAAAGTTAATGGCTGCTTTGGTTTTTTGTTTAGAATCTTTGGCCAATAACAAAGTGTGTTTCCCATCCATTAGGTGTAGTTAAATTTGAATTCACATTATCAAAACCATAACCGAAATCTATTCCAAGTAAACCAAATGCAGGCATAAAAATTCTTACTCCAGCACCTGCAGAGCGCTTAGATCTAAAAGGATCAAACTCTCTAAAGCTACTATAACCATTACCTGCTTCTAGAAAAGTTAGAGCATATATTGAGGCACTTGGCTTAAGTGTAATAGGATAACGGAGTTCTAAAGAAAATTTATTAAAAATTACGGAGCCATCAGTACTTGAAAGAGATTGATTAGGATAGCCTCGCAACGCAATAGTTTCACGTCCGTCTAAAGCATAATTAATCATTCCGTCACCACCTAAAAAAAATCGTTCGAATGGAATATTACCACGTGCGAGATTGTAAGCGCCTAAAAATCCAAAATCTGCCTGTGTTTTAAGAATTAATTTTTCATAAATAGGTGTGTACCAAGTGCCATTAAACTTGATTTTATAAAATTCGAGCCATCTAAATTTTTCTTGGTCTATTTTAGCAAGATCTGGATTACCATTTTCGTCTTGAAATTCCATTAAAACACCAAGATTTGAAAAATCTTTTTTGCTAAACAATGAGTATGGTGGTGTTAGTTTCGCGCTAATGCTAAAAGTGGATCCGCCAGTTGGAAATATTGGATTAATTCTAGTATTATTTCTTGTAAGGTTAATGGTGTATGAAAGATTATTGGCTTGTCCGTCACCAAATGTAAATAGTCCTGTGTAGTAATTTTTTAAGTTATAGTATTGAAATGAAACAGCCTGTGAAAGTTGAAAAAAGTCGTCTGGAATTCTTAGTCTTTTTGCTAATCCAATTGTTGCACCGCTTATTTGAAAAGATTGAGACTTGTCTGCAAGACCCGTAAAAAAATCATATCTGTATTGAATTGTGTGTTGCAGAGATGTTGAAAATTGCACTGGTTGTTGCCCTCCGAGCCAGGGTTCAGAGAAGCTAAAACTGTAGGTATTATAAAATTGACTAGCCTGAAGTCTTAGTGCTAGTGTTTGGCCGTCTCCCATGGGAAGTGGTTTGTACTTTGTTTTATCCAAGATATTTCTCATCGAAAAATTGTTAAATGAAAGCCCCAATGTCCCAATAAAGCCCCCCTGACCATATCCCCCTTGAAGTTCTATTTGACTTGCTCCAGATTCAACTAAATCAAAACGTACGTCGATTGTTCCTGAGTTAGGATCTACATTTTCCATTTGTGGATTAATTTGTTCTGCATCAAAAAAACCTAGTTGTCCAACTTCTCGAACAGTCCTCACTAATTTGTCTTTACTATAAAGCTCTCCTGGCTTAGTACGTAGCTCTCTATAAATTACATGATCATTTGTTTTTGTATTTCCTTCAACTACAATTTTATTAAAGTTTGCTAATTTTCCTTCAGTAATTCTAATCTCAAAATTAATCGTATCCTCTACTGCACTTACTTCAACTGCATTTATATTAGAAAAAAGATACCCATTATTTTGATATAAGTTAGTAATATCATTTCCATCTGGTTTACTTGTATCAGCAATCCTTTTTTTTAGTACTACACCGTTGTAAACATCTCCTTTTTTAAGACCTAAAATTTGTTGCAAAACGTCATTAGAGTAAACAGCATTTCCTATGAAATTGATGTCTCCAAAATAATATTTATTACCTTCCTCGATTTCTAAATTTAGTGATATAGATTTTGATTCTTTTTCATTTCTAATAACCGTATCTGAAAGTACTCTAGCATCCCTGTAACCTTGTTCCTTGTAAAAGTCAATCAATCCTACAAGATCTTCTTTAAAATCATCTACTATATATTTTGATCTTTTCCAAAAACGTATTAGATTTCTAGATTTGGTATTTTTTAGTTTCGATTTTAATTTAGCCTGTTTAAAAATCTCATTTCCTTTGAAATTGACATCCCTTATCTTAATTCTTGGCCCTCTATCAACATTAACAACCATTTTATATGAATTTGTACCAACTGTATCTTTTATGGTATTCAAGGAAACCTTCGTATCTAAAAATCCTTCTTTTTGATATTTATTAATGATATAATTTTTTGTGTTAGTTAAAAAACTTTCTGAAAGTTTTTTACCTTCAACAAGATCTGTATCCTTAATAATAACATCAATCTTAGATTTTTTCAAGCCATTAATTTTGACATTTGTCAATGTTGGAAGTTCAACTATTTCAAGCTCTAGAGATATGTTATTCTTATTTACTTTAGTTACGAAAATATTAATATCACTAAATAGTTCTAATGCCCAAAGCTTATTAATCATAGCACTAATTTTTTCTCCAGGAACTTTAATTTTCTCACCTATATTTAGTCCACTATAAGAAATTACTGTTTGCTCGTTAAAAGTTTTAATACCACTGACACTTATTGAATCAAGCTTGTAAGTCTTTCCTTTTACGAACCCACTAGTTTGTGCATAAAATGGATTTCCCATAAAAAAAGCTACTCCAATTAACCATATTTTCAGCACGAAGTAATTATATGATTTGTTCGCTCGTCTTTCCAAATCGCCGTTCTCTTTTTTTGTAGTTTATTAATGCCTTTTGAAAATCTTCTTTTTTAAAATCAGGCCAAAGAGTTTTCGTGAAGTATAATTCTGCGTAGGCAATATGCCATAATAGAAAATTACTGATTCTTTCTTCACCACTTGTCCTAATTAGTAAATCCACCGGAGGCAAGTTTCTTGTATAAAGATGACTAATTATAGTCGATTCATCAACTTTTTCAGGTGAAATTATACTATTTTTAACTTTATTGGATATTGTTTTGACCGCTTCAATGATTTCTTCTTTTGCACCATAATTTAGTGCAAGTGTGAGGACCATCTTTTTATTTTTTTTTGTCTTTTCAATAACAAACATTAGTTCATCTTTAACTGAATTTGGTAATGAATTTAAATCACCAACTGAACACAATTTAATTTTGTTTTTATTTAACCGACTAAATTCTTTTTTTAAAGAACTAACAAGTAGTTTCATAAGTAAGTTAACTTCCTTTTTTGGACGATTCCAATTTTCAGTTGAAAAAGCAAAAAGTGTTAGAAATTTTATCTTTTTTCTAGCAGCCTCCTCAACAATCTCACTAACCGTTTCAGCACCACGTGTATGTCCTGCAAATCTTTTTTTTCCAGCTTTTTTTGCCCAACGGCCATTGCCATCCATTATAATGGCTATATGTTTAGGAATTTTATTCATCTATTCTTTGCAATAACATGGAAGATCGCCAAAGGTAAATGAAATTGTGAAACCTGTAAAAATATACCAGTCATTATTATTAATATTTCCAAATTTATAATTTAAATTGTTTGCGTATTGATTTTCCGGATTACTGCCATCTAAATTATCTGTTAAAGCATATCTGGCACCAACTTCAAGTCCTAGCACAAAAAACGGATTTGGATTAAATTTAAACCCAACACTTATCGGAATAGCAATTTTTTTGTCTTTTCCATAGTTATTATATACAGGTTCAACTGACGAATTACCTGGTTCAATAAAAAATTGGTCATACCTAAAATAACCTATACCATAAAAAATATACGGTGTAAAGCTTAAAACAGGGTCATGCAAATTAAACTCTTTAAAATTTATTTCAAAACCAGCAGCTGCCTCTTCAATTGAATTACTAATTTTATATGATCTTCTAAATCGGTTAATATCATTATTTCTATATTCATTTTCATTCAGCGTTGTTAATGTAAATCCACCTCTCAATGAATATCTGTCTGTAATATTCCATCTGTAGAGAATACCATACGCAAATTCATTTGGATCTAAATATCGATGAGATCCAACATCACCAACATAGTTACTGCCTCCAAGAAAAATCCCAATTTCATGAAATTGAGCTTTAATTAAAGGAGTAAAAAAAAATATTAATATAAAATAATGAATTTTCTTGTTCATTTTTCAATTATACTAAAACGATGTTAGGTGTTTAGTATTAACCGAAAAAGCCTGAATTTATTGTGTATTTCGTGAATCGTGCCCCCAGAAAAACTTTTCTCTTAATGTATCGAAAAAGTATGTTCCGTGTAATTGAATAGTTAGAAGATTAAAATCAGCTTTTTTTATATAAATATCGTTACCATTTTCAATAGTAAATATTTTTGAATCTAATGAAAGTAAATGAGTATTGCCTCTACCTTTTACAGATATTTCTAAAGTTGTTTCTTCAGGTACAATAAGGGGTCTCATATTTATGTTATGTGGAGCAATAGGATTAATCACTAAGCATTTGGATGATGGAGTGACAATTGGCCCACCACTACTTAAAGAATAACCAGTTGAACCTGTTGGTGTTGCTATTATTAGTCCGTCAGACCAATAAGTTGTTAGGTATTGATCATTTAATCTTGTATCAATACTAAGCATAGATGTAGTATTTTTTCTATTAATGGTAACTTCATTTAAAGCATAACCAAAGTCATTTGATGCTTCAGAGTTATATTTTGTAGATACTTCTAATAAAGATCTTTCAACAAAATCATATTTGCCCTCAAAAAATTGATTAAGTCCTTCTTCTAAAGTATTTTTTTTTATAGTTGTTAAAAAGCCCAATCTTCCAGCATTGATTCCTAAAATGGGGATTTTGGAATCCTTAATTAATGATACAGATCTCAAAAGTGTTCCATCACCACCAATAGAAAATAAAAAGTCAACCTTTTCATTCAGTAATTCATCATCTTTAAAATAATTGTAATTGACTGCACCATCACCTAAATACTTTTTTATCCTATCAAATATTATAAAATTGTGTTTCCTAGAATTAAGATAATCAATTACGGTTTTGACATAATCAATTGACTTTGGTGAAAAAAATGCACTATATATGGCGATGTTCATAAAATAAATTCTAAGTGTAAAGTTACAAAACTCGTTATAACCTATATTTTTAGTTTCAATAATTAATTTGTTATTAATTTATTTTATAAGTCTAACATTAAGGATATTTTTGTAAAATAAAATGACATTACTCAGCGTAAATATTAATAAAGTAGCAACCCTAAGAAATTCAAGGGGTGGCAATGTGCCTGATTTGATCGAAGTTGCAGAAGACTTACAAAATTTTGGTGCACAAGGAATTACAATTCATCCGAGGCCAGACGAACGGCACATTCGTTATGAAGATGCAAGAAATTTACCTAAAGTAATTAAAACAGAATTTAATATTGAAGGTAATCCCACAACAAAATTTTTGAATCTAGTATGTGAAGTAAAACCTACTCAAGTAACATTAGTTCCAGACGCTGAAGATGCAATCACATCAAGTGCTGGATGGAATATTAAAAAACATGCTAAATTTTTGAAGGGTGTTATTGATAAATTAAAAATTGAAGGTATTCGAACTTCAATTTTTGTTGACCCTGACATCTCAATTATTGAGGCAGCATTTGAAACTGGCACAGACAGAATAGAACTGTACACAGAAAACTATGCTAAAGTTTATGATTTTGATAGAGAAAATGGAATAACACCATATATTTTAGCAGCTGAGAAAGCTACAGAATTAGGAATTGGAGTTAATGCGGGACACGATTTAAACCTAAAAAATTTAGCATATTTTGCACAAAATATTCCTGATTTATTAGAAGTTTCAATTGGCCATGCTCTCATTTCTGAAAGCTTATATTTAGGATTTAAAAATGTTATCCCTAAGTATTTAGAATGTCTAGTAAATTGAAAATACTTCACAGTAAAATAACCTCTGATAAGGGAGAAGAATTATTAATCCTCCATGGTTTCCTTGGTATGGGAGATAATTGGAAAACATATGCTAATGTTTTGACCAAAATGGGTTATAGGGTTCATCTTATTGATCAAAGAAATCACGGTAAAAGCTTTTGGAGTGAAGAATTTTCCTACTCAGTTATGGCAGAGGATATTGTAAATTATTGCAAATTTCATAGTCTTGGGCAAATTTTTATACTTGGACATTCTATGGGCGGAAAAGTTGCTATGGAGCTTGCATTTAATCATTCGTATTTACTCAAAGCATTAATTATAGCAGACATTTCACCAAGAAAATACAAACCTAAGCACGAGCAAATTTTAAATGGACTGTCATGTCTAGATTTTAACATAATTAATTCAAGAGCAACAGCAGATGAAAAGTTGTCAAGTATGATCCCTGAAAACTCCTTGAGACAGTTTTTACTTAAAAATCTTTACTGGGTAGAAAAAGGAAGGTTAGGTTTAAGAGTTAATATTGAAGTTCTTAAAAAAGCCAATCATTTAATTGGAAAAGAATTAAACTATAATATTCATTCTAAATTACCCTGCCTTTTTCTTAAAGGTGAAAACTCTGATTATATTTTAGATAGTGATGAAGATTTAATTAAAGACTATTTTCCTAAAGCTCAAATGGCTACAATTTCCAAAGCAGGCCACTGGCTTCATGCAGAAAATCCAAAAGAATTTATTGAAGTTACTTCCAAATGGTTGAATGAATTTGGTTGATTTATAACATCCATAGAAAAATTGTGAAATTTATTGTAGTCAAGGTGTTAAAAACTAATCTTATTATATTTTTATTCAAAAATTTAGTTTAATGAATGCTCTTATACGAAAAGCTGAAAAAAAAGACAGTTTAGCTATATTAAATTTAATTAAAGAGCTTGCACTTTTCGAGAAAGAGCCAGAAAGTGTCAAACTCAAACTAACTGACATAGAAAATGATGGTTTTGGAACAAAACCATTATTTGAATGTATTGTCGCAGAGATAAATGAGAGGATAATTGGAATGGCCATCTACTATCCGCGTTATTCGACTTGGAATGGACCAACTATTCATTTAGAAGATTTGATTGTTTCTGAACAATATAAAGGTAAAGGTATAGGGACTCAGTTGTATTCAAATTTTATTAAAATGGCTTTTAATTCAGGAGTCAAAAGGGTTGAATGGAATGTTTTAGATTGGAATAGTCCTGCAATAAACTTTTATAAAAAAAGTGGGGCTAAAGTTTTGGACGATTGGAGATCAGTTCAAATGCACCGATCCGAAATGAAGAAATATCTAAAAAATAAAGAACATTAGATTAAGTAATGAAAGTTTTTAAATTTGGTGGTGCATCAGTTAGAGATGCAGAAGGGGTAAAAAATCTTGTTTCGGTTTTAAAAGAAGTCGGGTATGATAAAACAATAGTAGTCGTCTCAGCAATGGGGAAAACAACTAATGCCCTTGAGAAAATTTTAGAAAATTATTTCAATGATTCAAAAAAGACTATAGATGGATTGCTTCAACTTAAGCAATATCACATAAAAATTGTCAAAAATTTATTTGGAAATGATAGCTTTGAAACCGAAGAAACTATAAACAAAATTTTTGAAGAATTATCAGGATTTTTAAATACAAATAAGTCACCAAACTATAGTTTTGTTTACGATCAGGTTGTAAGTATTGGTGAACTTTTATCTTCAAAAATAGTTCATGCATTTATGAAGTTTTCCGGATTGGAGAATTATTGGCTTGATTCCCGAAAATGTATAAAAACTGACGATTACTATCGTGCTGCAAATTTAAATTGGGAGTTAACAAGTCAAAATATAAAAAACGGTTTGAAAGGACATTCTCTAGCTGTAACTCAAGGATTCATTGGGAGTAATTCAAACAATTTCACAACAACATTAGGCAGGGAAGGGTCAGATTATTCTGCCGCGATATTTGCATATGTTTTAAATGCATCATCTCTAACAATATGGAAAGATGTTCCCGGAGTTTTAAATGGGGATCCAAGAGTATTTAAAAAAACTAAATTATTAAAAAAAATATCCTACAGAGAAGCTATAGAGCTCGCATTTTATGGTGCATCGGTGATCCATCCCAAGACTCTTCAACCACTGCAAAGAAAAGAAATACCTCTTCACGTAAAATCTTTTGAAAATCCTAAAAATGAGGGAACTGTTGTATTAAAAGGTAAAAATTTAGATCCATTAATGCCATGCTATATATTAAAAAAAAACCAAGTCTTACTAAGACTTTCTACGATTGATTTTTCATTTATAGTTGAAGAAAATATAAGTTATATTTTTAGATTATTACATGAGTATCAAATGTCGGTTGAGCTTATACAAAACTCAGCAATCAGTTTTTCAGTTTGTATAAACAATAAATACAATAAATTAGATGAATTATTACTTATTCTACGTGCAAAGTTTAATGTAGAAGTAAATGACGGGGTTGACTTATTTACTATCAGACACTTTAATCATGAAGCATCCAATTTTATTAAAAATATTGGAAAACCAATTTTACTAGAACAAAGAACAGAAGAAACTGCTCAATTTGTTATTTAATTGGTTAACCTTAAATCCTTAATTTTTTTAACTATTGTTAAAGCCAGTTTTTTGTGACTTTCATAAGTCCATCCAGCTACATGTGGACTTAATAAAACTTTATCAGATTTAATTAAGTATTCAAGAGATGGAGCAAATTTATTTGAATTTGTTATTGAATTAAATGAATTAGACTCATACTCGAGAACGTCTAATCCTGCACCTAATATTTTTTTTGTTTTTAACCCTTCAACTAGATCCTCCGTAACAACTACTTTTCCTCTTGAGGTATTTATTAACCAGAATGGATTTTTCATTTTTTCTATAAATGATCTGTTAAGAAATCCAACAGTTTTTTTGGTTTGGGGTAGATGTAAACTTAATATTTGGGCTTTATTTTTTATTTCCTCTAAGCTAACCTGAGATGTTATTTCGTCACCCAAATTTGGCTTGATATCATAACATAGTATTTTTAAATTATTAAAGCCTACTAATTTTTTTGCGAAACTTTTTCCAGTATTTCCATAACCAATTATAGCAACAGTTTTTCCTTCTAACTCGAATCCTCTTTGCTCTTCTCTGATCCAAGAACCATTTATTATTTTATGGTGACCAGAGTGAAGTTTATTCATCAAACTCAATAATAGACCAAGTGCGTGCTCACCAACAGCATTGCGATTGCCCTCAGGCGAGGAAACCAGATGTATTTTTTTTGACTTAGCATATTTTACATCAATGTTTTCTAATCCTGAACCTACTCTAGCTATAAACTTAAGTCTTTTTGCAGCTTTTAAAATGAGTTTATCTATTATAAATCTGCTACGTATTACAATACCATCATATTGATTTATCATTTTCATAATTTCACTTGGAGGAGTTTCATATTCAATAATATTCTCGAAGCCTAATTTTTCAAGGCCATCTACAAGAATCGGATGGTTTTCGTCAACATGGAGAACTTTAGGTCTCTTCATTAGAACCCTAAAATTATTTTTGCAAAATAAAAAAACAGAAAGATTCCAAAAATATCATTAGCGGTGGTTATGAATGGACCAGTAGCTATTGCAGGATCAATTCCTTTTCTATTAAGAATAATCGGGACGAATGTACCTACAAGTGCAGCAACTATAATAACTAACATCATAGATCCAGCAATTGTTGTGCTGACAAGAAAAGATTGATTTATAAAATATCCGAAAATAAGAATAACTATAGCTAGAGCAAATCCATTTATTAGACTGAGACCAATTTCTTTGATTAAAATATTAAACAATGATCCCTTTACTATATCATTAGCTAAACCTTGAACTATAATTGCTGAAGATTGAACTCCAACGTTACCTGCCATTGCTGCAATTAGTGGTGTATAAAAAAACAAATTACGCAACAAAGGTTGCTCCATAATTGCTTCAAAATCTTGTAAAATAAAAACACTACCTATGCCTCCTAATAAACCGAGAAAAAGCCAAGGTAGTCTTGCTTTTACTAAATCTAATATTTTATCATCTACTACAACATCAGCTGAAATACCAGCTGCTAATTGATAATCTTTGTCCGCTTCTTCTTTAATAAAATCTACAATATCGTCAATCGTAATACGTCCTAATAATTCTTTTCTCATATTTACTACTGGAATTGCTTCTAGATCATATTTTGACATAATTTTTGCAACTTCATCAGATTCTTGATCAACTGTTACATAATCGACCTTTGGGATGTAAATATCTCTAACTTTAGCTTTCGAATTTGCAGTAATAAGATCTTTTAGCGAAAGCCTTCCTTTAAGTTGGTTCTTTTCATTAACAACATAAATGGAATGAACCCGTGTAACATTCTCTGCTTGTGCTCTCATTTCATTCAAACATTTTAAAATACTTAAGTTTTCATTCACTTTTACTAATTCTTTTGCCATTAGTGCACCTGCTGTATTTTCTTCATATTTAAGTAGATCACGAATATCACTCACATGTTCATCATCTGAAATCTGAGACATTACTTTCTCTTGTCTCTCTTCTGGAAGTTCTAGGATTATGTCTGCAGCATCGTCGGTGTCAAGTTCTAGAACTTCTTTTGCAATTTCTTTTGCTGAAAGCTTTTCCAAAATTCCCTCTCTAATATCAGGATTAACCTCAGCCAGGGCGTCCGCAGTCTTGTCACTACCCAATACTTTTACTAAATATGTTGCCTCATTAAGAGAGATGGCCTCAATAATTTCTCCTAGATCTGCATAGTGTGCATGTCCTAGCTTTCCTTTAATGCGAGAGATATTCCTCTTTTTAATAAGGTCTTTTATCTCAACTAAAAAAGCTTCATTAATTTGAAATGTTGCCATTGTCGATCCTTTTTGCAATTTGGACGAAGTCAAAACCCGAGAGCATCTCAGGACGTTTATCAAAGATACTATCTTCTCTTAACTTTTTAGAAATATTAAGATTTTTTAAACTATTTCGAAGAGTTTTACGACGTTGCTGAAAGCTTAACTTAACAATTTTAAATAAGAGTTGCTCGTCGCAGTTTAGATTAGTGTTGTTCTTACGTATCAGCTGAATAACAGCAGAATAAACTTTTGGAACAGGATTAAACACATTCGGAGGTACTTCGAAAAGTAAATCAGTTTTATAAAATAATTGAGTAAGAACAGAAATAATCCCATATTTTTTTGATCCAGGAGATTCACAAATACGTTCTGCAACTTCTTTTTGAAACATTCCGCAAAAGAATGGAATTTGATCTCTATATGCTAGTGTTTTAAAAACAATTTGGGTTGAAATATTGTAAGGGAAGTTGCCAATAATAGCAAATAGTTTGTTTCTAAAAATTTGATTTAAATCAAGCTTTAAAAAATCTCCTTCTATGATTTTACTTTTTAGATTTGGATACTTGTTTTCAAGATATTCCACAGCCTCTTTGTCAATTTCAATAAGATTTAGGTCATTAGTCTTGGGAATCAAAAAATCAGTTAATGTTCCCATCCCAGGGCCAATCTCTAAAACCGTATTGTAGTTCTCAAAAGTTAAGGTTTCAGAAATTGACTTTGCAATATTTATATCTTTTAAAAAATGTTGGCCTAACTTTTTTTTCGCACGAACTGTTTGGATTTTTTTTCTCAATTAAATAATACTTTACTAGAAGGCATTAGTCCAAAACTAATTATTTTCTCCTTTATTAGTTTTTTGAATACTGAGTTATGAATTGCTTATATATAATATAAATCCTCATTTATTAAATCTTCTCAAACCCTGTATAGGGAACCAGAACTTTTGGAAGATTAATTCCATTTGCATCTTGATAATTTTCCAATATACCTGCAATAATTCTTGGTAGTGCTAATGAGCTCCCATTTAAAGTATGTACAAGTTCTTTTTTACCTTTAGAATTTCTATATCTCAATTTTAGACGTTCTGCTTGAAAACTATCAAATGTCGATACTGAACTTACTTCAAGCCACTTGCTTTGTCCAACTGAGTATATTTCAAAATCATAGGTCAAAGCAGAGGTAAAACCTAAGTCTCCACCACAAAGTCTAAGAATACGGTACGGAAGTTTTAATTCATCCAAAATAGATTTTATGTGACTTACCATACCCTCTAAAGCATTTAATGCATTTTGTGGTTCTTCGATTCTCACCATTTCAACTTTGTCAAACTGATGAAGTCTATTTAATCCTCTAACATGAGCCCCATAGCTGCCCGCTTCTCTTCTAAAACAAGGAGTATAACCAGTTAATGCAATTGGAAGTTCTTTAAAATCTAATAGACTGTTACGATAAATATTTGTTATTGGAACCTCAGCAGTCGGTATTAGGTAGAGGTCATCTTTACCAATATGGTACATTTGACCTTCTTTGTCTGGGAGTTGGCCAGTTCCATAACCTGAAGCTTCATTTATTAAAATGGGTACTTGGACTTCTTTATATCCCGCTGAAATATTTTTATCAAGAAAATAATTTATTAAGCCGCGCTGTAATTTTGCACCTTTATCCTTATAGACTGGAAATCCAGCTCCAGAAATTTTATTTCCTAGTTCAAAGTCAATTATATCATATTTTTTTCCAAGCTCCCAATGGGGAAGACAATCAATATTTATTTTGGGTATCTCTGATTTAAATATCTCTTCGTTATCTTTTTCTGAATTACCTTTTGGGACAATTTCGTATGGTACATTTGGTAATTGAATTCTTAAGTCTAATAAACTTTTTTCAATCTCGATTAGTTGCTCCTGTAAAGTTTTTGTTAAACTTTTAAGATTTGTACTTTTTTCTTTTAAACTATTTATTTTTTCAGTTTCACCAGTTTTGAACAGAGTTCCTATCTCTTTGGCAATTTTATTAGAATTAGCCAGATGATTGTCCAATTCTGTTTGCTTTTCTTTTCTTTTTTTGTCAAGATCAATAATTTTTTCAATAATTTTTGAAGAATCAATCCCCCTTTTTTTTATTCCATTGATAATGGATTTTTTATTTTCTTGAATATACCGCAAGCCAAGCATTCTGTTTTTTTATTCAAAAATAAGGCAATTTTGTATTAACATTTAAATTGACAAGTTTCTTTTACATGTATCCTTGTCCCTAATAAGCTGGTTTTTTAAATCTTCAACAGAATTAAATTTTTTTTCATTACGGATTTTTTTTAAAAAAAGTACTTTCAAATGTTCTCCGTAAATGTTTTTGTTAAAATTAAAAATATGTACTTCTTGTGTTTGATTAATTCCTTGGATTGTTGGTCTATTACCAATGTTCATCATCCCTTCAAAAAAATTATTATTGTAATATACTCTTACAAAGTAAACACCCTTTGATGGGATTAATTTATATTGTTCTTTAATATTCAAATTAGCTGTGGGAAAGTTTATGGTTTTTCCTAACCCTTTTCCTTTAATTACAACACCATTGAGTTCATAATCACGCCCCAAAAATTTCTTTGCTATTTCAAAATTACTATTTAGTATTGCGTCTCTTATTTTAGTTGAACTTACGGTAATTGATGAAATATTTTCAGCGGATACAGTTCTTACCTCAAAGCCATATTTTTGACCAAATAAAATCAGATCATCAACACTTGCTTCTTTATTTTTTCCAAAATGATGATTGGAGCCAGTATACAGAGTACTAATTTTAAGCTTTTTAACTAAAATATCTCTAACATATTCAACGGCACTCAGTTTTGAAAATTCTAATGAAAAAGGATGGATTATGAGGTTATCAATCCCTAATTTTTTCAAAATTATTTCTTTTTCCTGAATTGTATCAATTAATTTAATGGTCCTCTCACTTTTTAAAATCATCCTAGGGTGTGGAAAAAAAGTCAGAAGATTTGCTTGAAGTTTTTTTTCTTTGGCATCCTTTACAAGAGCATTAATAATTTTTTGGTGTCCCATGTGAACACCATCAAATGTTCCTATTGTAAGAATTGATTTTGATGATGAAGTGTAATTCTGAATTCCTTGGATAATATCCATCTAAAAAAAACTATTCGTGTATGTCAAACAAAAGTACGTTAATATCGATTATGGAAGAATTAGTTTGTTTATTTTTAGCTAAGACTTGAATGAACGTAAATGGGAAATTACAATGTTTACTGCCATAAAAAGCCATTTATAATATTGGTTATTTTTCTCAGTTTATTTATAAATATAGCTCTAAGCCAAAACAAGTGGATTAAAGTAGAAATCCCAAGCCAAAATCTAAATTCATTTATTGAATATGATGAAAACTATTTCATAATGCCACAAGATTTGTTTAGAAAGGGTGCTTCAAAAAAAGGAGATATGATAATAGAAATTTCTCTTCCAAATGAAATGGGGGAAGAAGAAGTTTTTCAAATTACACCTGTACCACTATTGACTGAAAAATTATCAAAGAAATATCCAAGGATTAAAACTTTTAAGGGTAAAAGTAAAGTGCGAAAAGATGTTGAAGTTCGTTTAAGTACTCAACAAGCTGGAATCAATGCCTGGATTCAGTTTGAAAATGGCCCCGACTTATTTCTTCAACCTGTAAAAGGGAATAAAAATTTACACTTTAGTTATTTAAAAATAAAAAATCATAATTCCTCAAATTTATTTTGTAAAACAGAAATCCGAGGAGATATGGAAAAGCCAATACAACCAAAATTTAAGAAACAAAAATTTCCGCAAGGCATCCGTACCTTTCGGATTGCGATAGCTACAACTGCTGAGTATACAAATTATTGGGGTGATAATAATCAAAATAATGGAACTAATAAGGAAGATGCTTTTGCTGCTATAGTGAGTACCCTAAATAGAATTAATTCAATTTTTGAAAGGGATTTAAATATACGTCTTGAATTGGTTTCCGATGAAAGTTTGATTTATGAAGATGTAAATCAAGATCCTTTTACAGGAAATTTTAGTTCTGAACTTCAGAGGACTTTAGACGATGTTTTAGGTGATGAAAATTATGATATCGGACATCTTTTTGACTATGGAGAACCAAATGGGGACGCTGGCTGTATCGGTTGTGTATGTTCAAAAGGTGAAAAAGGCCAAGGATTTTCTACTCACCCATTTAGGGATACGTATGGAGGTGAATATCGCAACGATTATTTTGATCTTGATTATGCAGGTCATGAGATAGGGCATCAATTTGGAGCATTTCACACTTATTCCTTTGAAACTGAAGGAACTGGCGTTAATGCTGAACCTGGTAGTGGATCTACGATTATGGGTTACGCAGGAATCACAGGACCTGACGACATACAACAACACGGAGATCCTTATTTTCATTACTACAGTATTCAAAACATATTAAGCACTGTTGAATCAATAAATTGTGGAAGTACTGAAATTTTATCGTCAGAAACCTTAAGTGTGGATGCAGGTCAAGATTATATTATTCCAATTGGTACGCCTTATGAGTTAAAGGTTGATTTATCTACAAATTTAGAGACAGAAAATTACACTTATTGTTGGGAACAACTCGATAGTGCTGAAATTACATCTAGCAATTTTGGACCTTATAACCCGATTGGTTCAATGGCTAGATCTTTACCACCAAATAGGTCTTCCCAAAGAACAATTCCAAACATAAGGAGAATTTTAGAAAATGAATTAACAGAACAGAACCCTAGCATAGGAGATGATTGGGAAACTGTTCCGCTTATTGGAAGAAAAATGAAATGGGGCCTTACAGTAAGAAAGCAAACTCCTTCAGTATCATTAGTTTCTCAAGACTCAATTGAGATAACTTCATATGTAAATGCTGGACCTTTTAAAATTAATTCTCAAAATGAATTAGGACTATCCTTAAAAGGAGGATCCTTAGAAAATATTATTTGGGATGTTGCTAAAACTGATCAAAATCCGATTGATGCCTCTCATGTAAATATTACTTTATCCACGGATGGTGGAGAAAGCTTTCCAATTGAACTTGCAAACGGGATAAAAAATAATGGATTTTCTAGAGTGATAATTCCTAATGAAATCAATACTGATCAAGCTAGATTAATGATTAAGCCAACTAATAATATTTTCTTTGCAATAAATTCAACTGATTTTAAAATTGAGTCTAGAGATTTAATTTTAAATCTAGATACATTTGTGAAAGAAAATTGTGGTAGTGATGTACAGCGTTTCACATTTGAAATAAAAAAATATAATAATTTCAAAGAACCATTTACACTACAACTTAATCCTCAACCGCCAAACATTGACGTAAAATTTTCAAAAGCTTCATTTATTGAAAGTGATAGTTTAGGATATTTTGAATTCAGTGGGCTAAGTTCGCTCGATACGGGGGATTATAACTTCACTCTTGAAGCTGTATTTTCTTCAGGGTCCGAACAATTTCCATTTATTTTGGAGCAGCGTAATGATGAAATAGAAACTGCTGATATTTTGGCGCCTGAAAATAATTCAAATAATGTCAGTTTAAATCCTGTTTTATCCTGGGATATTGATTCGAATATAGATAATAGTAGAATTCAAATTGCTACTGATCCAGATTTTCAAAGTATAGTAATTGATACCACATTGGCAACATCACAGTTTCAATTGGGTAAATTAAAATCAGAAACAAACTATTATTGGCGAATCCAAAGCCAAAATAACTGTGAGATTGGAAATTTTTCTGAAGTTTTTTCATTTCAAACGAATTCAATTTCTTGTGAAGATATAAATTCAGACGATTTACCAAATGATATAGAAGATGCTACAGAAAACGAGGATGGTGAAACCTTATCTTCTATAGAAGTAGATTTTAATTCTACAATTATAGATTTAGACGTTTTAGTTGATCTAGAACACACTTATACTGACGATCTTACTTTGTATTTGGAAACACCAAATGGAGAGCGCATTTTGTTAAGTAGGGCTCTAGGAGATGAAGGAGATAATTATACACAAACAACTTTCAATCAAGAGGCTACTTTAAATATTTCTCAAAGTCAACCTCCATTTACAGGTTCATTTGTTCCTTTACAAGATTTAAGTATTCTATATGGAACTTCGTCCTATGGTACCTGGAAACTTATAGTTTTAGATCAGTATAAAAATGATACGGGCACCCTTCTTCAATTTCAACTTAATTTTTGTGTTGAAGGAAATATTGAAAATAATAGTGACAATGATTCATTTTCAGACAGTCAGGACAATTGTCCGTTTGTAACAAATGAAGATCAGTCAGATATTGATAATAACGGGGTAGGAGATATTTGCGACCTTTTTTCAACCCAGAATATCTCTATCATAAAAAATGATGCAACATGTCCAGATGAGGATAACGGGACTTTATTTTTTAATGCTAGAGCTGATTTTATATATACAACAGAAATAAATGGACCAAACGGTTTCTACAAAACATTTGAATTTTCAATATTAGGTGAAGTTCTTGAAAATTTGAAGCCTGGTAGATATAATGTTTGTGTTAGAGTAAATAATTATCCTGACTTTCAATATTGTTACGAAACTCAGATTAATGCTCCAGAAAAATTATCCGTTCAAGCTGAATATAATCCATTTTTAAGTGTTTTAAATATTGATTTATCTGGAGGTAAATACTACGATATAATTCTAAATGACAAATCTTACAAAGTATCAAATCAGAATAATATTCAACTACCAGTGAATGAAAAAATAAATCGTATAGAAATAAGAACTGATAAGGATTGCCAAGGTATATTTGAAAAATGGTTAAATCTAACTGAAAAGGCAAGGGTTTATCCTAACCCAGTATCTGATTTAATAAAAATAGTTTTACCAAAAGATTCAACACCAGACATTTATTTATTTTCGGGTAATGGAGATTTATTTTGGTCTCAAAAAAGTGTTAACAGTTTTTATGGACTAGTTGAAATTCCTATGCAATTTTTACCTGCGGGAATCTATATATTAAAAATAGATTATAATGATCATATAGAAAATCATAAACTTATCAAGAAATGAGAAAATTTTCTGTTTGTTTCAGTATTATGTTTTTCTATTGCGTTTCAGACACTGCCTTGGACCCTGAGAGTGTTTCTTTAATTTCTCCAAAAAACTTAGAGTCTTGTACAAATGCAGTTAGGATTAATGATGCTTATCGTCAGGTACGTTTTGAATGGACAAAAGCTCTAAATGTGGATCAATATGAATTAGTAGTCGAAAATTCTATAACAAAAGAAAAATTTATTTCTAATACACCTCTTTTAAATAGTTCGTTAGTAATTTTAGCAGGTGCACCCTATAGCTGGTTTGTTCGTTCAAAATCAGATTTTACCTCGGTAACAAAAAACAGCGAAATTTGGCAATTTTATCTTGAAAGAATACCAACTGAAAGTCATATTCCTTTTCCAGCTTCATTATTATTTCCTTTGAATAACACATCTGTAAGTTTAACTAACGAAAATCAAATCCTATTTCGTTGGAAAGGTGCTGATTTAGATAATGATATCGAATTATATGACTTTTACATTGGAGTTCAAGAGGAGAATCTCAATCTTGAAAAAGAAGACATAAGCACAAGTCAAGTTTCTATAGAATTGGATTCCAATTCAACTTATTTTTGGCAAATCAAGACAACAGACAAAAGCAATAACAGCTCTTACTCTGAAATATTTAGTTTTGAAACACAATAGCTATTTACCATTAAATTTGTTCATAGCTTCATTTATGCCCTCTAAGCCAAAACATAAAATTGCTTCTGTACAAATTGAAACTCGCTTTTCTATTTTAGTTTTTTCTGTTTCGTCCCATTGATCTAAAACAAATTTTACTTGATCAAATGTTTTATAATTCTGTCCAATTCCAAATCTTAGTCTAGGATAATTTGAAGTATTTAGTTGATTCTCTACATCTTTTAATCCATTATGGCCCGCTGGACTTCCTTTTGACCTTAATCTTAAGTCACCAAAGGGAAGATGCAAGTCATCTGTAATAATTAAAATATTTTGCAAAGGAATTTTTTCTTTTAGGGCCCAATAGCGAACTGCTTTACCACTATTATTCATAAAAGTTGAAGGCTTAATAAGTAAAAATTGGCGCCCTTTTTTTTTAAATGAAGAATAGTAAGCTAATTTTTTTACTTCCCAATCTGTTTCATTCTTTTCTACGAGTTTATCTATAATTTTAAAACCAATATTATGTCTTGTATTATTGTATTCTTCGCCAACATTTCCAAGACCTACAATCAAATACTTTTTCATGCTCAGTTTAGGTACCTTTTTTTTAAATAAGTTTTTTAAAAATTGCATTTTCTAAAATAAAAAAAAGCATGCGGTTGAGTTATCACATGCTTGGAATTTTGAGTAAAAATATTTTTTACTCTTCAGATTTAGTTTCACCTTCTCCACCTTCTTTAGCAGGAGTCTCCGAACTTACTTCTGATTCTGCTTCTCCTTCAGCTACTAGCTCTTCTTCTTTTATTGAGGCTCTAGATGTTCTTACTTGACAAACAACAGTGTTATCTGGGTGCAAAATAGTGTAAGATTCATTTTGTAGTTCAGAGGTATAAAGTTTATTTCCCAATTCTAAATTAGATATATCCACAGTAATGAAATCCGGTAAATTTTTAGGTAATGACTTTACGCGTAGTTTTCTCTTATTAACAGATAGAACACCACCACTATTTAAAACCCCTGGTGCGGAACCCTCAATTTTAACAGGTATATTCATGGAAATTTCTTTGTCATCAAAGAGTTGATAAAAATCAACGTGCAATATTTTATCTGTTAGAGGATGAAATTGTATGTCTTGGAGAATTGCATTGATTTTTGTTTTTTCATCAAGTATGATTTCTACTGTATGTGCGTTTGGAGTGTATACTAGTTTTTTGAAATCAAGTTCCTGAGCAGAAAAGTGATAAGACTCACCACCTCCGTAAAGAACACAGGGAACTCTTCCAGCATTACGTAAGGCTTTGGTAGCAACCTTGCCTACGCTTTCTCTTTTAGAACCGTTAATGGTAATTGATTTCATGATATATTATTTAATTACATTATAAATTTTGAACTTATCGACTTATTGAAATGCAAATTGTGCATTACTTCGGCAAATAATGGGGCGCAAGATAATACTTTTACTTTATTGTGACTAATTCTTGGGGCTATAGAATCAGTTACTATTAACTCTTCAAGTTCAGATTTTTCAATTTTATCATAGGCGTCACCCGAAAGAAGAGCATGAGTACATATCGCTCTAACTGAAATAGCTCCTCGCTCTTTCATAAGTGTAGCTGCTTTAGTCAGTGTTCCAGCTGTATCTACCATATCATCAACCAAAATGACATTTTTGCCATTTACATTACCTATAAGTTCCATATGCGAAACCTTGTTCGCTTTTTCTCTTTGTTTGTAACAAATTACTACTTCACTTGATAAATATTTAGAGTAGGCGTATGCCCTTTTTGAACCACCCATATCTGGAGAGGCAATTGTAAGATTTGATAATTTTAGAGACTCTATATGTGGCAGAAAAATCGTAGATGCAAATAAATGATCAACTGGTTTTTCAAAAAATCCTTGTATTTGATCAGCGTGTAAATCCATTGTAATAATTCGGGTAGCACCGGCAGTTTCTAGCAGCTTTGCAATTAATTTTGCACCTATAGGAACTCTAGGTTTATCTTTTCTGTCCTGCCTAGCCCAACCAAAATATGGCATGACAGCTGTTATGTGTCTTGCTGAAGCTCTTTTAGCAGCATCTAACATTAATAGCATTTCCATTAAATTATCAGAAGTGGGCTGTGTGGATCCTATAATAAATATTCTTGCTCCACGCACCGACTCTTCAAATGAAGGTTGAAATTCACCATCACTATATCTTGAGAAATTTACCTTCCCCACAGGTATTCCAAAATGGTCTGAGATTTTTGAAGCAAGTAGCTTACTTTGATTACACGCAAAGATTTTAGCTGGAGTTTTCATCAAAATGAATATAATGCAAATTTAAAAATAAATTTTTCCGGGAGTAGCTTTTAAAACAAAACCTAAAAAAATATTTTACTATTTTTAGAAATTCTCTCAACATATGCCTCGGTGGCGGAACTGGTAGACGCGCTGGATTCAAAATCCAGTTCTTTCGAGAGTGTGGGTTCGATTCCCACCCGAGGTACAATCAATGGAATTAATTTAAAACCATGAGTTTAATTAATTCTAAGATATAATTATCAATTTAAGTTGAATATGGATCGATCTTTACTATTTGTTTTTTTGTGTTGTATACAATTTTTTTCTTGCAAAAAGACATTGCATAAAAAACTTAGTTCCAATGTAATTATTATCCAGCCAATCATAACACAATCTGATATTGGCGATGAGCCATCAAAAATAAATTTATCAAAAAGGTTAGTCAATAGAGCATATTCTAAATTAGATATAGACTTTCATTATCTAGAACCAATTTATTTTAATAATACAGATGCTAGAGATGGAAAAATCAATCTAGACAGTATAGTTTCAATTGCAAGAGAAGAAAAAATTCTGAGAGGTCAAGGTGATATTATAAACATGTTTTTTGTTAACGCTATTGATGGAAATAAAGGCCCAACCGGACGAGGAATGATGAATGGAAACCTTGTATTCATAACTCTTGGTGATGATAGTAAGTACAAGGGCTTAGAAAAAAAGTATGTAGAAGCTTTTGTTGTAGCTCACGAAATAGGTCACAATTTGGGGCTAAAGCATGCTTTAGACGATCCTTATGTAAATGACTCTTTACCAAATATTCAAGGTGATGGAGAGTTTGAAGATAGAATTGATCCAAAATTTAGTCTTAATCATTATCAAATAGAACAGATCAAAAAAAGTCCTCTTTTTCATTCTAGAATAAATTTTTTAACCCCAATTCAAGCCAAAAAAGCGATATTAGATGAAACTTTTGAACCCTATTTTTCAAAACTTCAGGCCCGAGAAATTACAACTTTTGTCCAGCAAAAATCTCCGAAAAAGGTTGATTCAGCACGAAAATTTGCAAGAGAAAAATTTTCTTCAGCAGTAATGGAGTTTAGTGAAAAAGAAAAAAAAATACTATCATTTGTTGTTAAGAAAACAAATGATTGGTTATTGCAAAATAAAATAAATCTTATGGCCCGTCAGCCTTGGAGATTTATCAAAATTCAAAATTGGCTTTGTGGTGGATTTGCCCACACAAGAGGAACATATATTATTTTAAGTCAAGCCTATCTTGATAAGCTTTCTACTAATTGGAGTGAAAAGATGGATAAGAATAATGAAGCAAAATTAGTAACTTCATTAGGTGGTTTATTGGTTCACGAACAAATGCATTCTCTTCAAAGAACCTTCAAAACTAAATTTGATAAGCTTTATTCAGAAAAATGGAAATTTGTAAAACAAATAGTAAAGGTTGAGAATGAAATAACACTAAATCAAGTTTCAAATCCAGATGCACCTCTAGCTGAGTGGTTGATTCAAGACCCTCAAAATGAAAATAAGTTTTTTTGGATAAGAACACTTTTAAAAAAAAATATTGAGATACCGAAAATGGGTAGAGATTTTATAGATTTGGTTTTCCATGTTGAAGAAAAAAATGAGGAATACTTTGTTTTAAAATCTGAAAATAAATTAGTAAATCAGCCTTTACAAGAATTGTCATTTTATATTAAGTCATATCCTGTGTCAAGAGGTCTCGATCACCCTAATGAAATTTCTGCATATATGTTTTCAGAATTTTTTAAGTCAAAATATAATTCTAGTGAACCTTTTCATAAGATAAATGAGAGCTCAAAAAAAAATACTAGGACATTTATTGAATGGATTAAGACTGATATGAAATAGCTAATAAGATTTATTCAACTTCAACAATAAGTTCAATTTCTACAGCAATTCCTAGAGGAAGTGCAGCCATCCCTACAGCAGAACGAGCATGTTTACCTCGGTCACCAAAAACTTCAACCATTAAGTCTGAAAAACCATTTATAACTTTAGGCTGGTCACGAAATTCTGGAGTAGAGTTCACCATCCCCAAAACTTTCACAATCCTTTTGACTCTATTTAAATTTCCAAGTTCAGATTTTAAAGTAGCAATATGGTTTACTCCAGTTAGCCATGCTGCTTGATATCCGTCTTCTATAGTTAATTCTTTACCTAATTTACCGGTAATATATGATCCATCTGCTTTTTTTGGACCACTACCGGATAGAAATAATAAGTTTCCTGATTTTACTACTCTGACATAATTTGCTACTGGAGGTGATACCTCAGGTATTTTTATACCTAATTGCTCTAATCTTTTTTCAGGATTATATTCTAAATTATTATCTCTTTGGTTTTTGCTTTGATTTTGTTCACAGCAAAAAAATAATAGTGAAAAAATCACAAGATTTCTTAAATTCATATCTGGTAATCTAGTTATTCGCAATTTACAAATTCAATTAGATTTTTTATGAATTACACTTTTACTTTGTAGGATATATATTTTCGCTAATTGACAAAACAATTAATCAATGAAAAATTTTATTTTAAGATTATTATTACTATTGTTTATAGTACCATTTTCCTGTACTAAGGAGAATAAAAATGTTATAACTAATAGTTCAATATCCGCGGCACATCCCCTAGCATCTCAAGCTGGAAAGAAAATGTATGAACAAAATGGAAATGCTTTTGACGCCGCAGTTGCAGCTGGTTTCACTTTGGCTGTAGTAGAGCCAAGCATGAGTGGTATTGGTGGTCGTCTTCAAGCTATATATAGAAACTCATCTGGTAAAATAGGAGGAGTAGATGCTTCAACTCAAGTTCCTATGAATTACAAAAAAATGAATAAAAAATATAGTTATGGATATGAAACTATTGGAATACCTGGAGTTGTAGCAGGTCTATTAAAACTTCATGAAAGTTATGGATCCTTATCTCTTAAAAAGGTTATGGCCCCAGCAATTGAATTTGCTGAAAAAGGTTTCAGAATTCTTCCTCTTGAGTCAGAGAGACAGAAAAGTGTAAAAAAATATCTTCTCGAATTTGAGGGGTCTAAATTCCATTTTTTAAATTCTAACGGTAATTCTTTTAAATCTGGAGATTTAGTAATACAAATGGATCTAGCGAAGACTTTAAAAAAAATAGCAAATGAGGGGAAAAAAGGATTTTATGAGGGTGAAGTTGCAAGAAAAATTGTTAGTGATATTCAATCCAATGGTGGTATTCTAACAATAGAAGATTTAAAAAATTACAATGCACTAGATTCAAAAGTTGTAAAGGGATTTTTCAATGGAAATGATATTTTTTCTTTAAATCTTCCCTCATTTGGTGCAATAACCATTCAAATCTTACAGATTATAGATAACCTAAATCTTTCTAATTCCGAGAATGAATGGGCATTACAATTTGATAAGGTTACCTCACTAGCATACAAGTATAGAGATTTTCAAGATAATTTAGATTCACTCTCAAAAATCTTAAGTTATGATGAAGCAAAAATTTGGGCAAAAAAAATCGAAAATAACCAAATTGATATAGTTAAAAATACAGATGTGAAAACACCTTACTCATGGATAGCAGATGGTCACACAACACATCTTACTACTGCAGATAAAATGGGTAATGTGGTAAGTCTAACCCAGACCATTGGACCGACAATGGGATCAAAAGTAGCCACAAAAGGTCTTGGATTTTTGTATGCAGTAAGCCTAGGAGGTTACTTAGGAGAATACAAACCAGGGGATCGTTCCAACTCACATATTTCACCAACATTATTTATGAAAAACGGAAAAGTTCAACTTGCACTTGGCGCTGCCGGAGGTAGTAGAATTCCAACAGCAATCACACAAGTTGCTCATAGATATTTGTCTCAAAAAAAAGACTTGAATACATCTCTTATGCTTCCGAGAATTTATCCATACGAAGATTCGCTTTGGATAGAAGATCATGATGAGGTAAAGTCTTTAAATGCGGACCTAGACCAAAATGAATATCCTGTCAAACTAGTTGATGAGAAAGCTAGATTTGGAAGGGTTCATGCCATTTCCTATGATTCTATATCAAATTCATGGTTTGGTTCTGCTGACCCTGACTGGGAGGGAACAGTAGAGTATCACACTGATAAATAAATCTTATCTATGATTCTAAAGCATCCTTACAGTAATCAACACACTTTCTTATTTCATTAATTATAGTAGAATTTTCTGGTGTCTTATACTCATATTCTATGGTAGCTGGGAATGAATATTTTTGATCTCTCATTAATTGTAATGCTTCAACTATTGGAGTGTCTCCCATCCCAAAAGGCATATTATCTTGTCCATTAGCAAGACTCTTGCGGTCTTTGGTATGCATACTATATATTTTTTTATTCATATTAGATAAAAATTCCAATCCATCTGTGTTTCCAGCAGCTATATAGTGACCCAAGTCTGGATTCATAACATTACTATCTGATTGTTTAAGTGCTGTATCCCACCATTTTGCATGCTGCTGAGTATGACCGTGGTAAGCAACTTTAATATTATTTTTCTCAGCTAATTTTCCAAGCCTTAGTGTGTGTTCTGGATCTTCAGGTAATTCAAGAGTAACATGACTTGCTCCAAGAACTTTTCCTGCTTTCATCGCATAGTTTATATCAGCATCTGAATTTTTTTTACCCAGTAAATAGTCAGGTTTAAATGCATAAATTTCAACACCGGCATCGTTAAACATTTTACGGAGCTTTAAAAAATTATTTGGATTTCTATTTTTCCCCCAATTTGCAGCCTCTTTTTCGTAGGATTTCTGTTGTTGTTTTAAGTCAGCTAATTGTTTCTTTTCATCTCGAGATATTTCTTTTTTTCTATCTAATCTCATTAGCCTGTAGTAAGTTCTTCTATCAATTTTATATTCTGGTCTACCTAAATAGTTTTCAGCTACACCACCCATCAGCTCAATCGCATTTATGCCACAATCTAAAATATATTGGAGCGTGGCTTCAGCACTTTGATCTTCCATTTCTCTGAAGGAATAAGTAATTACTCCTATTTGTATTCCATTAATTTTTGAATTTGGTTTCAGTAAGTTTGGTATGTAAGCAGGTGCTCCCCATAACTTGTTTGTCCCTATGCTAAGTCCTACAGCAGCGATTCCAGTATTTTTAAAAAACTCACGTCTGTTTAAATTCGATTTTTTTAGTTTCATGATTTTATCTAAAATTTATTCATCTAAATAAAATTATGTAAATTATTTATAAAGCACAACTACATATAAAGTCCACTATTTCATTGATGCCCAAAAAAGTTTTCTTTATATTTAATTTGAATCAAATTTTCACAAATATTATTACGCTTGCTTAATGTATTACATAGGCTATGACATAGGAAGTTCATCTATAAAAGTTGCTATAGTAGACGAAAAAACAAAGAAATCAATTGCTGTGGTTTCTGAACCTAAAAATGAAATGGTGATTAAAGCAGGCAAATTTAATTGGGCCGAGCAAGACCCTAATATTTGGTGGGATTGTATTTGCACGGCAACAAAACGAATCTTATATGAAAATAAAATTTCGTCAAAGGATATTCTTGCGATCGGTATTTCATATCAAATGCATGGATTGGTTATAGTAGACAATAAAGGTCAACTTTTAAGAGATTCAATTATATGGTGCGACAGTAGAGCCATTGAAATTGGGAATTTGGCAGCAAAGGAAATAGGTGAAAGTAAATACGGTAAACAATTATTAAATTCACCTGGAAATTTTACTGCGTCAAAACTAAAATGGGTAAAAGACAATGAAGAAAAATTATATGAGAAAGTGTCAAACTTCATGTTGCCCGGAGATTTTATAGCTTATAAGCTGACTGGTGAAATTAACACAACCACTAACGGTATATCAGAAGCAATTTTATGGGATTATAAAGAAAAAAAAGTAGCAAATTGGCTGCTTGAATTTTTTGATTTAGATACCAGTTTAACTCCATCTTTAGTTAGTAACTTTCAAAACCAAGGATTTGTAACCGATGTAGCAGCAAAAGCTACTGGTTTACCAATTGGAATTCCGATTAGATATCGTGCTGGAGATCAACCAAACAACGCACTTTCTTTAAATGTTCTAAAACCAGGAGAAGTTGCTGCAACTGGTGGCACATCAGGTGTTATTTTTTCAGTTAGTGATAAAATTGATTCTAAAGAATTTTCAAGATTAAATCATTTTGCTCACGTAAATTATACGCCAGAACAACCAAGAATCGGAACCCTTTTATGCATTAATGGAGCTGGTATTTTTTACAGTTGGTTAAAAAAATTGACCAAAATTGATGATTTTACTACTATGAACAACTTGGCAAGTAAAATTGAAATTGGAAGTAATGGACTTGTCAATTTACCCTTTGGTAATGGAGCTGAGCGAATGTTAAATAATCAAAATTTAGGCGCCCATCTGAGCGATCTAAACTTAAATTTGCATAATGATTCCCATCTTTGTAGAGCAACTTTAGAGGGTATAGCCTTTGCTTTTGTTTATGGAATGAAAATAATGAATAAGGATGGTCTGAATACAGAATTAATTAGAGCTGGAAATGATAATATTTTTCAATCAGAAGTTTTCACTTCTACTTTTTCTTCATTAATAGGTAGGCCAGTTGAAATATATAATACTACAGGAGCAGTTGGAGCTGCAAGGGCGTCAAGTCTTGATGTAAATTCTATGGAAGAGTTAAGCACCTCCCTAGGTAACAATGACAAAATCAAAATTATAGAACCCCATATCAAAAATGAAGAGTATAAAATAGCTTATGATAAATGGGAAAAAATCTTAAATAATAAATTAAATACAAATCAATGATAATTACGGGCGATAAAGAATTTTATAAAGGAGTTAGCAAAATCAATTATGAGGGAAAAGAATCTGATAATCCGTTTGCTTACAAATACTATAATCCAGATCAATTAGTAATGGGTAAAACAATGCGGGAGCATTTTAAGTTTGCTATTGCTTACTGGCATAGCTTCTGTGGACAGGGAGCAGATCCGTTTGGCCCTGGAACTCAAAAATTTCCATGGGATCAATCAAATGATCCATTGCAAAGAGCACGTGATAAAGCAGATGCAGCATTTGAATTAATTACAAAGTTAGGTTTTGATTATTTCTGCTTCCATGATGTAGATTTAGTAGACGAAGCAGACAATTTGATTGAAACTGAAAAGCGTTTACATAAAATTGCTGATTATATTTCTCAAAAGAAAAAGGATTCAGGTGTAAAGATCCTTTGGGGAACTGCAAACTGTTTTTCTAATCCAATTTATATGAACGGAGCAGCAACAAATCCAGATTTTGAAGTTGTAGCTCGTGCAGGTGCTCAAATTAAAATGGCATTAGATTTAACTATTGCACTTGGTGGAGAAAATTATGTTTTTTGGGGTGGAAGGGAAGGATACATGTCTTTACTAAATACAGACATTAACAGAGAGTTAGATCATATGGCTAAAATGTTGTCAATGGCAAGAGATTATGCTCGTGGTCAGGGGTTTAAGGGAACCTTTTTTATAGAGCCCAAACCGATGGAACCCATGAAACATCAGTACGATTTTGATGCAGCAACAGCCATTGGTTTTTTAAGAGCGTATGGACTAGAGAAAGATTTCAAGTTAAATATCGAGGTAAACCATGCAACATTAGCTCAGCACTCATTTGAACACGAATTAGCTATAGCAGCACATTCTGGGATGCTAGGAAGTATTGATGCTAACAGAGGAGATAATCAAAATGGATGGGATACTGACCAATTTCCTGTGAATATTTATGAGGTTACAGAAGCAATGCTCATTTTTTTACAATCTGGAGGCTTACAAGGGGGAGGAATAAATTTTGATGCAAAAATTAGAAGAAATTCTACAGATTTAGATGATATTTTTCATGCTCACATCGGTGGTGCTGACACTTTTGCTAGGGCAATTCTAACTGCAGAGAAAATACTTACTCAATCAGAATTTCCTCGGCTTAGAAAAGATCGTTATAATTCTTTTGACAGTGGCAACGGTAAACAATTTGAGAATGGAAAATTAAGTTTAGAGAATTTATCAGAAATTGCATTCAACTCTAAATCTCCAAAACAGGTAAGTGGAAAGCAGGAACTTTTTGAAAATATAATTAATCAATTTATATAGTATTTGATGTTACGCCTCCTAATATTAGCCTCAATTTTATTTCTTGGGTGTAATCAAGATAACTTTGAAAGTAACATAGTCAAGAAAGAAGGAATGGTATTGATTCCCTCAGGGAGTTTTTTAATGGGTAGTGAAGAAAAATTTTCAAGAAAAGATGAATCTCCAAAGCACCTTGTTTATGTTGATTCTTTTTGGATCGATCAAACTGAGGTCACCAATAGTCAATTTACACGATTCGTTGAAGCAACAGGCTACGTAACTACAGCAGAGATTCCCCCCAAGTGGGAAGATATTAAAAAGGAACTCCCACCCAATACCCCAAGACCAGATGATTCTCTTTTTAAACCAGCGTCATTAATATTTACTTCTTCACAAGGCCCTGTAAATTTAAATTATCACAATCAGTGGTGGAAGTGGCAACCCGGGGCAAATTGGAAACATCCTATGGGTCCAGATAGTAATATAGAAGGGAAAGGTGACCATCCTGTTGTTCATATATCCTGGTATGATGCAATTGCCTATGCTAAGTGGGTAGGGAAAAGATTACCAACAGAGGCTGAGTGGGAATGGGCTGCTCGAGGAGGTAGAAAAAATTCAATTTACCCATGGGGTAATGAAGATTTGAACTCTGGATCACCAAAATTAAATTCATGGGAGGGAAGTTTCCCTTATTTTAATGAACAAAGAGATAATTTCTTTTATACTGCTCCAGTTGGATCATTTGAACCAAATTCTTTTGAGCTTTATGACATGGCAGGGAATGTATGGGAATGGTGTTCAGATTGGTATGATTTTAATTATTATTCGAAAATAAAAGATCAGAAGTTATCAAATCCAAAAGGGCCTGAGAAGCCTTATGATCCTTACCAACCTTATCTTAAACAAAAGGTCATGCGAGGAGGATCTTTTTTGTGCAATGACGCTTATTGTTCTGGATATAGGGTTTCAGCTAGAATGAAATCCTCACCAGACACAGGACTCCAACATACTGGATTTAGATTGGTTAAAGACATTAATTAAACTAAATGAAATATAAAAAAAATGACACTATGTCATTTTTTTAACTACATTAGATTAAAATTGTTTTAGATTGAATATTCTTGTTTGCATCAGTTGTGTTCCAGATACAACTTCGAAGATTAATTTCAAAGAAGGTAATTCTTCTTTTGATTCTCAGGGTGTTCAATTTGTAATCAATCCAAATGATGAATTCGGGTTGACGCGTGCAATATGGCTTCAGCAAAAATCAGGAGCAAAAGTTACAGTCGTAACAGTTGGGGATGAAAGCTGTGATCCTATCTTAAGAAAATGTCTTGCTATTGGCGCTGACCAAGCACTTCGAGTTAATATTCAAGCAAAAGACGGTTTTCAAGTAGCATCAGTTTTGTCAACTATTTGCAAGGATAAAAACTATGATCTTATTATTACAGGAAGAGAATCAATTGATTATAATGGAGGTATGGTAGGCGGAATACTTGCCACACTTTGTGAAATGCCCTACTTAGCAAATTGCATCCATTTAGAAATAGACGGAAACAAAGTTGATTTACAGAGAGAAATAGATGGCGGTAAGGAAAGTTTGAAAGCTTCCCTACCAGTTATTATTGGTGCTCAAAAAGGACTGGTTGAAGAGAAAGATCTTATAATACCAAACATGCGTGGAATAATGCAAGCGCGTCAAAAACCGTTAGAAGTAATATCTCCAAATGAAATTAAACCAGCAACTGAAATTCTAACTTTTAAAAAACCAGATGAAAAAGGTCCAGTTAAACTAGTTGATTCAGATAATATTGATGAATTAATTAAGTTACTAGAAAATGAAGCAAAAGTTCTATAAAGTAAAAAAATGAAAATACTTGCATTTATTGAATCACAAGACGGAGATGTTAAAAAAACAGGTTTAGAGATAGCTTCTTATTCTAGAGCTATAGCTGATGCTAAAGGTTATGAGTTAGTTGGAGTAGGATTCAATATTAATAACACAATAATACTTGAGTCTTATGGAGTTGATAAATTCTATAACATAGAAACAAAAGAAGATAATTTTTTTAATGTAGAAAGTTATAGTGATAGTATTTCTCAACTAATAGAAAAGGAAAAAGCAAGCATAATTGTAGTAAGCTCATCTGCTGATGGAAGATATTTAGGACCAATTTTATCTGTTAAAGTTAATTCAGCCTATATCTCAAATGTAGTTGGATTACCAACAAAATACGATCCTATTCAAGTTAAATGTTCTTGTTTTACGAATAAGGCATACAATGAGAATAAAAGTTTAAAAGACCGAGTAATTTTATCACTTTCATCAAATTCTTTTGGATTAGAAGAACAAAATAAAACTTGTGAATATTTAAAAGGCACATATATATCTTCAACTAAAAGTTTAAAAGTAACTGAGGTAGATAGATTAAAAGGTGAAGTCACTATTGCAGACGCAGATATTGTTGTTTCAGGCGGACGTGGATTAAAAGGACCAGAAAACTGGAATCTTATTGAAGACTTGGCTGACGTTCTAGGTGCCGCTACTGCTTGTTCTAAACCTGTATCTGATATGGGATGGAGACCTCATAGTGAACACGTAGGTCAAACTGGTAAGCCTGTTGCATCAAATTTGTATATAGCGGTTGGCGTTTCAGGTGCAATTCAACATTTAGCCGGGATTAATTCCTCAAAAGTCAAGGTTGTAATTAATAATGACCCGGAAGCACCTTTTTTTAAAGCAGCAGATTATGGTATTGTTGGGGATGCATTTGAGATCGTTCCAAAATTGACGGAAAAACTAAAAGCTCGAAAGCTTTAAATTTTAATTTTTGTTTACATCTTTACCTTAATTAAATCTAAGACTTTTAAAGAATTCATTACTTTTACTTAAATATTTGGATAATGACATGTAGAATAATTATTCTTTTATCTATCGCATTTGTAAGTTGTAAACAAATTTCCAAAGAAAGTAATAAAGAAACTTCAAAGAAGCCAGAGTCTAGCTGGCTGCTTCTATCACAACAGGATAGCTTCAGGGGCTGGCATATATACCAGAATGAAGATGGTGGAAAAAGCGGATGGACTGTTGAGAATGGTATTTTTACTTTTAATGCAAGTAACGCAACCGGTGAAGGAAATAAAAGTTTGCTAACAGACGAAGTCTTTGAAAGTTTTGAAATTGAGTTTGAGTGGATGGTTTCCCCAGGTTCGAACAGCGGTTTTATGTGGGGAGTAAGTGAAGACAAAATGTATGAACATCCACATGTTACTGGCCCGGAAATCCAAGTAATAGATGCTGATATTTACGGTGATGATCCTGATCATCAAAAGCATACTGTTGGTGCACTTTATGATATGATCCCACCAAGTTCTAAACCATCAAAAAAAGCAGGTGAGTGGAATAAGTATCACATTATAGTAAACCACAATAAGAACAAAGGAACTGTGTTTCTTAATGGAATAATTGTAAACAGCTTTCCATTAACTGGCCCAGAATGGGATTCAATGGTCGAGAATAGCAAGTTTAGAGACATGTCAGGTTTCGGGAAATACAAAAAAGGACATATTACCCTACAAGATCACCCAGGAATAATTTCATATAAAAATATTAAAATAAAAAAATTATAGTCTGAAAACGAAGAACCCAAATATTAGTCCTCTATATTCTGTTGTTTCAATTTTTTTAATAGCCATGTTTTTAATCCCTATGGGTTTAAAACTGGAACATATATTTGATTATCACTTTGATAAAATTGAATGTTCTCATGAACAGACTCATATTCATAATTTTAATAAGCATAATGATTTTCTAGATATTTATTACCAGCCTTTAGTTGAATATCATTTTAATAGTGAAATAATTTTAAATAATGCTCAAACATTATTTAAATACATATTTAATAATACTTCTATTTACAATAGATTGAGTTTCAATAATCTAAGAGATAGAGGTCCACCGAATTTTTTTTTCGGTAATTATTAAATATTAACTAACAATTAAAACTTTTTAAAATGAAAAAATACTTATTATTATTATTCGCTTTTGCATCCTTCGCTGTTATTTCTTGTGAAGACGATGATCATGACGATCACGATGGACATGATCATTCTGCATTAGTAGAAGATTCTTCAGCTAACATTGCTTAAGTAAAAATAATTATTTAACGATAATAGTGATTTTGGCCTTGCATATTTGTGTAAGGCCAATTTTTTTTATCTAAAATTTAAACTAAGTTTCTTATTAATGAAAAATATCAATTAATTACATGATTCACATCTTCCTTGAATCAATAATTGCGATACACTAACTTTTTGATCAGTCACTTTTGGTAATTTCATTTCTATGTTAAGGCGATCTATTTTACCACAACTAAGACATTGAAAATGTGGACGAAATTTATTTAAGATTGATTCAGGCTTGCTATTACAACACCCATCACATTTTGCATACCACTTTAACCCATTTTTCCCAAAAAATGAATGTAATATAGAGTCCTCTTCTAACTTGTTAAGGATACGATAGATAGTTGTTTTGTTCATTTTATCTCCTAAACGACTTACAAGATCTACAACTGTGATAGCGCTTATATCATTATTGAATTCCTTTAACAAGGTATTAAGTGAAGAAGTTTTTCTATGTATACCCATATAACAAATTTATTTATTTTTTTTCCTCAAAAAAAAAAAAAGTACTTATTTTTGCAACTGAGTTGCATTAATTTAAATCATTTAATCAAAAAATTTATTATGAAATTTTACACAAAATTTAAAAAAGCAAAAATTCTTTTTTTAGCTTTTCTTTTTATTGTCTCATGTAGTAAAGACGATCCAGATGCTGTAAACGAGCAAGAATTTATTTCAAATGTTTTGATGACAATTGAATCTGCAGATGGAACGTCACAAACAGTAGACTGGGACTTGAGTGAAATGAACTCACAGACAATTAGTTTAAAAGTAAATACCGATCATAATGTTGGAATAAGATTCATTAATAGTAGTGATCCGACTGATGTTGAGGAAGTAACATTAGAGATTATTGATGAGGCCGATGAGCATCAGGTATTTTTTGAATTTGCGGATGTTTCTGTAAATGTAACCTCAGCATCAAACGATACAAAAGTTGGAAGTAGAGGCGTACTTCTAAATAGTGTATGGAATGCGAGTTCCACTGGAACTGGTTTGGTAAGAGTATATTTAATACATCAACCGACAAATTTTAATGCTACTACAAGAGAAGGTTTTGGAGGGTATAATGATGTTTCCATCGATATCCCAGTGTCTATAGTTGAGTAATTGAAACACAAATCAATACATCTATATTTTATTCTGAATTGTTTATTAATTTGGAATCTTACTTATAGTCAAGAATGCAATTTATTTTTAAAAGGTAAAGTCACTGACTTTCACGATGACACTTTTTTAATTGGTGCCCTTATACAAATTAAGGGTACCAATTTTTTTTCACAAACGAATCTAAATGGAGAATTCGAAATAGAGGGAATATGTCCTGGTAGATATATTTTAAATATTAGCCATCCAAATTGTAAATCAAAAACCAAAAACATTAATCTTAAAGAAAACAAAATATTTGATTTAAAATTAGAACACCATATAAATGAATTAGAAGAAATTATAGTATCTGACTCTAGGCTTTCTCGAACTAGAAAATCAGTTCAGGAAGTTTTAGTTGATATAAGTGAAATTAATTCATATGGAAGTAATACTTTGGTTGACGCATTAAATTATATCCCTGGTGCATCAATTTTAAAAACTGGAAATTCAATTGGCAAGCCAGTTATTCACGGTATGTATGGAAGTAGAGTTGGTATTGTGACCGATGGATTTAGGCAGTACGATCAACAGTGGGGCCCTGACCATGCACCAAATGTTGATTTCGATTCTTTTGAAACAATTCAACTTATAAAAGGGGCTGCTGCTTTAAAATACGGTGGAGATACATCTGCAGGTTCAATTATCTTAAGTTCCAAAAGAAAGGTTTTAAGAGATTCACTTTTTGGAACCTCATTTATAAATTTAGAATCTAACGGTTGGGGAGGAAAATTTGGATCTAGACTTGAAAAAAATTATTCAAGCGGATTTTATATAAATGGAAATTTTACAGGTAAAAGATATGGGGACTTTAATACTCCAAATTATATCCTTTCAAATACTGGATTTAAAGAAGTAGATTTTTCAATAAAACTTGGAAAGGATTTAGTTTCAAAAGGATGGAATTTAAAATATTCAAATTATAATTTAGAGCCTGGAATTTTAAAGGCATCACATATTGGTAATGTCCAAGATTTATTTTTTGCACTTAATTCTAGCGAACCATCAATAATTGACGATTTCACTTATAACGTAGGGGCCCCAAATCAAAGAGCCAGTCATCAAAGGTTAACATTTAAATATTTCAGATCATTGAAAAATGATGTTAAACTTGATTTTGGATATAGCTATCAAAACAACAAACGAAAAGAGTTTGATATAAGAAGAGGTGGTAGAACAAATATACCGGTAGTTGATTTACTACTTAAAACTCATAATTTAATGTTAGGTTTTTCAAATATAAAAATGGAAAATTGGGACTTTGAATTTGGATACAATGGATTAATTCAAGACAACTTTTCTACTCCAGATACTGGCGTAAAAAGACTAATTCCTGATTATATTAAGTTTGAGAATGGAATCTATATTCTAGGAAGCTATCAGGAATCCAACTCCTTTTTATGGGAGTGGGGATTAAGACTAGATCATGTGTTTTATGACGCTAAAAAATATTATTATACATCAGTTTGGGAAGAAAGAAATTACGATGTCTTGTTTAATGAATTTGAAACAGGAACCAATTTTGCAAATCAAATCCTAGTAAACCCAAAATTCAATTATCTAAATGTTTCCGCGCAAACTGGTATTTCAAAAAAAATATCAGACAATTCTGAATTTAATATTTCTTACATCTTGTCCCAAAGAGCTCCAAATCCTTCTGAATTATTTAGTGATGGATTACATCATGCCATGGCGGCTATTGAATACGGGAACTTAAGTATAAATACCGAGACAAGTCACAAATTTCTTTTGAGTTTATCAAAAACTAAACCAAATTATAATTGGTCATTAGAGCCTTTTATTTCAAAAACTTTTAACTACATTTTCATAGAACCAACAGGATTAAAACAAACTATCAGAGGCGCTTTTCCAGTATGGACATACAAGAGTACAGACGCTTTTTTGACAGGTATTGATCTTAATTATTCTCAATCAATAATAGAAAATCTTAGATTTGATATTGGAGCTTCATATGTATATGCCCAGGACATATTAAATTCTCAGCCTCTAATTTTAATTCCCCCTCTAAATTCTTTTCAAAAATTAAAATTTTCACCCAAAAAGAGTAAATGGACTTTTGAGATATCCAATCACATAAGCGCAAAACAAAATAGATTTCCAGACTCTAATTTCATTTTTGATTATATAGAGGACGGAACAATTGTTTCAAAAACAGTTGATATTAGCGAGTCTCCTTCTGGATTTCATCGATTTGATGCTATTTTCTCGTTACAAATAAGGAATCAAAAAAATCTTACAACTAATTTAAGATTGATAGCCCAAAATATTTTAAATAGCGATTATCGAGACTATCTTAACAGAATGCGTTACTATTCATCTGAGTTGGGAAGAAATCTCCAAATTCAACTTAATTTTAATTATTAATCACCAACGTAATTTTATCTTAAAATATTTATAATAACTTTAAGTATTATAAAATTTTCAGTGTGAATGATTAACAATAAAGTACTACAATTATTATTGTTCTCTATAACAAGTACATTATTTGTTGTTGCACAAGATGAAACTTTAATAGAAGGAAATTATAATGATCCATCATTAGTTACTCAAACTGCATTTGTTGAAGAGCTTTTATATGTTGCAGGTTATGTACCTGAAAAAATTGAGATTTATCAAAGCCTTCCAAATTATTCGCATGTCTTTCGAGTAAAATTAGATTCTGTTACTGGCGGATTTGTATTTGTTCGTTGGGATAAACAAAAAAAGCAGCATTATGTTGCAAATAAAATGATTGATCCTGGAGTTTATTATAACCTAAAGTCGGCTCAAGAAATTATGCGCAAACAAACCCAAAATGCTAGTTTTAGTGTTGAGGATGGAGCTCTACAAGCTAGTGATCAGCAGAAAATAGGTGATGAGGATTTAGATGAACTTCGTCAACAGTACGACAAAAGAGAAAAAGAAAAACAAGATGCAATTAATGCCGTTGAACAAAAAAATAGGCAAAAAGAGCAAAGAAAAATTGAGAGAAAATCAGAAAAAAAAAATTGACTGATTACCCTAAATCTACAGTAAGAATATTACCGTCTAAACTTGTATCAAAACATTTTAATGAACCACTGCACGATGCACTAAATGAGTTTCCATGGCGAGCGCATGTAAAATTACTCCCATCAAATGACCATCGATTCCTGGTACCCTGATGTGGACAAGCATTATCAAATGCTCTAATCTCACTGTCACTAATTCTTACTAATAAAATATTTTCAGAAGTGAAGTTTAACCAACCACCAACTTCTTTTAAAGAGGAAAATCTGTTATCATCTAAATCAATTTCAAGTTCATTGCTTGAGCTGGCTTGAGACGACGAATTATCTGTTGGTGTCGAATTAGTTGGAGCTGTTACATTAGAATCTTCTTCAGTAGAACAGGCCTCAATTATTGGAATTCCTAGTGTTGCTAAAACTATCGGTTTACAAGCGGTTTTGAGAAAATTTCGTCTATTTTTCATAACAATTTTTTGTTTAAAGATAATTAAAAAAATATAAACAAAATAAATTTTTGAATTCTTTTAATTGTATTTTTATAACATGAGAAAGGTATTAACATTAATAGTTTTTATATGTATTAAAGCTGTTTGTGCTCAAAACCTAGGAACATTAAATGGTCGCATTGTTGATGAAAAAACCCAACAACCATTACAGGGAGCAACAATAATTCTTGAGGGCACAAATATTGGAACTATAACAGATTCTAATGGCTATTTCATTTTAAACCAAATCCCCTTTAAATCATACAATGTAGAAGCTAGCTTTTTAGGATATCAAACCACTAAACAATTTAATGTAATTGTAAAATCAGCTGGAAATATTCCTTTAATATTTGAGTTAAATGAATTATCCGAAGATCTTGAGGAAGTTATAGTTTCAAGTAACCCTTTTAAGACAAGTAGTGAAACTCCCTTATCAACTCAAACATTTTCAGTTGTTGAAATTGAAACTTACCCTGGCGGAAACAATGATATTACTAAAGTAGTACAAAGCATGCCAGGTATTTCTCCCTCAATAGGTGGTTTTAGGAATGACATAATTATAAGGGGGGGAGCACCTAATGAAACTGTTTATTATTTAGATGGTATCGAAATACCAAACATTAATCATTTTAGTACGCAGGGAAGTGCAGGTGGACCTGTTGGTATGATTAATGTTTCATTTATTAGGGAAGTAACTCTTACAAGCTCTGCCTTTGGTGCGGAATTTGACAATCCACTTTCAGGTGTTTTATCATTTCAACAAAGAGAGGGTGACCCAAACAGATTTGGTGGTAATTTTAGACTTGGAGCTAGTGAAGCAGGACTAACTTTGGAAGGTCCCCTCTTCAGAAAAAATAAAACTGAACCTTCAAAAACTACCTTTTTATTTTCAGCGAGAAGAAGTTATTTACAATTTCTTTTTGAACTCATTGGATTGCCAATACGACCGGATTACTGGGATTACCAATGGAAAGTAAAACATGAGTTAGACCGTTATAATAATCTAACTTTTATAGGTTTGGGCTCAATAGATAATTTTTCTGTTAAGCAACCAGATCAGTTTGATGCAGAACAACAAGCAACACTAGAGCAAGTGCCTATTATCGAACAAAGAACTACTACAGTTGGATTGTCATGGAAGAAAAACTTTAAAAATGGGAATGGATTTACATCAACTTCCCTTAGTTCGAACAGGCTAGGAAATGTTTTTTCAAGATACCTTGACAATGTAAATAAAACTGGAATTATTTTTCAAAACGATTCTTATGAGTGGGAAACAAAGTTACGTTTTAGCATAACACAATTTGTAAATGATTGGAAATGGTCTGCAGGATTTAATGTTCAAAATTCAAGTTATAAAAATGGAACAAGTTTTTTAAGAGAAAATATATTTTATGAAACAGATTTAAATTTTTTTAAATATGGTTTATTTCTAAAAGCTGGGAATAATTTTTTTAATCAAAGACTAAATATTTCTTTAGGTATAAGAACTGATGCTGACACCTTTTCAACTGGATCAAATTTAATCGACAATTTTTCTCCAAGACTTTCATTTTCATATTCCCTTTCCCAGGATCAAAAATGGAAATTTAATGCTTCCATTGGCAGGTATTTTAAAATTCCTACCTACACAATGTTGGGTTTTCAGAACAACTCATCAGTTTTTGTTAATAAATCTGCTCAATACACTAAAAGCGAACACTATGTGGCTGGTTTAGAATATAATCTAACATCAGTTTCAAGATTAACCGTAGAGGGATTCTTGAAAAATTATTCGCAGTTTCCTGTTTCTTTGATTGATGGTGTATCACTTGCAAATAAAGGGGGAGGATTTGAAGTTTTAGGCAATGAAGCTATTCTATCTCTAGGAGAAGGTAAAACATCCGGTTTGGAATTTTTATTTCAACAAAAGTTAGCCAAAAACTTTTATGGTATTTTGGCTTATACCTATTTCTCCAGTGAATTTTCTGGTCTAGATGGAATCTTGAGACCTTCCGTATGGGATAGTCGTCATCTTATTTCATTTTCTGGAGGTTACAAACTAAGGAAAAATTGGGAGATAAGTGCTCGATGGAGGTATGCTGGAAAAAACCCTTATGTTCCGGTTGATATTAATGCAAGTACTATTTCATATCCAGAAATTATTTTAGATTACGATACACTTGGAGAATTTAGACTAGATGCTTTCAATCTTGCAGATATTCGAATAGATAAAAAATGGAATTTTAAGAATCTTTCATTTAACTTATATTTCGAGGTACAAAATTTTTTAGCTCAACCAAACCCTACTCCAACAGAATACGGATTAAACAGAAATCTGGATGGTACTGTTATAATACCTAAAAATTTAGTTCCTGTATCTAATCAAGAAGGAAATAGTTCACCACTACCTACTTTTGGATTTGTTTTATTCTTTTAGAAAATATTCACAATTCTAGTAAACCGTCTGGTATCTCAACAGATATATTTTTTTTTACACGATCAACATTTATAATAAAATCATCGTGAATTGGAATTAAGGATGTAGATCCATTATTTTTTTTTATTTCAAATAGAGCCTGTAGACCTTGATCATGAATTCTTTCAATTGTACCTAAATTTTCATTATTATGCATAATTGAAAAACCTATAACTTCATGGTAATAAAATTTTTTCCCCTTTAATTTTGGAAGAAAACTTAATGGGAGGTAAACGTCTTTTTTTATCAATTTATTTGCTTCCATTTCGTTCAATATATTGTCGAATTGAATTCTAATTAACTCTGATTTGTGCATTTGGATATTTTTTATCACAAAAGGCACCAATCCGGAATCAAGTTCGATAAAAATTGATTTTAATTTGGTATACTGTTTTGGATTGTCACTATCTGTTTTGACCAATAACTCTCCTCTGAAACTATATTTCCCTGTAATCTTGCCAATGTAAAAGCATTCCTCCTTTTTCATCGGAAAAGTATTTTAGTCTAGTCAGTATTTTTGGAGTTATTCTCGCCTTTAGCTGTTTCATTGTCTTTATCGGACGCCTCTTCAGCAGCAGGAGCCTCTTCAGTAGCAGGAGCCTCTTCAGTAGCAGTAGCCTCATCAGTGGTAGGAGTTTCTTCATCAGCAGGGGCCTCTTCAGTAGCAGGAGCCTCATCAGTGGTAGGAGTTTCTTCAC
>QFDA01000001.1:0-76124 GCA_003130815.1 Bacteroidetes bacterium SCGC AAA795-G10 | reverse complement strand
GGAGCCTCATCAGTGGTAGGAGTTTCTTCATCAGCAGGGGCCTCTTCAGTAGCAGGAGCCTCATCAGTGGTAGGAGTTTCTTCATCAGCAGGGGCCTCTTCATCAGCAGGGGCCTCTTCAGTAGCAGGAGCCTCATCAGTGGTAGAAGTTTCTTCAGCAGTAGGAGCCTCTTCAGTAGCAGGGACCTCATCAGTGGTAGGAGTTTCTTCAGCAGCAGTAGCCTCATCAGTTGGAGAAACATCTTGGGTCGCTGCTGCCTCTTTTGCAGCGGCGTCTTCAAGTCTTTTCTCACTTACTTGTTTTTCTGCAGCTAGTCTTTTTATTTTATCTTCTTCATTAGCCTTTAATAAATTATCTTTTTTGGCCTGGATTTTTGCTTCTTTCTCTTTGAGCCAATCAGCAAATTTTTTATCAGCTGTTTCTTGGGTAAGAGCACCTTTTCTTACTCCTCCATTCAGGTGATGTTTTAGCATTGCTCCTTTGTATGATAAAAGTGTCCTTGCAGTATCTGTAGGCTGAGCCCCTTTTTCCAACCATTCAACGGCACGATCTATGTCAATTATTACTGTAGCTGGATTTGTATTTGGATTGTAGGTACCAATTTTTTCTAGGTAGCGACCGTCTCTTTTTGCTCGAGAATCGGCAGCAACAAGCCAATAAAATGGTTTTCCTTTTTTTCCGTGTCTTTGAAGTCTTAACTTTAGTGGCATAACATATTAATTAGCAAGGATACTCGATCCTTAAATATTAATTCGGATGGCAAATATAGTTGAAAATTGTTATAAAAATCCTAGGGTTTATTATTTTCTTTTTTTGTATTCCCTGATTATCTCTATTTTGAGTTAGTGGCATGGCATGTAAATCCTTGTTGTGATAATAAAAAAAGTGTAATTTTGGCCACTAAAATTTATGCTTCATGAATATAAGCAAAACCAAGATTGATGATCTTAATGCAGTTGTCAAAATAGAAATTGAGGGCAAAGATTATGAATCAAAAGTTGATTCAGTTTTAAATAATTACCGAAAAAAAGCGAATATACCAGGATTTCGAAAAGGGAATGTACCACTGGGTATCATAAAGAAACAATATCAAAAGGCTGTAATAGCAGATGAAGTTAATAAGCTAGTAAGTGAAAATTTAGAAAAATACATTAAAAAAGAAAAAATTGAATTACTTGGAAGTCCTATGCCCAAGAATAACAATGATTTACCTGATTGGAGAGCTGAAAAAATGATATTTGAATTTAAGTTAGGTCTATCACCAAAATTTGATGTCAATCTGAATGTCTTAAAAAAAGTAACTCATTATCAAATTGAACCAGACAAAAAAATGATAGATGAGCAATTGGAATATTTAAGAAACCAATATGGTAAATTAGTGACGCGCGAAAAGGTTCAAAATAAATATGAAATAATTGCAGAATTCAAAAATGAAAACATTGGTATAAATAAAATTGGCAATTTTAAACTTGAGGAAGTAAAATCTAAAAAAGCTATTAACGAGTTAAAAGCTGCTAGTGTAGGAAAAATTCTTCAAATAAAAATTAAGGGTCTTTTTAAGGAAAGCAACACAATGAAGCGCTTTACTAATTTTGATGACGATAAATTGGACGAAATTTCTACAAATGAAATTACAATTGAAATCAAAGAAATAAATGAAAGAGTTCCTGCATTATTAAATCAAGAACTTTTCGATAAATTGTATGCGAAAGGTTCAGTTAAGACTGAAAAAGATTTGAAGGAAAAAATTAAAATGGGATTAGAAAACCAATTTAAACCACAATCAAATCAAAAACTGATTAATGATATATCTGAAACCATAGTTGAAAAGACTAAATTTAAACTTCCAGAAGATTTCCTAAAAAATTGGATTCAAAATTCAGGAAAAGAACCTCTAACAGAAAAAGAAGCAGGTGAAGAATTTAAAAAGTCAGAAAAAGGGATACGTTATCAACTTATTGAGGGTAAAATTATAAAAGAAAATAATCTTAATTACACATTTGAGGAACTTCAAAATTATGCAAAGAAGATTGTGGAAAGTCAAATGAAACAGTACGGACAAAGTATTGACAAAAAACAAGTTGACGCATTGGTTTCTAAAGTCTTAACAGATCAACAGGAAACAAAAAGGATTTCTGAGCAATTGATAGGCGAAAAGATGCTAAAGTTTTATTTGGAGAAAGCCCCCTTAAAAAAGAAAAAAGTTGGTTTTGATGCCTTTATAAAAGAAGCTTACGGTAAAGCTTGATAATTTGATTAATTTTGATGAAAATTTAGAAAATGGACTACGGCAAGGAATTTAAAAAATATGCAACAAAGCAACATGGTGTAAACGCGATGTACTATGATAAAATTGTAAGTAGTATGACTCCTTACATCATTGAAGAAAGACAATTAAATGTAGCTCAAATGGATGTTTTTTCTCGTCTAATGATGGATCGAATAATGTTCTTGGGTACTGCTATTGATGACCAAGTTGCAAATATTATTCAGGCTCAACTGCTATTTCTGCAGAGTACAGATTCTTCACGCGATATCCAGATGTATATAAATTCGCCAGGCGGGGGAGTCTATGCTGGCCTAGGTATTTATGATACAATGCAATTTGTAACTCCGGATGTAGCTACAATTTGTACAGGTATTGCTGCCTCAATGGGAGCAGTTTTACTTTGTGCTGGTCAAAAAGGAAAGCGTTCTGCACTTCCCCATGCAAGGGTAATGATACACCAACCCTTAGGCGGTGCTCAAGGACAAGCGTCAGATATCGAGATAACAGCCAGAGAAATATTAAAACTTAAAGACGAGTTATATCAAATAATTTCTAAACATTCTGGACAAAGTAAAGAGAAAGTTACTGAAAATAGTGATCGTGATTATTGGATGAAAGCAGATGAGGCTAAAAACTATGGTATGGTCGATGAAGTACTTAAAAATGCACCTCAATAAATTTTAATCCATGAGCAAGTCTGAATTAAATTGTTCGTTTTGTGGTAAACCTAAATCTGATACAGAATTACTTATTGCTGGTCTAGATGCGCACATTTGTAATAATTGTATTATTCAAGCTCATGGAATATTAGTTGAAGAGTCTTCTGAACAGGAGTCAAATTCAGAAAATATTGAATTAAAACCACCTAAGGAAATAAAAGCTTTTTTGGACGAATATATTGTTGGACAAGATGTTTCAAAGCGTGTTTTAGCTGTGGCTGTTTATAATCACTATAAACGTTCGCTTCAAGTAGATTTGAAAGAAGATGATGTTGAAATACAAAAAAGTAATGTTTTGATTGTTGGCCCTACAGGTACCGGAAAAACCCTTTTAGCACAAACTATTTCAAAATTTTTAAATGTACCATTAGCAATTGTAGACGCAACAGTTTTAACCGAAGCTGGTTATGTAGGCGAAGATGTGGAAAGTATTCTGACTCGACTACTTCAAGCTGCTGATTATGATATTGAACGCGCTCAAAGGGGAATCGTTTTTATAGATGAAATCGATAAAATCGCTCGTAAAAGTGACAACCCTTCCATAACAAGAGATGTTTCTGGCGAGGGAGTGCAGCAAGCTTTATTAAAATTATTGGAAGGAACGATTGTCAATGTACCTCCAAAGGGGGGCCGCAAACACCCAGATCAAAAATTTATTGAATTAGATACATCGAATATCTTGTTTATCGCTGGTGGAGCATTCGACGGGATAGAGACGCATATAAATAAACGATTAAATATTAAGGCTATAGGCTATAAAAATACCTTTGAAAAGGTCCACTTTAACAAAGATGAAATATTAAGACATATTACACCTGGAGATATTAGGTCCTATGGACTAATACCAGAGATTATAGGAAGATTACCAGTTTTAACCTACATGAGCCCATTGGATAATGTTGCATTAAGACTAATTTTAACATCTCCAAAAAATGCACTTATAAAGCAATATGTTAAATTATTCAAAATGGATAAAATAAATTTACAATTCACTCCTGGGGCATTAGATTATATAGTTGAAAAAGCTCTTCAATTTAAGCTTGGAGCGAGAGGTTTACGATCTTTGTGTGAGGCAATACTAAATGACGCGATGTACGAGCTTCCTAATACTGATATTAAAGAACTAAAGGTTACCAAGCTTTATGTGGATCAAAAACTATCAAATGCTGAGTTTTCAGATCTTAAAATAGTTTCTTAATAATTCATTTTTAACAATTCATCCAAAATTTCCCTAGAATTAGAAAGTCTAGGTACTTTATGCTGACCACCAAGTTTTCCTTTTTGAGATAGCCACTTATAAAATAGACCCTTTCGTGCCTTATGAAGTTTTAATGGTTTTAACGTCATGTTATTATATCTTTTAGCCTCATAGTCTGAGTTTTCATTTTGAAGTGCTTTATCAAAAAGTCTACAAAAAAGCGAGAGATCCTCAGGCTCTCTATCAAATTCTATAATCCATTCATGTGCACCTTGTTTATTTTTTTCCATAAAAATAGGTCCCGCTGTGTAATTGAAAACGTTACTTTTTGTTTCAAAACAGACTTTTTCAAGTGCTTTTTCAGCATTATCAATTATAAGTTCTTCTCCAAATACATTTATAAAATGTTTTGTACGTCCTGTTACTTGTATTCGGTAAGGGGACAAGCTTGTAAAACGAATTGTATCTCCAATTTTATATCTCCAAAGACCTGCATTTGTGGTTATAACCATTGCATAATTAGTATTTAATTTAACTTCAGATAAAGGAATTATTTTACTGGAATCCTCATTATATCCATTGAAAGGAATAAATTCATAAAAAATTCCATAATCTAACATAAGAAGCAATTCGTCTGAATCGTTTTTATCTTGAATTCCAAAAAATCCTTCAGAGGCGTTATAAATTTCATAATATCGAAAATTATTTTTCGGAATTAATTTATGATACAATTTCTTATATGGCTTAAAACTAACTCCACCATGAAAGTAAACTTCTGCATTAGGCCAAACTTGAGAGATATTACTTTTTCCAGTTTCTTTTAAAACATTCTGAAGTAGGACAAACATCCATGATGGCACACCCGTCAAGCTAGTTACTTTTTCAGGAATTGATTCACTAACTATTGCTTTCATCTTTGTCTCCCACTCAGGCATTAGAGAAGTCTTGTTACTGGGAGTACTACTTAATTCTGCCCAAAATGGCAGATTCTGAATTATTATAGATGAGAGATCACCAAAGTAACTGTTGTTATTGTTGTATAATTCATTGCTTCCACCTAGTCTTAAAGATTTACCTGTAAGAAGTTGTGAGTTTTCATTATTATTGAAATATATACATAACATATCTTTTCCAGCCTTGTAATGACAATCTTCAAGAGCCTCATTGCTTACGGGTATAAACTTGCTTCTTGAATTGGTTGTTCCACTAGATTTCGCAAACCATTTAATTTGAGTAGGCCAAAAAATATTCTGTTCTCCCTTTCTGCACCTTTCAATATCAGCTTCGATATCCTCGTAAGTATTAATAGGGATATTTTTTTTAAATACATCGTAGTTATTTATCTCACTAAAACTATATTTTTTTCCAATTTCCGTGTTTTGGGCATTTTGTAACAAATTAAATAATAATTCATTTTGAACCTCATTGGGATATTTTGTAAATAGTTCCATTTGGTGAATTCTCTTTTTGAGAATCCATGATGCAATTGAATTGAATAAGGGTATAGGCATTAAATAATCACTATATTAACGTTGTAAATTTAAATAAATCTTATTGAGTAAATGCTTCAGGGGACATTAAAAAAAATGATTACAGAATATAAGAATCCAATCAATTATTTCTTAAATATGGACAAAGGATTTGTTCATTTAAATCAGCATATTGGTAAGAAATTAAATATTTCTCACATTGGTTCTGAATGTTTATCTTGTTCAAAAGAATTTGAAATATTTAGACAGGGATTTTGTAAATCTTGTTTTTATGAAAATCCTGCTGCAGGGGATTGGGTTATGCGTCCTGAACTTAGTAAAGCTCACTTAAATCAACCGGATAGAGATTTGGAGTACGAAAAAAAAATCCAATTACAACCCCATATTATTTATCTTGCATTAAGTAGTCATCTAAAAGTTGGTGTAACAAGAAAAACACAGATACCTACACGTTGGATAGATCAGGGAGCTCACGAAGCTATGACTATAATTGAGGTTCCCAACAGATACCTTGCTGGAATTGGAGAGGTTGCTTTAAAAGAATATTTTTCTGATAAAACTAATTGGAGAAAAATGTTGCAAAATGAAATTACTCCTGTTAAATGGGAAGAGGCTTTTGAAAAATCGATTGAATGCTTGCCCAAAGAATTAGAGCCTTACAAAGGAACCATGAAGAGTTTAGAAAAGATTTTTTTCCCAGTACAATATTACCCCTCCAAAGTTAATAGTTTGAACCTATTAAAGAGCCATGTTTATGAGGGAAAGTTAATAGGTGTAAAGGCTCAATATATGCTTTTTGAAGATCAAACTGTTTTTAACGTTCGGTCGAATGAAGGCCAAAGAGTTAAACTTAGATTTATTCCTTAGACTGCTTTTTTAGAATTAATAGTCATTTCAAACAATACTTTTTTTTCTTTTTTTGTAAGGTCTCTGTACCTACCGACTTTTGTATTAAGCTTTATATTCATAATTCTAATCCGCCTTAACTTAATTACTTTATAGCCAAAATATTCACACATTCTTCTTATCTGTCGATTTAAACCTTGAGTTAAAATTATTCTGAACTGATTTTTATGAATTTGTTCTACTTCACATTTTTTTGTTATTGTATCTAAAATAGGAACACCCTTTTTCATATTATTAATAAACTCCGAGGTTACCGGTCTATTTACTGTAACAATATATTCTTTTTCATGATTGTTACGAGCCCTTAAAATTTTGTTCACTATATCACCATCATTAGTTAGCAAAATTAATCCCTCACTCATTTTATCTAACCGACCAATAGGATAAATCCGAGTTGGGTAATTTATGTAATCAATAATATTGTTTTTTTCAACCTTAGTGTCGGTCGTACAAACGATACCTACTGGCTTATTAAATGCTATATAAACAGACTTTTCGTCATTATTTTCAACCAACAAACCATCAACTTCAACCTGATCGCCTGCCTTTACTTTTTGGCCTAAAACAACAACACTTCCATTAATTTTAATTCTACCCTCATTTATCAATTTATCAGCAACTCTTCTAGAACAATGACCAATTTCACTGAGGTATTTATTTAATCTAATTTCATCTTGTTCCTTTTTCATTACTATATTTCAAGTTCATCTGTAGCTTTCAGGGCGAAAGTTTTTCTAAAAATCCCCACAAAAAAATAAAGCAATGGAGTGTCTAATACAGCAACTATAATTTTAAATAAGAACCCTGAGAGAACAAGTCCCCAAAATAGTTTCCATTGTAAAACACCAAAAATACTTAATAGGCCAACTACTAAGAAAGTATCAATAAATTGAGAACTAAAGGTTGAAAAATTGTTTCTTAACCAAAGCATTTTTCCATTTGTGAGCTTTTTCCAAAAATGGTAAATACGAATATCCACAAATTGGGCAATTAAATAGGCTATCATTGATGCCAAAACCGCTATGGGTGAAAAGGCAAAAACTTGATTGAAAGTATCATCATCAATTGGTGAATTTTCAATTGCTGGTACTGCATTTGCCATTAATAATATTCCCATTGAGAAAAAAGAAGCAAAAATTCCAATAATAACTACTTGGTTTGCTCTTTTCTTACCGTAAATCTCTGAAATTAGATCAGTAATGAGGAAGGTAATTGGATAGGGGAGTATCCCAACAGAAAGCTCAAAAAGTTTATTTCCTAATATATTTAAGTCAGTTGGATACCAATAGAAGAACTTTTGGAAAATCAAATTAGATACAACTAAAGAGGTTATAAAAAGGCCTGAAAGTAAAAAGTAAATTACTTTTGCGAGCTCTTCTTTTTTTTTGTTCATCTAACGAATAATAATTTCAAAAGGTAAAAGAGTTTGAATGTATTGTAGATCAATCTTAGTTTCCAACATTCTCAAATTAAGTAATAACTGTTTTATAGATAAATTTTCTAAAAAATCATTACTCTCACTTTTTATTGAGAGTCCTAAAAGCATATTCTCTAAACTTTCTTCAAACTTTGGGAATTCTATGACATTGAATTTTTTTAAGTCTACTTTTTTTGCAGCGAAATTTAAAGCATTTTCCAAGTCTCCTATTTCATCAACTAGCCCTAGATCTAGTGCTCTTTTCCCACTCCATACTTTACCTTGAGCAAGTTCTTCTACGATATTGGGATCTAGAGAGCGTCCGTTTATTACTCTCTCTTTGAAGATATTATAGGTTTTTTCAATCCCGTTTTTTAGTTGTTTTTTGAATGCTTTTGTTATGGGTTGATATGTACTGTAACCAAGTGCATTAGAATGAGTTTGAACTGACTGAGCACTAATACCAACTTTATCTAACAAACCTTTTACATTTGGTAATGTAGCAAAAACGCCTATTGAACCTGTAACACTCATTGGATCCACAAAAATATAATCTGCGGCGGTTGCTATATAATATCCGCCAGATGCGGCAATATCTCCAATAGACACTATAACAGGTTTTTGTTCTTTTAATTTAACAGTAGACCTCCATATTAATTCTGATACTAAAGCACTCCCTCCAGGAGAATCAATCCTAATTACAACTGCTTTAATCCAGTCATCTTGAGCCAATTCTTCTAAAGTTTCAACAAAAACTTCTTGAGCAATTATTGACTCAGTTCCCTCACCATATAAAATAGGTCCCTTAGCAAAAAGAATAGCAATTCTATCTTTGACGTCATAATTGTAGTTGCTTTTGCTAGAATTTACCTCGTTAATTTTCAATTTATTGATATCTTCTTTTTCCTCAAGCCCAAGACGAGTCTTTATTTTCTTTTTGAAAACATCTTCGTAAATAATACCATCAATAAGCTTTGATTTTAGTGCCTCTTCAGGCATAGAAATTTTATTTGTTTCTATGAGTTTATCAAGTTTATCCTCAGGAAGATTTCTAGAGAAAGAAATATCTTCTCTTAAAATTGACCATATGTCGTTAAGGAGGGTGGTTATTTGAAATTTGTTTTCTAAACTCATTTCGTTTTGAAGGTACGGTTCTACAGCACTTTTATATTTACCGTGACGAACTACCTCCATTTTAAAACCATATTTGTCTTGAAAGTCTTTGAAATACAATACTTCAGAAGCAAGTCCTTTAAGTTCTAGTGAGCCAACAGGGTTTATAAAAGTTGAATCAGCAATAGAAGAAAGGAAGTAGCCTTTTTGAGTAAAAAAATCTCCATAAGCATAAATAAATTTCCCTTTTTCTTTAAAGGCCTTTAAGGATTTTCTTATGCTGTTCGTTTGAGACCAGCCAGATGTTGTGTAATCAGAGCGAAGACTTATACCTTTAATCTTTGGATCATTACCAGCAATTTTAATTGCAGAAATTATATCCTGTAATCCAATAACTTTTTCACTTAATCCTAAAATATTTTGAATTTGATTATTTCTAGGAGCACGTTCTACAATAGGAGTCCTCATATCCAATTCCAATATACTATTAGGACTAATTGTTTTTATTGCCGTGGTGGTATTAACTAGGCTCGCGAAACCTGAAACTATAATCAATACAAAAGCTAATAACAAACCAAAAGCTGCGAGTGAACCTAAAACTGATGCAAAAAAAGTTTTTATAAAATTCATTTTGTAATAATTGGTGATGCAAATATAGGGTTTTGTAGCTTTGTAAGTATTAGACTTTATTAATGTTAGAACCTATTATCATTTCATTAGGTAGTAACATCGGAAATAGGATTGGTTTTATATACAAAGCACTAGCTTTAATTGAGGAACACCCTGTAACGATAAGAGAATTATCAAATGTCTACGAAACACCCTCTTGGGGTTTCGATAGCACCCCTTTTTATAATGCATGTGCTATTTTAAAAACTTCTTTAAAACCAATCGCCTTATTAAAAATACTTTTAAATGTGGAGGATAAATTGGGTAGAAAAAGATATTCAGAAAAAGGATACCAGGATAGAACTGTTGATTTAGATTTACTTTTTTATAACAATGAAATTATCCACTCAAAAGATTTAAAAATCCCTCATCCTAAATTACATTTAAGAAACTTTATTTTAAAACCTTTATTGGATATAGCTCCAAAATTTAAACATCCAGTTTTGCTAAAAACCATTACTGAATTAAATCATCATCAACTAGATAAAATTAAAATTATTCAAACAAATTTTAATTTAAGTCTACCACCAATTTTCAAATCATTTCCCTTTATATCAATTGAGGGAAATATTGGAGTTGGAAAGACAACTCTAGCTAAAATGATATCAAAAAATTACAAAGTTAAATTTTATTCAGAGGAGTATAATTCTAACCCACATTTAGAAAATTTTTACAAAGATCCACTTAAGCACGCATTAAGAACAGAATCATTTTTTTTGAATAATCGTTTTGAAAATGATAAAATTTTTTGGCAACAAAATAATGGCAAAGTTGTAGCAGATTTTTGCTTTTTTAAATGTCTTGTTTTTGCTAAGCAAAATCTTAAAAAAAATGATTATAATACTTTTAAAAAAGATTTTGACCAGAAGATGGATAAGATTAAAATTCCTAGTTTGGTAATTTTCCTTACTAAAAATTTTAGAGAGTTAGAGCAGCAAATCAAAAAAAGAGACAGATCTTTCGAAAGGGAAATAAAGCTTACTTATCTTAAGAAGTTAGAGAAAGGATATCACTTAATTATAAATAATTTTGAGTTTCCAATTTTAGAATATTCATTGGATAATATAGATTTTAATAAAAATGAATTTGAGTTTGAAAAATTTTTAAGAGCAATTTTTAGGGCCTCATTTTAATATAAAAATGCCAAACAATAATCCCGGCAGCTACACTTATATTGAGTGAATGTTTGGTTCCAAATTGAGGAATTTCTATAGCTTTGTTGCAATAATCAACAACTTGTTGATCAACTCCTTTAACTTCGTTACCCAAAACAAAGCAATACGATTTTTTAGGAATTGGTTTGAAATTCTGTAGTTGTGTTGCATTTTCGGTTTGTTCAATTGCCCAAACTGATTTACCTTCACTAGTAAGTTTTTTAACAGCCTGAATTGTAGAACTATAGTATTCCCATGAAACACTCTCAGTAGAACCCAAAGCTGTTTTATGAATATCTTTATGCGGAGGGCAAGCAGTAATACCGCAGAGTATAATCTTTTCAATTAGAAATGCATCAGAAATACGAAATATTGATCCAATATTGTTTAAACTTCTGACGTTGTCTAGAATTAAAATTAATGGAGCTTTTTCTGAGTTTTTAAAATCTTTTATAGATTTTCGAAGTAGTTCTTCATTTTTTAGTTTACGCATAAATGGTATTATTAACAAAAATACACAGTCTAAGTTTTATGTTCTTATTTTAAGCCTTCGTTTTTGTAAAAAATTATAAATTTCAAGTATAAATTTTAACAAAATTTTTGTGGCAAAGGAAGTAAAAGAAACTCCGCTTATGAAACAGTATAACAGGATAAAATCAAAGTATCCTGATGCACTATTATTGTTTCGTGTGGGAGATTTTTATGAGACATTCGGTGACGACGCAATAAAGGCATCTAAAATACTTGGTATTATTTTAACTAAGAGAGGGGCAGGGAGTTCTAGTGAAACTGAACTGGCTGGATTTCCTCATCATTCAATAAATAGTTATTTACCAAAACTTGTAAAAGAGGGCTGTCGTGTGGCAATATGTGATCAACTTGAAAATCCCAAACTAACTAAAAAAATTGTTAAAAGAGGAGTTACTGAATTAGTTACTCCTGGGGTATTGATTAACGAAGATGTTTTGGATCAAAAGAAAAACAACTATCTAGCCGCAGTTTATTTTGATAAAAAATTTGGTATATCATTTTTGGATATTTCAACGGGAGATTTTTTGGTTACTGATGGAAATAAAAATGAAATTGAGCAATTACTTCAGAATTATATTCCAAGTGAAGTATTAGTTCCAAAGCCTATGAAAAAATTTTTTAATGAGCAATTCGGTTTACAATATCCATGTTTTTATATGGAGGATTGGGCTTTTGAGGCAAGTACTGCAAGACAAAAGTTAACATCACATTTTCAAACAACTTCCCTTGAAGGGTTTGGTATTGAAAAGGATAACGAAGGAATAAGTGCTGCTGGTGCTGTAATGCACTATCTATCAGAAACTCAGAATGATAAATTACAACATATTAATCGAATTACTCCAATTAATAAAGGTAATTATGTTCATTTAGATAAATTTACCCAACAAAACTTAGAACTTTTTTCTCCCAATCATCTTGAAGGAGCATCCCTAATAGACGTAATAGACAATACCCAAACTGCAATGGGAGCTCGATTGTTGAGAAAGTGGATTACATTTCCATTAAAAGAATTAAATCTGATTGAGCTAAGACAAAGTATTGTTGAAGAGTTTTTAGATAACGAAATTGAATTAGAATATGTTCACAATTCGCTTAAACAAATAATTGATATTGAAAGAGTAATTTCAAAGATAGCAACTGAAAAGATTTCCCCACGCGCACTAAATCAACTATCAAATTCACTAGAAATAGTTGAAAAAATAAAAATTAAAATCAAAGAAGGAAAAACAAAAATTTTGAAAAAAAAGTTTAAAAATTTACCTAGTTTGGATAATCTAATAGCTTCACTTAAATCAAGACTTCATCCTGATGCACCAGTTTTAGTATCAAAGGGTAATGTAATTGCAGATGGTTTTTCTGAACAATTAGACTCTTTGCGGAGTTTAAAAAACAAGTCTCAATCTCATTTAAACGACATGCTTGAAAGGGAAACAGATCGTACTCAAATTCCATCTCTCAAAATAGCATTCAACAATGTTTTTGGATATTATATTGAAGTTAGAAATACTCATAAGGACAAGGTTCCAAATGAATGGGTCAGAAAACAAACTTTGGTTAATGCTGAGCGGTACATTACAGAGGAACTTAAAATTTTTGAATCAGAAATTTTGAATGCTGGTGAGCGTATTCTATTATTGGAACAAAATCTTTTTTTAGACTTACTGAAACTTTTACAAGGCAAATTAGAAATTATTAAAGAAAATGCTTCAGCAATAGCACTTTGCGATGTTCTTAGCAATTTTGCAAAAACAGCTAAAAAGAATAATTATTCTAAGCCGAATATGGTTGATCACACTTCCATAGACGTAAAAGGGGGGCGTCATCCTGTAATTGAAAAACAACTTCCAATAGGAACACCGTATATATCAAACGATCTAAAGCTAGATCGCGAAAATCAACAAATAATGATGATAACAGGCCCTAACATGTCTGGTAAATCAGCTCTTCTTCGACAAACAGCTTTAATATCATTGCTTGCCCAAATTGGAAGTTTTGTTCCTGCAACTAAGGCTACTTTAGGTATTGTAGATAGAATTTTCACCAGAGTTGGGGCGAGTGATAATATCTCTATGGGAGCATCTACATTTATGGTTGAAATGAATGAAACATCATCTATTCTAAATAATATTTCAAAAGACAGCTTAGTTCTTTTGGATGAGATAGGTAGGGGTACAAGCACATATGACGGAATTTCGATTGCTTGGGCTATTGCTGAATATCTTCATGAGCATCCTTTTAGACCAAAAGTTTTATTTGCTACTCATTATCATGAATTAAACGATATGGCTCAATCTTATGAAAGGATTAAAAATTTTAATGTTTCAATAAAAGAGACGAAAGAAGACGTTTTATTTTTAAGGAAGCTTATTCCAGGAGGTAGTGCTCACAGTTTTGGAATTCATGTAGCAAAAATGGCAGGTATGCCAAAACATGTTCTAACAGTTGCTAAAGCAAAACTCAAAGTTCTCGAAAAGTTACACTCTCTAGAAAATAAAAATGGGAAAACAAAAGAAAATACAGACTTACAATTGACTTTTTTCAATTTAGATGACCCATTACTTGAGGAGATTAGAGAAGAGATTTATAAAATAGACATTGATAATTTGACTCCTGTAGAGGCATTAATGCAATTGAGTCAAATTAAAAGAAAATTGTCAAAAAAATAGAGGTAGGCTCAATCACCTCTTTCAATTAAAAGATCTTTTCCAATTATAATTTTTTGTTTGTGTTCTGTAACTATTCGATTAATTTTTTTAATTACATCTGGATGTTCTTTTGAAATATCATATTTCTCGGAAGCATCTTTGTTTAAGTTGAAGAGTAAAGGTGGATTATGATTTTTTTTTCCTCCATAGAGACCATATTCACCTTGAGTTATATAATGAGCTTTATATTCACCAAGTCTGACAGCATATAATTCATTTCCTCTGTAATAAAAAATGTGATTCCTAGAAGTCGGATTATTTTCAAAAAGTCTTGGTCCTAAATCATAACTATCTAATTGGCGATCTTTGGGAATAGGAACCCCAGCAATCTTACTAAATGTTGTCAATAAGTCCATTGTTGAGCCAATTTGATTTATAATTCCAGGTGAAATTATTCCAGGCAGCCAAAATATTGTTGGTACTCTCATTCCACCTTCCCAGGTTGTCCCTTTTCCAGCGCGTAGAGGACCAGCACTACCCCCATTATTCTTATATGCGGTCCATGGTCCATTATCGGATGTAAAAACAACTAGTGTGTTTTTATCAAGACCCTCATTTTTCAAAGTTTTTAATATTTCACCAATTCCATAATCGATTTCTTCAATTACATCCCCGAAGAGGCCTCTGGAACTTTTACCTAAAGCTTCTTTTGATGCAAAAAGTGGAATATGTGGTAAATTATGGGCTAGATATATAAAAAAAGAGTTGTCACGGTTTTCTTTTATAAATTTAATTGTCTCTTTAGAATAGCGGCGAGTAATATTATTTTGGTTTGCAGGCCGTTCAATCACTTTTTCATTTTGAATTAAAGGCACTTGAAAGTTCTCAATAATATAATTTTCAGGGTTACTCATAAAATTGTAGTAGCCACCTTTTTTTCTCATTATATCTTTCGGTACATCCATATCATTTGAATATGGAATACCATAATAATAATCAAACCCGTGCTTAAGGGGTAAATGTTCTTTTTTATGACCCAAATGCCATTTTCCAATACAGGCAGTTCTGTATTTAACTTTTTTTAATTGTTCTGCTATTGTGATTTCATAATCTGGAAGACCATTCTTTGAGTCTGGAAACAAAACCCTTGCTTTACTACTTGTCATTCCACTTCTTATAGCCAATCGCCCAGTAAGAAGCGCAGCTCTGCTAGGAGTACACACGCTTGACCCAGCGTAGAATTGTGTCCACTTTTGACCCTCAGATACCATTTTATCCAGATTGGGTGTATTTATTGTTGGATTCCCAAATGAACTTAAATCACCATAACCTAGATCATCAGCAAATATTACAATAAAGTTTAAGGGTTTATCAATGTTTTGCGCAAATAGATTATTTGATAAAAAAAATAAAATAAAAATTAGTATTGATCTAAAAATTAGCATGTATCCTTTTGATTTATTTGATAAACAATTTAAAATTAAATTCGATTATTTGGTTTAAAAAGTATCTTAATATTTAGAAAAGAATAAAATTATTTTACATTTACACACCAAAATGCGAAAGTAGCTCAGGGGTAGAGCATCACCTTGCCAAGGTGAGGGTCGCGGGTTCAAATCCCGTCTTTCGCTCTTTTGTTCGCTCGGATGGTGGAATTGGTAGACACGTTGGACTTAAAATCCAATGACCATTGCGGTCGTGCGGGTTCAAGTCCCGCTCCGAGTACATTTGAAATCCGTAACCTTTTTTAAATGTGTTGCGGATTTTTTTATTTATAAATGTCTTTTTTAAAAGAGAATATGGATTAAAGATGTTTTATCCTTTTTTTATATTTTTTGTATAGACTTTCATTATCAAAACCATCAATATTCTGACTAAAATATATTGGCAATTTTATCCCTCGATTGTGTGCTTTTTTAATTGATTCAGAAGCAATTAAATTAACAATAAAACAACCTCCGATTGTTGAAGCAGCACCAATTACATCATTTCCTATATTTAATAATCCATCACCAGGAGGTACACAGTTATCAATTACAAGATCTGCTATCTCATAAAGTTTTTTTTGTCCTTTAATTCGGGTTGGATATTTTTTTGATTGCTCTATTGATGTTATAGCAATCACTTTATTTCCGTTTTTCTTTGCTAGCTGAGCCATTTCAATTGGAAGTGCATTACGCCCTGAATTAGATATTACTATAAACATATCCTTTTTTGAAATTTTGTGTTGATCCCAAATTATTTCTGCTAGTCCACTAATCCTTTCAATGCTACCACTTCTTCTCGCACCTTCAGAAGTCATAACAATTGAATCTAACATTGCATTAATATTTCCAAGACCACCAGCTCTCACAAATAGCTCAAGTCCTATCATATGCGAGTGTCCTGTTCCAAAAGTATGAATTAGGTTATCATTTATAACAGCATCAGTAAAACAACCGATTACTTTTGGAAGAATATTTTTATTTTTTCTAATTATTTTATCAAAGAGTTCTATTGATGCTGTATGATATTCGTACATATTAAAATTTTAGATAAATTTAAAAAGCTTTTAATTGTAAAATGGAAAAATTTTTTAATCTCTTTCAATAAAAAGATATGGTTGATATAAACAAAATTTCAATAAAAAATTAATAATAATGAAAGACATGCTTGTAAAACTTTATGACCTTCCAAAGGAATGTGTAGAGTACGAAAAATTAAAAAAGCAGATAGATTTTAGGAGACCGTTGGCTGCAGAAAAATATCTTGTAAATAACTGGGTAAACAAAAATTTTGGTGAAGGCTGGAAGAGTGAGGTGGATGTTTCATTTTCAAAAAGTCCAATATCAACTTACATAGCAATAAAAGATCAAAATATTATTGGTTTTTCTTCTTATGATTCAGCTTATTTAAACTTTTTAGGACCAATGGGAATTTCTAAAGAATACAGGAAGATGGGAATTGGTAAAGCTTTACTTTATTTATCACTAAAATCTATGAAAGAAATGGGATATGCATATGCAATTATCGGTGGAGTGGGACCTGCCAAGTTTTATGAAACCACATTTGGAGCTAAAATTATAGAAGGATCAGATCCAGGAATTTATAAAGGTATTTTATCTCATGTCCCAGTCTAGTAATGATAATGACTCAAAAGAATTAGCTAAGTTTGGATATAAGCAGGAATTAAATAGAACTATGAGGAGATTTTCCTCATTTGCAGTATCATTTTCTTTAATATCAATACTTACTGGAATATTTGCAAATTTTCATTTTGGATTTTCCCAGGTTGGGAACTTTATACCAATTTCGTGGACTATTGTCTTCGCTGGACAATTTTTAGTTGCATTAATAATGGCAGAATTATCGGTTAATTATCCAATTTCAGGGTATGGCTATCAGTGGTCTTACAGGTTGGTTGGACCAAAATTAGGTTTTATAACTGGCTGGTTATTATTAATGCAATTCCTTACTGGTTTCCCTGGAATATGCAAGGCATTGAGTTTTTTGGTAAGTGATCTTATTTATCAAAATTTTGCCATAAACGTTAGCAGCCTTTTTATATCTGTCTTGATAATTTGGATTATTACTTTTATTCATTTAAATGGAATAAACTTAGTTTCTAAAATAAATAATATTGGTGTTGTGACTGAAATTATAGGTATTGTAATGCTGGTAATTTTTTTAGTATATTTTCTAGTTAATAAGACTGATTTAGAAATATCATTAAATTTTAATGATTATAAGCTGCCCGATTTTAACATAAAATCTTTTGCATTATCAATTTTATTGGGAGCATGGTGTTTGACTGGATTTGAAGCTGCTGCTGATATGTCAGAGGAAACAAATAATCCAAAAAATACTGTTCCAAAATCTATTAAACATTCATTAATAAGTTCAGGAATTTTGGGGTTAATGATCATAATTTTATCAACGGTTTTTTTGAGTACAAATAATTACGAAAAAATCAATAATAATTACCTAACTGACATGCTTCAATTTGAATTTGGAATGCCAATTTATTTATTAACCCTAATATTTATAATTATCGCCATTTTTGCATGTGGTGTTGCATGTATGGCCACGGCATCAAGATTAATTTTTTCTATGTCAAGAGATTCAATATTGCCCAAATCTAATTGGTTAAGTTTTATTGATAACAATAAATCACCTTCAAATTCACTTTTATTTATCGGTATTATTTCAACTTTATTTATTATAATTTTTGATAAAATTGAAATGATTACTAGTGTATCGGCGATTTCTGGTTACATAGGTTATTGTGGAATTATTTTTTCTTCTTTTTTTTTAACTGGAAAGAATACAATCAATAAAATTCCTAAGATTCTAAAAATAATTGCATTAATTTGGTGTGTATTTGTTGCTCTTTGCTTATTGCTTCCTGGTCAAGCTGTTGAAGGATTTAATTTTGAATACATTCATGCGATTTCCCTTATTGTATTTTTAATTATTGGCTTTTTTGTATACTTATATAAATTTAGTAAATGAAGTATTTTAGTTTATTAACAAATGTAAACGAACTTAGAATTGGTAATGATTCTTCAAAAAATATTGGTAAAGAGATTGGTAAATTTGTTGTTTCTACCATGGAAATTCCATGGGGAATTGTAAAAAATAAAATTGGCGAATCCCCAGAAAAAGTAATTAACGTTACAAGTGTAGAGTTAAGTTGGATCGAGGACCAAATAAAAAAATTACCTGATTTTGACACTATCCTTGGTATCGGTGGGGGTATGGCAATTGATGTTGCCAAATATATTGCTTGGAAATTAAATAAAAGATTAATATCTATTCCTACAATTTTAAGTGTGGATGCATTTACAACACCTGCAGCGGGTATTAGGAAAAATCATGATGTTGAATATTTAGGAGAAGCGACCCCAAACCCATTAATTATTGATTACGATGTTTTACGTAGTGCTCCAAAAGAGTTAAACATAGCAGGAGTAGGAGATTTGTTCTCTATACACACAGCATCTTTTGATTGGGAATATGCTAATTCAAAAGGGAAGTCAGAATATCCATTTAAGGCTGAAGCTATCAATGGAGGAAAGAAAATATTAGAATTTATTTATGACAATATAGGTAATATAAAGGCAAATAATAATAATGGTCTCAGAGCTATTGTTGAAGCATATATTTCATTAAATACAATTTGTCTTCCTATTGATCATTTTAGAATTGAAGAAGGATCAGAACATTACCTGTTCTATGAACTCGAGGAGAGACTTAAAAGACCTTTTATTCATGGAAATATTATTGGACTTGGTATATATCTTTTAAGCAGGTTACAAAATAATGACCCTCTTTTCATAACAGAGATGATGAATGAATCTGGTTTAGTTTATCAACCACTTTCAATGAATATAAAAAAAGATGATTTAATTAATTCTTTATTGAATCTTAAAGAATTTGTTAAATCAAAAGATAAGCTTTGGTATACAATAATTGATGATAGTGAGATAAATCAAGAATGGATCAAAAAAAATATCTCAGAGTTAAAATTTAATTAAGAAAATGAGAAAATTAATTGTCTTTTTTTTACTTGTCTCATGTAAAACACCAGAAAATGAGTGGGTATCATTAATAAAAAATAATTCTCTTGATGGTTGGCACATTTTTCAAGACAATGGATCAAAAAAAGGATGGTATGTAGAAAATGAAATACTAATTTTTGATAAAATATCTGGTCTTGAGTCTGGTGAAGATGATTCTAGTCTTCTATCAAACAAAACTTATACTAGTTTTGAAATTACATTTGATTGGAAAATTGAAGAAGGTGGTAATAGTGGATTTATGTGGGGAGTTTCAGACAAAAAAGAGTACAAATATCCTTATCAAACAGGACCTGAAATACAAATTATTGATCCTTCTGTTTATGAAAAACCTCAAGACGTTTTAGGCGGAGATATTGAACTAAATAATGTCTTAACAGATCTAGAAGAAAAAAAGCATTTTTTAGGATCTGTATATGATTTGTTTTCACCAGTGAGTAATTTTAGTTATAATCCTGTTGGTGAATGGAACAACTATTTTATAAGAATTGATCAAGAAAACAATTTGGGATTAGTAAAATTAAATGGGATTATAATAAATGAATTTCCTCTAAAAGGTCCAGAGTGGAATTCTGCTCTATCCAAAAGTAAATTCAATAACTCAAATGAATATCCATATTTAGGCGATAAAAGGTGGTATGACTTTGGAAAATTTTCAGAGGGTTTTATTTGCTTTCAGGATCATCCAGGAAAAGCATATTTTAAGAACATAAAGATCAGAGAATTAAGATAAATTATAAATTAAAATTTACATCTTGGAATTATTGTTCCATGTGGGTCTATATTTTTGTCTCCTAATATTTTCTGCATTCTTTTAAAGAACTTTGCGTTTTTTATATGTTCAATCTCTTCTGCTATTTCGTGAACTTCGTCCAGTTTAAATTGCATTTTTTCGTATAAATAAAGTTCAATTAACCTATGTTTTGATATAACTTCAACAGCTGTCTTTTTCCCATTATTTGTCAATAATATTGGCTTGTATGGCTGAGTATCAACAAGTTTCATTAACATTAACTTTTTAATCATATTCGATACTGTCGATTTACTTACTTTAAAATGATTAGCTAGTGATGTTACTGTGGCTAACTGAGACTTTTCTTCTAACTTATATAATGTTTTCAGATAATTTTCTTTTTCGATCGTCTTTTGCATAAAATTGTTTTGTAGTGCAAAACTATTAATTAATTTTACAACTCACTTAAATTTAATGTTAATTCGATTTTTTATCTTTTACCTTTTTGCTAGTCTAACATTTGCTCAAGAATTTTCATTTGTAGGTTCAGTGGTTTCTAATGGAAAGCCCCTAAAAGGCGTTAATGTTTTTTTAAAAGAATCTAACATTGGTACTATTACAAATAATGACGGACAATTCGTAATAAACTCAAATATAGGGAATAGTCAAAAACTGATTTTTTCATTTGTTGGATATAAGCCTGTGGTTAAAATTATTTCTCCAAGTAGTCTTAATATTGGGATTATTGAATTGTTATCTGACGAGACTCTTGAGGAAGTTGTTGTGTCATCAACATTAAAAACAGTATCTAAGTTAGACAGTCCAACTCCAGTGGAGGTTTATAGCCAATCTTTTTTTAAGGCAAATCCTACAGCTTCAATTTTTGAATCTCTTGGAAATATTAATGGTATCAGACCACAATTGAATTGTAATATATGTAACACTGGGGACATTCATATAAATGGTCAGGAAGGAAGTTATACTATGATTTTAATTGATGGTCTTCCTATTGTAAGTGGCTTGTCAACAGTATACGGTTTATCAGGAATTCCAAGATCTTTAATTGATCGTGTTGAGGTAGTCAAAGGTCCAGCTTCCACTCTTTATGGTTCTGAAGCAATTGGTGGTTTAATTAATTTAATTACCAGGCTTCCTGAAAATACAGATACCTTTTCATTAGACTCCTTTGTTTCAGGGTGGGGAGAAATAAATACAGATATAGGATATAAGTATAACCTTTCAAATAATAATTTTGGATTACTTGGAATAAATTATTTTAATTATTCAAATCCTATAGATAATAATCAAGATGGATTTACGGATCTAACAGTGCAAGATCGTATTTCAATTTTCAACAAATTATCTTTTGGTAATAATTTTTCTTTAGCTACCAGGTACATTTATGAAGACAGGTGGGGAGGTCAAATGAATTGGACCAAAGCAGATAGAGGAAAAGATCAAATTTATGGTGAAAGTATCTATACCTCAAGGTTTGAAATATTTGGGAATTATCTTATTAACAAGAATCTCAGTTTATATTTTAGTTTTAATGACCATTATCAAAATTCAGTATACGGATTAAATTATTTCAATGCCAATCAGACCGTTGGTTTTGGACAATTTATTTGGACGAACAGTTTTAAAAAGCATAATCTTCTAGTTGGATTAGCTTACAGATATACCTATTATGACGATGATACGACAGCAACCTACAATGAAAAATTATTTTCAAATCTACCATCAAATACCCATTTACCAGGTATTTTTTTTCAGGATGAACTTAAATTTAATGAGTATCAATCTCTTCTTTTTGGATTACGATATGATTATAATTCATTGTATGGGGATATAGTAACCCCTAGGATAAATTATAAATTGAATAATGTTGATAAAAGCACAATTTTAAGATTAAGTTTTGGATCAGGTTATCGTGTGGCTCAGATTTTTACTGAAGATCATGCAGCACTTACTGGTGCAAGGGATGTTGTTTTTTTAGAGGAATTGAACCCTGAAAGATCATGGAATTTTAATGCTAACTTATTAAAAAAATTATACTTCAAACAAGGGGCATTATTGGATATAGATTTCAGTATTTTCTATACAAAGTTTTCTAATAAGATAATTCCAAAATATGATTTAGATCCTACCAAAATTATTTATAGTAATCTAGTTGGAACTTCAACCAACCAAGGTGCTTCACTAAATTTAAATTTATTAATTCAAAATGGAATTCGCTTAAATTTAGGAACTACTTTTATTGATTCTTTTATAAAAGAAGAAAATTTTAAATCAACTCCTTTTTTAACAGAAAGATACCAAGGTGTATTGAAAATAGAAAAAAAATGGATTAACTCTGGAATCATTTTAGATATTACAAGTAATACCACAGGCCCATTAAAACTACCATTACTCGGAGATCTTGATCCTAGACCCTCTTTTTCCAAAACATTTCATATTATAAATGCTCAATTAACTAAATCATGGAATAATGTATTTGAATCATATGGTGGTGTAAAAAATCTACTAAATTTTTTACCACCTGAAAACAGTATAGCAAGGCCTTTTGATCCTTTTGATAGGCTAGTAGTTTTTGATGACACCGGCAATGTTGTACCAACTCAAAATAACCCCTACTCTTTGACTTTTGACCCTTCATATGTATATGCATCTAATCAGGGTGTAAGATTTTTTTTAGGTTTGAGGTGGAAGTATAATTAATTACTTTTTATAGTTTTTAACTTTTCAATGTAAATATTTTCAAAGTTATTAATTATAAGGTCAGCTTTACTGTAGTCTTGACTTTTTGAATCATCACCATTATAAGCAATACAAAAAAGTCCTGCCGATTTGGCGGCTATTATACCATTAGTTGCGTCCTCTATAACCACACAATCTTTTTTTGAATTTCCACTAAGTTCTGTTGCTTTAATAAAAATTTCAGGATTTGGTTTAGATTCTTTTAAATCAGCACCACTTATTTTAGCCTGAAAATATTGATTAAGGTCAAATTTTTTAAAAATCATCTCAATGTTTTCCATAGATGCCGAAGACGCGAGCACTAAAGTAATTCCATTTTCATAGTAATGTTTGATCAATTCTAATACACCTTCAATTAAATTTAACTTGTACCCTTTTTCAAACAATCCGCTAAAGTATTTCCGCTTAGTATCGACTAATGTTTCAGGGGATTGATTTAACGAAAAAAAATCACAAATCTTTTCACATATTGGAATTGTTGCCATTCCTGTAAAGGAGGCATATAAATCTTCAGGGACGTCTATGTTAAGTTCTTCAAACATTAGATAATATGACTTTCTATGAAGAGGTTCACTATTAATTATCACACCATCCATGTCAAAAATTACTGACTTAAACATAATTTATTTTCACTTGATAAATATTATAAATAAATCTTTAATTTTATAATTAAAATCATCTAATTCTTATGATTTTAATTATCTATTTTATATGTTTTTTAAATCTTAGCCAAGATGATTGGAAAACTTATTATGCGGACAAAAAAGTAGAGATTTCTTTTAAATCCCAGCTTTGTGACGATAGAAAAAATGGTTTTGCTTTTGAGTATTACATAATGAGAGTAAAAAATTTAACCGACAAAACTTACGTAATAAATTTTTTTAAAGGTACTGAAGAAAATCTCGAAGAAAAAATAGCTTTTGTACTAAGTCCTTTTGAAACAAAGACTGGGAAGTGCGAATATGATCCTATAAAATTAAGAATCTTTAAAAGCGAAAATATAACTAGTAAAAGTGGACCTAAAATTGAATTTAACTTATCAAAAATTGATGTAATTGAGGTACAGTAAATTATTAATATTACTTCTCATCTGTTTTTCGGGTCTAGCTCAAGAAGTTCAATTTTCTACAACGGTTTCCTCAACCTCTTGCAGTGGAACTCTAATTAACTTCAATGTTGTTTATATCCCAAGTGAAAATAGTGTAACTGAATTTGATTTTAATGATGGAAATCTTCCCACCGGTTGGTCTTCATCTCCTTACACTGTTGGACAACCATGTAATCCTGCAAGAGGGAATACGCCTTCAAATACAAACTATTTTTGGGCTACAATACTTCAAAGTGGAGGACCAAATAACGGGAAAAGATTTGTTCAAACTAATCCGGTAGATGTCTCCTATGGAGGGAGTTTAGAATTTTTAATCAGGTATGGAGCAGATGATCCTGCTCCGGGTTGTGAAGATGGAGAAAAAGTAGATGAAGAAGTCTATTTACAGTACTCTATTAATGGAGGCAACACTTGGGAAGATATTTTTACTGATTGGGATACAGCAAGTGGATATAGTGCTGCATGGTATGATTGGTATGCGAATGATATTGCTATTCCATTAGCTGCTCAAACCTCTTCAACAATTTTTAGGTGGTATCAACCTGATAATGACGGTGATATTTGGGATAATTGGGGATTAGAAGATGTAACTGTCAATGCAATACCGGCTCCTGCCGCATCTTGGAATTTTGATTTTGGTAATGGCGATATAGGCTCAAGCGGATTGTCAACTTCAACTTTTTCTTTCACTAAACTTTATTCACCTAGCAATACAACAAGGAATTTTTCCGTAACTATTTCCACAACTTTAACTGATGGAAATATTGTAGGATTAACACAAAATGTTTCTGTAGCTCCTAGTGATACAGTACCACCAACTGTTATACCACCTATTAACATATCAGTTGATACAGATCCAGGATCATGTGAAGTTGTTCTTTCACAATCTGATGTTGGAACACCAACAACTTCTGATAACTGCTCAATTACTTTGGTAGAAAATGATAAACCCTCATTGACCTTCAATAAAGGAATAAATGTCCTAACTTGGACAGTTACTGACAATTCTAGCAATACAACTACTGTGACACAAACAATTACAGTTTTTGATGTTGAAAGTCCAACTTTAACAATCCCCGCAGATATTATTTCAGCAAATTGCTCATTAACTATTGGTGTAGCGTCTGCAACAGACAATTGTGGGGTTGTTACACCAACAAATAATGCTCCATTAACATTTCCTATTGGAATAACCCCTGTTATTTGGTCAGTTACTGATTCCTCAGGAAATACTGTATCTGAAACTCAATTGGTTACTGTATCGGATACAATTGCACCACTAATTACACCTCCACCAGATGTTGTAGTGACTACAGATATAAATTCATGTGAAGCAACAGGAGTTATTTTAGGCAATCCAACTACTTCTGATAATTGTACAGTTGGTAGTGTGTCGAATAATGCACCAAATATATATCCTATTGGAACAACAACCGTTACTTGGAGTGTCTCAGACTTAGCAAGTAATACTTCAGTTTCTTTTCAGCGTGTCACAGTTGAAGATAATATTTCACCTAGTATCACACCTCCACCAAACATAACATCAAATTCTTGTGTTATAATTCTTGGAATACCAACAGTTAATGACAATTGTTCATTTACTTTTTCAAATGATGCACCTAGCTCTTTTCCAACAGGAACAACCACAATTACATGGACGGCGAGTGACACATTTGGAAATACTGTCACTGCTACTCAGCTTGTTACATTCAATGATACTACAGAGCCAACTATAAATATTCAAAATGATAACGTAAATGTTAATTCTGATGTGGGTTCTTGTTTTGCAACAAATGTTAATTTAGGATCAATTCTAATTAATGATGATTGTGGAATATTGAACTCATCAAATGATGCACCTTTGCAGTTTCCTATTGGTACGACATTTGTGACATACAGTGTTACAGACATTAACGGAAATTTTTCTTCCAGGGTTCAAAGTGTAACTGTTATTGATAATGAGCCTCCAATTGCTAGAGCGAAGGATTTAGTTATTTCCTTAGATTCCCAAAGCAATTTAAATATTCCTTATGAGCTAATCGATAACGGAAGTACTGACAATTGTAATATACAGTCCTATGGTATCAAATTTAAAACCTCTGGATTGGTAATTTCTGAAAACCAACCCCTTTTGGAAGAAATCCAGCAAAAACAATATCAAGCACTAACTTCAAAAAGTATCCGAAAAAAACAAAGTCCCTTAAAGCTTATATGTGATAATTTAGGACTTAAAGAAATTGTTTTCTCTGTAACTGACACATCTGGAAATAAAGCTTCAGCTACGGTAAATATTTTTATTTCAGATAATTTAAATGTGTGCGGTAATTCAATTAACCCTCCAAGCGATTCTAATTCCACCACTATTGATACAGACGGTGATGGGTTTGAGGATGACATAGATGCATTTCCATTCGATCCTAATGAATGGGCTGATACAGACGATGACGGAATTGGTAACAACTTAGATGATGACGACGACAATGATGGTTTTTCAGATGAATTAGAGGATGATGTTGGAACAAATAGCCTTGATGAAGATGATTTCCCCATTGATACAGATCTGGATCTAGTTATAGATTATTTTGACGATGATGATGACAATGATGGACAAAGTGATGAAAATGAAATTATTTGTGGAACAGATCCACTTAGTTATGAGGATATACCCGTTGATACAGACGGTGACGGTATTCCGGATTGTTTAGATGATGATGACGATGGAGATGGTTATAGTGATGATATAGAATCCTTTTTCAAAACAGATAACTTAGATATAAATGAATTTCCAAATCTTGATGAAGATGGGGATGGAATATTTTACTCCACAGATTATACTCTAATAGTAAATGATAATTGTCCAAATATATCAAATGCTGATCAATCGGATATTGATCAAGACGGAGTGGGGGATCTATGCGATAATTGTCCTGAAGAGCCTAATGCATTACAAAAAAATTACGATAAAGATAAATTTGGTGATATGTGTGATTTTGATGATGACAATGACGGTCAAACTGATCTACATGAAATAGAGTGTGGCTCAGATCCTAAGGACGAAAATTCGTTAAGTCCTGATTTTGACGGTGATGGAATTCCAGATTGTCAAGACTCTGATATAGATAATGACCAAGTTCCAGATATTATTGATCCAAATTCATATAAATACGATGAATTTTTAGTAAGTGAATTTATTTCAGACAATGGAGATGGTATAAATGATGTATTCAATATTGTCAAAATAACAAACTACCCTAATAGTTCACTTGTTATTTATTCTAGGTCTGGAGTTGAAATTTATAATAAAAGAAATTATCAAAATACCTGGCCATTAGATCAAGATCAAAAAGTTCCTGAGGGAAGTTATTTTTACTTTTTAGATTTAGAGAATGATGGTTTAATTGATAAAAGGGGATGGATTTATCTAACTCGTTAAATACTTTTTAATGTTTTATCAATTAGTTTTCGAGTAAGAAGGGCTCCTTGATTTCTTGAAATTCCATTGCCAAAAAATTCTACACCGGCAAAAGTAAAATTAGGGGCTTTACTCAAGATTTTAAACATTCTTTTATAATCTGTGGTAGTCTCATAACCTTGACTATCGAATTTTTCAGATTTTGCACTTATGGCTACTATATAGGGACTAAGTAATTCAAATCCTTTGTATGGATCTGGATAGAAAGTATCTGGATTTCTTTCAAGAGTCCAATTTGTGAAATCTCCTAATATCCCTAGATTATCAATTTTAATACCTTCCATAAGTGATATCATCCAAGTTGGATAAGAAGAATAACCATTATGGTTTTCAATCAAAAGAGTTATACCCTTTGATTTAGCATAATTAGCTAATTCCCCGACTCCTTCTATTGCGTATTTTAATTTTTCTTCATGGGATATGGTTATATATTCACCACAAACGTTTCGAAGGGCCTTGCAATTTAAATCTGCAGCAACATCTATCCAGTATTTATAGGTTTGAAGAGCCCTTTTACGTATTGATAAATCTTTATCACTAACATCACCTTTTCCACCAGTTAGCATTACAGCACTTTGCACTTTAGCTGAATGCATTGATTTATTCATTTTATTGATATAACTCGCAGTAAGTTTAGTTGGAAAATGAAACATTTCGTGATCGATATAATCAAAACCTAACGATTTTGCTACAAAAGGATATTCTAGATGATTAACATTAAGTGGATCACTACTTCCAAATCCCGAACGGATTAATGACCACGGGGTCAAAGTAATTTTTATTTTTTTTAAATTTTTGTAAAGGACTTTATTGTGAGGAAAGACGGAAATTCCTACAACTCCTAATATCCCTTTATTCAAAAAATCTCTCCTTTTCACCTTCAATTTAATTAGTTAAAATTTTGAGATTTCTTGATCCATCCATGATAGCCTACCTTCAATCCATTCTTTTAGGTATGTAATTTCCTCTGAATGTCTATTACCAATAAAATTATTTGGCCAAATATATGTACCTAATATTAACCATTTACCAAAATTCTGAGTTATTGCATCGCTATCTTCTAACTCACCAACTAGTTCATCAACAATACCCATAATGCTAGAATTAGATAATTCGTTTAACCTTAAAGAAGTCCATCTCTCCTGAAGGGCTTGAGTAAAGTTTGGATCTTGCATTAGTCTATCCCACCAAAAAGGGACAAGCATTCCGTCAGCAGGGCAGGCCTCGTTAAATTTGTATGCCCAACCTGTGGTTAATCCACCTTCACAATAATCTGCATTACCAAACGCGATATTAAAGTCCCAAATGGGCCCCATTTTTAATTTTTCATTTATGTCTTTATGCATGAAAGTGCTTATCCTATAGGCATCCACATTTCTTGTAATCTCATTTAAAATAAAAAAATCAATAAAGCTATCAACATCAATGTATTTTTTATACCCATCAGATTCACTAGTGAAGTTTTCAGAGGCTATGGCGTCTTCAAAGTCTCTCATGTAACCTTGGATATAATCTTTCTGTTTATCTGATATATCTCTATTTTTTGGATATTCATATAAAAAATGAACATTTTTATTAATTCCTTTTATGCCATCTTTTGTATACTCTGACATAAAAGCTATTTTTTCATTTAGAGTATCTCCATCCCCTGTTATTTTATCAATTTTAATAATGTACCCACCGCTAATGTCGTCTGATCTATTTTTACTAATATTTACTCTGTTTTTATCTCTCTTAATTTTTTCCATTAAAACATATAATCCAAGAAATACCCCATTAATTTGAAGGTTATAAAAACTTGTTTTTGTCGCATACCTTCCAACTAGGTTTGAAAGCCTGTAAATCAAAACATTTCGAATTAATGATTTATCACTAAATGGTCCGTAAAGAATCCAATCTTCCTCTTCTGGATAACCAGCCAGGGAAACATCTAAATCTTCTCCTGCTTCATCCCATGTTTCAAAGCCATATGATTTTTTTGGGAAATATTGTGAAGATGAGCCTCTTATCTCAATTCCTATATTATGTTCTTCAATTAAATTCTCACCCTGAAAAATTTGAAAGAAGGCACTTACTTTTGGCTCATCAACAATCTCTCTACCAGCGTCAGTATTGATTTTTATTGTTTTTAGAGGAGTCTTCTCAGCCGAGGTGTCGTCTTCAACGAAGTCATTAAGAAATTGGGTCTCTTCATTATCAGTATTATAGGTTTGCCCGCAAGAAAAAAGAAGTATTAAAATAAATAAACAAAAATTAGCTCTCATTGGAATATTGGTTTTTGGTTATCTGCTAAAATAATAAATAAACCATTTAATGAAACTTCTTAGATATGAATTCCAATACTGAAGGAAGGGCAGAACGCCAATAATCCCAATTATGGTCACCATCTCTTATACGAAACTCATGTTTGACACCTTTTTCTCGCATTTTAATGTGCATTAAAACATTATTTTTATATAAATAATCGTCATCTCCGCAATCTATATACCATCTAACTGAATTAAGAGTTTTTTGGTCCATTTGATCGATTAGATAAAGAGAATTATTTTTTTTCTTAAATTTTTCAAAGTCACTTTTATTAATGTTTGATTTACTATATCCCCAATAGGCTAGATAAGAATGATCATCCATTTGATCAATGTTCTGTGGGCCTATAGAGGCACTTAAAGGGGCAGCAGAAGAAAATAAGTCAGGGCGCCGAAGAGCATACAAAAAACTACCTCCTCCGCCCATGGAGAGTCCACTGATAGCTCGGTATCTTTTATTCTTTCTTATTCTATATAAATTTTCCACATGGGGCATAAACTCTTTGAAAAAAAAATCTTCATAATTCCATTTGCCCGACATTGCATTTGTATAACCCATTTGTCCGGTCCCCGCATCTGGCATAATTATAATCATAGATGTGGCAATTCCAGAATTTATAGCATTATCAGTAGTATGAAGTACCTCTCCGAATTGTATCCATGCACTTTGATTATCACCTAATCCATGAAGTAAGTATAAAACTGGATAACTTCGGTTTGAGCTATCATAATCAGGAGGAAGATATACAGCAAACTTACGGTCACCTTTTAAGATTTTACTATTTATTATGAGTTCGTCAATTACTTTTCCATTTTGTCCAAAGACGATTGAAAATGAAATAAGTGAGAGGAAAATAAGATAAAATGATTTCATTTTTGTTACAAAGTTTGGGTCGGAAATTACAAAAAAATCAAATCAGATTTGTTACATTGTATTAAGACTATAATTTTTTCATCAAAATTTCAATCACAAAAAAAAGGATGAGCTTTTTTTTTAAACAAAACAAAATATTGCTTTTTTGCTTTTTTATATTGTTTTTTTTTCAACTAATTTTTGGACAAAAAAATATAGAAGCCATTTCATATAATATTAGATATGAAAATTTAGATGATGGGGAAAATCAATGGGATCTAAGGAAGAAAACCCTAATCAATTATCTAAAAAATAAATCTCCTAGCATAGTAGCCATGCAAGAAGTATTAAACAGTCAGCTATTAGACCTAAATTTTTCTCTATCTGAATATTCATTTGTCGGCATAGGAAGAGAGGATGGAAAAAAGAAGGGAGAGTTTTGCCCAATTTTTTTTAATAAATATAGATTTGAATTGATCGAAAGTGAAACTTTTTGGTTATCTGAAACTCCAGAAAAAATATCTGTAGGATGGGATGCTGCACTAGAAAGGATTTGTACATATGCAAAATTCAAGGACCTTGAAAATAATAGAGAATTTTGGGTATTTAATACCCATTTTGATCACATTGGTGTTAAGGCAAGAAATGAATCAGTCGAATTAATCGTAAAAAAAATTAAAGAAGTCAACAAAGAAAAAATTCCAATTTTATTAACAGGGGATTTTAATTTGACCCCTGAAAAAAAACCTATTAAAAGGCTTCAAACACTTTTTCAAGATATTTTAGCTGATCTAAATATTGAAGATCACAAATACGGAACATTTAATGGATTTAAAATACAAGTTGATTCTCCGCAAAGAATAGACTATATTTTTCAAAATGGATTTAAAGTATTAAAATCCGAACATCTTTGGATCAAAACACCAAAAGGTTTATGGGCTTCAGATCATCATCCTGTTTATTTAGAGTGTCTATTCAACTAGTTGCATTTATTTAAATAAAAACTTATTTTATTAGTAAATAAATATTTAGATCATGAGAAGTTTGCTTTCAATATTATTATTTGTTTTTGTATCAAATTTCACAAATGCTCAAAATTTTAGAGGACTTGATAAAAGTCCGCTAGACATGATTGAGTATCCTGCTAGGGGCGGAAATACTATAGCTAGAATATTATATGGAAGGCCGCAGCTTAAGGGGAGAGATATTACTAGACTTGTCCCCGAAGGGCAACTGTGGAGATTTGGAGCTAATGAGGCCACAGAATTGACATTGTATACACCTATGAAAGTAAATGACAAGAAAATTGAGGCAGGTTCTTATACAATGTTTGCTATTCCAAGGGATAACCAAATAACTATTATTATCAATTCAGCAACTCACATTTGGGGTACTTATTATGATCAAAAGATGGATCTGGTAAGAATGACTGTACCCCTAAGACAAGTAACCGAATCTCTTGAAGCATTTTCTATGGCATTTCAAAAAAGTAATTCAGGCATTGACCTTCATTTTGGATGGGGTAATTATAGAGGAACTCTGCCATTTTCAAAATAAGAATTAATTTTAATTCAGCACTTTGTCTAATGCTTTTTCTAGCATTGGTTCCAAAACATGATATCCTTTTGCTGTAAGATGTACTCCATCATTTGAATACTCTTTAACGATTCCATTATTGCCATCATTTAAAGCTTTAAAATAGTCCAAATAAAAAGCACCGCTTTCTTTTGCAAAATCCTTTATCATAGAATTTAACTTTGGAATTTTAATGTTTGGTTTTTTACCCGGGCTCCATGGGTAGTCATACGCAGGCAAAACTGAGCACAAAATTACTTTTATACCATTTGCCTGTGCAATTTCAGTCATTGATTTTAAATTATTTGCAATCATTTTTAATGTAACGGGTCCTGTGTTACCGGCAATGTCATTAGTTCCTGCTAAAATGACAACAACATCGGCATTAATATCGACTACGTCTGCTCTAAATCTTACCAACATTTGAGGAGTAGTTTGACCGCTAATACCTCTATTGACATAATTTTTATCCTTGAAAAAATTTGGATTGGTTTGTAACCAACCTATGGTAATTGAGTTGCCCATGAAAACGACTCTATTTTTATTTTTCTTCATTTTAGTGAGCTTAGTATTAAGTTCTTCAAATTGTTTGAAATTTGGCCAATCCATAGGATTAGGGTCTTGAGCAACTGTCATTGTAAACTGAAAAACAATTACTAAAAAAGTGAGTACTGTAAGTCTAATTTTCATTTGTTTTGTTTAAAATAAAATTAATAAAATTCATTATATTGATTTGGCGATTAGATTCCAAATCAAACATATGTATTGATCTTCCTATATTATACATTTATGAGAAAAATTATTTTCAAAATTTTATTTTCGATTATTTTAATTGGACCTTATTCAAAGGCTCAAAAATATGTGCCTAGTTCAGAAAATTTAGAGTCGCGCGAATGGTTTCAAAACGCACGTTTTGGACTTTTTGTTCACTGGGGTGTCTACAGTATTTTGGGAGATGGTGAGTGGGTTATGAATAATCAAAATATTAGTATTTCTGAATATGAAAAACTCCCTACTTTTTTTAATCCAATTGATTATGATCCGGTTGAATGGGTCTCAATGGTAAAGGAAGCAGGAATGAAATATATTACAATTACTAGTCGTCATCATGATGGGTTCTCTATGTTTGATACCAAAATGAGCGATTATAACATAGTTCAAAGTACTCCCTATGGAAAAGATATCATTAAACTTTTAGCAGAGGAATGCAGAAAACAGGGAATCAAGTTATTTTTTTATTATTCCCTACTTGACTGGAATAGGGATGATTATTTTCCAAGGGGAAGGACTGGAAAAGGCATTGCTGAAAGGGGCAAAGGCAAATGGGAAAGCTACATTAAGTTCATGAAAGGACAAATTAGAGAATTATTAACCCAATATGGAGAAATTGGAGGTATATGGTTTGATGGGCATTGGGATCAGAAAGAATGGGATGGAACAAAGTTTGGAGATAGTAAAGTTGATTGGCACTATGATGAGATATATGGAATGATACATGAGCTACAACCACAAGCATTAATTGGTAATAATCATCATATAGGTGTCATTAGTGGTGAAGACTTTCAAATGTTTGAAAAAGATCTTCCAGGGGAAAATACTACTGGTTACGGAACTCCAGAAGACCAAATAGGAAGTCTTCCACTTGAAGTATGTGAAACTATAAATGGTTCATGGGGATTTAATCTTCAGGACCGAAAGCACAAGTCTAATAAAGAACTAATTCACTATCTAATACGAGCTGCAGGTTATGGGAGTAATTTTCTACTGAATGTTGGTCCAATGCCAAATGGGAAAATTCAATTGGAACACAAAGCCTCTTTAAAAGCCATAGGTAAATGGTTAGTTAAAAATGGAAATACAATATATGAAACAAGAAAGGGCCCATTTACGCCAAACGAAAATTTTGTAAGTACGCAAAAGGGTAATATCATTTATTTGCATGTTTTAAATCCTGAATTAAAAATTTTACAAATGAATAAACTGCCAAGTCAAGTTAAATCAGTTAAAATATTTAATTCAAAGGAAAGCCTAAATTTTAGAAATGACAGATATGGATTTATTGTTGACATGGGCAACAATCAATTAGATCCTATAGATACAATTGTTGAGATTCAAATTAAATAGAAGATAAAATTTTAAGTAATATTTTTAATGAGTAAGTTATATTTAATAAGAAGGGTTTTAATTTTTATTTTTTTCTTAAGCATATTCTTAAAATGTGGGAAAAAGGAAAATATTATTAGTCCTGTCTTGCCTCTACCAAATGCAAATCAGGTTGCTTGGCAAAAAATGGAATACTACGCTTTTATTCATTTTAATATGAATACTTTCACAAATAAAGAGTGGGGTTTCGGAGATGAAAAACCAATCCAATTCAATCCTTCCCAGCTAGACACACGACAATGGGCAAAAGTTATAAAGCAAGCCGGAATGAAGGGTGTCATAATTACTGCTAAACATCATGATGGATTTGCACTTTGGCCAAGCAAATACACAGAACATTCTGTAAAAAATTCTTTATGGCGGTCAGGGAAAGGTGATTTGATTGAAGAGCTATCGAAGTCTTGTAAAGAATATGGTCTAAAACTAGGTGTTTATATTTCTCCATGGGATCGAAATCATCCTGACTATGGAAAACCCGAGTATGTGTCATATTTTAGAAATCAATTGCGTGAGCTGTTAACCCAATATGGTGAAATTTTCGAAGTATGGTTTGATGGTGCAAACGGCGGAGATGGTTATTATGGTGGAGCTAATGAGGAAAGAAAAGTAGATAAAAGAACATATTACGATTGGCCTAATACCATTCGGATTGTAAGAGAGTTGCAACCTAAGGCTGTCATATTTAGTGATGCAGGACCTGATATTCGCTGGGTTGGTAACGAAAAAGGATACGCCAATGAAACCACATGGTCACCTATATATAGAGATAGTCTCTATCCGGGTATGCCAAATTTTAATGAGTTTTCTTCTGGTCAAGAAAATGGCACCCATTGGGTTCCAACAGAAACTGATGTTTCCATACGGCCGGGATGGTACTACCATCCGGAAGAGGACAGCAAAGTTAAATCTTTATCTAAACTGGTAGATATTTATTTTAATTCCGTAGGTCTTAATAGTTCTTTACTACTTAATTTACCTGTTGATAAACGTGGTTTAATCCATGAAAATGAAATTGAAAATTTAATGCAACTCTCGTCTTATTTAGATCAGACTTTTTCAAGAAATTATTTTTACAACCAAAACATTGAAGTTTCCTCATCGGTTGGGGGATTTGGAAAAATAAATTTAACTGATGAAAACCAGGATACTTATTGGGTCTCAAATCCAAATGATCTAAAGCCAAAGTTTACTGTAACTTTTGAATCACCTGTTGAGGCTAATACTTTTATGGTTCAAGAGTACATCCAACTCGGTCAACGGATTAAAGCGTTCTCTTTCGAAATAATGACCGATGGAAAATGGGAAAAAGTTTATAAAGGAACTACTGTAGGCAATAAAAGGCTTATCCGATTTAAATCAAAAAGTATAGATGGTATTAGATTTTCAGTCTCAAAATTTAAAAAACAAGTAGTTCTAAATAACATTGGACTCTATAAAGCCCCTCAAATCGATTGAATTAGATTTAAGAATTAACTAACCCATTAGCGACTGCACTTTCATCGCTAATCCCATGTCGCCACTAATTTTTATCTCTCCCCCCATAACAGCCATCATTGGGTTTAATTCGCCATCACGCAGTTTTCTCAATACCTCAGCTGTAAGGCTTATGGTGCAATCCGCTTCATCGTCTGATGCTTTTACAATATTGGTATCTGATGTTCCGTCTATAAGAATTCCAACACCGTCTACTTCGAATTTAAGTTTTCCACCAATTGGCTCTGAAGCTGATGCCCTCTTTTCGAATTGGGCTATCATTTTTTCTAGACTCATTTTATATAAATTTTCTTAAAAGTAAAAATAAAAAGTGACACGGTGTCATATTTTTTATTTAGATTAGACAACGTAAATAAATACTGTGAAGTATCGCCTAAAAAAAGCAGTTGTCTTAGGATCAGGAGTAATGGGCTCTGGAATAGCTTGTCATTTGGCCAATGTTGGCATGGAAGTTTTAATGCTTGATATTTTACCAGATCATCCAAAACAAGTTAAATTACCTCGTGATTCAGTAGCAAGCAATGCACTACAAAATGCTTTAAAGTCAAAACCAGCACCTTTATACAATAAGAGTTTTGCCTCTCGAATTAAAACTGGAAACTTTGAAGATGATTTTGAAAAAGTAGCAGACGCCGACTGGGTTATTGAAGTTGTTATAGAGCGTCTTGACATAAAAAAGGAGATTTTAAAAAAAGTTGATCAGTTCAGAAATGAGAAAAGTTTAGTAAGTTCCAATACATCAAGTATTCCTATTAAACTTCTATCTGAGGGACGCTCAGAATCTTTCAAATCTCATTTTTGTGGGACACATTTTTTTAATCCAGCTAGATATCTAAGGCTACTAGAAATTATCCCTACTGAAAATACTTTACCTGAAGTTGTTAAATTTTTTATGGATTTTGGAAAAATTACCTTAGGTAAACAGACTGTTTTATGCAAAGATACTCCTGCATTTATTGGAAATCGTATTGGTGTAATATCAGGAACAGAAATCACCTTACTTACCGAAAAATATAAATTTAAAATAGAAGAAATTGATTCTATGACAGGCTCTTTAATCGGAAGGCCAAATACAGCAAGTTTTAGATTACAAGATTTAGTTGGATTAGATACTGGTGATAATGTAAGCCGTTTTGTTATGGAAAATGTTCAAAATGACAAATACATAAATTCATTAAAAAAGTTGCAAGAGCCCAAGTTTATGCGTTTCCTTTTAGAAAATAAATTTCTTGGAAATAAAACAGGCAAAGGATTCTATGAAAAAACCAAGAAAAAGGATGCTAAAGGTAAAACTATAATAAACGCATTAAATCTAGAAACACTTGAATATGAGCCTGCCATAAGTCCCAAATTAGAAATTGTAAAATCAGCAAAGGCTATTGGATTAATGAACAAAAGATTAAACTATCTTATCGATGGTAATTCAAAAGAACAAAAGTTTTTCAAAGACTATTTTGCAACCCTCTTGGAATATTCTGCTTCAAGAGTTCCAGAAATATCAGATCAGTATTATCCAATAGATGATGCAATGCGAACCGGGTATGTATGGGATTATGGCCCTTTTGAATATTGGGACTTATTAGGTTTAGATAAGGGTATTGAACTTATAGAAGCCAAAGGTGGATCAGTTCCAAAATGGATTATAAATTTGAAAGAATCTGGGGGAAACTCATTCTATAAATTTGAAAACGGCCAAAAGAAATACTTTAATATTCAATCTAGCAAATATGAATTATTACCAGGTAGAGAGACATTTATAATCTTAGATAGTTATCGTAAAAACTCTCCAGTATTAAAAAACAGTGAATGTGAAGTTCATGATATAGGAGATGGGGTTTTATGCTTCGAGTTTACAAGTAAAAGCAATTCAATTGGAGAGGGCATAGGAAAAGGTTTATATGAAATTATAGAAATTGCCGAGCAAGGAGATTGGAATGGTCTTGTGATAGGTAATAACGCAAAACAATTTTCTGTCGGAGCTAATTTGATGAATATTGGAATGTTAGCAATGCAAAAACAGTACGAAGTTCTAGACAAATTTGTTTCTGATTTTCAAAAAATTAATATGAGAATTAGAACCTCTAAAATACCTGTTGTAGTTGCAACTCAAGGCTACGTGTTTGGAGGAGGATGTGAAATATCAATGCATTGTGATGCCGGTATCTATGCTGCCGAATCTTATATAGGTTTAGTTGAAGTTGGTGTAGGTCTTCTACCTGGTGGTGGCGGTACAAAAGAATTTGCTCTAAGAGCATCAAATGATTTTTTTGATGGGGATGTTCAAACTCCAACACTTATAAGATATTTCAAGTCAATTGCAACAGCCGCAGTATCCACATCAGCTCATGAAGCATATGACTTAGGATATCTAAACAGAGAGCGTGATTTTGTATCTGTTAATGCTCCTATGAATTTGATATTAGCTAAAGAAAAAGTTTTGGAGTTATCAAAAAACTACATGCCTCCTTCATTTAGAGATGATATTTATGTTTTAGGGAGAGGAGGAGTAAGTGTTCTTTATTCTGCAATTAATGAGTTTAGAATGGGAGAGTATATGTCTGATTATGATGTTGAAATCGCTCGTAAAATTGCTAATGTGATTTGTGGAGGAGATTTAACATCACCACAAAAAGTCAGTGAAAAATATTTATTAGAAATAGAACGTGAAGGATTTATGAGTTTACTTGGGAATCAAAAAACTCTAGATCGAATTCAATATTTATTGATGAACAACAAACCTTTAAGAAACTAAATAATGGAAGCATATATTGTTAAGGGATATAGATCAGCTGTAACTAAATCGAAGAAAGGAGGTTTTAAAAATTATCGCTCAGATGATTTAGCAGTAGATGTCATAAAACATTTGATGGAATCAGTAAATGAAATTACACCTAAACAAGTTGATGACGTAATTGTTGGTTGTGCAAATCCGGAGGGAGAGCAGGGACTTCAGATAGGTAGATTAATCTCTGCAAGATCTCTAGGCAAAGAAGTTGCTGGTATAACAATTAATCGATATTGCGCATCAGGGCTTGAAGCAATAGCTCTTGCTGTAGGGAAGATTAAAGCGGGTTTTGGAGAGATTTTTATCGCTGGTGGTGCTGAAAGTATGAGCATGATTCCAATGACTGGTTATAAATTAGCACCAAGTTATAAAGCAAATATTGAAAACATTAATTATCACATAAGTATGGGTCACACTGCTGAGGCAGTTGCAGAAAAATATAATATTAGCAGAGAAGATGCGGATAAATTTTCTTATGAATCCCATAAAAAGGCAGGCAAAGCTATAGATTCAGGAGTATTTAAGAACCAAATTGTTCCAATAAATGTAAATGAAATTTTTGTAGAAAATGGACTGCGTACGACAACGACAAACTTGGTAGATACAGATGAAGGAGTTAGAAGAGACACCACACTAGAGGGACTTGCAAAATTAAACCCTGTTTTTAAAAAAGGAGGAATTATAACTGCTGGAAACGCATCTCAAACTTCAGATGGAGCAGCATTTGTTTTAGTTGTTAGTGAATCAATATTAAAAGAATATAATTTAAATCCTATTGCCAGGTTAGTATCTTGCTCGGTTGGGGGTGTAGATCCATTATATATGGGAATAGGTCCTTGTGTTGCAATACCAAAAGCATTAAATCAAGCAGGCCTAAAATTAGAGGATATTGATTTAATAGAGTTAAATGAGGCGTTTGCAGCTCAAGCATTAGCTGTAATTCAGGAGGCTAAACTTGATCCTAAAAAAGTAAATGTCAATGGAGGTGCTATTGCTCTAGGCCATCCTTTAGGATGTACAGGAGCAAAGTTAAGCATTCAGCTCTTAGATGAAATGAAAAAGAGAAATCAACGTTACGGTATGGTAACAGCATGTGTTGGTGGAGGTCAGGGGATCTCAGGAATTTTTGAACGTTTATAAATGAACGAACCAATAATCATTTTAGGTAAGAGAGCTTCTCAAAAAGAGCAAGTTCGCAAGCGTTTAATGAAAGAGGCTTTACTTTTGTTTTCTAAAAGAGGTTTAGAAAAAACAACGGTTGCGGATATAGTTCAAAAAAGCGAGATAGCAAGAGGTACATTCTATAATTATTTTACTGATACACAAAGTCTTTTCGACTGTCTTATTGATGAGCTAAATAAAAAGATTAAATCTGCTATTCAACAAACACGACGTGAAAGCAAAAATGTTTACGACTATCTATATGGAACATTTAAATGCTATTTTGACCTTATAGGAACTAAAGAAATGATCCAGTTTCATATTTTAAATCAAGCTCAAATTCGCCAAAGTTCCTACCAAAGTGAGATAATTAAAACTATAGTAAAGAATTTAAATAGAGATTTAAAATCTGATTTAAAAATAAAAGCTTTCACAGAAAAGTATGAGTTTCTTCTTCTCAGTTTTATGTTAGTCGGCTCACCACCGGAACTTTTTTTAGCCACACATACATCTAATATTAACTTTAGTAGTGACCAATTAGCCACATTCCTAACTAAACTTTTTCATAAAGTATTAATGGAATAACTTGATTTACACTTTTTTAACAACATATGTTACAATGCCCCAAATAACTAATTCATCCTCTGCATTAACTTTTATCGGCTTATAATTTTTATTTTCAGGCATAAGATATATACAATCGACCTCTACCTTAAGTCGCTTTACTGTAAAAGCTCCGTCAATAAAGCATACAGCTATCCTATCATTCTGAGGTTCTATGCTCCGATCAATTACTAAAAGATCACCATTGTCAAGACCTGCACCTTGCATTGATTCTCCGGAGACCCTAGCATAGAATGTTGATTCTTCATTTCGAACTACCTCCTGATCAATACTAATCCTTAACTCTTTGAAATCATCAGCAGGGGAAGGAAATCCTGCAGAAATCCCTTCTTCTGCTAAATGCATTCTTTTTTTCTGTTCTTGATTTGGATGAAAAAAAACTAATTTCTTATTATGCATAGGACTATTTTACCGTAATTATTTCGCTAAGTTCTGTTGTAAAACGACTTGATAAATATTGTTGTTTCATTTTCCAAGTACGATTTAAGTCTTGATTGGCTAGCTTTATTTTGTGTGGGCCGAAACGTTTGTGAATTTTGTCCACACTCTGCATTATAGAAATATGCTTGACATTATTGTTGTCAAAAAGACTCAATTGACGCTTTGTTGTGGGATTAAGACCCATAATCATTACACCCGCTTTTTTATAGGAAATACCCTTTTTAAAAATTTTTTTTAGTCCAATCACTGCGTATTTACTTAGCACGATATTGGAATCTGTTATGTAAGGAAGATTAAGGACATAGCTATTTTGATAGGGAACAGTATTTTTTTTGTGAGGATCACTCTTGATAAACACTAACATCGTACTACAACTACTCTGCTGCTTTCGCATTTTTTCAGCACAGCTACTTGCAAACGTTGAAATGCGTTCTTCTAAATCCGAGAATTTACTTATAGTACCTTCAAAGCTACGAGTAGTGGCAATACATTTTTTTGGTGGTTGAATTTCCTCCAATTGAATGGTAGGAAGACCCATCAGATCTCTTTTTATTCGGACTCCTACCACAGACATATGTTTTTTAACCCAGTCTTCAGATAATAGAGTGAATTGCCATGCATTTTCAATACCTAAATATTCAAGCCGTTTTTTATGTTGACGTCCTATACCCCAGACGTCACCTATTTTTGTCCATTTTAATGCCTTAACTCTTTTTTTCTCGTTATTAATACAATAAACACCTCCTGTATCTAAACTAAATTTTTTAGCAATTTTATTAGCTATTTTTGCCAAAGCCTTACTTGGCGCTATTCCTATTGAAATAGGTATCCCTGTCCACTTTTGGATCTGTTTTTTCATTCTCATTCCTTCTCCTTCTAAATCAAAGAAATCAAAGCCCTTAAATTCCAAAAAAGCTTCATCAATACTGTAGATCTCAACATTTGGAGTAAACTTTTCCAATATAGACATCACCCGACTACTCATGTCGCCATAAAGAGGATAGTTAGATGAAAAAACTTTTATTCCTTGTCTTTTGAATTGTACCTGATATTTAAAAGCAGGAGCTCCCATAGGAATACCCAATTTTTTTGCTTCGTTGCTTCGCGAAATAACACAACCATCATTATTTGAAAGGATTACAATGGGTTTTCCTTCCCACTGTGGCTGAAAAACACGCTCACACGAAGCATAAAAGTTATTACAATCCACTAATGCAAACATGTAAAAAAGGTATTAAAATGTTTGCATTTGAAAACCTGATTTTTAGAAAAGTTTTTCACTATTCAATTTCATTTTTAAATAAAATTTATCTAGGAAACTATTTTTATTCAAATCCAAAGACACTTAAGGCAAAAATTGTAATTTTGTAATCAAGAATTTGTACTGACTCAACTACATGGATAATTATTCATTCCTGAACACTGCTCATACAGCATATTTCGCTGATTTGTATGATCAATATTTGCAAGATCCAGACAAAGTTGAGCCTAGCTGGAGAGCTTTTTTTCAAGGCTTTGATTTTGGTTTGGAAAGTAATGGAATAAATGAGTTGATAGCTTCAAATGAAACTAAAAATGTTGAAATACCCGAACACTTACAGAAAGAATTTAAAGTAGTTAAATTAATTGACGGATACAGAACTAGAGGTCACTTGTTCACTAGAACGAATCCAGTAAGGGAACGCCGAAAATATCAGCCAACATTAGATATTGAGAATTTTGGACTTTCAAATGAAGACCTGTCAATTGTATTTAATGCGGGTGAGATAATGGGAATTGGTCCAAGTTCTTTAAACGACATTATAAAACACTTACAAAGAATTTATTGCAGCTCGATTGGTGTAGAGTACATGTATATTAGGAATCCAGAAAGGGTTAATTGGATTCAGCAACGACTGAATGTAAACGATAACCATCCAGAGTTTTCAGTAGAAAAGAAAAAAAATATTTTAAAAAAATTAAATCAAGCTGTAAGTTTTGAAAACTTTTTACATACTAAGTATGTTGGTCAAAAAAGATTTTCTTTAGAAGGAGGTGAGTCATTGATACCCGCACTTGATGCTTTAATTTTAGAAGCTGATAATTTGGGTGTTGAAGAATTTGTGATGGGAATGGCTCACAGAGGAAGATTGAATACTCTAGCAAATATTTTTGGAAAATCGACAAAAGATATTTTCAGTGAGTTTGATGGTAAAGATTATGATGACGAAGTATTTGATGGCGATGTGAAATATCATCTAGGGTGGACTTCAAAAATAGACCCAAATAATGATGGAAAACAAATTAATATAAGCCTTGCTCCAAATCCTTCACATTTAGAAACAGTAGGAGCTGTTGTCCAAGGAATTGCAAGAGCAAAACTCGATAATAATCATTCAGGTGATACTTCGAAAGTACTCCCAATACTTGTTCATGGTGACGCCGCAATTGCGGGACAGGGGCTTGCATATGAAATAGTTCAAATGGCAGCTCTAAAAGGATATTCAACAGGTGGAACTATTCATATAATTGTTAATAACCAAATAGGTTTCACAACAAATTATTTAGATGCACGATCAAGTACATACTGCACAGACGTTGGGAAAGTTACATTATCTCCTGTTATGCATGTTAATGCAGACGATGTAGAAGCGGTGATTCATGCTGTCCTTTTTGCTTTAAATTATAGAATGAAGTTTAAAAGCGATGTGTTTATTGACCTTCTTGGTTATAGAAAATATGGTCATAACGAAGGAGACGAGCCCAGATTCACACAGCCTAAACTTTATAAAAATATTTCTAAACATCTAAATTGTAGAGATATCTACGCAAAAAAATTAATTGAGGAGGGTATAATCGAAAAAACTCATATAAAATCTTTAGAAAAAGAATACAAGGAATTTCTAGAAAAAAATCTTGAAGACTCAAGAAAAGTAAGTAAAACTTTTATTAATCCTTTTATGTATGATGAATGGAAAAACATAGCACCATATTTAGAAAGGGTTGATGAGTTTGCGATGAAAAAACAAGTAACTACAAAAATTGACAGAAAATCCCTTGAGAAAGTTGCCAATGCAATCTCAAAGCTACCTAGCACTAAGAAATTTTTAAGAAAGGCTGAAAAGCTTATCTCTGAAAGAAAAAAAATGTTTTTTGATTCAAAAACTTTGGACTGGGCTATGGGAGAACTTCTCGCATATGGAACATTGTTATTAGAAGGTCATGACATAAGACTCTCTGGACAGGATGTAGAAAGAGGTACATTTTCACATCGTCATGCCATTTTAGTTGATGAGGATTCTGAGGAAGAAATTATTCTTCTAAATAATATTGACAAAGAACAAGGTAGATTTAGAATTTTTAATTCTTTATTATCCGAGTATGGAGTCTTAGGTTATGATTATGGTTACTCAATGACAAGTCCTAATTCATTAACGATTTGGGAAGCCCAATTTGGAGATTTTTCAAATGGAGCACAAATAATTATTGATCAATACATAACTTCAGCGGAGGATAAATGGAAATTACAAAATGGTATAGTTTTAATGTTGCCGCACGGTTATGAAGGTCAGGGAGCTGAACATTCTTCAGCTAGAGTTGAAAGGTATTTACAAATGTGTGCTAAAGACAATATGTTTGTAGTTAATTGTACGACTCCTGCAAACCTATTCCACGTGCTAAGGCGCCAGCTTAAAGCAAAATATAGAAAACCATTGATTATTTTTTCTCCTAAAAGTCTTCTCCGTCACCCAAAGGCAATTTCTAACATAGATGATTTCACAAATTCAAGTTTTAAAACTATAATTGATGATTCAAAGGTAAACATCAAATTTGCTGAAACTGTTGTTTTTTGCACAGGAAAATTTTATTATGATCTACTCGAAGAAAGAAGCATAAGAAAAAGAGAGAATGATGTTGCTTTAATTAGAATTGAACAATTATTTCCATTACCCGATAAAGAAATTAAAGATTTAATTACAAAGTATAAGCACTCTAAAGATTTTGTTTGGGCTCAAGAGGAACCAAGAAATATGGGCGCTTGGAGCCACTTATTGCTTCACTTACCAGATGTTAAAATGATGAGGGTAGCAAGTAGAAGAATGTATGGTTCGCCTGCTGCTGGAAGCTCAACAAGATTTAATAAACGTCACAAAGAAGTTATTGACTACGTTTTTGACAAAACAAAAGATAATTTTATTAGAAAAACTAAAAAATAAAGTATCATGATTTTAGAAATGAAAGTTCCCTCTCCTGGAGAATCAATTACCGAAGTTGAAATTGCTCAATGGCTTGTCAGCAATGGTGATTATGTGGAAAAAGATCAAGCAATTGCTGAAGTAGATTCTGATAAAGCAACTCTTGAACTGCCTGCAGAAGTTAGCGGAACAATAACCCTCAAGGCCGAGGAGGGAGATGCAGTTTCTGTGGGAGCAATTGTTTGTCTAATTGATACTGATGGAAAAGATAATAAGACGAACGAAAAGATAGAATCTTTTGAGAAAAATTTAGAAATTGACAAAGAAAAAAATGAAGCGACCCCAATTCCAAATAATTATGCTGCACAAACACCCTCACCTGCTGCTAAAAAAATTATTGATGAAAGAGGTATCAATTCTAGTGATATAAAAGGTTCTGGAAGAGGAGGTAGGATTACTAAAAACGACGCATTAAATGCAATCCCATCAATGGGGTCTAAACCTGAATGGGGTGAGCGTCAACAAAATCGTGAAAAACTTTCAATGCTTAGAAGAAAAGTTGCAGAACGATTAGTAGAAGCTAAAAATGAAACTGCTATGTTAACCACTTTTAACGAGGTTGATATGGATGAAGTATTTAAAATTCGCAACAAGTTTAAAGATGATTTCCAAAAAAAGCATAATGTCAAACTCGGTTTTATGAGCTTTTTTACTAAAGCTGTTGTCAGAGCACTTAAACTATTTCCTGATGTTAATTCAATGATGGATGGGGATCACAAAATTTCTTATGATTATTGTGATATAAGTGTTGCTGTTTCAGGACCAAAGGGCCTAATGGTACCAGTAGTTCGTAATGCTGAATTGTTGAGCTTTTCTGGAATTGAGAAGGAAATTTCTCATTTAGCAATTAAAGCACGTGAGGGTAAAATTACTGTTGATGATATGACAGGAGGAACCTTTACAATTTCTAATGGAGGTGTATTTGGGTCAATGTTATCCACACCAATAATAAATCCTCCTCAATCAGGTATATTAGGAATGCACAACATAATTAAGCGTCCTGTTGTTATAGATGATAAGGTGGTTGTTCGCCCTATGATGTATTTAGCACTTTCATATGATCATAGGATAATAGATGGTCGTGAATCTGTTGGTTTTTTGGTCGCAATTAAAGAGGCACTCGAATCTCCAAAGGAATTGCTTATGGATGGTGACCCATTAAAAACTTTCGAGTTGTAGGAATAATTTACTTTGACCATAGTCAATAATTGTATTATTTTCTTTCAAAAAATCAGCACCAATAACGCCATCAATTTTTTCAACTCCTTGAGTATTTAATGTATCGTTTACATGACTAAGATCAAGCAATACGAAAGCTTGTTTACCTTTATAATTTCTTCCAAGTTTGATATTACAATTAAGTGTCATTATAGCTTCCATTTTTCCTTCGCTTGCTCCTGAAGCTAGAAAAGGCTCTCCATATTTTTGTAATTCAAAATAATCCTGAAGATCAGAATGAATGCAGCTGTTTGTGGCACCAGTATCAATTAAAAGTTTAGCCTTTTTTCCATTTATCCACGCTTTGCACAAAATATGCTTAGTTTTTAAAATTTTTAGTTTTGTAAAAACTTTCCTCATTATACTAACAAATATATTTAAGTTTTAAATTTTAAAAAGTATGATTAAATCACTTTAATTAATTTTGATGAAAATAATCACTTGTGCATCTAATTGACACACATACTCATCTGTATCTAGAAGCTTTTGATAAAGATAGAAATCAAGTTATTGAGAGAGCTCTATCAGTCGGTGTAAATCATTTTTTTATACCTGCAATTAGTAGTAAATATTTTAAAAGGATGTTTGATCTCAGGGAACAATATCCAAAAAAAATTCATTTGATGGCAGGATTGCATCCTTGCTATGTCAAGGAAGATTTTAGCGAGGAATTAAATTTCATATCTGATTTATTAAGATCGAAAAATTTTTGTGCGATTGGTGAAATTGGAATCGATTTGTATTGGGATAAGAGTTTTTTAAAACAGCAGCAAGATGCTTTCCAAAAACAAATTCAAATAGCAATTAATTACCAGTTACCAATAGTAATTCACTGTAGGGAGGCATTTGATGAAATTTTTGAAATTTTAGATCAATTTAAATCTGAAAAAATTTTTGGAATTTTTCATTGTTTTACTGGATCAATCAAACAGGCATATAAAGCAATAAGTTTAAACTTTAAGTTAGGTATTGGAGGAGTAGTAACATATAAAAATGGAAGAATCGATCAATTCATAAAAAAGCTACCTATAGAGTCAATTGTTTTAGAAACAGACTCGCCTTATTTATCACCAACTCCTTTTAGAGGAAAACGTAATGAAAGTTCACATTTGACCTTGATTCAAGAAAAAGTATCTGATTGTTTTAATATCTCAGTTGAAGAAATCGCCAGAATCACTACAAAAAACGCTATGGAGGTTTTTAAAAAGGTTGATTTTTAATTAATTTATGATATTTTAGGATAAATTTAGAGAGGTGGCCGAGTGGTCGAAGGCGCACGCCTGGAAAGTGTGTATTCCAATTGCATTGGAATCGAGGGTTCGAATCCCTTCCTCTCTGCTAATATATATGGAAAGCCTCGATTTTATTGGGGGGTTGTTTTTGGGGTATGGTTTTGGGTATGGTACAGCCAAAAGTTAGCCTCTATATCTTGAGCTTCATCATGCATCCTAAAGGACTGTAATTTTTTTGTGATAGAATATAAACTTTATGGATAGTTATTTATCAGTTATTTTAACCACCGATTTACCGATTCTTAATAAGGAACTATGGTGGATTTTATTTGGAATTTTCGGTTTAATTATAGGGATGCTGCCAGCTGAAAAAACGCTGTATTTAAAAAGAGTTTTATTGATTTTATGTTTGGGATGGATAATAATTTATCTCCAGGTTAGATATAATTATCGGAATCCAATTGAAATATTTTTTGAATTATCTCTACCCCAACTACTATTTTTTTTAATACCCTATAGACTAGCAGACTATTTTGTGAAATCGGAGCTATTTAAAACAAGATTAAAAATCAGAGAGGATTTAGAGTTCAAATTAAGAAAAGAATACGAAGTTAAGTTCCCAAACTTGTCAAAGGCTCCTATTGAAATTATTGAAGGTATTGACCATGTGTCTGAAAGAGACAAAGCATTAAATAATGCAACTAAATCATTGATAATTGCATCTGGATGGGTAAGTAAATTTGTAATAAAAAAAGACTTTATAGCTAAACTCCAGGGTTTAGTTGATAATGGAGTTAAGATAAGGATTATATATGGTTATGAGGACAATCGAGGATTTCATTCAAGTGATAATACATCAATGATTCTTCTAAAAGAATTCCAGAAAAGCAATAAAGAGGGAGATGTAAAAATTTTATTTAAAGCAAATCATTCTAAAATAATTGTGGTTGACGATAAATATGCTCTTGTAGGAAGTTATAATTGGCTTTCCAATAATAAAGCAAAAAATGAGGAACGCAGCTTAAAAACTTATGACAAGGGTGTAATTATAGACATTAATAAGAGCATTAGAGACATTGCAAATAATAAATAAATCCGATTATAGCATTATTTGGATACTCTTTAAAAAATCCCATTGAGGTATAGTTTTGGGTATGATTTTAAAGTACAAAATCTTAGTAAATATTAGTAATTTTAATTTTAAAGAAACAAAAATGCAATAAAAAGTCAGATTTTATAAGGATTTACTAAAATCTATTAAAGCAGTTCAGGTCTCTTCCTCTCTGCAAGTCCACATTTTGATTTATAAAATAAATTATTTAAGCATGAAATTATTTCAAACAATTGAGTCAAGAAGATCTATTTTTCCTAGACAATACAATAATAGACCTATTAAAAAAGAGGATTTAAAACTCATTCTTAAAGCAGCTAATTTTGCACCAACTCATAAAAAAACCGAACCATGGAGATTTAAAGTTTTACAAAATGTTTATAAAAATGATTTTGGTAAATTTTTGTCTGAAAAATATAAAAATACAACTGCAAAATTCTCTGAATTTAAATTTGAAAGCATAAGTAATAATATAAAAAGATCTTCTGCAATTATATTGATATGTATGCAAAGAGATCCTTTGAATTCAATTCCTGAATGGGAGGAAATAGCATCAGTTAGCATGGCTGTTCAAAATATGTGGCTAGTATCTACTGAATTAAATATCGGTTCATATTGGAGTTCCTCTAAACTTATTGATCATGTTCACGAATTTATCAAACTTAAAAAAGGTGAAAGGTGTTTAGGAATTTTTTATATGGGGTATTATGATAAAAAAGTAACAAAGCGAATACCAGGCTCATATGAAGATAAAGTTTGCTGGTTTAAATAAATTTAGAAGGGTAATTGTATTTTACCCTTAGGCATACAAATATTGATGATTTTTTTAATTTTTGATATTTCACTTCTATAAATGAAAAATTTTCTGTCTTAACTGTTGTTATAATTAATCTTTTAAAATTAAAATCATATTTATTTTTTTTTATCTTTATCGGCACTTAAATTTAAAGAACAAACAATATCAAAATGAGAAAACTAATTTTTGTCTTCGCACTACTGGGCTTCATGGTAACTACTAGAGCAACAGTATTGACTGCTAATACAGTGACAACAGAAAACATGGCATTTCAAGATGAGGAAGCTCCTGCTCAATCCGCTTCATTTACACAAGAACTAAAAAAACGTTTTATCGAAGGGGGACCAGGATTCATGGGGATTGTCTTAATATGTTTGATACTTGGTTTGGCAATTTCGATCGAACGCATAATTTTCCTTAATCTAGCAACAACCAATACAAAAAAACTTACCGATGGGGTTGAGGAAGCACTTTCGTCAGGTGGAGTTGATGCTGCTAAAGAATTTTGCAGGAATACCAAGGGACCCGTTGCATCAATTTTTTATCAAGGACTTGATCGAATGGATGAGGGGGTTGAGAGCGCTGAAAAAGCAGTTGTAGCATATGGGGGGGTTCAAATGGGACAATTAGAAAAAAATGTATCATGGATCTCTTTATTTATAGCTCTAGCACCGATGCTTGGTTTCATGGGTACTGTGATCGGAATGATTCAAGCATTTGATAAAATTGAAGCTGCTGGTGACATGCAGCCATCACTTGTTGCAGGGGGTATTAAAGTAGCACTCTTAACTACTGTATTTGGATTAATTGTTGCTATTATTCTTCAAGTTTTTTACAATTACATTGTCGCTAAAATTGATAGTATTGTGAATGATATGGAAGATGCATCTATTACCTTAATCGATATTTTAGTATCTCAAAAAAAATAAAAAAATATTAAATGAATTTACAGACCATTGTTAAAATTATAAGTGCTGTTTTTGGATTACTTGGGGTAGTTTTTCTTTTTAGAATTATTGGTGCCGGGGATGAAGAAATTAAAATGGCTGCAACTTCAGGAGATTTTACTACAGTATCACCTCTTGTGTCTCTTGCAATAGCTATACTTTTCATAACAGTATCTATAACTTTAGTATTTTCAATTTTAAATTTAGCCTCGAGTTCCAAGAAGTTGAAAAAATCATTAATTTTTATAGGTTGTTTTGTTGTAGTAACAGTTATAGCTTATGCTGCTTCAGATGGAGTAGAGACCCCTATGAAGGACGGAGAGGTGCTTTCTGCAAATGGTTCTCGTTGGGTAGGAACGGGCCTTAGAATGTTCTATATACTTGCTGCTCTTGCGATATTATCTATGATTCTTTCTGGAGCTAAGAAAATTTTAAAAAAGTAATTTATGGCTAAAAGATCTGCACCTGAAGTAAATGCTGGTTCTATGGCCGATATTGCATTCCTTCTTTTGATATTCTTTTTGGTTACAACTACAATTGAAACTGATAGCGGTCTAAATAGAAAGCTTCCACCAATGGAAGATCAAGTTGACCCTCCCATCATAAGGGAGAAGAATATTTTTACTGTTTTAGTTAGTAAGAACGACCAACTTTTAGTCGAAGAAGAACTTGCTGATATCTCAGATTTAAGGTCCCTTGCTATTGCTTTTTTAGATAACGGTGGAGGTGTTGGAGATGAAGCTTGTGAATATTGCCAAGGGGAACGTGATGAAGCATCATCAGATAACCCTGATAAAGCTATAATATCCTTAAAAAATGATAGGGAAACATCCTATAAAGTTTATATAGCTGTACAAAACGAATTGGTAGCAGCTTACAATGATTTACGAAATCGTGAATTTGAAAGATTATTTGGGACCGAATTAGGTATAAATTATGTAGAGGCACAAAAGCAATATGATGACCCAAGAACAAATACTGAAAGGAAGGAGTTGCTTAAGCCAAAATTAGATCAAGTAAAAGCTATGTATCCCCAAAAATTATCAGAAGCAGAGTCAACTAAACTTAATTAACAATAAATATAAAATGTCAAAATTTAAAAAGAAAAAAGGCGGAGATTTACCAGCAATTTCAACAGCATCACTTCCTGATATAGTTTTTATGTTGCTTTTCTTTTTTATGGTTGCCACAGTGATGCGTGATAGTACTCTAATGGTAGTGAATAAATTACCTGCGGCCGATCAAATTCAAAAACTTGATAAAAAAGACCGTGTAATGTACATATACGCAGGTAAACCCTCATCAAGGTACCAAGACAAATATGGCTCAAGTGCAAGAATTCAATTAAATGATAAGTTTGCTTCTGTTGACGAGGTTGGCGCTTTTATTCTTGCTGAGCGTGCTTCCAAAAGGCAAGAGTTACAAAATGTACTAACTACTGCCCTAAAGGTTGACAGCGATACCAAAATGGGATTAATCCAAGACATAAAGCAAGAGCTTAGAAAAGTTCAAGCACTTAAAATAAATTATACGACAAGAGTAGGAGACTATACTCAAAATTTGAATTAACAAGATTGAGAGAAATATTATTTTACTTGAGTACCTTCATGGGTACTTTTTTTATTTTAAAGTGAAATTAATATATAAACTCTTGCGGAAAAATATATGTTTTGGTTTATTATCAATAACTCTTCTATTCCCCTTTAAACTTCAAAGTCAAAATACAGAAAAGCAAAGCGATTCAATTTTTTACAGAGAAGATCAGATATATTTTGGAGCATCTTTATTGTTATTAAATACGAATCAAGACGATTTAAAAACGAGGGGCTTGTCACGTCATTTCCAATTCGGTCTCATGCGCGATATCCCACTTACAAAGTCAGGTAAATTATCTTCAGGCTTAGGTTTAGGAATTAGTTTTGAAAAATTTACAACAAATTTAATTCCCATTGAAAATGAAGTTTATTCTTTTGATTTAGAAAATAATATAAATAGCTTTTTTTCTGTATCAGTCAAATCTTTTGAAATCCCTTTTGCAATTAGATGGAGAAATTCAACAAATTTAGATTATGCTTTTTGGAGGGTTTACGGAGGCATCAAAATTAATTGGAACTTCCAAAATAGAGAAACTGAAGATATAGATTTTGAAACAATTAATTATGAAATAAATAAATTTGTAACAAACGCTTTTGTAAGTTTTGGTTACAATACATGGAATTTTTATTTGTCATATCCGTTAACTCCAATTTTCAATTCTAAAATCACAAATTCAAATAACTCTTCAATTAGGATATCACCCATAAAAGTGGGATTAATTTTTTTCGTTTTATAATTGCTTAAAGTTCTTTTCTTAATCTTGCAACAGGAATTTCAAGTTGCTCTCTATATTTTGCAATTGTTCTTCGAGCAATTATATAACCTTTTTTTTTCATCATCGTTGAAAGTATTTGATCTGTTAGAGGCTTTTTTTTGTTTTCATCAAGTATAAACTGTTCAAGTATTTTTTTTATTTCTATGGATGATACATCTTCACCTTCTTTATTTTTCAACCCTTCTGAAAAAAATGTCTTTAATAATTTCGTTCCATAAGGTGTGTCAATATATTTACTATTCGCTACTCTTGATATTGTTGAAATATCCATATTAACTTTATCTGCAATATCTTTGAGTATCATAGGTTTAAGTTTCTTTTCGTCTCCACTTAAAAAATATTCTCTTTGATGATCGAGTATAGCATTAATCGTTAGTGTTAAAGTCTGATATCTTTGTCTAATAGCATCAATAAACCATTGTGCTGAATCTAATTTTTGTTTAATAAATTGAATTGCATCTTTATTTGATTTAGACTCTGACTTAGAGTAGCCAGAAAGCATATCTTTGTATGTATTTGAAACCTTTAGTTGTGGTTCATTTCTTCTATTAAGCTTCACGTATAAATTTCCTTCCTCAATTGTTAAAATAAAATCAGGAACTATTTGAGTATTTTGATTGTTAGATGTTAGTGCTCCTCCAGGTTTTGGATTTAACTTACTTATTAAATCTAAAGCTATTCTCAATTTTTCTTGATCAATGCCAAGTTTCTCTTGTAGTTTTTTGTAATGTTTATGGCTAAATTCATTAAAATAATTTTTAATGATTCTTAATGCGTCGTTTACCTCGGGTCTGTTAATATCCTTTTTTTCTAATTGAAGTTTGAGACACTCCTGAAGTGAACGAGCTCCAATCCCAACAGGATCTAATGATTGTACTGATTTTATTATTTTTTCTACAGTTAATGTGTCCACAAAAAGGTTTTGAGTAAATGCTAAATCGTCAACAAGTTCCTCATTACTTCTTCTTAAGTATCCACTTTCATCAATGCTACCAATTATAAATTCAGCGATTTGAATTTCAGTATCTGATAAAATTAAGTTGACTATTTGCTGAGAAAGGTATTGATGAAATGTTAATCCTCCTGAAAAAGGGATAGTCTGATCTTCGTCGTTGTTTATGAGATTATTTGCATAAAGCTTGTAAGTAGGCATCTCATCATCACTTAAATATTGATCTATATCAATTTCATCTGTAGTAATTTTTTCTGTTTCTTCAAGGTCAGTCCCTGAAACTTCTGTATTTAAGAGTTCTTTTCCACTCTCTAATGCAGGGTTTTCAGCAATTTCTGATTCAATTTTTTGTTCTAACTCCAAAGTAGAAAGTTGAATCATCTTCATTAGTTGAATCTGCTGAGGAGATAATTTCTGTGAAAGTTTTATTTGAAGGTTTTGTTTTAACATATCCAATTAATACATCCTTGTAAATATATACAATTTCATGTATATCCTTTAAAATGAAGCATTCTGAGGTGTTCGTGGAAAAGGAATTACATCTCTAATATTATTCATCCCTGTTACAAATTGAACCAATCTTTCAAAGCCTAATCCAAATCCACTATGTGGTACACTTCCAAATCTTCTCAGATCCAAGTACCACCATAATTCTTCACGATTAATTTTCATTTCAGTAATACGCTTTTCTAATATATTAAGACGCTCTTCTCTTTGAGAGCCACCGACTATTTCTCCAATTCCAGGAAAAAGTATATCCATTGCTCTTACTGTTTTATTGTCGTCGTTTCTTCGCATATAAAATGCTTTAATGTTGATTGGATAATTAAAAATTATAACAGGGCATTTAAAATGTTTTTCAACAAGATATCTTTCATGCTCACTTTGAAAATCTGAGCCCCAATCACTTATCGGGAATTTGAATCTTTTCTTTTTATTTGGTTTTGAATCTCTAAGAATATTGAAAGCCTCATCATAGCTAATTCTAACAAAATTATTTTCAACTACAAATTTAATTTTCTCTAAAAGACTCATTTGGTTTCGTTCACTTGAAGGCTTACTTAAATCTTCTTTTTGTTGACGTTCATTTAAAAACTTTAAGTCATTGATACAATTAGATAAAATCTCTCTTAAAACGCTTTTTACAAATTTTTCAGCTAAATCCATATTATCGTCAAGATCATAGAATGCCATTTCTGGTTCTATCATCCAAAATTCTGCAAGATGTCTTGTAGTATTTGAGTTTTCTGCACGAAAAGTAGGTCCAAATGTATAAACTTCACCAAGGCCAAGAGCATAAGCTTCGGCTTCCAATTGACCAGAGACAGTAAGATTTGTTTCCTTCCCAAAAAAATCTTTTTTAAAATCAACGTTTCCGAAATCATTTAGAGGAGTTTTTTTTAGATTTAGTGTGCTTACTCGGAACATTTCACCTGCACCTTCCGCATCGGTTCCGGTTATTATTGGTGTATTTATGTAGTAGAACCCTCTTTCTTGAAAGAATTTGTGGATGTGAAATGAAAGAGATGATCGAATTCTCATAACAGAAGCAAAAGTGGTAGTTCTGATTCTTAGATGAGCTTTTTCTCTTAAATACTCTAAGCTATGTTTTTTTGGTTGTATAGGATATTTTTCAGGATCACAACCACCTATTATATCCAGTTTATTGACATTTAATTCAACCTTTTGTCCACTTCCTAGGCTTTTAGTAAGTAAACCCTCTATATGAAGTGCTGCACCAGTAGTAATAAGTTTAAGTTTAGACTCATCAAAAGTTTCAAAATCAATTACACATTGGAGATTTTCTACAGAGGAGCCATCATTTAATGCAATAAATCTGTTTGCTCGAAAAGTTCTTACCCATCCCTTAACAGAATAAATCAAATTTCTTTTAGCTGACTCATTTAGAAGATATTTAATTTTGACTGCTTTCATCTCACATTTATATCAGTATAATGCGACACAAATATAAGTTTATTTGATAAAGTTAATTTAAAACCCTTCTTTTGAATCACTGATCAAGAATTTCAAGTTTTGGTTCTTTTAACACTTTTTCGTTACTAATCGAGTCTTCCAGTGAAATGAGTAATGATGGAAGTAAAATTAGATTAGCTAGCATTGCCATCATTAAAGTAACAGCTACTAGTCCACCTAAAGCCTGTGTACCTCCAAAATTGGATGACATAAATATTGAAAATCCGAAAAATAACACTACGGAGGTGTAAAACATACTTATTCCTGTTTCTCTTAAAGCAGCAAAAATTGCCCTATTTATTTTCCAGCCATTTGATATCAGTTCTTGACGATACTTAGCTAAAAAATGTATCGTGTCATCAACAGATATTCCAAAAGCAATACTAAAGACTAATATTGTTGAGGGTTTTAATGGAATTCCCGTAAAGCCCATTACACCTGCTGTTATAATTAATGGGAGCAGGTTTGGAATTAATGAAATTAAAATCATTTTAAAGGATCTAAATAAAAAAGCCATAAAAATAGCTATCAATAAAATAGCTAGACTAAGTGAAAGGACAAGATTATTTATCAAATATTTTGTCCCTTTTAAAAATAAAAGCGATTTACCTGTAATTTTTACTCCATAACGATCTTTAGGAAAAATTTTCTCAATAAGTGAATTCAATTCAGATTCAATTTTCTCCATTCTTGAAGTTTTAACATCCTTCATGTAAGTTGTTATTCTACCAAATTGCCCTGTAGAATCAACATATCCCTCAATTAATTTATTATGATTATTTGATTTATTCAGGTATGGATAAATAAAACTATTTTCTTGTGAAGTTGGAAGAGCAAAATAATTAGGATTACCATTATAATAGGCCTGTTTTGCAAATTTAATTAGGTTGACTACTGAAATTGGGGAAGCCAGTTCGGGAATTTCGTCTATTGTTGAATGCAAATCATTCATTCTCCTCAATGTTGCAGGTTTAACAATACCTTTCTCTCTTTTACTATCAATCCAAATTTCTAGGGGAACTATTCCATTAAAGACCTCATCAAAAAATAAAATATCATTAAAAAAGTCTGCTTTCTTGGGCATATCTTCAATAAGGCTTCCAGAAATTGTAATTTGATAAATACCAGTTATTCCAATTATTAGGCCTAAGAGAGAAACTAAATATACGTTTACTCTTTTTTTTCTAACTGTTTTTTCCATCCATGTAACAAAAAAATCAACAGTTTTATTCTTTAAATGTCTTAGATGTTTTTTGTTTGGCACAGCCATGAAGCTATATGCAATTGGAATGATTAAAAGAGATAGAAGAAAAATTACAATAATATTTACAGAAGCTACAACACCGAATTCTTTTAAAATTTTTGAATTTGTAAGAATAAAGGTCGCAAATCCAGAGGCTGTTGTTAGGTTCGTCATTAAGGTTGCATTTCCAATTTTTGAAATCATTCTTTGTAGAGACTTTGCTTGATTTCTGTGCTTTGCAATTTCTTGTTGATATTTATTAATTAAAAAGATACAATTAGGGACTCCAATTACAATTATAAGTGGAGGTATTAATGCTGTAAGAACTGTAATTTCATATCCTAGCCATCCTAATATTCCAAACGCCCACATCACCCCTATACCCACTACGAATAATGATATTAATGTTGCTCGAAATGAGCGAAAAAACAAAAAGAAAATTATCGATGTTATTAATGTAGCTCCTAGCACGAAAATTTCTATTTCATCTACTATGTTTTGAGCATTTAATGTTCTTATATAGGGCATTCCGGAAATGTATATTTTAGTACTTAATTTTTTTTCATATTCATTAATTAATGGAATAAAAGTGTCAAAAATAAAATCTCTTCTTTCAGCTGTATTAACAACTTTAGGATCCATATAAATTATAGAACGAATTGTACTTGTATTTTCATCGTATAATAAGTTTTTATAAAATGGTAGCTCTAGAAAAAGTTTTTCTTTGAATTTTTCAGGAGTTTTTGCTTCAATGGGAAATTGTTTTGAAACCTCTTTGAAAATAAAACTCTTATCTTTTTCATTCTTTTTAAGATCTTTGATATTTTCAGTTGATATGACAAAATTAATTTCTTTAAACTCTTCAATTCTTTTGTTAAGATCTTTCCAAGTATAACGTTTATCAGGTTTATAAAATTCATTTTCTTGAAATGCTATTACCAAAACGTTACCTTCTTCGCCAAATATACTTGTGAAGGATTTGTATATAATATTTTCTGGATGTTTATCAGGCAGCAGATTAGCTTCAGTATAAGTAAATTGCATGAATTTCCATTGCGTAGACCAAAAAATGGTACTGGATATCAAAGTCAATAAGATTAGGATACGATTTCTAAGAATGAATCTAGCAACTAAGCTCCAGAAATTCCATTGTTTTTTTTTCTTCATGCAAGCCTACAAGCTATCAATTATTTTCAAATTGTTAAAATTTCTCTTTCTTTTAAACTAAAAATTTCATCTGCTTTAGAAATAAATTCGTCAGTTAATATTTGAATGTCAATTTCAAAGTTTTTTTGAACATCTTCTGAAGTTTCAGATTTTTTAATTTCAGTATTAGCTTCTTTTCTTGCAGATCTAATTGAGATTTTAGCGCTCTCAGTCTCAGATTTAGCGATTTTAACTAATTCTTTCCTTCTTTCTTCTGTTAGAGCCGGAATATTTATAATTATAGACTCACCATTATTCATTGGATTGAAGCCTATGTTTGCCGTCATAATTGCATTTTCAACATCACCTAATATTGATTTGTCCCATGGTTGAATTACCAAAGTTTTACTGTCAGGTGTATTAATATTTGCAACTTGTGAAATTACCGTTGGTGTCCCATAATATTCAACTTTAACGCCATTGAGCATTATAGGATTCGCTTTACCCGCTCGTATGTTTAACATTTCTCTTTCTAGATGTTTTAATGCTGAATCCATATTTTCTTTTGCAGACTCAATTATTATTTGCATTAATTCTTCCATTTAATAAAATTTATAAGTTTACTCTTGTCCCAATATTTTCCCCTTTTATAACCTTGTATAGATTGTTAGATGTATTAATATCAAAAACAATTATTGGTAATTTATTTTCTTGACTCAGTGTGAAGGCTGTGGTATCCATAACTTTAATGCCTTTTTTCAAAACTTCATCAAAAGAAAGATTATCAAACTTCGTTGCCTTAATATTTTTCTCAGGATCTTCATTATATATCCCGTCCACTCTTGTTCCTTTTAAAATAACATCCGCGTTAATCTCGATTGCTCTTAGAACTGCTGCAGAATCTGTAGTAAAATAAGGATTTCCTGTTCCTGAACCAAAAATTACAACCCTCCCTTTCTCTAAATGTCTTGTTGCCTTTCTTTTTATGAAAGGTTCAGCAATGGCTTCAATTTTAATTGCTGTTTGTAAGCGAGTAGGAACATTATTGTTTTCTAGAGCACCTTGTAATGCCAAACCATTTATAACTGTAGCTAGCATTCCCATGTAGTCCGCTTGAACCCGATCCATCCCCTTACTTGAACCTGAAACTCCACGAAATATATTACCCCCACCAATAACTATTGCTATTTCAATTCCCTTATCAAAAACCTTTTTTATTTCTTTAGCATATTTGTCAATACGTTTTGGATCTATTCCATGACTTTGGTTACCCATTAGCGCTTCACCGCTAAGTTTTAGCAAAATTCTTTGGTATTTCATTTGAAATAATGATAATAACAAATATAAAGATTAAAGAAGAAATCTTTTAAAATTGTTAAATACAATCTTTGACAAAAAGTAAGTTTTAAAAATGAAATTAAATTGCTATTGCTTTCAAACTCATGTCAATACTTTTTACATTATTTGTCAATTCCCCAATTGAAACAAAATCCACACCTGTTTCCGCGTATTCTACAATATTTTTCTTTTTTATTCTTCCTGATGCTTCGGTTGCTTTTCTTCCGTCGATAAATGATACTGCTTCAGATAATTCTAAAGGATTATAATTATCTAGTAATATTCTATCAACATAATCAAAATTAACAGCTGAATCAATTTCTGTTTGGTTTCGACACTCAACTACGACATCAAGTTTCTTACCAAGTTTGTTTAAATATTGTTCAGTTTTTTTTAGAGTATTTTTCATTCCACCACAATAATCAACATGATTATCTTTAATTAGTATTGCATCGAAAAGGCCCATTCTGTGATTGGTTCCACCACCAATCATAACTGCTAATTTTTCAGCGTACCTAAAATTAGGAATTGTTTTTCTTGTATCTAAAATTTTGCAAGGAGTATGTTTTATCATCTTATTTAAATCTTTTGTAAAGCTTGTAATACCACTCATTCTTTGAATAGTGTTAAGAACTAACCTTTCTGTCGCAAGTATAGAAACAGCCGATCCATGTACTTTAAAAGCTATATCTCCTTTTTTTATTTTATTTCCATCTTCAATCATTATTTCAATTTCAAGTCTTGGATCATAGTGTTCAAAAATTAATTTAGAAATAGAAATACCTGCTAAGTATCCAGATTCTTTAACTATTAATTCTGCTGAGCTTTTGATTTGAGCATCAATACAAGATAAACTTGTGTGATCACCCGTTCCAATATCCTCATTTAGTGCATTTTCAATAAAAAAATCAAGTTGATTTTTGTAACGTTTTATAAAATTTTTTATCATAATCTTGAATATAAAAAACGCCTTTATTTTTTTTAATTTGTTGAGCTTGTTTTATTATTAAATAAGAAATACTTACCAAGTTTCTTAATTCACTCAAACCATAAGTTAGTTTTTTTTCATTGTAGAGTTTACTGACTTGAATGTAGATTTTGTTTACTTTATGTTCTGCTAACTTTAAACCTTCATGAGTTTTAAAAATTCCAACGTGTTGAGTCATATTTTTTTGAAGTTCTTTTCGTAATTTTTCGACGTTCCTTAAGGTATCACTTTTTGAGTAGCCTTCTCCATTCCAAGCGGGAAGAACTTTGTAAAACTCTTCATTTGGCAAAGGGTTTAGTAAAGATTTGACTGAATGTATAGCTGCTCTGTGGGAAAATACCAATGCCTCTAAAAGAGAATTTGAGGCTAAACGATTTGCTCCATGAAGTCCAGTTGAACTGCACTCTCCAATAGCATAAAGGCCTTTTAATTCAGACTCACTATTTTCATTTACTCTTATTCCTCCACAAAAATAGTGTGCTGCAGGAACTACAGGAATAGGATCTTTTGGTAATAAGATTCCTTGAGAAATACAAGTTTTATAAATTGTTGGAAAATTTGACTTCCAAACATCAACTGCTATTTCTGAACCATCAAGCCAAACAAAATCTTCTTTTTGTTCTTTTATCTGCTTATGAATTTCACGTGCAACAATATCTCTCGGAGCAAGCTCTGCCCTTTTATCTATTTTTAACATAAACCTTTCTTTTTTGCTATTTAATAATATTCCTCCTGCACCTCTAACAGCTTCAGTTATCAAAAAAACATTATTATTTACTCTATCTCGAAGAGCGGTTGGATGAAATTGAACGTAGGCTAAACGGTCCATTCTGACTTTTGCACGATATGCGGCTCCAAGACCGTCACCAGTAGCAGTACTAGGATTTGTACTATATGCGTAGAGACTTCCAGCACCTCCAGTTGAAAGCACAGTTATCTTTGAGCATATTTTTATAATTTCCTCTCTTTCTTGAGAAATTACGTATGCTCCATAACACCTACCCTTCTTTTCTATTGAATGGTGATCAGTTATTAAATCTACTAAAGTGTGGTTTTCTAAAAGATTAATATTAGGAAAACTTTTTAATTTTTTTGATAAAACATCTTGGATTTGTTTACCAGTTTGATCTTTATAATGTACAATTCTTTTTTCTGAATGTCCACCTTCTATTCCTAGATCAAGTTTCTCTTTATTTTTGTCGAACTCAGCCCCCCAATTTATCAACTCATTTAATCGTGCATTAGCCTCTTCAATAACAAATTTAACAACATGGCTATCACATTCACCGTCGCCTGCAATGATTGTGTCTTGAATATGTTTTTCGATTGAATCATCTTTTAAATTTCTTACAACTGCAATTCCACCTTGTGCATAGCGAGTGTTTCCCTCACTCATGTCCCCTTTCGATATAATTGTTATTTTAAGCTTTGGACTTTGTTCAGCAACTTTAATTGCAAATGTCAAGCCTGAGATTCCAGTGCCTATTACAAGAAGATCATTTAACATAATTAACTTAATTCAAGCATTCTATCTATTGGAAGCCGAGCAGCATCTAAAATATTAGTTTTCATGTTAATTTCAGGCTTTTCATTAGCCAAACAATTATATAGTTTTTCAAGAGTGTTTAATTTCATATATGCACATTCACTGCATGCACAGGTATCGTCTTCTATAGGTGCAGGAATAAATAATTTTTGAGGACAGTATTTTTGCATTTGATGAAGAATACCCACTTCAGTAGCAACAATATATTGTGAAGCATTATCATTTCGAACAAAATTTAATAAAGCTGATGTGCTTCCTATGAAATTTGTAATCTCCAAGATAGCCGATTTGCTTTCAGGGTGTGCAATAAACTTTGCTTTTGGATATTTTTTCACTAAGTCTAAAATTTTTTCAAACGAAAACGCCTCATGAACAGCACAAGAACCCTCCCATAAAATCATTTCTCTTCCTGTTTCTTTATTCAAATAAGCTCCTAAATTTTTATCTGGTGCAAAAATAATTTCTTTTTCTTTGGGTATACTATCAATAATTTTTTTTGCGTTACTCGACGTACACACAAGATCACTTAAAGTTTTTATTTCTGCTGAACAGTTAATATAAGAAACTACAACTGCATTTGGATATTTAGCTTTAAATATTGCAAAATCTTTTGGAGGACACGAATCAGCCAACGAGCAACCAGCTTTTAAGTCGGGCAGAAGTACCTTTTTTTTTGGGTTTATAATTTTTGCTGTTTCTGCCATGAAATGAACACCTGCGAAAACAATTATATCCTCTTTAACTTTCGCAGCCTGTTGTGCTAGATATAAACTATCTCCTAAAAAATCTGCAATCTCTTGTATGGAATTCTCTTGGTAATAGTGGGCAAGTATAACAGCATTTTTTTTCTTTTTAAGTTCTTGAATTCCTTTTAATATTTCTAAATTTTGTTTAGGCTTCTTTTGTTTGAATTGGTTTTGAATAGACATATAACAATATAATAAGTTTCAATTAATCAACTTTTACACATTTTATATTTTTTTTAGAGTACCTTTTTATTACGCTTTCCATAGAGTAGGCGTCATCGATAATTTTATTTCCAATCTGAATACGTTTTAAAGATGAAAGGTAAGCTCCGGAAGAAAGTTTCTTACCAAAATCATGAGCTAGACTCCTAATATATGTTCCTTTACTGCATGAAATTAAAAAATCAACTTTTGGAAAATTGATATTTGTTATTTCAAATTTTGATATACAAACTTTACGTGCTTTAATTTTTGTTGATTTATTATTCCTTGCATAATAATAAAGTCTTTTTCCTTTAATTTTTATAGCAGAATAAATAGGTGGGATTTGACTTATTTCACCAATGAATGTTTGCGCAACTTCGTGCATAATATCATTTGTTATATGATTAGTTTGATAAATATTATCAATTTCAGTTTCCAAATCATACGATGGTGTTGATGCACCTAAGCTGAAAGTACCAGTATAAGTTTTCATTTCGTTTTGATATAAGTGAATTGATTTGGTTTTTTTACCGGTACAAACAATTAATAAACCAGATGCAAGAGGGTCTAATGTTCCTGCATGTCCAATCTTTATTTTTTTCAGGCCAGTCAAATTTTTCAAATGCCATCGCATTTTATTAACTACCTGAAAAGAAGTCCAACCTATCGGCTTGTCCATTAAAAAAAGTTGCCCCTCTTGGATATTTTTAGAATTAAATTTTTGCTTAAAAAAGTCCATAAAATATTGAAATAACACCAACAAATATGCAGTAAAAACTAAAGTTTTTTAACTTACTATTCCTAACTATGGAAACCATCCACTTACAGGCAAAAAATCCACTTATAAAAGCTGTAAAAAATCCTATGCCTAGCGATAAATAATCTATATCTATGGAGGTCTTTTCAATATCAAGAAATAGTTTAAAAATACTTCCAAATATTACTGGGAGTACCATTAAAAATGAAAATTGAGCGGCTTTATCTTTATCGATACCCAAAATCAAAGCCATACTAATTGTTGAACCACTTCTTGAAATTCCAGGTAAAATAGCAATTGCCTGAATTAAGCCCAATACAAATGCATTTTTAAAACTTACTGTTTTAATTTTACTCTTTGTGTCTTCAGTGACATATAGTAATAAAGCAGTTATAAAAAACATAACTCCAACCAAGACTAAATTATTTGAAAATAAAATTTTAATTTTTTGCTGAAATAGAATTCCCACTATTACTGAAGGAATCATTGAAACAGCAATTTTTAATGTAAAAAGGGTGTTGTTATCATTTTTCAATTTTAATAATGAGGATAGTATTTCAGATATTTCTTTTTTGAACACAAATATTGTGCTAAAAGCCGTACCAAGATGTAAGACAAGTGTTAATAATAAGGCGTCATAATCTTGGTAAATATTACCAAAAAATGTTTTGCCAATTTCTAAATGACCACTCGAGGAAATTGGTAAAAATTCGGTGAGCCCCTGAATTAATCCTAAAATAATTGCTTCAAGATTACTCATTTTTACGATCAGGATTATTAAAAATTGAAAGAATTGCGAAACCAAAACCAATTATAACAATAGTTGGGGCTAACCGAATTCTTCTGAAGTTAAAAATTTCGTCATTGAAAAAATCTGGATCATTGCTTCCACCTCCACTCATTAAAATAAAACCAACACAAATTATTGTTGAGGAAACAAACAAAAAAATGTAGTTCCTTTTACCAAACAAAAACTTTTTTTTTGAGTCCTTTTTTTTCATTTCCGCTTCTAATAGTTTGTGTTTGTTTTTAGGTTTAAATAACGCTGAGTTGCAAAGAAAGTACTTAGACCTGAAATTATAATTCCAAACATCATAACTATTAAGTAAATAATGACTAATTCATTAGTTTGATTAAATATTTTTAATTCTGGAAATTGTCTATCAATTTCAAATATCAAGTAACTTAAAGCACCAAGAGATATTAAAGAACTAATAAACCCCAAGAGCATATTATTTAAAATAAAAGGTTTCCTGATAAAGGATTTTTTTGCCCCTACTAGCTGCATGGTTTTTATTATAAAACGTTTAGAGAAAATAGATAGCCTTATTGAACTATTTATCAAAAGAAGAGCAATAATTACAAAAAATAAAGTAAAAAATAATAAACCAAAAGTAATTTTTCGAATATTGACCTCTAAAAGCTCTAATAGTGGTTTGTCGTAAACTACTTCGTCAACAAAATCAAAACTTTCAATATCAATTTTAGTTGAGGAAAGAGTTTGATTGTTCACATAGCTTGCATTAAAAAAAACATCAATAACATCTAAGAGAGGATTGTAACCTAAAAAATTAATAAAATCTTCTCCGATCTCACTAACATATGATTTTGCTGCTTCTTCTTTTGAAATGTAATTAAGTTTTTTGGTCGCAGGATTAAGTAAAATCTTCTTCTGTAATTGAGTAATTTCTATCTCTTTTGCGTTATTTTTTAAATAAACGTTCATAGCAATTTGCTCTTTAAAATGTGAAGTAATACTTCTATAATTTAAAACAAATAACCCAAGAATACCCAAAAGAAAGAGAACAAACGTTATACTAATTATAACAGAGAAATAGCTATTTAAAACTCTTCTATTTTGAAACTTTTCTTGATTTTTCTTTGACACATTCATTTTTTAGTAAAATTAAAAAAGAAAAGTAATTATCGAGTACTCATAAAATTTTCTTTACTCTTTTTGACATTCAAGCAATAAATGTAATTTTAGCTTTTTTAATCAATTAAATTAAGTTCAATTGAAATACGATTTTAGAAATATTGAAAAAAAATGGCAGAAGTATTGGCTTAATAATAAAACTTTTAAAGCTGATAATAATTCAGAAAAACCTAAATATTACGTGTTAGATATGTTCCCATATCCATCGGGTTCAGGCCTCCATGTTGGTCATCCCCTTGGTTATATAGCATCTGATATAATTTCTAGATTCAAAAGAAGTAAAGGTTTTAATGTTCTTCATCCTATGGGTTTTGATTCATTTGGGTTACCTGCTGAGCAATATGCTGTCAAAACAGGACAGCACCCAAAAAAAACTACTGAAGAAAATGTTGTTAGATTTAAAAATCAATTGGATAAATTAGGTTTATCGTTTGATTGGGATAGAGAAATTAAAACAAGTGATAGCAGTTATTATCGTTGGACTCAGTGGATTTTTTTAAAATTATTCAACAGTTATTTTGATCATGATCTTAATAAAGCTCAACCCATTGAAAAATTAAAAATTCCAAAAAATCTGAATGAAAAAGAAATAGAGTCTTATATAGACTCTAAAAGATTAGCCTATGTTGACACAATTGATGTTAATTGGTGTGAGGAGCTGGGAACTGTACTTGCAAATGAAGAGGTTATTGGTGGTTTAAGTGAAAGAGGGGGATTCCCTGTGATTAAAAGACCAATGAAGCAATGGGTTATGAGAATAACAGATTATGCAGATAGATTACTTGATGATTTATTTGAATTGGACTGGCCTGAATCTATAAAATTATCCCAAAAAAACTGGATTGGAAAGTCTGAAGGAGCTGAAATAAAGTTTTCAATAGATAATAATTTTATCGAGGTATTTACAACTAGACCAGACACAATTTTTGGTGCAACATATTTAGTATTAGCACCTGAACATCCTTTGATAAATCAAATTACAACAGATAAATATAAAAAATCAGTAAGTGAATATATTGAGAAGGCTTCAAAAAAAAGTGATTTAGAGAGGCAAGAGAATGAAAAAAATAAAACAGGTGTTTTCACCGGATCTTTTGCTTTAAATCCTATTTCAAATGAAAAAATCCCTGTATGGATATCCGATTATGTTCTTTTTTCATATGGGACGGGGGCTATAATGGCAGTGCCTGCACATGATGAAAGAGATAATGAGTTCGCAAGAAGATTTAATCTTAAAATAATTAAAGTAATTGATGGTGGTAATAAAGACGAGTGTTACACTGGAAACGGGTCATTAATTAATTGCGGAGAATATGACGGAATGGATAATATAAAATTCAAATCCATTGTAGTCGAAAAGTTAGAAAGTAAAAATAAAGGAACCAAAACGACCAATTATAAATTAAGAGATTGGATCTTTACTCGTCAAAGATATTGGGGTGAGCCAATTCCAATAATTTACGATGGAAATAAAAAGAAAGCCCTTAAATTTGGTGATTTACCACTTAAATTACCTGAAGTTGAAAGCTATTTACCAACAAACGATGGTTTGTCACCATTGGCAAGGAATAATGATTGGGTTAACATTTCAATTAATGGTAAGAATTATTTGAGAGAGACTAATACGATGCCACAATGGGCTGGGTCATGTTGGTATTTTTTAAGGTTTATTGACCCGGATAATAATAATGAATTCGCAAATAAAGATTTAATTAAATATTGGATGCCAGTCGATCTGTACGTTGGAGGTGCAGAACATGCCGTTCTTCATTTGTTATATTCAAGGTTTTGGCATAAAGTTCTATTTGACTTAGATTATGTAAATACTAACGAACCATTCAAAAAGCTTGTTAATCAGGGAATGATTTTAGGAAATAGTGCTTTTGCCCATAGAATCAAAAATACTAACGATTTTATTTCATTTGACATGATTAAGGATGAGAAGACACAAAAAATTCATGTTGACATATCCTTCGTCGATGAAAAAAATAGATTAGATATTGAGAGATTAAAACAAAATAATCCTGAATTTAATGATGTAAATTTTATAAAAGGCAAATCATTTTATGTTTCAAGAGATATTGAAAAAATGTCGAAATCGAAGTTCAATGTTGTTAATCCCGATGAGATATGCAAGCAGTATGGTGCTGATACCCTTCGAATGTATGAAATCTTCCTTGGTCCCATTGAACAAGCTAAACCTTGGAATACTTCGGGTATATCTGGGGTCCACAACTTTTTAAAAAAATATTGGCGTTTATTTTATAGAAATGACAAGTGGATGGTAACTGAAATAGAGCCTAACAAAAATGAATTAAAGTTGCTCCATAAAACAATTAAAAAAATAGCTAGCGGTATTGAAAGCTTTTCTTTTAATACATGTGTAAGTGCTCTAATGATTTGTGTAAATGAATTAACTAATTTAGATTGCAAGAGCAGAAAAATTTTATCTCCATTGACTCAAATATTATATCCTTTTGCACCCCATATTGCAGAAGAAATTTGGGAGAGTTTAGGGCATAAAAATACTATTACTTACGAACCTTTTCCTCAAGTAAATGAATCTTATTTAATTGAAGAAACAAAAAACTATCCAGTTTCATTTAATGGTAAATTAAGATTTAATATAAGTCTGTCCTTAAATTTGAATGATTCTGAAATTAAAGAGGCAGTAATGGGCGATACTAGAACGGAACGTTACCTAAACGGCTCTTTACCGAAAAGATGGGTGATTATTCAAAATAAAATTATCAATATAGTTCATTAATAATTTACAAATCTCATTTTATTGTATGTCAACAAGACGAATTCAGAAAACTATCTGACGACTAATTTGTTCTTGTAAAGAGATGAAAGTTTCTGTTCTAGAAACTCCGTTAATAGTTTGTATGTTTTTATTTAACAATTGCATCAAATGTTCATTGTCTTCACATAGAAGTTTAACAAATATGCTCCAGTTTCCAGTTGTATAGTGACATTCAATAACTTCTGGTATATTTTTAAGCTGTCTAACCGCTTCTTGATTGCGTGTTGCTTTGTCAAGAAAGATACCAATAAATGCGACTGTATTTAAACCCAAAATTTTTGGGTTTAAAATTATATGAGATCCTGAAATTACACCTGTATTTTCAAGTTTTTTTAATCTTTGATGTACGGCAGCACCTGAAATACTGCATGCCTTTGATAAAATTTGAATTGGAGTGCGTGCATCCTTTAATAGATGTTTAATTATAATCTTGTCTATGCCGTCGAGCAATGCTTTTTTTTCAACTAATTTCATCTTTAAATATTATTGAGAAAATCTAAATTAAATTAAAAATTTAAAATAAAATCTTGTATGAGGTGAAAAATATTAATTTGAACAAGTCTTTAAAGTTTGGAGAATATTTATTTAAAAGGTTATTAACTAACTTAAGTTAATTTAAATAAAGGTTAGAATTTAACCTTTATTTACTTTCATTACATACTTTTCTAAAGCCATTGTCATTGAAGGTGATTCTGGAGTCGGGGCTTTTATCTGAACTTCAAGACCAGCATTTTCTGCTGCTTTAATTGTTGTTTTACCATAAGCTGCAATTCGGGTGTTTTTTTGTTTGAAATCTGGAAAGTTTTTGAATAAGGATTCGATACCTGAAGGACTAAAAAAAGCAAGTACATCATAATAAACATCTCTCAAATCTGACAAATCACTCAAAACTGTCCTATACAAAATTGCACGCTTCCAGTTTAAGTTCAATTCATTTAGAAAGTCTGGAACAACGCTCATCAACAAATCAGATGTAGGAAACATAAACTTATCCTTTTCAAACTTTTTAAATACATTTTCAAGATCTTTTATATTGCCCTCACCTACGTATACTTTTCTTTTCCTATACACTACATATTTCTGTAAATAATATGCAACTGCTTCCGATAGACAGAAATATTTAGTTGAATCAGTTACTGTATAACGCATTTCTTTGCAAAGGCGAAAATAATTGTCAACAGCATTTCTGCTTGTTAATACGACATTATCAAAATTATTAAAATCAATTTTCTGTTGACGAACTTCTTTTGCGCTTGCACCCTCAACATGAATGAAAGGTCTAAAATCGATGGTCAATTTCAGTTTTTCTTTAAGTCTTTTGTAAGGTGATTTATCAGAAGATGGTTCTGGTTGGGATACTAAAATTGTTTTCACTTTCATAAACATCCGATAATCTAAAACCTTGGTTCCAAAACAAGTAAATAGAAACAGTACCAAGGAATTAATTTAAAGGTGCAAAGATAAAGAATAAAATAAAAAACTTCTTTTGGAAGAAATTTAAATAATGTTAAAAACAACCTAGTTTGTGATAAAAACCATGATATTAAAGTAATGCCTACAAAAGAATATAATAATAACGATGGTATTTTACTGTAAAAACCGATTAAAATTAATGCAAAATACAAATAAGCATATTGTAAATTAAGTGTAAAGTTTTTGAAGATTAAAGATTTTATTTTTTTTAAAAAGTCACCTTTTTTTGTAATTAATGTTGCTAAAAAATACCTAATTAATAGAAAAATAGTCAGAAATAAAAAAAGGAAACAGAACTCAAAAAAATAAGTTTTTTTATAAATAATTTTCTCAGAAAAAAATATAAATGAGAGGCAAATCGTATTTAAAATTATCAAGGTTCCAACGATATTATATAGATTTAGATACTGAGTTTCTCTTTCAGAATTATGTTTACTAAAATAGAGGTCAGTTTTCAGAAAATTAAATAACCTAGTTGTTCTAATAGGATTTATTTTCGCCAATAAATAAGTTAAAAATATATTGAATAATAAAGCAAAACTTATCCAATCTTGAATTAAATTTGATTTTAAAATTAATTCTCCCATCTATCAAATTTAATTCATTTATATAATAATTCTGCCAATCGGCTCTATATCTAAAACAAAACATTGCTAATTTTACATAGCACAAATGAAAAAAACTGTAGTAATTATTCCTACATATAATGAGATTGAAAATATCTCATTAATTATTAATTCTTTATTCAACATCAACTTAACCCTTAATGTTCTTGTTGTTGATGATAATTCACCAGATGGAACGTCTAAGGTTGTTAAAAATCTAATGGATAAGTACAAGAAAAAATTATTTTTAGAAAAAAAAAATAAAAAAGAAGGATTAGGTGTAGCATATGTTCATGGTTTTAATTGGGCTTTAGCAAGGAATTATGATTATATATTTCAAATGGACGCAGACTTATCGCATAATCCAAATGAATTAGAAAAAATGATAAACCACCTTGATTTAGCTGCTGATGTAATTATTGGGTCCCGATACAAAAATGGAGTTAATGTAATTAATTGGCCATTGTCTAGAATTTTATTGTCATATATTGCCTCAATTTATGTTAGATTTATAACATCTATGCCAATCAAAGATCCAACTTCTGGTTTTGTTGGTTATAAAAAACAGGTTCTTGAGGCTCTAAATATAAATAGAATTAAGTTTGTTGGATACGCATTCCAAATAGAAATGAAATACAAGGCTTGGATTAAAGGTTTTAATCTAATTGAAGAGTCCATAGTATTTTTAAATAGGGCTCATGGGAACTCAAAAATGGATAGAAGTATAATTTTGGAAGCTTTTTTTGGTGTTTTATATTTAAGAGCAAGCAAAAGAAAAATTAAATAAGATGGGAGCTATAAAAATTACAAATGGGAAATTAGTTAATGAAGGTTGTATTGAGGAAAAAGATATTTTGATATTTAATGATAGAATAGAAAAGATTAGTAATTCTATTCAAACTTCCCGAAATGTTAAAGTCTTTGATGCTTCTGGGAAATATATAATCCCAGGTCTTATTGATGATCAAGTCCATTTTAGGGAACCAGGTTTAACACATAAAGCAACTATTGAGTCAGAATCTAAAGCTGCGATAGCTGGTGGGATTACTTCATTTTTAGAAATGCCAAATACAATTCCTCAAACAACAACAATGATGGATTGGGAACATAAAAATGTAATTGCCTCTAAGACTTCTTTTGCCAACTACGGATTTATGTTTGGAGGCACAAATCATAACTTAGAGGAAATTAAAGCTTTAGATGAAAAAAAAGTTCCAGCATTAAAACTTTTTTTAGGTTCTTCTACTGGAAATATGTTAATCAATAATCAAGAAGTGTTGAAAGAGATTTTTAAAAGCACAAACTTGGTTATAGCTGTTCATTGCGAGGATGAAGATATTATAAATAAAAATCTTATTGAAGCAAAAAAAAAGTATGGCGAAAATATACCGATGAGTTATCATTCGAAAATTAGAAGTGAAGAAGCATGTTTCGTTTCCTCATCAAATGCTATAAAATTAGCTAAAGAAACAGGAGCGCGTTTACACGTATTTCATCTGTCTACAGAAAAAGAACTTTCACTTTTTCAAAATGATGTCCCTTTAAAACAAAAAAAAATTACTTCTGAGGTTTGCACACATCATCTTTGGTTTGACAATGGTGATTATTTGGAGAAAGGATCTAAAATTAAATGGAATCCGTCTATTAAAACAAAAAAAGATCAAAAGGCGTTGTGGGATGGATTAAATCAAGACTATATCGATGTTTTAGCAACAGATCATGCTCCACATACCCTTGATGAAAAGTCAGCTCCTTATCTGATTTCACCATCTGGTGGACCTCTTGTACAACATTCGCTTTCAGCACTCCTTACTTGTTTTCATCAAAAACGCATTACTTTGGAGAAAATTGTTGAAAAAGCCTGTCATAACCCCTCAATTCTTTTTGATATCAAAGATAGAGGTTATCTACGGGAGGGTTTTTTTGCTGATCTTGTTATAATAGATTTGCAAAAATATTATAATGTGAAAAAATCAAATATTTTGTATAAGTGTGGTTGGTCTCCTTTTGAAAATATTATTTTTAAAGGAGTAGTAGAAAAGACCTTTATCAATGGTCAACTGGCTTATGACCAAGGAAAAATTTCTGCTAAATCAACTGCGAGACCCTTAACCTATAATAGATGAAATATGCTATTATAAAAATAAGTATTTCAATTTTTTTTCAACTGTTGATTTTATGTTGTAAAGATCAAACTTTACCATATAAACCTAAAAATTTAATAGATGAATCAACAATGGAAAACATAATTTATGAAGCAATAATGATGGATGTCATGAGTACTTTTAAACCAAAAAATAAAAAGTTTATTGGCATTGTAGGTACACCATATCTTTTTTTAAAATATAATATTGATAGTCTTCAACTTGTAAGAAGTAATGAATACTACACAAAAAATCCAAAAATAATGAGTAAAATGTATAAAAAAGTATTGAAGAGAATGGAAAGAAGTAAAGACAGTATTGACAATATAAAAATTAAAGAAAATTAAACTGAATTAATACTTTTAATTTCTTTGTATTCGAATGATAATAATCTTGAAACTTTAGAACCATCGTAAATCTGTTTAGAACAAAGTATTTGAATTAAAGCCCAACTCATAAATCTTTTTCTAATACCTAAAGTTTGTAATATTATTTCTCCAATTAAAAAAAAGTTGAGTAAAAATTTACTTAATGGGAAAAAGGCTTTTCTTTTTCCTATAGATAATCTAAACTTGTCGAAAAGCATTCTCTGATCAATATTTTCACTTACCAGAATGAAACGTTCATTTTTTACTGATGAATTTAAAAGTAGCATTAGTATTCTTGATACATCATTAATATCTATAACAGCTACCTTACCTGTTGGATAGAAAAAAAAATTATTGTGAGCAATTTTCAATATTTTTCTTATACTTGGATTATTGACATTGTCCCCTAAAATTAAACCTGGGTTTACTATAATAACATTTAATCCTTCTTGAGAGCCTCTCCAAACTTCTAATTCAGAAGCATTTTTAGAGCGAGCATAAAAAGTGTAGTCTCTGTTATCATCCCAGGAATGAGATTCATTGATTATTTTAACATCATTATTAGCACCGATAGATGAAATAGAACTTAAATACAAAAGTTTTTTTACTTTATATTTTAAACACATGTTTACTACATTTGAAGTCCCTTCAATATTTGTTTTAAATAATTCGTCCTTGTCGTAATCTGCTAGTGATACTTTTGCAGCACAATGGTATACAAAGTCTACGCCTCTTATTGCATCGCCAAGACTAACAATATCATTGAGATTGACATTAACCCAATCAATACTTTTTAAATAGCATGATTTCATTAAATGATTTTTCTTTAGATGATATTTTAAATTATTTAATTTTTCTTTACTTCTATAAGTAACTCTTAACTTTAGATTTTCCTTGTAACATTCTAAAATTAGATGAGAGCCAACAAGACCAGTGCCCCCTATAATTAAAATCATATTATCTAAATTACACTTTTTTAATTTTTTGTTTAACTAATAGAAATATATCTTTACTAAAAAATTAATGCAGACAAATTTTGTTGAAGAACTCAGATGGCGAGGTTTACTTCAAGATCTTATACCAGAAACAGAAGCCTTTCTTTTAAGTACTTCTACTAGGGGATATATAGGTTTCGATCCTACCTCAGATTCCCTTCACATAGGTAGTTTAGTACAAATAATTATTTTAATGCATTTTCAAAAAGCTGGACACCACCCCATAGTTTTGCTAGGAGGAGCTACTGGTATGATTGGGGATCCATCTGGAAAATCTGATGAGAGAAATTTGTTAGACCATAAAATTCTTGAAAAGAATTGCAAGGATCTGAAAAATCAATTTGAAAAGTTTTTAAACTTTAGTTCCAAAATACCAAATCCCGCTACAATAATAAATAACTATGATTGGATGAAATCATTCTCTTTAATTGATTTTTCTAGAGATGTTGGAAAGCATTTAACTGTAAACTATATGATGGCCAAGGAATCTGTAAAAAAAAGATTATCAAATGATTCAAAGACTGGAATGTCCTTTACGGAATTTACATATCAATTACTTCAAGGATATGACTTTTTTCATCTGCATAAAACAATGAATTGTAAACTTCAAATGGGAGGAAGTGATCAATGGGGAAATATAACAACAGGTTTAGAGCTGATACGCAGAAAAGAGGGTTCAAAAGCTTATGCTATTACATGCCCCTTAATTAAAAAATCAGATGGCTCAAAATTTGGCAAAACAGAGGAAGGAAATGTTTGGTTAGATGAAAACAAAACCTCATGTTTTAAGTTTTATCAATTTTGGTTAAATACGTCGGACGATGATTCCATAAATTATATTAAGATGTTCACTTTTTTAAGCAAGGAAGAAATAGAAAAAAAAATAAATGAGCATTCTAATGCACCACATTTAAGAATACTTCAAAAAATAATAGCTAAAGAGGTTACAATATTAGTTCATGGCCAAGAGGCTTTTAATAAGGTTGTAAGCACGTCAGAAATTCTTTTTGGTAATTCTACTGAAAAAAATTTACAAAATTTAGATTCAAAAACTTTTTTGGAACTTTTTGAAGGTGTTCCTCAAGCTTTAGTTGAAATGTCACTTTTAATTGATGGCTTGAGTATCATAAGTGCTCTTGTTACTCAAACGGGATTTTTAAAATCAAATGGTGAGGCTAGGCGGGCATTAACAGAAAATGCAATTTCTGTAAATCAAAAAAAAGTTAATATAAATTTTACTTTAGGAGTAAATGATTTGATAGCAGGAAAGTACATACTGCTAAGAAAAGGCAAAAAAAACTATTTCATTATTAAGGTTAAATTGTGATCGTAAGCATCAAACAACTAAAAGATTACACCCTCTGATTTCAGAATTATCGAAACGGCCTAAAACTTCAAAACATTTTTCTTCATTCAGTTTTCCTAAGTCTTGTGTTGCAATAAAACCACAAGAGTCAATGTTGGCAAGATCAATTATATTTATTGCACCTGTTTTTTTATTCCCTAGAATCTCGAAAGGATCCTCTATTGAACGTGTATAAACTCTCATCCACGGGGGGCATTTAAAGAAACCATCCCCTTTAGAATACGCTTGACTTAATATTTCAGTCATTCCGTACTCAGAGTGAATATGAGAAACGCCAAAGGATTTTTTTAGAATATCATGAAGTTCATTCCTAACAAGTTCTTTGTGCATTCCTTTCATACCCCCGGTTTCCATTACTATCGTATTTTTTAAATTCAAATTAAATTTTTTGGCCCCTTTAATTAATGCAAATGTTACTCCAAACAAAATTGTTTTTTGGCCTTTATTTTCTAAATTATCTAATTGTTTTCTTAAATCATTCCAGTC
>QFDA01000014.1 GCA_003130815.1 Bacteroidetes bacterium SCGC AAA795-G10 | reverse complement strand
AATAACTCGACGCACTATAGCTAAAATTAGAACAGCTATTTCGAATAAAAAAGAATAATAGATAATCATGGAAACAAGAAATTTAAGAAAAGAGAGAGTTGGAGTTGTTATTAGTAACAAAATGGAAAAATCTATCGTCGTTTCAGAGGTAAAAAAAGTAAAACATCAGATGTATGGAAAATTTGTATTAAAAACAAAAAAATATGTAGTACATGACGATAAAAACGATTGTAACATTGGGGATACAGTTAAAATTATGGAAACAAGGCCATTAAGTAAGTTAAAGTGTTGGCGAATGGTAGAAATAATTGAAAGAGCAAAATAAATGGTACAACAAGAATCTAGACTTAAAGTAGCAGATAATACCGGTGCAAAAGAGGTGTTAACAATTCGTGTATTAGGAGGTACGAAAAGGAGATATGCATACATAGGGGACAAAATCGTAGTATCTGTAAAAGAAGCTTCTCCATCTGGAACAGTTAAAAAGGGTCAAGTATCCATTGCCGTAGTTGTAAGAACTCGTAAAGAAGTAAGGCGGGCTGACGGATCTTACATAAGATTCGATGAAAATGCCTGTGTTCTCCTAAATCCAACAGGTGAAATGAGAGGAACAAGAGTTTTTGGACCAGTAGCTCGAGAGCTTAGGGAAAAGCAATTTATGAAGATAGTTTCATTGGCTCCTGAAGTATTATAAATTGTAATAAAATGAGAATTAAAATAAAAAGGGGAGATAAAGTAAGAGTAATTTCAGGATCCAACAAGGGTTCTGAAGGAGAGATTATAAGTATAAATAGTGACACTAACAAAGCTATAGTGGAAGGTGTTAATATAGTTAAAAAGCACAATAAACCAAGTGCTCAAAACCCTCAAGGAGGTATATCTGAAAAGGAAGCCCCAATACATATATCCAACTTATCTTTAATTACCCCAGAAGGAAAAACAACACGAGTGGGTTTCAGGTATGAAGAAGGAGATAAAGTGCGTTATTCAAAAAAAACAAATGAAGTTATTTAAATCATGTCATATACTCCAAGACTAAAATACGATTACAACAGTAGAATCATTGCAAGCCTTAAAGAATCCTTTAGTTACAAAAGTGTCATGCAAGTTCCAAAACTTCTTAAGATAGTTCTTAGCAGAGGAGTGGGTTCAGCTGTGGCCGATAAAAAACTCATTGACCATGCAATTGAAGAATTATCAATTATTACCGGCCAAAAAGCAATAGCAACAGTTTCAAAAAAAGATGTTGCATCGTTTAAACTTCGAAAAGGTATGCCTATTGGAGTAAAAGTTACACTTCGTGGAGAACGTATGTTTGAATTTATGGATCGCTTAGTAACCACTGCTCTACCCCGCGTACGCGACTTTCAAGGTGTGAAAACGACTGGCTTTGATGGACGCGGTAATTATACTTTAGGAGTAACTGAGCAGATAATTTTTCCTGAAATTGACATCGACAAAGTGAATAAGATAAATGGAATGGATATTACCTTTGTAACCTCAGCAAAAACAGATCAGGAAGCAAAATCATTATTAACGGAATTGGGAATTCCTTTTAAAAAGAATTAAAATGGCAAAAGAATCTATGAAAGCACGAGAAAGAAAACGTGCCAAGACAGTTGCAAAGTATTCGGAAAAAAGAAAAAAACTTAAAGAAGCAGGTGATTTTTTGGGTTTGCAAAAACTTCCGAAAGACGCTTCTCCTGTAAGGATGCACAATCGTTGTAAAATTACTGGCAGGCCGAAGGGCTTCATGCGTCAGTTCGGTATTTCAAGAGTAACATTTAGAGAAATGGCTAATAAAGGTTTAATACCTGGAGTCACAAAAGCCAGTTGGTAACTATTAAAATTATTATACATATGTTCACAGACCCAATAGCAGATTATTTAACTCGTATAAGAAACGCAAATCTTGCTTCCCACCGTATAGTTGAGATTCCATCATCTAAAATGAAAAAAGATATCACAAAAATTCTTTTTGATCAAGGTTATATTTTAAGTTATAAATTTGAAGAAACTACCAACAAGCAAGGAGTTATAAAAATTGCTCTCAAGTATGATAAGATCACTAAAGAGCCTGTCATAAAAAAATTACAAAGAATAAGCACTCCCGGTTTACGAAAGTATTCCTCATCTGATACAATACCAAGAGTATTAAATGGATTAGGGATCTCTATAGTTTCAACTTCTAAAGGAGTGATGACAGGAAAGCAAGCTACTAAGGAAAATGTAGGGGGTGAATTAATTTGTTATGTTTATTAAAAGGTTCGTTTATGTCAAGAGTAGGGAATAACCCAATCAAAGTACCAGAAGGAGTAGAAATAGATATCCAACCATCACATATAAATGTGAAAGGAAGGCTGGGTGAGCTTTCACAAAAGTATAGTGATGTGGAGATAAAAATTCAAGATAATGTAATTTCAGTTTTAAGATCTTCTGAAAGCAAAAATATAAAATCGAAGCACGGGCTATATAGATCATTAATATACAACATGGTACAAGGAGTTAGTTCTGGTTTTACGAAGGAACTAGAGCTTGTAGGTGTTGGTTACAGAGCAAGCAATCAAGGTCAAAAACTTGACCTTGCACTTGGGTTCTCGCATAATATACTTTTCGAAATAGCACCTGAGGTCAAAATTGAAACAATATCTGAAAAGGGTAAAAATCCAATTGTCAAGTTAACCTCTCACGATAAACAATTGGTTGGCTATGTAGCTTCAAAAATACGTTCTTTCAGAAAGCCAGAGCCATACAAAGGAAAGGGAATCAGATATGTTGGAGAACAGATAAGAAGAAAAGCTGGTAAGTCAGCATAATTTATTTTATTATGAGTTTAACAAAATTAGAGCGCAGAAATAGAATTCGAAAACGAATTCGTAAAGTTATAATTGGAACAGCATCCGTGCCAAGACTTTCTGTATACAGAAGCAATAAAGAAATATATGCTCAACTAATAAACGATAATTTGGGTAAAACAATTGCATCTGCATCTTCACGAGATAAAGAGATATCTAAAGAAAAATCATCTAGTAAAACTGAAACAGCATCTATTGTTGGTAAACAAATAGCTGTTTTAGCTTTAAAAAATGGTATTTCTAAGGTAAAGTTTGATCGAAACGGATATTTGTACCATGGTAGAGTTAAGGCACTTGCTGATGGAGCCCGTGATGGAGGAATAAAATTTTAATTTTCATATGTATAAAGACTATAAAAACATAGAACTAGTTAAGCCAGCTGGACTGGATTTAAAAGACCGTTTAGTTGGAGTTCAACGCGTAACGAAAGTGACAAAAGGCGGAAGAGCTTTTGGGTTTTCAGCTATTGTCGTCGTTGGGGATGAAAACGGTGTAATTGGCCAAGGCTTAGGTAAGTCTAAAGAAGTTTCTGAAGCAATTGCTAAAGCAGTTGAAGATGCTAAGAAAAACCTAATCCGCATCCCTATTCTTAGTGGTACTCTTCCTCATGAACAAAAAGGTAAGTATGGTGGAGCTCGGGTTTTTCTTAAGCCAGCTTCAGAAGGAACTGGTGTTATTGCTGGTGGTGCTGTTCGAGCTGTACTAGACGCAGTTGGTGTTCACAATGTATTGTCAAAATCCCAAGGCTCCTCAAACCCTCATAATGTGGTTAAAGCTACTTTTGATGCGTTACTAAAATTAAGAAATCCACAACAAATAGCTAAGCAAAGGGGGATTTCTATTGATAAAGTTTTTAATGGGTAAATATTAATTATGGCACAAATCAAAATTAAGCAAGTAAGAAGTAGGATCAAACGTTTACAAAAACAGAAGTCAACGCTTGACTCCTTGGGACTCAAGCGTATTGGTAGTGAGGTCGTGCATGAAGCTACACCAGGTATATTGGGTATGGTAAAAAAGGTAAGGCATTTGGTTACTATAAAAGAATTATAATAGTATTAGTATGAGTTTAGATAATATTTCACCTTCAAAGGGATCTAATAGAGTGGCTGGAAAGCGACTTGGAAGAGGACAATCCTCAGGTAAAGGAGGAACTTGTTCTAGAGGGCACAAGGGAGCCAAATCGCGATCCGGTTATTCAAAAAAAATCGGTTTTGAAGGTGGTCAGATGCCCCTACAAAGAAGAATTCCAAAATATGGATTCAAAAACATAAATCGAATAGAATATCAGCCCATTAACTTGGATAAAATCCAAAATCTAGCTGAAAACAAAATGTTTAAGAAAGAATTAAACATTGATCAAATGGTAAAATTACGTTTAATTCGTAAAAATGATTTAGTCAAAATATTAGGTCGTGGAAAGCTAACCATGCCCATTAAAATTACAGCCCACAAGTTTTCAACTTCTGCAAAATCAGCAATAGAAGCAGCCGGAGGTGAAGCTATAACTTTATAAACCGTTTTAATGCGAAAACTCTTAGAAACCCTTTACAATATCTACAAAATAGAAGAATTACGTGATAGGGTTGTTTTGACCCTAAGTTTACTTTTGGTTTATAGACTTGGAGCACAGGTTGTGCTGCCTGGAATAGATCCAATTCAACTATCTGAGCTTAGTGAAAGAACAGATGGTGGAGGTTTACTAGGGATTTTAAATGCTTTCACAGGTGGGGCATTTGCAAATGCATCTATATTCGCTTTGGGTATTATGCCCTACATCTCTGCCTCAATTGTTGTACAGCTAATGGGAATAGCAGTGCCATACCTTCAAAAACTGCAAAAAGAAGGAGAAAGTGGAAGAAAAACAATAAACCAAATAACCAGATGGCTTACAATTGCGATATGTGTAGTACAAGCTCCTGCATACCTTTATGGTCTAAGTGCACTAGGTGTACCTGAAAGTGCATTTATACTAGGGAAGGGACCTTTATTTATATTTTCATCAGTAATCATTTTAGTTACTGGTACTATTTTTGCTATGTGGTTAGGAGAAAAAATAACAGATAAGGGAATAGGAAATGGTATATCTTTGTTAATCATGGTTGGAATAATTGCCAACTTACCACAGTCATTCACTCAAGAATTTGTGTCAAGAGTATCAGAGAATAATGGTGGTTTAATGCTGGTTTTGATAGAGTTAGTTTTATGGATAATTATTATTTCAGAAATGAAAAGTTTCGCTTTTTCAATATCTTCATTTTCATTTTTTAGTTGCCAATTTGAAATTGCTGAAAGTAAAAGTTTTTCTAATTTTTTTGATGATTGCTTAGGGCTAAATTTCAATATTGATAGTGCACTATCTATTGATTTGCCTCTAATTTGATCAGCAACTAATCTCATCTTTCTTGGTGAAGTAGGACAATTTCTAAGTTTAGCAAGTGAAAGAGATTTTTTTGATTCCTTGATAGCTAAAGCAGACTGTCTTTTTCTGTTTCCCATGTCAAAATTTATTTATTCCCTTTATTTTTTGCTCCCGCATGTCCTCTAAAATTTCTCGTCATAGAAAATTCTCCAAGCTTGTGCCCAACCATATTTTCAGTAATGTAAACAGGAATAAAAGTCTTACCATTATGAACGCCTATAGTTTGGCCTACAAAATCTGGAGTAATTAATGAAGCACGTGACCATGTTTTGATTACAGTTTTTTTACCATCCTCAACGTTTTTCATCAGTTTCTTTTCAAGACTGTGATGAACAAATGGGCCTTTTTTTAATGAACGTGCCATATCAATTTATTTTTTCTTTCTTTCAATTATAAACTTATTTGTTGGCTTAGATTTTGCTCTAGTTCGAAAACCTTTCGCAGGAATCCCATTACGGGACCTAGGATGTCCCCCTGAAGCCCTCCCTTCACCACCTCCCATTGGGTGATCGATAGGGTTCATAGCAACAGGACGAGTTCTTGGTCTTCTACCAAGCCACCTATTTCTTCCCGCTTTGCCTGAAACCAAAAGTTGATGGTCAGAATTTGATACTGAGCCTATTACAGCCATACATGTAACTAATATCAAACGAGTTTCGCCCGAAGGCAACTTAATCGTTGCAAACTTGCCATCTCTTGCCATTAGCTGTGCAAATGCACCAGCACTTCGTGCAATTGATGCTCCTTTACCAGGGTTTAGTTCTATATTTGAAATTATTGTCCCCAATGGAATATGTGATAGATACAAAGCATTACCGATTTCAGGAGTTGCATTTTTACCAGATACAACAGATTGTCCAATTTTCAAACCACTTGGTGCGATAATATACCTTTTTTCACCGTCCTCAAATTCAGTTAACGCAATAAAAGCTGAGCGATTAGGATCATACTCAATAGATTTTACTTCAGCCGGAGTATTAAACTTGTTGCGCTTAAAATCGATTAAACGATATCTTTTTTTGTGACCACCACCAATGTAGCGCGACGTCATTTTTCCTTTGTTATTTCGTCCACCAGTCTTTTTCTTAGGCTCTAATAAACTTTTTTCAGGTTTATCAGCTGTGATAGCATCGAAGCCGTTGACAATTCGAAAACGCTGGGCAGGTGTGATGGGTTTTAACTTTCTAACTGGCATTTAAATTTCTTATAAGTTATCGTAAAAATCTATTTTATCACCTTCTGAAAGCTTCACGATCGCTTTCTTTATAGAATTGGATTTACCATTTTGCACCCCATTTTTAGTGTAACGTTTTTTTCTCTCTGAACCATAGTTTAAAGTAGAAACATTGTCAACTTTAACGTCATACATATTTTCAACAGCTTTTTTAATTTGAATTTTATTTGACCTTTTGTCAACTAAAAAAGTGTACTGGTTTAGCCTCTCACTAATTTTTGAGGCTTTTTCTGTAATTATAGGTTTAAATAATATATTCATTACTAATTGTTAAGAAGTGATTCGATTTTTGAAACCGCTCCCTCAATAATTATTAAGTTATTGGCATTTGAAATTCCATAAGTGTTTAATTCAGAGTTAATTAC
>QFDA01000013.1 GCA_003130815.1 Bacteroidetes bacterium SCGC AAA795-G10 | reverse complement strand
ATATTTAGAAATAATGCTAAAATGAGCAGTATGGGTATTATCCAAATCGCAGCTGTTATGGGAAGCTGTGTTGCAGGAGGCGCATACCTACCAATTATGTCTGATGAGGCAATTATAGTAGAAAAAACGGGAAGTATTTTTTTGGCAGGAAGCTATCTTGTTAAAGCAGCTATTGGGGAAAATGTTGATAATGAATTTTTAGGAGGAGCCGATACTCACAGCGGTATTAGTGGGGTTACGGATTATAAATTAAAAGATGATGAAGCGGCTTTGAATAAAATAAGAAGTATTGTTGATAAAATTGGTTCTTTCCCTAAAGCGGGCTTCAAACGTTCAGAAATTAGAGTTCCTGAAAATGAAAAAGATAAAATTTATTCAATTCTACCTAAAAAAATTACACAACCTTATGATTCATATGAATTGATTGACACGCTTGTTGATCATAATTCGATTGACGAATATAAAAAAGAATATGGTCAAACTATAATCACTTGTTATGCTAAAATTGATGGATGGTCGATTGGAATTGTAGCTAATCAAAGAAATATGGTAAAAAATAAGAACGGCGAAATGCAGTTTGGCGGAGTTATATATGGAGATGCAGCGAATAAAGCAACAAGATTTATAGCTAACTGTAATCAAAAAAATATTCCACTTATTTTTCTGCAAGATGTTACTGGATTTATGGTTGGAAGTAAAGCAGAACATGCCGGAATTATAAAAGATGGTGCCAAGATGGTAAATGCAGTTGCTAATTCTGTTGTACCAAAGTTTACTATAATTATTGGAAACTCTTTCGGAGCTGGAAACTACGCGATGTGTGGAAAAGCCTTTGACCCAAGACTAATACTCGCTTGGCCTACAGCAAAAATTGCTGTTATGGGTGGAAGTCAAGCAGCAGAAGTGTTACTACAAATTCAAAAATCTTCCGCTTTAAAAAATGGGGAGCAACTCGATGAAAAAAAAGAATCTTTGATGAAAGAAAAAATAAAAAATAAATACGACGAAAAAACTGATATAGTATATGCAGCTTCTCAGTTATGGGTTGATGCCGTAATAGATCCCGCAGAGACCCGATCGTGGATTAGTATGGGAATTGAAATAGCAAATCAATCTCCAATGGATAGGAAATTTAATATGGGAATATTACAAGTCTAATACTTTAAATGGATTCTGATTCATTGTTTCCTTTCGCTTTATCTTACCACTGTATGTTTGTATGAACTTTTTATGTAGGGTAATGTATTTAGGAATTTCATTTTGCTTAAGCTTTGTACAACTCTTTATCTGATCTTTAATTTTCTTATAATTTATTTTAGAGTTGTCTTCAATTACAATAGTTAATTTTTCCTTTTTTGATTTAAAGGCTATTTTATCAATAAAAAAATGAAAGGATATTTTTTCAGATAGCTTTCGTTCAACCTGCTCAGGGTGTATATTATAACCATCCAATTTAATTATGTGATCTATACTACCAATCAATCGAAATTTAGATGGACTATATAATTCAACCTGGTCATTTGTAATAAGATTTTTGATATCTAATCTAGGTGCATCAATAATTAAACATTTGCGATTGTCTTGTCCAACAAAAATTCCTGGCAAACACTTGAATTCAGATATAGGATCAGTCATCCTACGAACAGCAATATGAGAAAGTGTCTCCATCATTCCATATGTTTCATAGGCATTTATTTTAGCTTTTATCAAAGCCTGTTGAAGTGCATTAGAGAGATAAGCACCGCCTATTATCAACTTTTTTATTCTACCTAACTCAGGTATAGAGTGAAATGCTTGAATTGGGGTCATCGCTGCAAAATCGTAAAACTTTTCGTTTTTGTAAAAGGGTTTTTTAGATGGAGAAACAAGATCAATTTCAAGACCTAAAATTAATGCTCTTATTAACATCATTTTACCTGCTATATAATTTGTAGGGAGACAATGAAGAGCTTTATCTCCAACACTTACCTTTAAAAAATCTCCAGTTGAAATTGCGCTACTCACAAGTGACTGTTTTTTAACCAATATCTTATTTTCCTTTGATATTGATGTGCTAAGATAAATTGAATCTGAGTTATCAAGCCAATCTAAAATAAAGTCTCCCATAAAGGTTTCATAAAGATCTCCTTCCTTTATGAAATTATAGGCTACTTCTTTAAGGGTATTTCTATCATAAAAATAACCATTAAGGCGAAAACGATTGTGAATTTTTGAAAATTTAGGTGCTTCCATTAAGTTAACTATTTAATAATTTATTTTTCCAATTTGACAATTTGTACTTTTTTGAAACAATAAATAAGAATAGAGGGTATAAAACTAAAAGAGGGAAAATGATCTCAAATCCGTTTGACGGTTCAGAAATATCCAAAAAGATTGATTCTGTCTGAAATGCCGTCCATGATGAGGTTAATAATAAAGATATTAATAGATTATTTGCTATATGAAAGCCCAATGCTAGTTCTATACCCTTGTCAATGATTGTTAAAATTCCCAAAAAAAAACCTGTCCCAATGTAATATATCAATATACTATAACCAATTTTTTCAACTTCTGGATTAGAAAAATGTAAGCATCCAAAAATAACCGATGTCATGACTAATGATAACCATGGCCTTTTAAAAAAAGAGATAAAGCCGTGTAAAAGATACCCCCTAAAAATAAATTCTTCAAAGCTTGCTTGAATTGGTATTAAAGTAATAGAAATGATAAAAAGAAATATAAAAGGTAATAATTTGAAATTCCATTGGTAATCACTCGGATTAAAAAAGTAATCCCCAATTAAAATTAAAACTGTAATAAAACTCCATAAAAAAAAAGCAAAGAACATTCTCTGCCAATCAAAATTCTTTCGTGTGGTCGAAACACTTTTTAATGACTTTTCATGTAATTTGTATACAACTAAAATTAGTCCTAAAAATCCTACAACTGAAGGAATCAAAAGCAATAAAAGTTGAATGTTTTTATTTAAATTTCTAAGAGCTAATATTGGATCACCACCAGCAGCTATTAGATTTTGCCCAGAAATAGCAAATGATAAGGGTAATTGACCAATTATTGAAAAGACTATAATGATGAATGAGCCAACTAGGTACATCCAAAATGGGTTTTTCATTGATTGAGTTTCATTAAGAAACATGATTAACTTTACTTAAGGTAAAATGTTAAAATGATTGCTAAACAAAAAATAATTTGATAATAAATAGTATGAATATTATAGAGTACTAATTTTCTAGATTCATAATACCTATAAAGACCTATAAAAATATACATACCATATGTAACTAATAATATGAAAATCAAAAACATAACATTTGGATAATAGAAAGTTTGAAAGGTATCTTTAAAAAAATAAATTGTTGTAATGTAGATCACAAATAGGTTTGCTAAATATATCCATCTAGAATATTTTTTTCCAAATAAAACAACCAAATTTATTTTATTAGATTTTTTATCTGACTTTAAATCTGGAAACTGATTAATTAAAAGGATATTAGTAGTGAGTAAGCCCAGTGGAATACCAATCAAAACAAAATTTTGTAAAAATTGAAATGAAATTACAATTGATGTATTTGACATCGCAAAAAAGCTTCCTAATGTTAGAAGTGGTCCAAAGGTTAAAAAAACGGTTAATTCACCAAGTCCCTTTCTAGAAGAAAATTTTAATGGCTCAGCTGTATAAAAATATGCCAAGAATAAACCTAATAAACCAATTATGCAAACACCATATATGTTATCAAATGATCCTGTTTGATAGTATATATTGATTGAGAGAATTATAAGGCATGCTAAAGCAGTTACAATCATTAGGTTACCTAATATTTTTGTTTTCTTTAGTGTTATCAATCCTAACTCTATTGCTCTACTACCTCCCGAAATCTGTGCTCCTCTTAGCATTAATGATTTGTCACCAACATTAAAGTATTCACTGTTATTTTCATCAGTTCCCGATTTTACATCGAAATAGTCATTGTATAGATTTCCGAAAATATGAGCACAAATTATTCCAATTATTGACAAAATAGCATTTGTTAATGATAATGAATTTGTTTGACTTAAAATCATTGAAACAATTACCATAGGCAATATAGATGCCAATGTAAAACCACCCCTTGTAATTGCAATTCCTTTAATAATTTTAGTAGTTAAGCTAATTGGAATATTTACATCTTCTTTAATCTCTTTCGTGATTCCGCAGTAACCAGTTTGAGGTTTATCCTTTCCGTTAGCAAAATTAGGTGTTATGATAATTTCAGCATTGAAATATGAACCGTCTTTCCTTACAAAATTTGTTTTAACAATAGATTTTCCATGTTTATTTGCTTCTTGGAGCCAACCTAAAACATTTTGAATTACGATTTCTCCGGGTGAAAAAATTGAAACTCTTTTTATACCAATTAATTCTTCCTTTGAGTAACCAAACATTTCAAGAGCTCCACTATTCATTTCCTGTATTACTCCTTCCATATCACAAATAATTACACTTTTCATCTTTTTTGTTTTAAATTTCGAAACAAATATATTCTAAAAAATAATTTAAATTTTGTTATCGCTTCGTAAAAGTGGTTAGTTTACATAAAGATATTAATTCATCTTTTTGATTAACGACTTTTATTTCCCAGTATTGGATAGTTTTACCCCTATGAATTGGCCTAGCAGTAGCATAGACATAACCATCTGAGATACTCTTTATATGATTAGCTGTGATCTCAATACCACGAACTTTTGTATTAGGATCTTTATTAAATATATATACTGCTGCACTACCTACACTTTCGGCTAATGCTGCTGTAGCACCACCATGTAGTATTCCATCTGGTTGGTGAACCTTTTTTGAAACAGGCATTCTTGCCTTTAAAAAATCATCTCCTACATCAGTATAATAAATTTCTAATGTTTCCATTAGTGTGTTTTTAGATATACTATTCGCAATTTCTAGAACTTGTTTTTTGTTCATTAATAAATATGATTTTAAATAAGAAAACCTGCTTTTATGCAGGCTTCCTAATGTTTATTTATCAAAAGATAGAATACTCAATTTACTAATCTTTCACTTCTTCAAAATCAACATCTTGAACATCATCACCAGATTTTTCTGTCTTTTGACCTTCTTTAGGATTTGAATTTTTTGCATCAGCTGATCCTTTTTCAGCTTGTGCTTTATACATTTCCTCTGAAGCATTTTTCCAAGCCTCATTAATTGATTCTAAAGATTTATCAATAGCCTCCAGATCTTTTGACTCATGTGCTTTTTTTAACTCAGCAAGAGCAGCTTCGACTGGCTTTTTCTTTTCTTCAGATAACTTATCCCCAAATTCGCTAAGCTGTTTCTCCGTTTGGAAGATCATTTGATCTGCTGAATTTAGTTTTTCAGCTTGCTCTTTGACTTTCTTGTCAGCGTCAGCATTGGCTTCAGCTTCTTTTTTCATTTTTTCGATCTCTTCTTCAGTTAAACCTGAAGAAGCCTCAATACGGATATCTTGAGATTTGTTGGTTGCTTTATCTAGAGCACTAACTTTAATTATTCCATTGGCATCAATATCAAAAGTAACCTCAATCTGTGGAGTGCCTCTCTGAGCTGGAGGTATACCATCTAAATGAAATCGACCTATTGTCTTGTTGTCACTTGCCATAGACCGCTCACCTTGTAAAACATGTATTTCAACTGATGGTTGATTATCCGCAGCCGTTGAAAAAATTTGAGATTTTTTTGTTGGAATAGTAGTATTTGCATCAATTAATTTAGTCATAACCCCCCCCATAGTTTCGATCCCTAAAGACAAGGGGGTTACATCCAATAGTAACACATCTTTAACATCACCTGTTAGGACTCCCCCTTGAATAGCTGCTCCAATAGCAACAACCTCATCTGGGTTAACTCCTTTCGAAGGTTTTTTACCAAAAAACTTTTCTACTTCATCCTGAATTATTGGAATTCTAGTTGACCCTCCTACTAAAATCACCTCATCAATGTCGCCAGTTGATAATCCAGCATCATCTAATGCTTTTTTTACTGGATTCATAGAACGCTTAACTAAGCTATCTGCAAGTTTTTCAAAGTTTGCTCTTGTCAAAGTTGTTACAAGATGTTTGGGTCCTGAATCGGTTGCAGTCACATAAGGAAGATTTATTTCAGTTTGAGTAGATGATGAAAGTTCAATCTTAGATTTCTCAGCAGCTTCTTTAAGTCTTTGTAAAGCCATGGGATCCTTGCGAAGATCAATTGATTCCTGCTTTTGAAATGTTTCAGCAAGAAAATCAATTATTACTTGGTCAAAATCGTCACCACCGAGGTGAGTATCTCCATTTGTAGATAATACCTCGAATACCCCATCACCTAATTCTAGTATTGATATATCAAATGTTCCTCCACCCAAATCATATACTGCAATTTTTTTATCAGAACTACCCTTATCTAGACCATATGCTAAAGCTGCGGCTGTAGGTTCATTAATTATTCTTTGTACTTTTAGGCCTGAAATTTCACCTGCTTCTTTTGTAGCTTGTCTCTGTGAATCATTAAAATAAGCTGGAACTGTAATTACAGCCTCAGTTACATCATGGCCTAAATAGTCTTCAGCTGTCTTTTTCATTTTTTGTAAAGTCATTGCTGATAGTTCCTGTGGGCTATACTTTCTTCCATCTATGTCTACTCTCGGTGTATCATTATCACCCTTCACAACTTTGTAAGCAACTGATTTAACATCATTTTTTGAATCTGAAAACTTGTTGCCCATGAACCTTTTTATAGAAGCAATTGTTTTTGTAGGATTAGTAACTGCTTGTCTTTTAGCAGGGTCTCCAACCTTAATTTCACCTCCTTCAACGAATGCAATTACAGAAGGTGTTGTACGTTTACCTTCTGCATTTGGTATTACAACAGGTTCATTTCCCTCCATAACAGATACACATGAATTTGTCGTACCTAAATCTATTCCAATTATTTTACTCATTTTATTTTTTTAATAAACATGTTCAAGCATTATGCCACTTGCAAGAAATATGACAGTATGGCAGAGTAAATAATACCTATATTTACACTGATAGAAGATAAAGTCAAATAAAAAAATATAATTTTGTCATAATTGAAAAATATGTCTAACATTAATTACACCAGAATTACAACTAAATCATTGCAAGAAATGAAGACAAAAGGTGAAAAAATTGCAATGGTTACAGCCTATGATTATAGTTTTGCTGGATTAGTCGATAAATCAAAAATAGACGTAATTTTAGTAGGTGATTCTGCTTCAAATGTTATGGCTGGACATGAAACTACCTTGCCTATAACTCTCGATCAAATGATTTACCACGCAACAAGTGTTGTTAGAGCTGCTAAAAGAGCTTTGGTAATTGTTGATTTACCTTTTGGATCATATCAATCAGATCCAATG
>QFDA01000012.1 GCA_003130815.1 Bacteroidetes bacterium SCGC AAA795-G10 | reverse complement strand
CATCTAAAATATCAACTAAAGCAAACTCCTGAAAACCATTTTAAAAATATTTTAAAATGTATTGAAATTGCAGAAAATGAAGGGTTAAATACAAATGTTTATTTAGAGGACTGGAGCAATGGAATGGCTGATTCAAGAAATTATGTATACAATTATCTTGATTTTATATCTAAACAAAATGTTGCTAGAGTTTTACTTCCTGATACATTAGGGGTTCTTACACCTGAAATGACTTCTGAATATTTATCTGAGCTCGTAAACCGCTATCCTAATATACATTTTGACTTTCACGGTCATAATGATTATGATCTTAGTGTTGCAAATGTACTAGAGGCTGTAAAAGCCGGTGTTAAAGGGGTTCACTTAACTGTAAATGGTATGGGTGAACGAGCCGGTAATGCACCTTTAGCAAGTGTTGTTGCTGTAATAAATGATTTTCTTCCCGAAGTTAAAATAAATATAAAAGAAAATGCATTAAATAAGGTTAGCCAACTTGTTGCTACTATTACTGGATTCAGGATTCCTGCCAATAAACCAATTGTAGGTGAAAATGTTTTTACACAAACAGCAGGGATTCATGCTGATGGTGATCACAAAAGAAATCTATATTTTAATGATCTTCTTCCGGAGCGTTTTGATAGAAAAAGAAAATATGCATTAGGAAAAACATCTGGAAAAGCTAATATTCAAAAAAATCTTCAAGAATTAGGTTTAACACTAAATGATGAGGATCTTAAGAAAGTGACTCAACGGATTATCGAACTTGGTGACAGAAAAGAGCGTGTCACTGCTGAGGATCTCCCTTTCATAATTTCAGATGTTTTAGGTGGTGAAATTCCTGACAAAGTAAAAATTGACTCTTATGTATTAACTCATTCAAAAGGATTAAAACCAACTACAAGTATTTCTTTAAAAATTGAAGATAAAATATTTGAGGAAAATGCTTCAGGTGATGGTCAATATGATGCTTTTTGGAATGCTTTAAACAAGGTATATCAAAAACAAAAAAGGAGTTTACCTGTTCTAGTAGATTATGCTGTAAGAATACCCCCAGGTAGTAATTCAGATGCTTTATGTGAAACCACAATTACTTGGCGTAATGGGTCTAATGACTTTAAAACTCGAGGATTAGACTCTGATCAAACTGTTTCAGCGATCAAAGCTACAGAAAAGATGTTAAATATAATGCAACAATAGTACCCCTATGAATTTTAGAATAGCCCTTCTTGCAGGAGACGGAATTGGACCTGAAGTAATAAATGAAGCTGTTAAAGTATCAGATGCAATTGCTAAAAAATTTAATCATAATATTGAATGGAAATCTGCTTTAACTGGAGCTGCTGCAATTGACGCTGTTGGAGATCCTTATCCAAATGAAACACATGATGTATGTCTTTCTTCAGACGCAATTCTTTTCGGAGCTATTGGACATCCTCGGTTTGATAATGATCCATCAGCAAAAGTGAGGCCTGAGCAAGGGCTATTAAGAATGAGAAAAAAACTTGGCTTATTTGCTAATGTACGTCCAACTTTTACTTTCCCCTCTTTATTAAATAAATCACCTTTAAAAAAAGAGCGTATTGAGGGTACAGATTTAGTTTTTCTAAGGGAGCTAACCGGAGGAATTTATTTTGGAGAAAGAGGGAGAAAAGATGATGGAAATACAGCTTTTGATACTTGTACATATAATCGAGACGAAATAAAAAGAATAGCTGTTAAAGGTTTTGAATTGGCCATGAAAAGAAAAAAAAAACTATGCTGTGTTGATAAAGCAAATGTTTTGGAAAGTTCTCGATTATGGAGGGAAACATTTCAGGAAATGGAAAAAGATTTCCCCGATGTAAAAGTTTCATATGAATTTGTTGATGCCGTCGCAATGCGACTTGTTCAATGGCCAAACTCATATGACGTCTTAGTAACTGAGAATCTTTTTGGTGATATTTTAACCGATGAAGCATCTGTTATTTCTGGATCAATGGGTCTTATGCCTTCAGCATCTGTTGGTATAGAAAATGCTCTATACGAACCCATACATGGATCATTTCCTGAAGCTGCAGGCCTCGGAATTGCAAATCCACTAGCTACAATTCTTTCTGCAGCAATGATGTTTGAAATGAGCTTTGGTTTACATAATGAGGGAGCTAGTATTCGAGAAGCAGTAAACAAGTCATTAGCCGAAGGAAAAGTTACTAAGGATTTAGCTGAAAAAGGTGAAAATTTTTTGACTACCTCTGAAGTAGGAAATTATTTAATAGAACTGATTAGGTAATATCTATATTTGTAAAAATAAAATTACTAAATGAAAGCCTTATTTGCCCTAATATTTTCAATTTCATTACAAACATGTATTTCAAATACTGCTCCGTTAAATAATTCCGATGCAATTTGGACCCCTCCAGAAATGAATCAAGAAGATTTAAAAAAAGCATATTTTGCCTCAGGTTGTTTTTGGTGTGTAGAAGCTATTTATGAAAGTGTTAAAGGAGTTAAAGAAGTACATTCTGGTTATTCAGGAGGTTTTACAAAAAATCCCAATTACAATCAAATTGGAACAGGTAGAACAGGACATGCAGAATCAGTTGAGGTGATATATAACCCAAATCAAGTTAGTTATGGTACACTTTTAAGAGTATTTTTTGGTTCTCACGATCCAACAACTCCTAATAGACAAGGACCGGATTATGGATCTCAATATCGTTCGATAGCATTTTATACAAATGAATTCGAGAGAGAATCTATTATTAATTATATAAAAACTTTGAATGATGGTAATTATTTTTCAAACAAGATAATTACAGAGATTAAACCATTAGAAAAATTCTATTACGCTGAAGATTATCATCAAGATTATGAAAAAAATAATCCCGATAATCCCTATGTAATAAACGTTTCCATTCCTAGATTAAAAAAATTTCAAAAACAATACCCAGAGCTTTTAAAGGAAAAACATTGAAAACATATACCCTAGATAATGGAAACATAAAAGCTGTATTCTTGTCATATGGTGCTATTCTTCACGAATTATGGGTAAAAAACAGATATGGAAGCTTCACAAATGTAATTCAAGGACTTAAAAATCTAAACGAATACATTTCAGATTCATGGTCGAGGGGTGCAATTATAGGACGTTATGCTGGAAGACTTATAAATCCTATAAAAGTAAACGGCAAATTATATGAAATTGAAAATGAAAAAGGTATCATGCTGCATAGCGGATCTGAAGGTTGGGGGAAAAAAAACTGGGCCTTAGTAAATTTAATAGAAAAAAAAAAGATTGAATTTAAATATGAATGTCCTTCAGGAACAACGGGATTTCCGGGAAAAGTTAAAGCTAACATATCCTATTCTTTAGAAAATAATAAATTTAATATTGACTATTCGGCTATCACTGAATCTCCAACTCACATAAATTTAACAAACCATGCATATTTTAATTTGAATAACAAAGAACCAATCGGTGAATGTTATCTGAAAATAAATGCAGATAAGTATTTGGAACTAGACAAAAATTTAGTTCCCACTGGAAAAAAACTTTTAGTTGATAAGACAAGTTTTGATTTTAGAAATTTAAAGAGATTTGGAGAAATTCAATTGGATGACTATTTTGTTCTTAATCATACAAATGGTCCTGTGGTAGAATTTTTTGAACCAAAAAATGGTATAAATATGGGTATTTTCACTAATCAGCCAGGGTTAGTCGTTTTCACACCACCACATTTTCAAGCGATTTGCTTTGAAACACAAAAATTTTCTAATACCCCAAATATTGACTCTTTTCCCTCAACTTTAATAAATCCTAATGAAGTTTATCTTCATAAGACATCATTTGTTTTTAATATTCATAGGAATATTTAGTTTTTTCCCATATCCTGTAAAATATAATTCCTATAATAGTTCCTACAAACATTCCGCAGATAATATCAAGTGGATAATGTACTCCTATGTAGATTCTACTGTATGAAATTAATCCTGCTATAAAAATTAAAATAACATTTACCATTTTATAATGTCTTTTGACAACTTTTCCAAAGAAAAAAGCTAAGGCAAATGAATTAGATGCATGCCCTGAAAAAAAACTGAATTTACCTCTACATGATGATTTAACTAACCTAATTATGTCTTTTAATTGAGGATCAAAACATGGTCTAAGCCGACCAACTTGAACTTTAAAAAGGTTAGTCAATTGATCCGTAATTAAAATTAGAATCAAACCAAAGATTACTAAGGAAATTATCTGTTTTCTTTTTGTTTTTAGACTTAGCAATAATATAATCGAAATATAAACTAGTGCATTAGATCCACGATGAGTCAAAAACATCCAAAATTGATCAAATCTATTATTTCCTAAGCCATTGAGAAATAAAAATAATTCTTGATCAAAAGCAATTATTGATTCCATTGTATAAATTATATTAAATCTATCTCTTTGTCATAAAAATTGAAAGCCTCATTAATTAGCTTTTCTGACTCAGAATACAAAATCTCCTCATCATTTTTATCAAAATCTTCTAACCAATGAACCTCGTCATTTGAGATATTGATTATGAATCTTGGATATTCAGTATGTATAACGAAAATAACATTTCTTAAAGAGGAATTATCTGCAATAAGGAATTTAGGTAGTTCCATTCAAGAATTAAGTAAAAGTTTTTTTGTCAAAAATTGAAATCTCAAAAAAAGGAGTAATGCAGAAGATGAGAGTCCAGAAAGTAAACCAATCCAGATTCCTACTGCACCTAATTCAGTATGAATTCCTAAAAAATATGAGATTGGTATCCCAAAAATACCATAAGAAAAAAATGTTATCAGCGCTGGAACATTAACATCTTGAAGGCCACGTAAAGCTCCTAAAACAACTGCTTGTATACCATCTGAAATTTGAAAAAATGCTGAAACAATTAATAAAGTAGATGCAATTTTAACAACTTCATTGATATCAGAAAATTGTAAAGGATTGTTTTGATTTAAATAAAGCCACGGTAAGCTGTCACTTCCTAAAAGAAAAACCACACAAAAAACTACGTCTAAAATAATTACTAAAAGAAATATAGAATATGCAATCCGCTTTAGTGATATATAATCTTTCTTACCTTTTTGATTTCCAACTCTAATCATAGCAGTAACTCCAAGGCCCATAGCAAACATAAAGGTCATTGATGATAAATTTAAGGCGATTTGGTTCGCTGCCTGGGGATTTTTTCCTAAGAATCCAGAAAGCCATATAGCAACCGTAAAAAAAAGTACTTCAAAAAACATTTGAATAGCTGATGGAAAACCTAAACTAAAAATTTTTCTAAGTAATTTAAAATTTGGTTTGCTATATCTCAACCTAGGCATATAATCAGTAAAACGGCTACTAAATTTGACATAAAAAATAATAAAAAATAACATAAAAAAACGAGAAAATAGGGTCCCTAAAGCTGCTCCCTCTACCCCCATTTTTGGAAAAATCCAGAATCCAAAAATTAAAAAATAGTTTAATATCACATTAACAATATTACCTAAAAGTGTTGCGTACATGGCCGGCCTAGTGAATGATAAGCCCTCTGTAAATTGCTTTAAGCCTTGAAAGCTTATCAATGGAATTAATGAAAATCCTATCCATTTTAGATATGGAAAAGCCAATAAAGTGACTTCTTTAGGTTGTCCCATTCCAAATAAAAGTGGTTTGCAGAAAATTACAACACAGCCTAATATTATTCCTAAGAAAACGCACAGTATCAAGCCATGAATAAAAATATTTTTCCCTAAAGTGACATTTTTCATGCCATCTGTCTCGGCAATTAAAGGAGTAATAGCTGTAGAAAAGCCGATTCCAAGGGACATAGCAATGAAAAAAAAACTATTCCCAAGTGAAACAGCAGCCAATTCAGCTGTACCCAATTGTCCCACCATTACATTATCCACAAATTGTACAAGCGTATGCCCCAAAAGACCAATTATAACAGGATATGAAAGGTTTATATTGTAGTTAAACTCTTTTGTATATCTTTCAAACATTCAAATTAAAATATTCACTTATAAGCCATATTGATCCACTAAATATATTAGACTTGCAATTGATGCAGCACCAAGCTCAAGTTCTCTTTTATTAACTGCTTCAAATACATCAGTCGCAGCATTATGATAATCAAAGTATCTTTGAGAATCGGTCTTCAAATAAGATAGAACAGTATTTTTTCCTCTAAGAGGGCTGATAGTAGATTCTTTTTTTATTAATGAAAATGAATCTGTCTGATAAGGTTTAAAATAATTTTGCCAATTATTAATATTCTTAAATTGATAATTATCTGCCTCAAAAGAAAATCCACGAGGTGAAAAACCTCCAACATCTGATTCCAATACAAATAAATGTTTCTCATTATTTTGCTTTGCTATTTTAGCATATTTTTTTCCACCCCTGAGACCATTTTTTTGACCCGTAAACAATACTACTCGGATAGTTCTTTTTGGCATATAATTTAGTTGCTTAAAAATATTTAAAACTTCCATTGATTGCACTATTCCAGCACCATCGTCATGTGCTCCATCTCCTAAGTCCCATGAATCTAAGTGCCCTCCTATAACAATTATATCTTTAGGAAATTTACTCCCTTTTATTTCACCAATAATATTGTGAGAGAGTACTTCAGGATAATTTTTACAATCTTGTTTCAAATAAAAATATAAATCATCATTTAATGATAACATAGAACTTAAAAGTTGAGCACCATTAGTACTGATTGCTGCAGCTGGAACCCTCATATTATTTGGAATATCACCATAACTCATATTTCCTGTATGAGGATAGTCATCTAATCTTAAATTTATTGAACGTACAATAACGCCCACAGCTCCAAGTTTTGCTGCCTTCCTAGCTCCTTGATACCTTATATCGACAGTATTTTTATATGCTGAAAAGGTATCTATAAAATTTTTTGGCATTGCTTTATTGAAAAAAACAAACTTGCCTTTGATTTTTTCTTTTCCAAGAGATTCTAGCTCATCAAAACTTTTTACTTCAACAACTTGTGCTCTTAGTCCATAAGATGGGGTTGGTATTGACCCCCCAAGAGCGCATACTGGAACATTAATACTCATTCCAGGGGCTGTAATAATACTTGCATATTCAAAACTTCCCCTAACCCATTTTGGAACCATAACCTTCTGTAAATAAACTCTATCTAAACCAAGTTTGTTTAGCTCATTTTTTCCCCATTGTACAGCACGTTCTGCATTAAGCGTTCCTGCTAGTCTACCACCAATTTGATTACATAAAAAATCTAGCCATTCGTATGATTTTGCATTATTAAGGGCATAATCATAGATTTTACTTATTTGTTCTTCATGAAATCTGTCCTGTGATAAAGATGCATTAAAGAACAAAATGAAAAAGCAAATTTGAATTTTATATTTCATGCTATTTTGGTGCAAATTGTTCAATATTTTTAGCTGTAATTGGATTATCTCCTAAAATCATTAATCTTTCGACTACGTTTCTGAGTTCCCTAACATTTCCAGTCCATGGATACTTTTCTAATTTGGAAAATGCCTCTTTGGAAAATTCTTTTTTCTCTAGGCCTTGCTCTTTACAAATCGATTCGATAAAAAATTGTATTAATATAGGAATATCGCTTATTCTTTTGACAAGAGAAGGAACTTTAATCATTATTACTGCTAGTCGGTGATAAAGGTCTTCTCTAAAATTCCCATCTTTTATCTCTTCTTTTAAATCTTTATTTGTAGCTGCTATAACTCGGACGTCGATAGAAATGTCTTTATCATTACCAACTCTTTGTATTTTTTTTTCTTGAAGTGCACGGAGAACTTTAGCTTGGGCTGCAAGACTCATATCTGCAATTTCATCTAAAAAAATAGTCCCATTATTTGCTGCTTCAAACTTACCTGAACGGTCTTTAACAGCTGAAGTAAAAGCTCCTTTGACATGGCCGAAAAGTTCACTCTCGATTAATTCAGATGGTATTGCTGCACAATTTACTTCAATAAAATTTTCTGATTTTCTATCACTTTGTTGATGTAATTGATGAGCGACTAACTCCTTACCAGTTCCATTTTCACCAATTATTAGAACTCGAGCGTCTGTAGCAGCTACCTTTGCGATCATATCAGTAACTTCTTTGATCGCAGTGCTTTCACCAATTATCTGATACTTTTGGGCTACTTTACGTTTCAACTTTTTGTTTTCAATTCGTAATGATTTGTTCTCCAAGGCATGTCTAACAGACGTTAGTAGTCTATTTAGATCTGGAGGTTTAGAAATAAAATCATACGCACCTAATTTCATAGCCTCTACTGCAGTATCGATATTACCATGGCCTGTTAACATAATAAAGGGTGGAGAAAATTTAATTTTTTTTGCTTCTTGCAATACTTCAATCCCGTCCATTTTAGGCATCTTTATGTCACAAAGAATTAAATCAAATTTTTCTTTTTTAAGAAGTGACAAGCCTTCTTTACCATCAATTGCCTCCTTTACATCAAAATTTTTATCTTCATCAGACAAAACACGTAATAAAACTCTTCGTATTTGCTCCTCATCTTCTATTATTAAAATTTTTTTCATCAAATAATTTTTGTTTTGAAAATGTAATTTTGTGTTATAAAAAAAGGGTTTTTTTCCCGTTTTTGATGATGAGTGAGTTTTTGATTCTTCTAATCAATACTCATTTTTGAAAAATCATGCATCAAGTATTAAATTGATATATTTTCTTTTGGTTAAAGTTAGCATAAAAAACAAAACCCATCCTCTAATGAGGATGGGAAAAAATTGCTATGAAAAAGAAAAATGAATACTAATAAGAAATTAGTATTCGTTCAAATATATTATTTTTTTTTTAATCCCAGCAGATTAAGCAAACATATCTTTTACTTTTTCAAAGAATGACTTATCGGATTTTTCCGGGTGTGGCGTGAAATTTGTATCTCCCTGCATTTTTTCAAAAAATTGACGCTGCTCTTTGTTTAACGTTTTGGGAGTCCAAACATTAACATGAACTAATAAGTCTCCATTACCGTAAGTATTTAAACTAGGAAGACCTTTACCTCTTAGCCTAAGTGTTTTACCGGATTGAATACCAGATTCTAATTTTATTCTAGCTTTTCCGTCTATCAAACTTAACTCCTTGGAAACTCCTAGAGTAGCTTCTGAGATGCTTATGTACATGTCATAATGCAAGTGTTGACCCTCTCTTACAAACTTATCATGTGTTTCCTCTTCAATTAATACTAGTAAATCTCCTGAAACTCCGTTTGAATAAGATTCATTACCCTTACCATTAAGTTTTAGTTGCATCCCTTCTTCGACACCTGCAGGAATTTTAATGGATACTGTCTCTTCTTTTTTAATCATTCCGTTACTATCTGAACCAGGAGGACGATTAAGTAAAACTTTTCCACTCCCGCTGCAACTTGGGCATGTTGAGGAGGTCTGCATGCGACCGAGAATAGTATTAGAAATCTTTACAATCTGACCAGTACCATTACAATTTGAGCAACTACCATACTTTACACCTGGGGCTTGTACTTTTCTTGGTACTTTTATTTTCTTTTCAATTCCACTAGCGATTTCTTCTAAAGTTAATTTAACTCTAATCCGCATATCAGAACCCTTTGATCTTCCCTGAGCCCCGCTTCCAAAGCCTCCAGAAAAGCCTCCTCCAAATGCGCTTCCAAAAATATCTCCAAACTGACTAAATATATCCTCCATGTTCATCCCTTGCCCAAAACCTTGTGCACCTTCAAAAGCTGCATGCCCATATTGATCATACTGACTTCGCTTTTGTTGGTTACCAAGAACCTCGTATGCTTCAGCAGCCTTTTTAAAATTTGATTCAGCTTCTTTGTCACCTGGGTTTTTATCAGGGTGAAATTTAATCGCCTTTTTTCTGTAGGCTTTTTTTATTTCTGATTCTGATGCATTTTTGGAAATGCCTAATATGTCGTAATAGTCTTCTTTCATTTCTATTGTCCAACAACAACTTTTGGATATCGGATTATCTTTTCTCCTAGTTTATAACCTAGTTCAATAACATCAATTATCTTACCTTTTTGATTTTCATTTGTTGCTTTTATTTGGCTAATTGCCTCATGAAGATCAGGATTAAAAACATCACCAACTTCAACCTTTGTTTCCTCTAACCCATTCGACTTTAGTGTATCATTGAATTTATTATAGATAAGTTCAACTCCTTTTTTATCGAATCCTTTTGAATCTTTTTCGATTTGTAGAACTGCCCTTTTAAAATCATCTAAAACTGGTATAAGTGAAGTTATTACCTCTTGATTAGCTGTTTTAAATAAATCAAGTCTTTCTTTTGCAGTCCTTTTTTTAAAGTTTTCAAATTCAGCAAATAGCCTTAAATACTTTTCTTTTTCTAAAGCAAGGTCTTGCCTAAGATCCTTAATCTGGGTATTAGACTTAGTGACCCTTGTCTTTTTTGTACTCTGTTTTTTAGGTTTTGTTGTTTTACTAGTGTTTTCTTTTTTTGACATAAAACAATATTTATTGATTCATTAGATAACGCCCACAGCTCCAAGTTTTGCTG
>QFDA01000101.1 GCA_003130815.1 Bacteroidetes bacterium SCGC AAA795-G10 | reverse complement strand
CATGCTAGCTGAGGCATTTAATGTAAGAGAAAACAGTCGTCTAGGTTGCCAAATTTTTTTGCTCGATATAATTTGGAAGTAAAGCTAGAATCACATAATCTTCAATATCACCATAAAAATATTCAAACCCTTTTTCAAAACTTCTTATGTAAATATCAACATCATTTATAAAATGTGTAGATCCGTTTTGACTAGTAGTCCTACTTGATACAAATTTAATATCAGGCTTTTTTTTGGATGAATTAAGATTATGGGTTTTAAAAAAATTAACAGGCAGGAACGGAATTTCATCTACTTTCGTGACATCTTTTTTTTTAATTTTTATAAGGTCACAATATGATCTATATATTTTATTTTCTTCATATTGATATTTAAAAAGCTTTAATGCTTGTTTTTCAAAAGCAAAATCTAAATTAATCTTGTCAAAGTCCAACAAAAGTTTTCTCACTGTATATTCAAAGAATTAAAATGACATTTGTAAATTAAAATAGTTAATTAAACTAAAAA
>QFDA01000100.1 GCA_003130815.1 Bacteroidetes bacterium SCGC AAA795-G10 | reverse complement strand
ACTCACGACACTGCAGTTAAAGTAGCAAAAAATACAGTCAGTGCAGTTAAAAGAAAAAACAATAAATATATGGCATCAGATTGTCCATTAGCAGGAAAACACATCAAACAACTTGCTCAGGATACAAATATTAATAATGATGAGGCCTTACACCCCATAGAACTAGTAGCAAAAAGTTATAGATTGTAAAAATGCCTAAAGACCAAAAAATTATTCAAAAATCAGATTTACTGGCCCCGGATGTATATGAAAAAAATAGACGTCAAATGAGAAAAGAGCTAGTTGAATTCAAAAAAGATAGAAGAGTTCCACTTGGTCCTTATGCAACCTTTTACTTTGAGTGTTATGAAACAATGTTGGCTCAAGTCCAAGAAATGCTACATATAGAAAAAGGTGGAGATGAACAACTTAATGACGAATTAACAGCTTACAATCCCTTAATACCAAATGGAAAAGAATTGGTTTCAACACTAATGTTTGAAATTGATAACCCAGTAATTAGAGCTACG
>QFDA01000099.1 GCA_003130815.1 Bacteroidetes bacterium SCGC AAA795-G10 | reverse complement strand
AAACCTGGCTTATCACATTTTTGTTTTGTAATTGTTAAATCTTGGGCAACATCACATAACCTTCTTGTCAAATAACCTGAACTTGCAGTTTTCAAAGCTGTATCAGCTAAACCTTTTCTAGCACCGTGTGTTGAATTAAAGTATTCAAGAGCAGTTAGACCTTCCTTGAAATTTGAAGTAATCGGTGACTCGATAATTTCGCCTGATGGTTTCGCAATCAAACCTCTCATTCCAGCTAATTGCTTCATTTGGGCAGCAGATCCTCTTGCACCACTATCAGCCATCATGAATACTGAATTGATTTTAAGACCATCTTCTGTAACCTCAGTAGCAGAAATCCTCTTCATCATCTCAGATGCAACTCTATCAGTACATTTTGACCATGCATCGATCACTTTGTTATATTTTTCACCTCTAGTGATCAATCCTTCTGCATATTGATTTTCATAATCTGAAATTAATTTTTTTGTCTCATCAATTAGTTGTTGTTTATTATCCGGTATCACTAG
>QFDA01000098.1 GCA_003130815.1 Bacteroidetes bacterium SCGC AAA795-G10 | reverse complement strand
CAGCTGTATCACCTAATGTAGCTAATCGCATAGGGTAACTCATAATAAGTCCTGGCCATACTCTGTTAATTGTGTGTGCTTTTAAACCCAAGTCTAGATCTTGTTTCAATATACTTTTAAACAAAGGTGCTTCTAATTCGTTGATATGATTAAGAGCCATATTACAACTAAAGCGTCTTTCTTTTTCATCTAGTTTGTTATCAATAATATCATCAATAATATGTAGGAATTTGCTAATACCCATGCCGAACTTTTTACCATTTTTTGGTGTGTCAAAGTCTTGCATCTTGAGATCAATCCATGGGTTATAAGCAATGCTCATAATACGTTCAAGCATTTTTTCGTTTTTATATTTTTCAAGTAGAAGATATTTCAAGTCTTGCGACTCTATTTCTTTTAATTGATCAATAATATGTGCTAGTAAATGTTGTTTGCTCATATTATTATTTATCTAATTAAAACACCAGTTAATTAAGAAAACTTAATACACAGCCATAACCATAGTAAAA
>QFDA01000097.1 GCA_003130815.1 Bacteroidetes bacterium SCGC AAA795-G10 | reverse complement strand
CTTTCATAGACTTCCTTTATTATACCTAATTAATACCCAATTTCAATCCCTTGACATTTTATTGAGATATGATAAAAAAGAATATCTCTATTGAATATAGAGAATAGCACCTAATACCGGTCCCTATTCAGGACCAAATACAAGGAGGTAGAAATGAAAAGATTGACCTTGGCGATGGTGTTAATAACCATTCTGGTTGGAGCCACAGCTTATGCTGAGTACCAGGATTATAGGGAGAACGAGGTAAAAGTCTGGGTGGAAACACCTTTCCTTTTAGAAGGAGGGGTCTCTTTCACCAATGAGTGCGGAGAACCTTATTTCTCATTACTGATAGGAGTTCCAAATGGAGTTGGATTGAGATTAGGACCTTATTATTACGATTCCTGCTACTACTATTATCCCCCTCTCCTTACAGCCACCACTGGGTTCTTCTCTGGAGGCCAATTAACTTTAACCTGGCCTAATCATTGTTGGAGAAACCCCTTACTTTATATAGAGGGAGGAGTAATTG
>QFDA01000096.1 GCA_003130815.1 Bacteroidetes bacterium SCGC AAA795-G10 | reverse complement strand
TTTCTTGGTAGTGAAATTTCGTTATTATTCAAAATAATTCTATATGAATCTCGATCAATTATCAAGTTTCCGAAATCAAACTGATTATCTTTAATTTTATCTTTCTTAAATCTTCTCAATAATGCTTTAACCTTTGAAATTAAAACTTTTGGCTTAATTGGTTTAGTAACATAATCATCCGCTCCTGCATCAAAAGCGGCAACATATGAAAAGTCTTCGCCTCTAGCAGATAAAAACATAATTATTGTTTCATTAAATCGATTATCTTTTCTTAAGTTTTCACATGCTTCTATTCCATCCATATTTGGCATCATAACATCCATAATTATTAGATTAGGCATATGTTTTTTAGCTAATTTTATAGCCTCTAACCCATCATTGGCAGTATAGATTTGATATCCCTCCGAAATTAAATTGAATCGAATTATTTCAATAATATCGGGTTCATCATCAACTAAAAGAATTTTTATCTCTTCTTTTTTCATGAATTATAACCCCTAAATTTAAGACTTATTTAAATT
>QFDA01000095.1 GCA_003130815.1 Bacteroidetes bacterium SCGC AAA795-G10 | reverse complement strand
AGCAATCATTTTACTTAAGCGAGAAGGACTTAAGTGAAATCAAACCAAACAAGGAAACAATTATTGTACCACTAGTTCCTAATCAAAAAGTATTTAATAAACTTTCAGAAAAATTCCCCAAAGGAGTAGAAAAACAACAAGATAACTTCAAATTATTCCATATCCAATAACTTAGTCAACTGGTCAAGTTCGACTTGACCAGAAACTATCATGTCTAATAAAACTACTAATATTATAGCTGCCCTATTACTAATCCTAATGTTCGTTTTTGCTTTTACCAGCATGAGAGGCATTTCAGCAACAATGGATGAACAAGCTCACATCCCTGCTGGTTATTCTTATCTTAGCCAAAGGGACTTTAGAATTAATCCCGAACATCCTCCTTTAATAAAATCATTATCTGCTATTCCTTTATTATTCTTAAACTTAAACTTTCCTAAGGAACATCCTTCCTGGACCTCTCAAGTTAATGGCCAATGGTGGTTTGGTTCTCAATTTTTGTACCATTCTAATAATAATCCTGACCAAGTA
>QFDA01000094.1 GCA_003130815.1 Bacteroidetes bacterium SCGC AAA795-G10 | reverse complement strand
TACAGCAGATCAAACACAGGAGGTAATTTTAAGTGGAGCAGACATTGTTAAAGTGGGGATTGGCCCTGGGTCGGTTTGTACGACCCGTATTAAAACTGGTGTTGGTTATCCGCAACTATCCGCAGTCATGGAGTGTGCGGATGCTGCACATGGGCTTGGCGGCCTTGTTATTGCTGACGGTGGTTGTACATGCTCAGGTGATGTAGCAAAAGCATATGCAGGCGGAGCAGATTTTGTTATGCTTGGTGGTATGCTTGCTGGGCACGACGAAGGCGGCGGCGAAGTTATTACAAAACACTTTGCCAATGGAGAATATACACAAGCACCCGATGGTAGCTATGTTCCACATATGGAACAAAAAAGTTTTGTAACATTTTATGGAATGAGTTCAGATGCGGCAAATCAGAAACACTTCGGCGGACTTAAGAAATACAGAGCTAGTGAAGGAAGGGAAGTACTTGTCCCTTACCGTGGCTCAGTGGAAAACACTACTCAAGATATACTTGGTGGGGTTCGCAGTACTTGCACTTATG
>QFDA01000093.1 GCA_003130815.1 Bacteroidetes bacterium SCGC AAA795-G10 | reverse complement strand
TCTTAGGACCGCACATATCGGTGTTGGTGGAATGGGTGCATCAGATTTGGAGTCAGTATCATCCCACAAATCAGTTCAAGTTGTAGCACTTTGTGATGTTGATAAAAATAGCCTTGATGATGCTCAGAAGAAATTCCCAGATGCTAAAGCATTTAAAGATTATAGAATTATGCTTAGTGAAATGTCAGAAAGTATTGATGCAGTGGTTGTCTCTACACCTGATCACAGCCATGCTCCAGCATCAATTTTGGCAATGGAGATGGATAAACCGGTATATTGTCAGAAACCACTGACTCATTTTGTTTCTGAGGCAAGATCGATGAAAAAAATTGCTGAAGAAAAAAAATTAGTTACGCAAATGGGAATTCAGGTTCATTCATTTTACGACTACAAGTTAGCTACAGTTTTAATACAGGCTGGAATTATTGGAAAAGTTCATAAAGTTAGAGCTTGGTCTCCAAAAAATTGGGGATATGATGGTCCCGAACCAAAAGGAAAGGACGACATCCCAAAAAATTTAGATTGGAATTTATGGCTT
>QFDA01000011.1 GCA_003130815.1 Bacteroidetes bacterium SCGC AAA795-G10 | reverse complement strand
CCATCCCAGAGATGATTGTCTGCCCTGATGATTCATCAGTTTTTACTTGGAAAGTAGGATCTTCTTCAGCTAATTTACCTAAAGCCATACCGAGTTTATCTACATCAGCTTTTGTTTTGGGCTCAACAGCTATTCCGATGACAGGATCTGGAAAATCCATACTTTCAAGAATTATTGGTGATTTCTCAGCTGATAAAGTGTCACCTGTTTTAATGTCTTTAAATCCAACTGCCGCCCCAATATCTCCTGCTTCGATAAAATTAATAGCATTTTGTTTATTTGAGTGCATTTGATAAATCCTCGAAATTCTCTCTTTATTGCCAGTTCTGTTATTTAATACATATGATCCTGCATCAAGGTGACCTGAATAGGCTCTGAAAAAGGCTAATCTACCAACAAAAGGGTCTGTTGCAATTTTAAAAGCTAATGCAGAAAATGGCTCATTAACCATAGGCTTACGAGAAATTTCTTCATCGTTGTTTGGATTGGTACCTACTATTGCTTCTTTATCCTCAGGTGAAGGTAGATAGCGACAAACAGCATCCAAAAGAAACTGTACACCCTTGTTTTTGAAAGATGATCCACATACCATAGGAATTATGCTCATATCTTGAGTTGCTGCTCTTAATGCAATATGGATTTCATCAGCGCTTATACTACTTGGGTCCTCAAAAAACTTTTCTAATAAGTTTTCATCATATTCTGCAACTGCTTCTATTAATTGTGCACGATACTTTTCAACCTCGTCTACCATATCATCTGGTATTGGTATCTCATCAAATGTAGATCCAAATCTTTCCTCGTGCCATACTATAGCTTTGTTAGTAACCAAGTCTACAATTCCCTTAAAATCTTCTTCCTCACCAATATTCAAAACAATAGGGACAGCATTCGATTTTAACATTTCACGCACTTGTGTACAAACGTTTAAAAAATTTGCCCCTTGACGATCCATTTTATTGACAAACCCAATTCTAGGTACACGGTAGTTATCAGCTAATCTCCAGTTTGTCTCTGACTGTGGTTCAACTCCATCTACAGCTGAAAACAAAAAAACAAGTCCATCGAGAACTCTCAATGATCTATTTACTTCAACCGTGAAGTCTACGTGTCCCGGTGTATCGATTATATTAAAATGGTAAGGCTTTGAATCTGGCGTTGGTTTGCCTTGTTCTTGAGGAAAATTCCAAATACATGTAGTGGCAGCAGATGTTATTGTTATACCGCGTTCTTGTTCTTGTTCCATCCAATCCATGGTAGCAGCACCATCATGAACTTCGCCTATCTTATGACTAACACCGGTGTAAAAAAGAATTCTTTCGGTAGTTGTTGTTTTACCGGCATCAATGTGGGCTGCAATTCCAATGTTTCTAGTGTATTTTAAATCTCGGGACATAGTGATAAAAGTAATTTAAAATCTAAAGTGAGAGAATGCTTTATTTGCTTCAGCCATTTTATGAGTATCTTGCCTTTTTTTGACAGCTGAACCCTCTTCTTTTGATGCGGCTAGAATCTCGCTTGCTAGTCTAAGGGCCATAGTTTTTTCATTGCGCTTTCTTGAAAAGCTTATCAACCATTTCATCGCCAAAGAAACTTTTCTATCCGGTCTTATTTGCATCGGTATCTGGAATGTTGCTCCCCCCACTCTTCTACTTCTTACTTCTACGTGTGGCATAACGTTTGAAAGGGCCTCTTTCCAGACTTCTAAAGCCGATTTTTCATCATCCTGTTTTCTTTGATCAACTATTTCAATTGCATCATAGAAAATTGAAAAAGCAACTGATTTTTTTCCACTCCACATCATGCTGTTAACAAATCTTGTCACAAGTTGATCTTTAAATCTAGGATCTGGTTCTAATGGTCTTTTTTTGGCTTGCTTTTTTCTCATCTAGGGAAATATTTTACTTGCTTTTAGGTTTTTTTGCACCATATTTAGAACGTCTTTGAAGACGTCCTTCAACACCAGCTGTATCCAATGCACCGCGTACAATATGATAACGAACACCGGGTAAATCTTTTACCCTACCACCTCTTACTAGAACTATAGAATGTTCTTGTAGATTATGCCCCTCACCGGGAATGTATGCATTGACTTCCTTGCCATTGGTTAGTCTTACACGTGCAACTTTTCGCATTGCAGAGTTTGGTTTTTTTGGAGTTGTGGTATAAACCCTAGTACAAACACCGCGCTTTTGCGGACACGATTCGAGAGCAGCAGACTTGCTTTTTTTAGAGATACTTATTCTTCCTTTTCTAACTAACTGCGCTATTGTTGGCATAAATCTGTTTAATAAAGCCGTTTTTAATGGCGTGCAAATGTATAGTTTTTTTTTGGTGATTCAAACCCTATTATCGTAAAATTTAACCTTTTGACAAAAATTGTGTGTAATGAATTTATTGTGAGCTTCAAAGTGGAGCATTTTCATTATAAAAAATTACTAAAATTATCACAAAAATCAACTTTTCCAATAGATCCAAAATTTGTTTTTTTAATCAAATTTTGATGTTCCGTTCATTAACAAGTTTTTCAATTGTAAATTTGCAATCATGCGTAGATCTAAATTATTGTGAAATATTTTTTCTATTCTTTTTTTATTTTAAGCAACTGTATATTATTTGCGCAAAATATTGGATCAAATGGTGTAAAATCCGATTCTAGGATTAATGATTTATTTGAACTAATAAAAAACAGGGTTAGCAAGAATTCTAAATCGAACTTAAAAATAAAAGGCAGTAAGTATTTTGATGAAAAATTTAAACCTGCCGTTGTTAAGTATTTTGGTAAAGACTTAAATCAAAATATTTTTTTGAGATATAACGCATACAGTGATGAAATAGAATTTACAAATAATCCAAAAACTGATAGCTCAGACAAAATATTGATGAAAAATATAAACATATCATGTCAAATTGAGGGGGAGAAATATATCTACACAAATTATATAGATGAAAATAATTATAGAAAAAAAGGATATTTGATTGAATTATTTGCAGGAAAGAAATATGTACTTTACGAAAAAAAACTGAAAATTTTTATGGAAGGATCAAACGCTAAAACATCCTTAGAGAGGTCTTTTCCCCCACGTTTTGTTGAAAAGCATAAATATTTTATTTCAAAAAACAACACCACTAAAAAGGAGATAAAACTTAATAAAAAAAGTATAATCGATTTTTTAGGTGTTGAAGAGGAGTTAATTAAAAAAATAATCAAGGAAAGAAAATTAAAATTCAAACAATCTCTAGACTTAAAAATTATTTTAATAGAAGTAGACAATATTCAATAATGATAGGAGTTTCTTTAATATTTAAAACTTATTTTTGATAATTTCATAAAATTCAGAAGTAATAATTATTAAAAATTTTATTTAGAAATATGTTTTTTAAAAACTCGGCAAAAAAGATTTTTTTTTCCCCCCTAGCGACGAAATTCTTTAAATCAGAGTTTATGTTTGCTGTGAAAAAAGTTATTTAATAATTTCATAACAACCGACATTATTTAAACCAAGTTGTGCCAAAATATTGATTCAACTGCATTGTTTAACTATTTTGCTTTTTTTTTAAACTTTTTTCACAAAAATTTAACATATGTGTATTTTATTCCTTATTTTGCGCCACTAAAAACTAATTTTAATATGAAACAAATCTATTTATTTACGGCTTTTTTGTTGAGCATTCAAGTAGCTCTTTCACAAATTACCGTAACAGGAAATGTTACTGATGACCAAGGCGTTCCTCTACCAGGAGCAACTGTCGTGGAAGTTGGGACTAATAATGGTACAACAACTGATTTCGATGGAAACTATTCTATCTCAGTCAGTGACGATGCATCATTAGCCGTTAGTTTTGTTGGTTATCAGACGACAACTCTCGCAGTTAACGGTCAAGACCAATTAAACTTTTCTCTAGAACAAGCTAATGAGCTAGACGAAGTAGTTGTAACATCGCTGGGTATAAAAAGGGAAGCTAAAGCCCTAGGTTATTCCATCCAAACAGTAGGAAGCGATGATATAGTTAATTCTGGTTCTAACAGCGCTCTTGATGCTCTTGTAGGTAAAGCTGCTGGGGTTCAGATTACAAGATCTGCGGGTTCTGCTGGTGGTGGATCTAGGATCTTGATTCGAGGGGTTACTTCGATGATTGGTAACAACCAGCCACTTATTGTAATCGATGGTATAATCACAAACAACGAAACATTAAACTCTGGATCAAATACAGCAGGTACTGCAACCTCAAACCGTTTAATGGACTTAAACAATGATGACATAGAAAGTATTAATATTCTTAAAGGCTCTGCTGCAACTGCACTTTATGGAACTGCAGGTGCGCCTGGTGTTATCGTAATTACTACTAAAAAAGGTGAGGAAGGTGAAATGAGAGTTTCCTATACACACTCAACAGGTGTTGATTGGTTATCTACAACTTTTGATCTTCAAGATGAGTTTGCTCAGGGTAGAAACAGAAGTAGAAGTGACAGAACTCCATATTGGAGATCTCCAGGTACAGGTGAATCAAGTTCTTATGGTCCAAGATTTACAGACTTAGAATATTCAACTGACCCTAATCACCCAGAAGCTCCTTCAGCTAGCGACTTCGACGGTGATGGAAACTATATCTGGGATAAAAATGGTTTCCTCGTAACTAAAGGAACTGGAAATGGAATACCTGCCAACAACTATCAAGACAATTATCGTGGATTTTTTAGAGAAGCTATACAATCTCTAAATAATTTAAGTATTCAGGGTGGTACGGAAAAAGCTACTTATGCCTTTTCAACTTCATTCTTAACAAACGAGGGTATAGTTCCTAATGAAGAATATGGCAGAAAAACTTTTAGATTAGCCGGAACTCTTCAGGCTAGTGACAAATTAAAAATAGCTACTACGTTTAATTTTGTTAGATCTGACTATACAAGAATTCAGCAAGGTTCAAACACATCTGGACTATTATTAGGTCTATACAGAACACCTATAACATTTGACAACGCAAATGGTTTTAGCCCTGAGGATGCTGTCGATGAACCATCATCTTACATATTTGCCAACGGTAGACAAAGAAACTATCGTGGTGGTGGTGGTTACGATAATCCATATTGGTTAATAAATAACGCTCTTAGAGATGAGACTGTAAACCGTGTTTATGGTAGTTTTACTGCTGATTGGAATCACAGTAAGTGGTTAAATGCCTCGCTAATCATTGGGGCTGACTTTACTAGTGATAGTCGTAAGCAAAACTTTGAGTTGGGTTCTAGAACTAGATCAACTGGTTATGTATCGCTAACTCAATACAATTCATTTTTAACTGATGCAATTTTAAATATTAGTGGTGGTGATGCCATTACTGACAAGTTAAATTTAAATTATCTTGTTAGTGCTAACGCATTTGACAGAACACGTTCTACTCTTAACTCAAACGGTTCTAATTTTGCTTTCCAAGGATTTGTAAATCTTGCAAATGCATCAAACATTGCGGGTAGTGAATCTTTTTTAAGAACTACTCAGATGGGTTTTGTTGGACAAATAGAAATGGATTGGGATAGCACATTCTATCTAACACTTGCTGCAAGACAGGATTACGACTCAAGACTTGGTGTACCAGGAAGAGAGTTTAACGCTGGTGACTTCTCGTTTGTATATCCTGCGGCATCTTTATCGATTCTTCTTAGCGAATTATTACCACAAAGTGATGCATTAAGTTTTGCTAAAATTAGAGCATCATGGGCACAAGTGGGTGGTCCACCTCCTTTTGCTTACCTAACAACTTCTGGTTATTCTATTACAAGTGTTGGAGATGGATGGGGTGATTCACTTTCTTGGCCAATTCAAGGTGTTACCGGTTTTGAAATCGATAGTATCCTTGGAAACAGTGAGCTTACTTCTGAGCTTACAGAGGAAATAGAATTCGGAATCGACTTTAGATTTTTCAATAACAGAATAGGGCTAGACGTTGCTTACTACGAAAGAAAAATGACTGATGCTATATTAAACGCATCACTACCTCCATCTACTGGTTATAACAATGTATGGTTAAACTCAGGTAGAATGACAGGTAGAGGTGTTGAAGCTACGTTAAACTTAGGTATAGTTGAATCTGAAAATTTCAGTTGGAATTCTCAAATCAACTTTACTAGCAATGAAAACATAGTAGAAGAACTAGCACCTGGTCTTGACAAATTATTCTTAGCTGGATTCTCAAGTGCAGGTTCATACCTTATAGCTGGTAACCAATATGGAGCAGTTGTAGGTGGAACATATTTGAGAACCGGTTCTGGTGGACCAAATGATGATGGACTTAACATTCCTGAAGGTGATGTTGTAATAAATGATGACGCATCTTCAAATGAATATGGTTTCCAAGCAGTTGATCCAGTCCAAAGAGCGATTGGTAATCCAAACCCTGATTTTATTTTAGGTTGGAATAACCAAATCAAATTAGGTCCTGTAAACGTTGGGTTCTTACTTGACTGGAGAGAAGGAGGAGACATGCTAAATGGTGTTGCTTGGGCTCTTTCATTCTTTGGTAGATCACAATTAACTGCAGATACAAGAACTGAAGCACCAACCCCTATACCTGGTGTATTGCCTGACGGTTCTCCAAATAACATACCTGTTGTTAGAGACCAGTACTACTACCAGTCTTCAGTTGGAGGTTTTGGTTCAGTATGGGAGCAATTCGTTCAAGACGGTGGATGGATAAGATTACGTGAAGTTAGTTTAGGTTATGACATTCCTTTATCAAGTATTGGAATTGATTTTATCGATAGCGCAAATCTTAGTGTTGTAGGTAGAAACCTATGGTATTCTACTGACTATAATGGTGTAGATCCAGAAACATCGCTTACTGGTGTTGGTAATGGGCAAGGTGTTGATTACTTCAACATGCCCGCTACAAGATCAGTTTTGGCCAAACTAAAATTAAATTTATAAAATCATGAAAAGATTAAATTATTTTATTGCATTATCACTTAGCATAGTATTTTTCAGTGCTTGTGAATCTTTTATTGCAGATGACATAAACTTAGATCCTAACAATCCTAGTTCGGTATCTTATAATGCTATATTACCAAGTATCCAAATTAGACATATGGATGTTTATGGTGGTCAAACTTCAAGGGTTAACTCAATGTTTGCTCAACAAACTGAGGGTGTTGCAAGACAGTGGTCTTCGTTTAACGATTACTCAGGATTGCAGCCTGTACGTTTTAATACTGTATGGGACATTTACTACGAAGACATACTAGTTGAAGTCAACTCAATGATTGCTGATGCTTCTGAAGACGGTTATAACCACTATGCTGGTATTGGTCAGATTCAGAAAGCCGCTGCTTTATTAGATATGACAGACTGGTGGGGAAGTATTCCTTATACGACTGCTGCTACAGGTATTGAGGAAGTTAATCCTACATTTGATAGTCAAGAATCGATCTATACAGAAGTTTTCAATCTTCTTGCTTCAGGTTCTTCACTTTTAGCTGGAAGTGATGGTGGGTTCGCCGTTGGAAATGATGACGTCATTTACGGTGGTGATACTAGTAAATGGATAAAGGCAGCAAGTGCAATTAAAGCACGAGCTCACCTACATTTAGGGCAATATGCAGAAGCTTTAGCAGCAGCCAAAGCATCTTTCGCCTCACAAGATGATAGTATGACCTATACTTTCGGAACTACCCAACAAGCTGGTTGGTGGAGATTCAACGACGGTAGAACAGGTGATATTGAATTCCATCCATATTTAAGAGGTTTAATGACTGACTTAAATGATACGGATAGACTTGCGGTATGGGATCAGACATTTATAACTAGTCATCCATATATGCTTCCTAACTATGAGCAGGCTTACATCTCATACAGAGAAATTCAGTTTATAATTGCTGAATGTTTAAAGAGAACAGGTGGAAGCACTGCAGAAATGGAAACAGCATACTTAAATGGTATTAAGGCTTCTTTCCTTGAAACTGGACTAACAGAAGCTGAGTACGATACTTATGTTGCGCAAGCTGCAGTAAATCCAGGAGGAGCAAGTTTAGATTTAGAAGATCATATTTTAACTCAAAAATATATTGGTTTATTCATTCAACCTGAAGTCTTCAACGATCTACGAAGAAATGATTTTCCAGATTTAGTTCCAACCTCAGGTTCACAAATACCTGTTAGATGGAATTATTCTGGAGATGAAATATTATTCAATCCTAACGTACCAGCTGGAACTACGTTATTTACTCCAAGAAATAGTTGGGACAATAACTAAGCTTTCAAGTATCTAAAACAAAAGCCACCTCATCTAGGGTGGCTTTTTTCATTTAATTAGTTATATTTTAGTAAATTAGCCGTCCGAAAAACAAATTATATTATGAAATATCTTTATGCTTTATTGTCTTTGTTGATATTTACACAGTTATCAATAGCTCAAAGAACAATAACTGGAATCGTTTATGACGATCAAGGAGTACCACTTCCAGGAGCAACGGTTTTACAAGAAGGAACAAATAATGGTACCACTACAGATTTTGATGGGAACTATTCAATAACTGTAGAAGACGGCGTAGAGATATCAGCAAGTTTTGTTGGTTATGAATCATTAACAATCTTAGTTGATGGTCAAGATCAAATTGACTTTATATTACAGCTTGGTAATCAGCTTGATGAAGTTATAGTTACCTCCCTAGGTATTAAACGTGAAAAACAGGCTCTTGGATATGCTGTGTCAGAAGTTAATAACGACGCTATAGAGCAAAGAGCTGAAGGAGACATCGGAAGAGTTTTAACTGGAAAGGCATCGGGAGTTCAAATTACCAATCAGAGTGGATTATCAGGATCTGGTACTAACATAATAATCAGAGGATTTAATACCTTCTCACAAGGAAATCAACCTTTATTTATAGTGGATGGAATTCCATTTAGTAGCGAGACAAATTCTCAGGGGAGTTTTGTAGACGGTAACAATGGGTCATCACGTTTTCTTGATATTGATCCGAATAACATTGAATCAGTTAGTGTTCTTAAAGGATTAGCCGCAGCTACTCTTTATGGTACGCAGGGAAGAAATGGAGTTATTTTAATTACTACAAAATCAGGTAGTTCTTCTACCGGTGAGGCAAGTAAAAATGAAATAACCATTAACTCTTCTTACTTCAATGTCGAATTTGCTTCTAAACCAGATTATCAAATGCAGTATGGTAATGGATTTGATCAATCCTTTGGCTGGTTTTTTTCAAATTGGGGACCAAGCTTCGATGAAGGTGGACCAGCTGGATGGGGTGGACAATCCTCAATTAATGGTGCTGTTTCTGGAACACCGGGTTTCTTGAGACATCCGTTTACTACAGCAAGTTCAGCAACTGGTATCCCGCAAGTATTAGATGCGCTCGGGATAGCACCTGACGAACTTTATGAATGGAAACCATATGACAGTGTAGGAGAGTTTTTTAGGACTGGACATGTGTTTAGTAATAATATCAATGTAAAAGGTTCTACAAGTGATGGAACTGTAAATTATAACATAAACTACGGAAATCTTGAAGATGTAGGTTTTACACCAGGAAATACAGTAAATAGAAATACGCTAAGTTTCGGTGGTAATTCTCAACTTTCAAACGGCTTTGTAGTTGGGGGTACATTGAACTTTTCTCAAACAAAATTTCAAACTCCTCCAGTAGCTGCGAATTATGGGAGTAATGTAGGTGGTGAGGGAGCTTCAGTTTTTGCAAATGTCTTTTATACACCTAGAAGTGTCGATTTAATGGGACTTCCCTACCAAAACCCTGTTACTGGTGAGTCAATTTATTATAGGCAAAATAACTCAATTCAACACCCTCTTTGGACAGTAAATAACACAGCTAATATTCAAAACACTAACCGAGTTTTTGGTGGTGCAAATATATCATATGGGATAAATGATAATCTGAACGTTTCTTATAGATATGGACTCGATGTTTATTCCGAAAACAACATAAACTATTCAAATAAAGGAGGTAAAACAGGTTCACTAGTTAACCGAAATGGTATCTACGAAACTTGGAATAATACAAAATCGATATATAACCACAACTTCAATGTGAGTGGTGATTATGATATTGATGACTTTGGAATAACTTTTAACGTTGGGGTTGACTCTAGAAGTGATACATTTGATCAAAATGGAACTCGTAGTACAGGTCAGCAGGTTTTTAATGTTTTAAGGCATTTTAATTTTGAACAGCAAGATGAAATTCAATACTATGAAAAAAGAAATATCGTCGGTGCTTTTGCTCAGACAGAGATTGATTATAATCGATATGTTTATCTTACACTTGCTGCAAGAAAAGATTGGGTATCAAATTTATCCGAGGAAAATAGATCTATAATTTATCCATCTGCAAGTGTATCATTTATACCCTCTCAAGCTTTCCCAGAGATTAAAAGCAATCTCCTTAATTTCGTTAAAGTAAGAGCAGGCTACGGAACCTCGGCTAATTTCCCATTTGGCTATCCTATTGCTGCAACTTTAAACATCGACACTCAATCATTCATAAAAAACGGAGGATATGTGATTTCTAATACTTCTGGTTCCGTGTTAGGAAACCCTAACCTAAAGCCAGAAAGAATTGACGAGATTGAGTTTGGAATTGAAGGTCGTTTCTTGGAAAACAAACTTACATTAGATCTCTCGATTTACAATAAAAAAACTAACGACTTAATAATTAATAGACCTCTAGACCCTTCCACTGGATATACTTCAACTCAAACTAATATTGGTTTAATTGAAAACAAAGGTGTTGAACTTGATTTATCGATGAACTGGTTAGAAAACTCTGAAGGTTTAAATTGGAGTAGTTCTTTTAATTGGTCTACAAATGATGCAATAGTAATTGATCTTGGCGAAGATACAGACAGAATAGTCTATGCAGGTTTTGGCACTTTAGGTAATGCTGCTATTCCTGGAGAATCTCTTGGATCAATAATTGGATCTTCAATTACAAGATATGGTGGTTCTATAGAAGACTCTAGGTGGATTGATGCTGGTGACCCCGTTGTAAACAACCAAGGTAGTTATGATGAAACTTTTGATCCAACAATAATTGGTGATGCAAATCCAGATTGGATTGCCAATTTGAGTAACTCAATATCATATAAAAATTTAAGTTTAAATTTTTTATTTAATTACCAGCAGGGTGGAGATATTTTTACCTACACGGTTGCAACTCTTTTAGGGAGAGGTTTAACAACTGATACGTTGGACAGAGAACTTAGTTTTGTTCTACCTGGTGTTAATTCCAATGGTCAGCCTAATACTAAAATGATAAATAATTCTACATTCTATTTTAGCAACGTTCTATATGGTCCAGATGAAATGCTAGTTTATGATGCTAGTCATTGGAGATTGGGCGAGGTTTCACTTACTTACAGTTTACCTAATAAAATTATTGAGAATACTCCATTTGGAAGCATATCGATAACTGCCTCAGGATTCAATCTTGCTTATAATGCTTGGAACACTCCTAAAGGAACTAATTTTGACCCTAATATTGCAGGTGTAGGTGTTGGTAATGGAAGAGGATTTGATTTTCTTAATGGACCAAGTGCCAGAAGGTACGGTGGAAGTATAAAACTTACATTTTAAATATGAAACTTATTATAATGAAAAACAGCAAAAACATCTTAACTCTCTTTTTATGTGTTTTATTTACATTGGTATCCTGTGATACACTCGAATTAGACTTAACTGAAAATCCTAACGCTTTAAGCCCAAATCAAGCAGATGCAGGTTTCTTTCTAAATTCTATTCAAATAGATTTTGCTTTTTGGGTAAGTAGTATGGGGGATAGAGGTGGTGAATTAACTCGAATAAATTATATGTCTGGGAGAACTTATAATAATGTTTACTCGCCCGATAGTTGGAATGGAGTTTGGTCATCTGCTTATAGAGGTATGCTTGAGGACATCCGCCTAATGAATATTCTAGCAGATGAAGCTGGACTTACATACCACAGAGGGATGGGTAAAGTATTCCAAGCCTATATATTATTAACTCTAGTGGACTATTTCGGTGATATTCCTTATACAGAAGCTCTTCAAGGCGCTGAGGCAATATTGAATCCTGTTTCTGACAGTGGAGAAAGCGTATATAATGCAGCAATATCTACACTTGAAAGTGCAATTTCAGACTTTAATGCTGGAGGTCCAGTCCCGTCAAACGATTATTACTATCAAGGAGATGCCGACAAATGGATCAAAGCAGCAAATAGTATAAAGAAAAAGGCACTTTTAAACTTGGGTGATTTTTCAAATTATAACTCAATAACTAACTATATTGTAAATCCTTCTGATGATTTTCAATTTGTTTGGGGTACAAGCCCTGCAACTCCTGACACTAGACATCCATTGTATAGATCAAACTATACCTCAACTGGAGGTGGAGAATACATGTCAAACTGGCTAATGTTTAACATGATAAATGGGCATGCTGGTAATACTGACCCAAGAATCAATTACTACTTCTATAGACAAGTTGATAATACACCTGGATTTGATAGCTCTGCTGATGAAGAAGTTTTAGAGTGCGGATTACCTGGATATTATGTCCCTCCACAATTACGTGGCAGTGACACCCCTTTCTGTGCTCCTACAAATTCCTCAAGTAAGCCAGCAAATGGTTATTGGGGAAGAGATCATGGAAACGATAATGGAATTCCTCCAGATGGATTTAAACGAACCCTTAGAGGGGTCTATCCCGCAGGTGGAGCCTTTGATGACGAAAGTTTTGAAGGAAAAATTGACGGAGATGGTTTAGGAGGTTTTGGAATTACTCCTATATTGTTGTCATCTTGGATGCACTTCATGAATGCTGAAGTAAATGTTAATACTGGGGTTGACCCAACCAATGAAACTCTTATAGCCCTTGAACAAGCATTAATAAAAACTGATGATATAGGTGGGCCTGAGCTTAGTGATGAAAATGTTTCAAATTATATTGCAGCATTTACATCAGATTGGAATTCATCAACTTCAACTGAAGAAAAACTAGATATGTGGGCTACAGAATTCTTTATATCGTTGACTGGTAACGGTATCGATGCATACAATTCATACAGAAGAAATGGATATCCTAGATCTTTACAACCTAATGTTGAACCAGATCCAGGACAATTTCCATTAATACAATATTATCCAGCAAATTATGTTAATACGAATAAAAATGCTGATCAAAGAAGCTCTAAAACAGAGCGCGTTTTTTGGAACTCTAATGGGCCTACAAGCTTGAAATAAACATAAATATGAAAAAATTAATATCACTCATAACTATTGTAATTTTGTTTTACACATGTGAAAGCCCCGATAATACAGTTAATTTTGTTCTTGAAAACTTTGAAAAGGGAGCAGTAATTAGGACTATTGGTACTAACGGCGACTATAATTTCTATGATCAAAGTAATTCAATATTTGAATTAGAATTTGAAGAGCACGATGCTGAAAATGGTGATTTGATGGAAAACGTCGAAGTTTATATATCAGTGGATGGTAGTAATGAAATTCTATATAAAACTATACAGCCTTCTGAATTTTCTATTGGACCTACTGGACTTCCTAGAACTATACTTAGAATTCCTCTCACAGACATCGAAAATCAAATTGGATTTATAGGCGGTAGTACTGTTAAAATAAGACTTCAATTGAATCTTAGTAATGGAAAGTCATATTCTGAAGATGAAGTAACTGGATCTATGACAGGTTCGTATTTTTCTTCACCATTTGTTTATAATAAAATTGTTTTGTGTAACGTAGTAGATGGATCCGCCATACCTGGAATTTATAAAATAAAAATGCAGGACTCATATGGTGATGGATGGCAGGATAGCAGATTAAAACTAACTGTTGACGGACAAGTTTATTTCTTTGCAATTCCGAGCCCCTACACAAGTGGAATAGAAATAAATAAAACTTTAGAAGCTTACACAGGTGATGATAATTCAGGATATTCAACAGTCACCATACCTTCAAATGCAACAAATATGAAATGGGAGTGGATCGTAGGTAGATACCCCGAAGAAACTTCATATACCATATCCTATACAAAACTTGATGGGTCAAGAGGCCAAGACAGTTTCAATGAAGCAAACGGCCCTGGCGGAGAAAAGATATTAAGCATTTGTCAGTAGATTTAT
>QFDA01000092.1 GCA_003130815.1 Bacteroidetes bacterium SCGC AAA795-G10 | reverse complement strand
TGGAATGTCTACTCCTGATATTCTTGCCATAATTAACCTTGTCTTTGTTTAAACCGTGGATTTTTTTTATTAATTACATATAAACGGCCCTTCCTTCTAACTATCTTACAATCCGAACTTCGTTTTTTTATTGATGCTCTCGTTTTCATATCTTTAATTTGTATTAAAACCTAAAGGTTATTCTTGCTTTAGATAAATCGTAAGGACTCATTTCTAATTTGACTTTATCGCCCGGAAGTAGTTTAATGTAATGTAATCTCATTTTTCCAGAAATGTGAGCTGTTACAACATGACCATTTTCTAGCTCAACTCTAAACATAGCATTAGATAGTGCTTCAATTATTGTACCCTCTTGTTCTATTGCTGATTGTTTTGCCATTCTAATTTATAGTTCTTCTCACTTTTCCTGATTTCATTAAACCATCATAATGTCTATTTAACAGATATGAATTTACCTGTTGAATTGTGTCAATAGCCACTCCCACCATAATTAGTAGTGATGTCCCCCCATAAAAAAGGGCCCATCCTTGTTGAATACCTAGAAGTTT
>QFDA01000091.1 GCA_003130815.1 Bacteroidetes bacterium SCGC AAA795-G10 | reverse complement strand
TATAAATCGCCAGCAAAAATACTAGCCTCATCACCACCTGTTCCAGCTCTTATTTCAATAACAACGTTTTTAGAATCATCTGGATCTTTTGGAATGAGCATAAGTTTAATTTCTTCTTCCAATTTTGGTAACTCAATATTAATAGAATCAATTTCCATCTTTGCTATTGTAATCATTTCAGAATCTTTCTCAACCTTTAGTAAGGACTCAGCTTCTTTAAGGTTTAAGAGAGATGTCCTATATATCTTAATTTTTTCTACAAGCAATGAAAGCTCTTTATACTCTTTATTTAAATGGATATAGCGTTTTTGATCAGAAATAATATCTGGTTGGACAATTAAGTCTGACACTTCATCAAAGCGCTATTCAACAATTTGTAATTTTTCTAACATTGTATTACAAATTTACAAATTGTAAAAGTATTTATAAATATCTTGCGTCTGTCCATTTTTCAGCAATGTTGGCAACTAATATTTTTAAAAATAGAAATAAACAAATTCATAAAATATCAGCATATACAGCAGTAGGAAGTTTTGCTGCAGCAGTTTTAGTATTTAAT
>QFDA01000090.1 GCA_003130815.1 Bacteroidetes bacterium SCGC AAA795-G10 | reverse complement strand
CGATTAAATTTTTTTTTGGGTATTTTTTTGAAAGATAAATGGAATACTCTCCTTTTCCACAACCTAACTCTAAAATTATTGGAGCCTTATTTTTAAAGAATTCTGAATTCCATTTACCCTTTAAAAATAAATTTTCTTCAATTATTTTTTCACGATCTGGTTGTATAACGTTTGTAAAAGTTTGATTTTCTTTAAAACGTTTTAGCTTATTTTTACTTCCCACATTCTATTTTTTAAATTAGGAAAATTTAGGCTTCCACTAAATTAGCTGATTCAACAAGTGGTAGAGAGAAAGAAAATTCAGAACCAACGTTTGGTTCACTTTCAACAAAGATTTTTTCGTTGTGTGCATCAATAATATGTTTTACAATTGATAAGCCTAATCCAGATCCACCTTGTTTCCTATTTCGAGCTGATTCAACCCTATAAAAGCGCTCGAAAAGCCGTGGCAAATGTTCTTTATCAATACCCTTACCATTATCTGAAATTCTAATTAGAATTTTGTTTTGTTCTATAAAATCGATCCCTATCTCAGTTATCCCTCTATTTACTCCATATTT
>QFDA01000089.1 GCA_003130815.1 Bacteroidetes bacterium SCGC AAA795-G10 | reverse complement strand
GAAATCGGTAACTTTTCCTCCTGCTTCGTTAAGTATTGTTAATCCCGCTGCAAAGTCAAAAACTTTTGTATTATTCCAAACCCTTGCATCTACCTTACCAGACGCAATTAGACAAAAATCATAAACAGCCGAGCCTAAGATTCTTGTAGTAAAACATGCATCTACAATTTTTTTGTATACGTCAAACGATTTTTTATTAAGGTAAAACTGATTATCAAATGCAATCATACTTTTTTCCAAGTCATTATTTTTAGAAACTTGAATCTTTTCACCATTCATAAAGGCACCTTGGTTTTTTACAGCATAATACATTTCATCAAAATATGGCAAGTAGATGACTCCCAACAGAAATTCCTTTTTTGAAGCGAGAGCTATTGAAACTCCAAAATTTGGAAGACCAGAAATATAGTTATGTGTACCATCAACTGGATCAATTATCCAGAATAACTCGGTTTCTATCTCATCTTGAGTTTTTTTCTCCTCTGATAATATTTCGTATTGAAAATCCTTTCTAAGCAGTTCATATGAAATGTTTTGGCATTCTAAGTCAACGTTAGAACC
>QFDA01000088.1 GCA_003130815.1 Bacteroidetes bacterium SCGC AAA795-G10 | reverse complement strand
GGTTATTGGATTTCTGTTCTAGGTGAGAGAAAATCTCTATCGGATAATGCAACATTGTTAGATTGGCAAATTAAAAAGACAGCATCTATGTTTTTTAGTACACCCGAAAATGCCCGGAAAATTTTAACCACAGATACTCGGACAGATGTTAGCTCACATTTTATTTCATTTCCAATGACAAGTACCCTAGCAAATAACCTAGAAGAAAGACATGTAGAACTTTTTGAGGCTTGGAAAATAAAATGTATGGGTGAATCACCTCAATTAGACAATGACGGTTTAACTTTGGATGGTAAAACGGAATGTGAAGTAGATAATGAAATTGTTAACAAATATCCTAGTTTGTTCGAGTATTGGAAATCTAACAAGCAAGTGTATACTCCTACGTGTGATTGTTTTGGTGATCCAGCATTAACAGGTATGGATGCTGATTATGTTCTTTTTCAAATTGCTATAATAGAATTACCTGATTCGTATGAAGAGCCTTTGTATCATTTTGGTGATAAAGGGGGTGATGCAACGAAAGCTTTTTGGCTAGTAAAAATAGCTGGTTTACCCCTTGTGG
>QFDA01000087.1 GCA_003130815.1 Bacteroidetes bacterium SCGC AAA795-G10 | reverse complement strand
AGTTTGAACCAGGAAGAAAAATATTCAAGGTAGGAGAAAGAGCCTTTTTCCTCTATTTCATTATTAAGGGAGTAATAATTTTAGGTAAGCATTCTTATCAAGGGAAGAGGCAGATCCTGAAGTTCTTGGGGCCAGGAGAAATCTTGGGAGAGAAAACTGTTTTTGACCAAAAAACCTATACTGCTTTTGCTGAAGTTCATGAAAACGCTAAGGTGATAGAACTAGAAAGAAGATCTCTACTCGAAATTCTTAAAAGAAATCCTCAGTTTAGCTTAAGAATAATAGAGAAGTTGTCTCAGGAGATAAAAGGGTATCAGGCAAAACTTACTGAGACTTCATATGAGAATACTGAGCAACGACTGGCTAGGTTTCTATTAAGGGTAGCTGGAAAGTTTGGCAAGAAAAGAGAACCTGGCCTCTACATAGGAATGGAATTTAGCTGGGATAACTTGGCTGAGGCTATAGGGATAAGCCCAGAAACAGTGAGTCGCAAGTTAGGAGAGTTTGAGAAAAAGGAATTGATAAGAAAAGAGAACGGAAGAATCTACATTTCTGGGCTTATCCCTATAG
>QFDA01000086.1 GCA_003130815.1 Bacteroidetes bacterium SCGC AAA795-G10 | reverse complement strand
GAAAAATTTGGGTTATTATCTGGGGAAATAATATCGATCATTCTAAAAAATAGTGTTGAATATGTTTTATTTTACTTAGCAGCCTTGAGAATGGGCTGTATCATCAATCCTTACCCCTATAATTTAGAATCTAAAGATGCAATACGATATCTAGAAAACGTTAACCCAAAAATACTGTTTTGTCACAAAGGACATTATGAATATATGAAAAACCACGCTAAAAGCCAAGTCATTTTGGTAGATGGTGATTTTTTAGATAAACTAGATGGAAGTAAAAATCATGTAGGTTTTAAACCAGAACAAAAATCTCCCGCGTGTATTTATTATTCTTCAGGAACAACTGGCAACCCAAAAAGCGTTGTTTTTTCACATAAGAATATGCTATCCAATATCTCATCAATTTGTAGGGGCTTTAAGTTTAATGAGCAAGAAATACATCTTATAATTCTCCCAATGGGTCATACTGCATCAGTTAACTACTCTTTTCTACCGTGTACACTATTAGGTGGAACATTACTAATAACTGAATCATTCTGGAAGATAAGACAAAATTTTTGGGATTTAGTTAAAAAATTCAGTAT
>QFDA01000010.1 GCA_003130815.1 Bacteroidetes bacterium SCGC AAA795-G10 | reverse complement strand
CCTGCTTCTAAATCTTCAATTCGATTTGTTGTACAAATGCAGCGGGTGATTATACTTTTGAAATTACAACTGGAGGTGCGGTTAATACGAGCCAATGTTCAGATCAGACTCAATCAATTACTATAACAGTAAATTCTCTTCCAACAATGGTTTTCTCAGGAGCAGATCCGACAGTTATGAATCAATCGGTTTGTGAGCAAACGGCAATTACTCCTATAGAGTTTACATTGGGCGGTGGAGCTAATGATGTAACTTTCAGTTCTTCGCCTGCCGGTTTGGGCTTCACAAGAGCTGCAAATGTTTCTGTAAATGCTAACTCAGTTCAAATTTTTGGAACTGCACCTGCAGTGGGAGTTGAGACCACTTACACATATAGTATAAGCACAGTAAATCCAAATTCTTGTACACCTAGTGTTACACTTGGAGGCTCAATTACTGTATATCCACCAGTACAATATAATAATTGGGCTGGAAATCATACTGTCAATGACCCACTTTGTAGTGATGATGGTGGCTCAATTGTTGTAAATGCTGCAGCTGTTTCAGGAGGCTTTGTTGCTGTAAAACAACAATCAAGAGTAGAATTAAATAATCAGTTTGGAGTTGGAAATATTATAACCATAAATGTTGGTCCTCAGTCATTTAATTATACTGTTCAAGGAGTTGATAATGCAACTGGAAATCTTTCTAACAATCCAGCTATTTATGATAGGGCTCAAAGTAAATCTGAAATTATTACAGAAATTGTTTCTCTAATCAATGATGCAACATCTGGCTCTACACTTGTTACTGCTGTAGGAAATTCTCCATCAGTTGGAATAGCTACTTTAATTGCAAAAACTTCTGGTATTGGATTTACTGTTACATCAAGTAAACAGCCTGCAGCCTCTCCCGGCACGATCACAATAACCACACCAGTTGCAAATCAGTCATTAACTTATGGTTATTATTGGAGGCAAACAAATGCAATAGGAACTCCTGTATCAACGCTCGATACATCAGATCCAAACACATATGTTGATACTGGTTTAACATTAAACCTAAACAGCGTAACTGGTTCCGAGTATTATATGTTAACTACTGTCTCAAATAATTGTCAAGCAGACTCTCCATTTGTTACAATTACCGCACCTGATCCTTTGGCACTTTCAATTACAACTATATGTGATACTGAAATTACCGCAAATGGAAGTGGAGGAACAGGACAATTAACTTATATTTTGTATAACTCTGGTGGTACAGAAATTGGAAGATCACCAGCAACTTTCGGATCACATACGTTTAGTGATGGAGATGCTAATAACCTTCCTGGTGGTGGATCCATAAGTATTGATCCAGGATTCCGATACAATATTGGAATTAATGATGCAAATGGGTGCTCATTAAATGGAAATGATTCTACTGTTCAAGTAAATACTCCAATAGCTCTTGCAATTGACGAGACTACAATCGTGGTTACAAACCCAGGCTGTAATGCTAACGATGGGAGTATAAGACTAGATGACGGTGGATTTACAATTACTGGAGGTTCAGCAGGGAATATTGGAGATTACTCAAATCTTACGTTTTTGTGGACAAGAAGTGGGGGTGGAACATTTAATACACCAAACATTTCAGGTCTTTCACCTGCCGATTACACACTTACGGTTACGGATAATTTATGCAATACTTTATTTATAACTTCAAATCCAATTACGCTTCAAGATTCAACTGACTTTACTGTAACAAATGCGGTGGATAACTCTACTATTTCAAACTGTTCAGACGGTCATTTACAAGTTTCAGTTGCTGGAGGTTCTGGTAATTTTAGTTATAGATGGACAGATCAGAACGGAGTCATAAGAGGTACAACAAATCGAATTGAAGATTTAGAAGCAGGAACATACACTCTTCTTGTAGAAGACACTACAACAGGATGTGATCAGCAATTTACCTATACAATTACTGGCTCTACAGGCCCACTAAGAATGATAAATCCAATTGCAGTAAATCAAGCAAATTTTGAAACTACTGATATTATTTGTAGCGGGGAAAGTACAGGTAAATTTGAAGTTGAATTTACAGGTGGTAATCCACCATATCAGTATTCATTAAATGGAGGGGCATATCAAGGAGCAGGGTCAGGGTTCTCAACTAAAACCGTAACTGTAACAACGGGAGGCGCAAGTGCTACTATAGTTTCTTATACAACACAACTTTTAACTGTAGATACTTTAGAAGGAGGAACTTATTCAGTAAAAATAAAAGATAGCGGGCTTTGTACGGACAATGCAGGTAATACAATTGAATTAAATCTTGGATCTGTAACAATTACTGAACCGGACCCACTAGAAATAGGTATTAATTCAGCAAGCACTGATGAAATCAATTGTTCTGAAGGTATTCAAGGTTCCTTATCAGTAATTATTGGGGGTGGGACGATTACTGCAGATACTCCTTATAGCGTATTATGGGAACTATATGGACCAGATGGACAAGTACTTTATAAAAGAACCACTTCAGGCTCACCGTCAGACCCTGATGACTTAACCATAACAGGTCTTGATTATGCAGGTGACTACACCGTAACAGTTACAGATGCGAATGGTTGTACAACTAGTGAAATAATTACATTAGAAGATGGTTCTGATGAAGATCCATTTACTGTAGGTGAGACTCCTACAGTTACTCAACCAGGTTGTAATTCAGAAGAGACAGGATCTATTGAACTTGAAATGAGCGGAGGCGTACAACCCTACGATATAAAATGGTATAAACTTTCAGTAGCCCAAGAAAGTGCTACATCTTCTTCATCTACTTCTTCCGCATCAACAATTGAATTTGCTGACGGAGGTTATGTGAGTATGAATAAAGACGGGTTCTATTTAATAGATAATCTTGAAGCTGGAAAATATAGAGCCATAATTACTGATGCAAGTGGTTGTCAGATTTTCTCCAGATCTGGTCTTATAAAATCAAATACCTTTAATATGATAAGTCAAAGGATTTATAATAAAGAAGTTATTGACTGTGATTCAGGAACTGTAGAGGCTGACTTCTCATTTCAATTATCGGGTACATCTCTCGCATACAATATTTATTTAGATGGTGAGGCAATTTATGGTGGAAATTCAGGACAAATAAGTGGAACAACTGTTGTGAGCAGTCCAACGTTTGCAAACAGCATTATTAAGCAAGGAAGTACATTTGTGATTAGAGGGCTAAGTGAAGGAAGGCATGTTGTTGAAGCACAGGACGCATCTAATCCTGCATGTTCTATAGATTATGCATTTGATATTGAAACCTACGTTCCGATTACATATGAAGGACAATTAGAATATGAATTTGATATTTGCGAAAGCACCTATCCTTTCGAATTGGATACAGCTTCAATTCTTGGAGGTAATCCAATTATAGATGATGAAGATAATGTGATATATAATTTAAGGTGGACCTTTACCCCACTAGATCCTAATGAGCCAGGGGCAAGTTTCATAGGTCGCACTTCATTTGACGCTGGACGAGGTACCTACCAATTAATTATATCTGATGGCACTTGTGAATCAGAACCGATAGATTTCGTATTTAGTGGTGAAGTGGATATCTTATCAATAAGTGGCTTATTAACTGATGAGGAAGTTTCCCAACCTGTAAGTTGTGAGTTAGGCGCACAGGATGGAAGAATTTCAATTCAAATATCTGGTGGACAAGAGCCTTACGATATCACATGGGAATTACTTGATCCTACCCAAATATCACTTACTCCTCCAACTGGTGGTACTTCTCCCACCAATCCTTGGATTGAATTACCTGATTATAGAGGTTTTACAACCCTAAATGATTTAGCACCAGGATTGTATCGATATAGAATTACAGGCGGTGGTGGCTGCCCTGACGATAACCTTTTCAACGAATTAGAAGGTGAAATTAGCGTTGATGACGACAATACCCTAGTTATAACTGACGGTCCTTACATAGATCCAAAACTTTGTGAAGGATTACCAGGACTATTAATTTTAGATGCCGTTGATAATTCATCAACCTCATCCTCATCATTAAACTTCTTCTACATTAATACAAAAGGTACCGAAGATACTAGTGACGACGGCGCTCCAGTAGCTCTTAACGGAAATACTACAAAATTAGATGAAGATACTTATCAAATCCTGGTTGAAACTCCATTTGAATACGGTAAAATTGTCGTGACTACTAATGATGGTTGCGGAAGAGAGGTTGAATTTAATTTGGCTCTTGGAAATCCATTTTTCTCATATACTTCTCCATCTTTCGAAGAAGCAGGAGAGATTCCGGCGAGAGAAACTGTCACATTTACAGATGAATCAGAGGGAGAATTTTCTAGACTGGAATGGGATTTTGGTGATAATTCGGAGCCACAAGTTATAAATGTATCTGGTACATCCTCTGGGGTTACACAAATAACCCACGTTTATGGTAATTCAGGAACTTACTATCCAACATTAACTATTTTTAACGAAATAGGGTGTTATGAGTCAGTTACGAATCCAATCATAGTTGGAAGAGGGTATAGTGTATATTTACCGAACGTATTTACTCCTAATAATGATTGTTTAAATGATTTCTTCAGACCTTTATTTACAGGATTTGAAAGTTTAACATTTAACGTTTATGATAATAAAGGAAATTTAATATACACAGAACAAGCTCAGGACGGATCTATTGATAGAAATGCGTGTCCTAATGTAATTAATCCTCTAGGTAATGGTAAAGCAGTTCTAGGTTGGGATGGAAAAAGATCAGATGGAACACCACTGGATTCATTTAGTCCCTATTATATCTATTCGATTGAGGCTGTACCATTAAATAGAGCAAACGACGAGCAAGTTGTAGAGAGAAGTGGTATTTTCACAGTATTAAAATGATTTTAAAAGATAAAATTTTAACAATAATTTTTTTGTTTTTGATTACTACATCAATAGCACAAGAAATGGTATTTAATTCTCAACCGAAACTTATGCAGGTTAGTAATCCAAGCTTTTTTGGATTAAACAGTTGGAATAGATCAGGATTACTTTATAACTCAACAGAAATAAATCCTAACGAAACACAAAATAATAAGTTTTTTTATGGATCATACTCCTTTGACTTACTCGACTTTAGCCTTGGAATCCAATTCAATAATTTTAGTGCACCTAATATTGGTTACAGAAAAAATGATTTAAATCTTAGCTATATTTATAAAATTGAGTTAGGCAATGATATGTGGTTTCTTCCATCTGTTAATGTTGGATTTGTTTCAAAAAATTTGAATCCATCAAATCTAATTTTTGAAGACCAAATTAACTCTATAACTGGATATATTAATCAAGAATCTATCGATCCTCTAGCTGACTTTTTCTTAGCAAAAAGTTATTCTGACCTTGGAGCTTCTTTTATAGTCCATAATACTGATTTTTTAATTGGAATTAATTTTGATTATTTAAACCAACCCAACACTGCATACGATACTGACGTGGAATTTTTAGTACCAATCTCATACGGCATTCAAGCTGCATACGAATTTAATCTGAACCCTTATGATAGAAGATTTTTACCTAGATATTCGTATTTATACGCCTATTCTTCGGTTAGAAGAGATTCAGAATCTATTAATATTTTTTCATCTCAAGAGTTTCAGCTTGGTGAATTTAGTGTCGGAATTAATCAACAATTTGGACTTTTTGAAAATTTTTCCTTTTTGAATTTAGGATTAAGTGCTGGACTTACCTATGAAAATTTTGATTTTGGTGTATCATATGCCTTTTCAATCCAAGATTTAACGAATACCTACAGATACCCACCAAGAATTTTTGATTTGTACCTAAGTTTTGATTTTAGCCCTTTCTTAAGGAATAGGAGAGGTCAATATAAGAGACTTCAGGTAGATAACTACTAATATTGAATAGTGTACATACTATCTTTAATATAGTATTTCCAAAGACCTATTCTGTTATTTTCTAAAAAATATCCCTCGCTATTTAGTTTACCGTCGGGATTAAATATTATTTGATAGCCTTTGTTACAGAAATTAAAAGATTTTTCAGTTAAAAGTTTTTCATTCATAAACGTTTTTTCACTTTTTAAAACACCCTTTTTAACTTTACTTAAAATATATTTATTTGATTGGTATGTTTCAAATTCACCGGTGAATAATTCACCCTCAATAAAGACCTTACAATCACTAAAAGTTAATTTGTTTTTGCTTACAATAATCTTTTTGCATCCAAAAAAAAATGAAATAAAAAAAATCTTAATAATTATAAATCGCAAGACCTCCACTTTTGAAAAATTCATAAAACTCTCCAATCCTTTTTCCATTATAATAATTCCCACAAATTTTCAATTTTCCATTTTCATGAAATTCTTCATAACTTCCATTACGATTGTTATAGCGGTAAAAAGTTACAATCTGTTCAATTCCACTTTCGTGATATGATGTAAACTTTCCATGTATTTCACCTTTTATGAAGTTAGATTGTGTTTGTAGATTACCATTTGAATGAAATTGATTAAATGAGCCATGTTTTAACCCTTTTAAGACAAACATCTCCATTTTAGTTTTGCCATTATCATAGTATTCATTGATTGTTCCAGTGAATGGTTTCGAATTTTTTTTAAAAAACATTTCTTCATTATTAAAAGTTATTTCAACTTTACTTATGTCTATAGACTTATTACAATTATAAAAAATAAACACAATCAATAGTATTGTTAATATTCTTATACTAGAAAATACCTTTTTCATAAAGATTTCAAACTTAAAAATTTTAAGACTTTTCTCTGTTTAATCAGTGAAAAGGATAAAATAACTTAAATAAAATAAGAATTCTGTTTAATAAATGAATCTGCAATTTCATTTTTTAGGTTTATAATATCTGGATATTCAGAATAAGAACAGTTTTTTTTCATAACAGCTAAAAGCTTTCTCTTTTCTTGCCCTGACGCAATCCTAGCAATAATTTCGGTACTTTTTTTGTGAATTATATTTTGAGCTTCAAAAATATAAAGCTTTGTAATATCTATTTGTGTTTTTTGTAATTCACAACTAGTCCGGTTAATATTTTTTAAAGTTCTTAGCAATCCAGATTCAGAAAAGTAGGTTTCTATAAGTATGTCAGACAAACAGAGAAGTATCTGTTGATGATTTTCAAGATTTATACCATATTTTTGAACACAATTACCAAGTAAGACTAAAAATACTTGTTTAAACTTGTAAATTAATTTCTGCTCTTCAATAAGTTCATCACCATTTATCTCTTCCTCATTGCTATTTATAGAAGAAGCAGCCTGCATGACGGCTGCCATAAGATCTATCTGACCTTTCATCCCTTTTTTTAACAACATTCCCACAGAAAGCATTCTATTGATTTCATTTGTACCTTCATAAATTCTGCCAATACGAGCATCACGCCAAGCTGATTCCATTGGCGTGTCAGCTGAAAAGCCCATACCTCCAAAAATTTGTATTCCTTCATCCGCACAGTTTTGTATATCTTCGGAAGCACCAACTTTAATTAATGAACATTCAACTGCGAAGTCTTCAACTCCCTTTAATTCAGCTTCTTGATCTGACATACCTCTTGAAATAAAATATTCTATTCGGTCTTCAATATCTTTAGCAACTCTATAACAGGCTGATTCACCCATATAGCACGAACTAGCCATATTTGCTATTTTCTCTTTTATTGCTCCAAATTTTGAAATCGGGACTTTGAATTGAACTCTTTCATTGGCATATTTTATTGATTCAGTAGTAATTCTTCTTTGGGCATCTAAACAAGCTACTCCTAGTTTAACTCTTCCAACGTTTAAAGCATTCATTGCGATTTTAAATCCTCCATTTCTTTCACCTAAAATATTTTCTAAGGGAACCACGGTTTCATTAAAAAATACCTGTCGCGTTGATGAAGAATGTATGCCTAATTTATTCTCTTCTTCACCAAGCTTTATACCATTTGATGGATCATAATCTACTAAAAATGCAGTTATATTTTTGTCATTCTCTATTCTTGCAAATACTATCATTAAGGACGCAAAACCTGCATTAGATATCCACATTTTTTGGCCTGATATTTTGTAATATTTTCCATCTTTAGATATAACAGCCTTACTTTTTCCTGAGTTAGCATCAGAACCTGCACCTGGTTCAGTCAGACAATAACAACCAAAACACTCACCAGAGCTTAATTTAGGTAAGTATTTTTTCTTTTGATCCTCTGTTCCATATAATAAGATTGGAAGTGTTCCAATACCAGTGTGAGCGCCAAAAGCCGTTGATAATGATCCAGTTGAACCCGATATATAATCACATACCAACATAGAAGATATAAAACCCATACCCATTCCTCCATATTCTTCTGGAATTGAAACACCTAGAAAACCGAGCTCTCCAGCTTTTTCCATTAAAGATTTTGTAAAACCATAATCTTTTTTTTCAAATCTATCTTTATATGGCCACACCTCTCTATCGATAAACTCCCTAACAGAATCTTTCATCATTAGTTGTTCTTCACTAAAGTCTTCTGGAGTAAAAATTGATATTAGTTTATCATTATGAATAATAAAATCCCCTCCACTTATTTCTTTGCTTTGCTTTACTTCCATAATTAAATTGATTTTATAGTTTTATTTGAAAAATATTCGAATTCTTTTGCAATCTCCCTTATAGACTCCATAACTTCGAAAAAATGTTGAATTTTAGTTTCACTAAGTTTTTTTTCAATCTCAGAATTAAAATTCAAAACAACAGATTTTGAATCTTCTCTCTTTTCAACACCAAATTGAGTTAGGTGTATTAAAATACTTCTACCATCACGTGGGTTCTGTGTTCTAAAAATTAGCTTTCTGTCTTCCATTGTGTTAAGAAGCCTTGAAAGACTTGTTGGTTCCATTCCCATTTTTGGTCCAAGAGTTGTAGATGGAGTACCCTCCGAATCAATACTCAATAAAGCAAATCCTGTAGCCATTGTTGAATCAAATTTCCCTGCCTCTTTATTATACATTTTACTCACAACTTGCCAGGTTGATCTTAATACACTGTCAAAAGTTTCTTTTTTCATGAATATAAATATAATAATTTTTATTATGCATGCATAGTAAAATAATAAACGTTTGTGTTGACTATAATTAATTTATTTAATTGTACATATTATCGATTAGATCTCTATATTTCTCTGATATAACCTTTCTTTTGAGTTTCATCGTAGGTGTTAAGTGACCTTCATCAATACTCCATTCATCTGGAGTAAGTTCAATTTTTTTGACTTGTTCCCATGACCCGAAATTTTGATTATGATGTTCTACTTCGGCTTCAATAACTTTCTTCAGTGTTGGTTCTTGAACAGCTTTTGAAAGAGAATCACACTTAATTCCATTTTCATTGAGCCAATTCTTAACATGATCTGTATTGGGTTGAATTATTGCTGTAGCCATTCTTCTTCCTGCACCAACTACCATAATTTGCTCAATAAAAAGAGATTGTTTCATTTGGCTTTCTATAACCTGAGGTGCTATATATTTGCCACCTGAAGTTTTAAACATTTCTTTTTTTCTGTCAGTAATTTTTAAAAAACCCTCATCATCAATTTCACCTATATCACCAGTATGAAAATAATCACCGGACATTACTTCTTCAGTCATTTTTTCTTCCTTATAATAACCCATCATTACATTAGGTCCTTTACATAGAATTTCACCATCTTCAGCTATTTTTACATCAACCCCGTCAATAACCTTACCAACAGTTCCCATTTTTAGATTATTATTTCTCATATCACCAACTGAAATTATTGGTGACGTTTCTGTTAGCCCATATCCTTCAACTAAAATCATATCAGCGGCAGTAAAAACTTTAGCAAGTCTTGATTGGAGAGGAGCACTTCCCGAAACAATTATTTCTAAATTACCTCCCAAGGCTTCTTTCCATTTTGATAGAATCAATTTTCTTGCAATTTTTAATTTAAACTCATACCATATCCCATTTTGTCGATAAGGCTGGTACTGCAGACCTAGGTTTACTGCCCAATAAAAGAGAGATTTTTTAATCCCAGAAAGTTCACCACCTCTAGCATAAATTTTATCGTAGACTTTTTCTAATAGACGAGGTACTGCTGTCATTGTATTTGGTTTAATCTCCTTTAAATTATCAGCAATTGTCTCAAGTGACTCTGCAAAATAGACTGAAATCCCATTAAATGTATATATGTAAAGAATTACCCTTTCAAAGATGTGACAGAGGGGTAAGAAACTTAACGCTTTGGCTTTCCCCTTAATCAAAGGCAATCTTTTTGATCCAGAAATAACGTTTGTTACTATATTTTCATGGCTTAGCATAACTCCCTTAGGGGTACCAGTTGTACCAGAAGTATATATAATAGTAGCAAGATCTTTTGGATTTACTTTCTCACGCATCTCAGCTAATTTTTTGTCATGATCTTTCTTTGATCCTTCATCTAATAGCTCGGACCAATGAGTACATCCTTTAATTTTGTTAAAGCTGTATATTTTTTTTAGTGATTTGATATCCTTAGATACTGCTTTTAACTTATCATAAACCTCCTTATCAGAAACAAAACAATAAACACTTTCTGAATGATTTAAAATGTACTTGTAATCTTTTGATGAAATTGTTGGATATATAGGAACAGTAACAGCACCTAATGAAAGAATACCAACATCCATTAAACACCATTCAGTTCTATTGTTTGTAGAGATCATGGCAATTTTATCACCAGCTTTTATGCCTTTACCAATCAGCGCTCTGCTAATGGCACTTGACTTGTCTATGAAATCAGAGGTAGAAAGGCTCTCCCAAGCGCCTTCATTTTTCGTAGAAAAAGCCTTTTCAAGTGGAAGATTGTTCTTTTGGAATTCTATAAATTCAAATAATCTAGTCGGTATCATTTATTCATTTTAATGCAAAATATGAAATATTTTGAAGTAAATGAAGAAGTTTTTTGGGCCTATTTTTTAAGCCATTTGTATGCGTTTTCAAAAGCTAAAATCCAGGGGCTAACCTGATCTTTTCTATTGTAAGGATAATAACCCCAATTCCATGGAAATGTAGACCGCTCAAGATGAGGCATCATTACTAGATGGCGACCATTATCACTTACTAACATGGCAGCATTAAAATCTGAGCCATTTGGGTTTGATGGATACCCTTCATAAAGGTATTTCGCGGGTATTTGGTAATTGATTTCGGCTTTGGGAAAGGAAAATCTTCCCTCACCGTGAGCAGCCCAAATTCCTAATATACTTCCTTCTAGTCCCTTTAACATTATTGATGAGCTTGGCTTAATATTAACGGCTGTAAAGATACATTCAAATTTCCCTGATTTATTATGCATCATTTTTGGCTTTTGGATGTGATTTGTGTAAAGTAAGCCAAGTTCAATAAATAATTGACATCCATTACATACTCCAAGGGAAAGAGTATCCGTTCTACTAAAAAAGTTTTCTAAGGCTGCTTTAGCTTTTGTATTATATTTAAATGCACCAGCCCAGCCTTTGGCAGAACCTAATACATCCGAATTCGAAAAACCTCCAACAGCTACTAATAGCTGAATATCTTCGAGAGTCTCTCTGCCCTCAATTAAATCAGTCATATGGACATCACGGACTTTGAAGCCACAAAGGTCCATCATATAAGCCATTTCTCTTTCAGAGTTACTCCCTTTTTCTCTTATTACTGCTGCATTTAATTGTTTTACTTTTTGAAGAGGTCTTTTTCCATCGAATTCAATTGGAAACTTAAACTTTAGTGGCTGTTTTAATACATTGTCTAGACGAAGTAAGGCTAATTCACTATTAGTCTGTTTCAATTCAAATTGAGTGGATGTTTTCATCCATTCCTTCCGCATTTCATTAATTGAAATATTATTATTCCCAATTTTTAATGAGCTACTTTGATTAACAAATCCTATTTTAAATGCTTTTATTCCATTTTTTGAAAATGAGCTGTTTAGATCAAAATTTGATTGCAGAATAAGACCAACTTTTTCAGAAAATAAAATTTTCACTAAATCAGTCTCTTCAAGGCAGGAAAAGTCGAGGTCCATTCCAATATTTAATGATGGAAAACAAAACTCGAGTAAAGAAGTCATTAAACCTCCTGATCCAATATCGTGGCCTGCTGAAATTTTGCCAGCTTTGATATGATCTTGTACAGTATTAAATGCCCTTTTAAAATAAACAGCATCTGTAATTCCAGGGGTATCATTTCCAATACACTCTTGACTCTGCGCGAAAGATGAACCACCTAAATAAAATTCATCTTGAGAAAAATCAACATAAAAAATTTCTCCTCCCTTGGCAGTGGCTATTGGTTTAATTATATTTTTCACATCTGAACATTGACCAGCTGCTGATATTATAACAGTTCCTGGAGATAAGACATCATAATTTGAATATTTTTGTTTCATTGAAAGTGAATCCTTGCCCGTAGGAATATTTATACCTAAATCAATTGCAAATTTTGAACACTCCTCAACAGCTTCATATAAACGTGTGTCTTCACCAGGGTTATTGCAAGGCCACATCCAATTAGCAGATAACGATATACTATGAATTCCCTTCTCAAGCGGAGCAAAAACAATATTTGTCAGTGCTTCTGCAATTGCATTTTTGCTTCCTTTTCTGGAATCAATCAATCCACTAATCGGTGCATGCCCAATAGATGTAGCAATCCCTTTATTACCAGTATAATCTAATGATACGACCCCGCAATTACTTAATGGTAGCTGTAACTCACCTACACATTGTTGCTGAGCTACTCTTCCAGTAACACATCGATCAACTTTATTAGTAAGCCAATCTTTACATGCTACAGCTTCTAGTTGGAGTACTTGTTTTATATAGCTTAAAAGTTTGTTCTGTGAATAGGGGATTGGTTTAAATTCTCGAAAAACTGAAAAGTCGTGCATTACTGTTTTTGGGGAACTACCAAATAAAGCAGAAAGGTCCAAATCAATTGGAATTTCTTTTTTAGTTTCATTTTTAAATACAAGTCTTTCATCACATGTAACTTCTCCTACTATGTATAATGGTGCTCTTTCTCTCTCAGCTATTTTCTTTAATTTTTCAGTGTCTTTGGGAGATATTATTAATCCCATCCTTTCCTGTGATTCGTTACCAATTATTTCTTTGGCTGATAGTGTAGGATCTCCCAATGGTAGAGAATCAATTTCAATTGTACCTCCAGTATTTTCAACTAATTCAGATAGGCAATTCAAATGTCCTCCTGCTCCATGGTCATGAATAGAAACTATTGGATTTATGTCACTTTCAACTAGAGCTCTAATAACGTTAGATACTCGTTTTTGCATTTCTGGGTTTGAACGTTGAATTGCATTAAGTTCAAGCGCATTACCATATTTACCTGTGTCTGCTGAAGAAACAGCAGCACCACCCATTCCAATGCGATAATTATCTCCACCCAAAATAATAATCTTGTCACCTTTTCTTGGAATACCTTTTTCTGCTTCATGTTTTTTACCATAACCAACTCCGCCAGCAAGCATTATAACTTTGTCATACCCTAATAGTTGGTTATTTTCTTTATGCTCAAAAGTTAAGATAGAACCTGCTATAAGTGGTTGTCCAAATTTATTACCAAAGTCAGAAGCCCCATTAGAAGCTTTAATTAGTATATCTGTTGGATTTTGATATAGCCAATCACGTTCAGCAAATGATCCTTCTTTAGAATTTTTTTGAATACGCGAGTATGAAGTCATGTATACGGCAGTTCCTGCTAAAGGTAAAGAACCTTTACCACCAGCTAATCTATCTCTTATTTCACCCCCTGATCCTGTCGCTGCACCATTAAAGGGTTCTACAGTAGTAGGGAAATTGTGTGTTTCTGCCTTTAGAGATATAACACTTTTAATTTTTTCTTTAGAAAAGTTACTAGGCGTAGTGGCGTCTTTTGGTACAAATTGTTCAATCTCTGGTCCTTCAATAAAAGCGACATTATCTTTGTATGCTGATACTATATTGTTTGGATTTTTCTTCGATGTTTTTTTAATTAATTCAAAAAGACTGTTTTCCTTTGGTTTCCCATTAATTACGAACTTACCATTAAAGATTTTATGCCGGCAGTGTTCTGAATTAACTTGTGAAAATCCAAAAACTTCAGAGTCCGTAAGAAACCTACCTAGAGTTTTAGAAAGATCGTTAAGATATTTGACTTCATCATCACTTAAAGCTAATCCTTCTGTTAAATTATATTCAGCAATATCTTTTATATTGATAATATTGTCAGGTTTGATGTCAACATCAAAAATGTTTTGATCTAAATCCTTATATTCTGAATACAGCATAGGATCAATACTTTTTATTGTTGATTTTGAATGGAATTTTTCAATCCGAAGGATATCTTTTATTCCCATATTTTGAGTAATCTCAACAGCATTTGTACTCCAAGGGGAGACCATCGAAGCTCGAGGCCCAATAAAGGCACCTTTAATTTCTTGAGAATTTATAAATGGTGCTTCCTGAAAAAGCCACTCAAGTTTTTTGATTTTTAGGACTGAAAGGTCAGAATTAGTTTGGACTACGAAAATTTTGGTTTTTTTCTCGCCAAAAAACAATAGCATAAGTATAATCCTTTGAAAAATAAAAATAACTTATTTATCGAAAATTTTTTCTTCAATAAGTTGATATATTTCCTAAGTTGTTGTAGAGTTATTCACAATTGAATTAAATGTTAAGACTTTAATAATTTTGCCATGTAAAATCCATCCCCGTCAGTATTTTGGGATAGTAAAACTTCTTGCTTTTCTAAATTGAATTCAAGTCCAATTTTAGATTTTAAAAAATTTTTAATCTGGTTTTGATTCTCATTTGGGAAAATTGTACAAGTGGCATATATAAGATTACCACCACTTTTAACAAGTGTGGCATATTCCTGTAGAATTTTTTTTTGAATGCCAACTAGCTGTCTGATGCGACTAGGGTTCATGTGCCATTTTGCAGCAGGATTTCTTTTCAAAACACCAAGTCCACTGCAAGGAGCGTCTATAATTACAATATTTGCAGAATTATTATATTTTTTTAACAAGTCTTTATTTTTACTATTTAGGTATTCAACTATAGAAATACCATTTCTTTTTAACCGCTTTTCTAGTTGTTTTCTTTTTCTATCTGAAGAATCAGTAGCTATAATTTTACCCTTATTTCTCATAATTGTAGCAAGATGAAGGGATTTTCCACCACTCCCTGCACAAGTGTCAATTATTAGCATATTTGGTTTTGGATTTGTAAAAATTGATATTTTTTGTGAATTCAAATCCTGGATTTCAAACCAACCCTTTTTGTATATATCCAAATGAGTCAATATCTTATTCTCTTCTACAACTAAAGCATTTGGAATATTCGAAACTTCGTTTGTGTTAACTTTATTGTTTTCTTTTAAATAGGCTTGAAGTTTTTTTACATTAGTTTTTAAGGTATTTGTTCTTAAGAATAATTTTGCAGGTCTGTTTAAAGCTTGAATTTCTTTCTCCCAAATTACTTTTCCATAGGTTTTCATTCCCAAACTGTCTAGCCAATCCGGAATGGAATTTTTAAAGGCTCTTTTGGAATTTGCGATTGAAATATTGTTGCAAACACTACCTTTTTTCAATTCAGAAAAAGTTAAACACTCTTCGAATTCAATATCATTATAGATGCTCCAAACAACTAATAGATTCTTATAGTAATTTTTTGATTCAAGGTTTAATTTTCCAATAACGTCAAGTTTTCGTTTCCACCTTATTATCTCGATTATTCCTTTACCGACTAATTTTCTGTCATTAGATCCCCATTTACGGTTTCTTATTAAAATATTTCTAAGCGTGGGTCTTAAAGCCCTTCTATTTCGGAGAACTTCTTGCACTCCTTCTACTATTCCGTTGGCAAGATTTCTATATAATTTCATATTTAATTAGATGTATTTTGAAAACTTATAGTTTAGTTTATTTGCTGTTTTTTAACCCAACTTTTGTAATAACTACTTTTTACTAATAGTTCTTCATGTTTTCCCGAGTCAATAATTTTACCTTTATCCAAAATCAAAATAGTATCAGCCTTTTTAATTGTCGAAATTTTGTGAGCAATAATCAATGAAGTTCTGTTTTTCATTAGTTTATCAAGAGCCTGTTGTACTTTCATTTCTGCTTCTGAATCTAGAGCAGAAGTCGCTTCATCGAGTATTAGTAGGTCAGGATCTTTAAGTAATGCTCTTGCAATTGTTATACGTTGCTTTTCACCTCCAGAAAGTTTATTGCCCAATTCTCCAATATTTGTTTGATAACCTTTGGGAAGTTTTTTTATAAATTCATGTGCATTTGCTACTTTAGAAGCATCCAATATTTCAGTTTCCTTAGCGCTTTTTTTTCCAAGCAATATATTATTATATATGCTATCATTAAAGAGGATTGGATCTTGAGTAACAGTCCCTATCATTTCGTAAAGACTTTTGAGTAGAATTTTTTTATAAGGGATACCGTCTATTTTTAAATTCCCTTTATCAACATCATAAAAGCGATTTAATAAATGTGTTAAAGTTGTTTTTCCGCTTCCAGATGAACCAATTAAGGCTACTACTTCACCTTTCTTAATTTCAAAACTAAGATCATTTATTACATTACGATTTTCATATTTAAACCATACTTTATCAAAGACAATATTTTTTTCTAATTTATTTTTTGGGATTGCATTTTTGTCATCTTTCAGCACATAATTTAAATCAAGAATTTCTTGTATACGGTCAGCAGCAGCAATTCCTTTTTGTATCGAATAGCTTGACTTACTCATACCCTTTGCTGGCGTCAATATATTGTAAGCTAATCCAATGTAAACTAAAAATGTAGTATTTGAGAGATTACCCTCAACAAGTACCATATTTCCACCAAACCACAATAAAATTCCAATGGCAACTACACCTAGAAATTCACTTACTGGTCCAGCAAGGCTTGACCTCTGATATAGTTTGTTTGAAAAGAGATAAAAACTTTTTGAAGCCCTGTAGAACTTTTCTTTAAATAAAGGAATTGCATTTGATGATTTAATGATTCTTTGCCCGTTTATTGTTTCATCCAGGATGGAAATAAAATCACCCTGTTTTTGCTGAATTTTTGATGAATCAATTTTTAAACGTTTTCCAATACTTGAGATAATTAGTCCTGATAAGGGAACAAAAACTAAAACAAAAAGAGTAAGCTTAATGCTAAAAAAAAACATAACCAATAAAGAAAATAGTATAGTGAATGGTTCCCTAAAGATTAATTCTAAGATTGACAAATATGAATTTTGAATTTCGTTGACATCACTTGTAACTCTCGTAATTAGATCTCCTTTACTTTTTTTATTAAAATATGATATTGGGAAATGAATAATTTTATTGTAAG
>QFDA01000085.1 GCA_003130815.1 Bacteroidetes bacterium SCGC AAA795-G10 | reverse complement strand
ACATTTTCAAGTTTGTAACCAACAGATTTCACTAATTTTTCACCTTTTTCTTTGGCTGCTTTGAATGCGTCCTCAGAATAGTTGCTATCATCCATTTTATTGATTGCAACAATAAGTTGTCCTACACCAAGTGTCTTTAACAAGAATGCGTGTTCTCTTGCTTGACCGCCTGCAGCAATTGCAGTATCAGTTTCGCCTTCTTTTGCTGAAAGTACTAAAATGGCTGCATCTGCTTCAGAAGCACCAGTAATCATATTTTTAATAAAGTCCCTGTGACCAGGAGCATCAATCAAAGTAAAGAAGTATTTTGGAGTCTCAAATTTTTGGAAAGCGAGATCAATTGTAATACCTCTTTCTCTTTCGTCTTTAATATTATCCATAACCCATGCATACTTGAAAGTATCACCTTTTCCGGTCTTTTCAGATTCTGCTGCATGTGCTGCAATTGTTCTTTCATCTACAACACCTAGATCCATCAAGAAATGACCCATAGTTGTTGATTTACCGTTATCAATGTGACCAGTTACAATCATGTTCAAGTGTGGTTTGTCTGCCATATGGAGTGGCTTGCTGAGGGCATTTATTAGCGT
>QFDA01000084.1 GCA_003130815.1 Bacteroidetes bacterium SCGC AAA795-G10 | reverse complement strand
TTTAATGTTGTAAAGGGTTTTTTAAATCTTTCGTTAAGTGATACTTTTTTTTTCAATTGTTTCTCAGCTATCCATAGAGATAAAAATTTCGGTCATAAGATTTTAAATAAAAATTCACCTAAAATGATGGTTGAATTTTCCTCACCCAATACAAATAAGCCACTTCATCTAGGCCACATCAGAAACAACCTATTAGGTTATTCTATTTCTAAAATTCTTGAGGCTGACGGTAAAAAGGTTATTAAAACTCAAATAATAAACGATAGGGGTATCCATATATGTAAATCCATGGTTGCTTGGATTAAATATGGAAAAGGAGATACACCCAAAAAGTCTGGTCTTAAAGGGGACCAATTAGTTGGAAAATATTATGTCATTTTCGAACTAGAATATAAAAAACAAATTACAAGTTTAATTTCGAAAGGAAAATCAATAAAAGAAGCTGAGAAGACAGCTCCAATTATTTTAGAAGCTCAAGAAATGTTAAGACTGTGGGAGTCTAAAGATTCTAAAGTAATTTCATTATGGAAAAAAATGAACCAGTGGGTTTATGATGGTTTTGATCTTACTTATAAAAAACTCGGGGTTAATT
>QFDA01000083.1 GCA_003130815.1 Bacteroidetes bacterium SCGC AAA795-G10 | reverse complement strand
ATACGAGATCACTAAGCATTGCAACTAATGATTCCACAGTCACTTGGCGATAAATATAATTCGGAGTAAATCTCGATCAAACGTTCTCAAAATAACTAAGCTACATGCAACATGGGAATTACTTCTATAAACATGGGAATTACTTCTATAGTTGTACGTACAGAGTCTTTTCCATCTCATACTGACCACTTATCTGATCATAGATTCTGCTCGTTAGCGTAGACTACTTTTACCTAACGCTTAGATATCTTTTTGCCTCATACTCGGGAGTTATCATATTTAACTCATATCGAGCCTCTAAATATCATGCTTTTCTTTCCAAATTTGCTGATATTTCATTCACTCGTCAGGTCTACTTAGGGAAAACAGCGACATTTTTTTAATATATAACCCACCAAATGACAAAATAATTTGTATTAATTAACTATACACGCCCTATGTCTACTAGCCACAACTTAACGATGCCAATAACTAGAAACCGATTTCGGTCCGCAATGTTAGGAACATTCCCCAATTAATACGTACCGAAACAGTTTTCTACAAACCGGTTAGGCCACCGATTGTACTATATCAACAGGCAAATTATTTTTTTGTC
>QFDA01000082.1 GCA_003130815.1 Bacteroidetes bacterium SCGC AAA795-G10 | reverse complement strand
ATTCTCGAGCGAGCTCAGTCAAAAGACGTGCTTCATAAACGTTATGAGTTAATGGCTTTTGAACATATACATGTATACCTCTTTTAATTGCGTTTGCAGCTACAACAGCATGGGTATGGTCGGGTGTAGATATTGTAACTGCATCAATACTTTTTTCCTTATCAAGCATTTCTCTAAAATCCTCATATCTTTTTGCTTTTGGATACTTTTTGACTGTTTCTAAAGCTCTACCTGTTAAGTCGACATCACAAAGAGCAACAACTTTTTCTTTACCATTTAATTCGGAATTTGAAATATCACTAGCTCCCTTACCCCCTGATCCAATTGCCGCCAAAGCAAGTTTGTCACTTGGGGCTATATAACCGGTCCCACCTAAAACATGTCTTGGTAATATGAATATTGAGCTGGCAGCAGCTCCGTTTTTAATAAATGTTCTTCTTTTGATTTTCTTGAAAAAACTTTTTTTCTTTTTCATGCTTGTCAAATTAAAATCCAATACTAAATTAAAAAAATTTAACGCTAATACGCAAATTTCAAGGAACCAAATAGGAACCTTTCCATTTGTCCTCACTACTGAACGTCGCTCTGATGTGATT
>QFDA01000081.1 GCA_003130815.1 Bacteroidetes bacterium SCGC AAA795-G10 | reverse complement strand
GGAATCATATCGTTTTTTTTTCCAACCCGATATTAGATCGTAGCCATCATTTAGAAGATCAATCATTTTAGTTATCTCTTCAGGTGAATCCTGAAGATCTGCGTCGAGTGTTACAATAAAATCACCTCTTGCACTTTTAAAACCTGCGTGTAAAGCCTGTGACTTTCCATAATTTTTTGTGAATCTAATACCGCTTATATTTTTGAACTTTTTAGATAGCTCAATAATTATATCCCATGAAGAGTCTTCGCTACCATCATCTACAAAAATAATTTCAAAATTAAATCCGCATCCTTTAAGCGATTCAAAAATCCAATTACTAAGTTTTACTAACGATTCCTCCTCATTTAAAAGAGGAACTACAATAGAAACTAAAGTAGAATTTTGCATAACAGCAAAATTACAAAATTTGGCTTACTCAGGTTTTGATTTTTTCACAACTAGGCCTCCAATTAATGATATTACAAACCCAAAAAATAATGTAAAAATTATCTGTATAGCTGAAAAAATCAAAGGAGAAGACATTTTTTTTTGAATGGATCGAACACTTTCAAGCGCTTCCTTTGGCATTTCAGGGTTTTGAATCCGCATATTATT
>QFDA01000080.1 GCA_003130815.1 Bacteroidetes bacterium SCGC AAA795-G10 | reverse complement strand
CAATAAATTTGTCAAGTATGTGAATCACGGGGAGTTGAAAAATATCAGCAAAGTTGAAACATTTTCCAGTGTCATAGAAACTATCCTCAACATCTCCTGATGCATAAACTATTCTTGGAAATTCCCCATGACCAGCATTGATTGCAAAAAGTAAATCGTCTTGACCTTGTCTTGTTGGTAATCCTGTAGATGGTCCACTTCTTTGAAATAATGAAATGACTACTGGTACCTCATTTATTCCAGCCCAGCCAAGTGTCTCTGCCATCAATGAAAATCCTGGTCCTGAAGTTGATGTTGCAGAGCGTGTACCTGTTAATGACGCTCCTACCGCCATACCAATCGCAGAAATTTCGTCCTCAGTTTGTACTATAATAGTGGAACCAGGTCTATCTTCTTTTACCTGTAAAATTTCATGTGTTTCCAAAACTTCACTTTCATCTGATGCAGGAGTGATAGGATAATACGATTGAAACCTACATCCACATACCATTTTTCCTAGGGCTGAACCCTGGTGCCCTTGAACGAGCATTACGTTTGGTTCCTTGTCTGTTTCATTAAGTGAGGAATTAAAACCAGAAAATTTTGCAGATGCATAATTATA
>QFDA01000079.1 GCA_003130815.1 Bacteroidetes bacterium SCGC AAA795-G10 | reverse complement strand
GCATACGAGATCACTAAGCATTGCAACGTTGTATTTTTTTATAGCAAAAGGGTACCGATATTTCTTGATTGGAAACAGATGCCACTTAGGAGGCGGAATCTGATTTTTCTTCTTTGGAAATAATTCTTCTCCCGCGATTAGTTGATTACCATACCGATAGATCATATTAGGAAGCAATACGCCTTTCGGATCATTGACGTAGCGGACGACGTCATCGGTTGAGAAGTTGAAATTAATTGCGTCCAACTGTGGAACAAGACCAAATGAATCCGCCTTTAAGTCCCGGAAAACGTCCCCTGTACCAATGAGAACAACTTCTGGAAGTAACGACTTTAATTTCTCTATAAAAATTATGTCTTCTGAAAATGATGGGCTGGAAATTAAGATATAAACGTACTCAGGACGAATCTTTAGGATCTTCTCTAGGGTAACAGAGACAGAGAGTTCATCGGCGATAGCGTCAAGTACTTGAATATCGTAATGGTTCGGAAACCATCCAGAAGTATAAACAAGGTCAAGTGGAGGATAGTAAAACGATGCTTTTGATACTTTGGGGCAAAAATACTCTCGCAGGTATCGCTCGCTACCTGGCGGGTTCAGAAGTACT
>QFDA01000078.1 GCA_003130815.1 Bacteroidetes bacterium SCGC AAA795-G10 | reverse complement strand
TTCTTTATCAAACATATTTTCTGTTTCTGGATGTAATGGGCAGTTAATTGTGACCACATCACATACAGCAACCAATGATTCCACAGATTCATGGAACGTCAAATCTAATTCTTTTTCAATTGATTCAGGCAGTCTGTACCTATCAAAGTAATGTAAATGAGTTTCAAAAGGTTTCATTTTTCTTAAAGCAGCCAATCCTATTCGACCCGCTGCTACAGTACCTATATGCATACCTTCTACGTCGTAAGAACGCTGTACAGCATCAGCGATATTCCAACCTCCTGATTTTGCAATTGCGTGTTGACTGTGATAATCTCTAACCATGGATAAAATCATCATAACAATGTGTTCAGATACGGAAATTGAGTTACAATACGTAACTTCAACTACATCCACCTTATTGTCCATTGCAGCTTGTAAATCAACGTGATCCGATCCGATGCCTGCTGTAATTGCTATTTTTAGATTCTTTGCTTTTTCTATTAGTTCTCTTGTTAAATAGAAAGGCCAAAACGGTTGTGATATTACAATATCAGCATCCACTATTTCTTTAGCAGCGACTGAATCAGTACCATCTTTATCGGATGTAACCAATATCGTATGCCGTCT
>QFDA01000077.1 GCA_003130815.1 Bacteroidetes bacterium SCGC AAA795-G10 | reverse complement strand
ACAACTGAGTGTGGTCTTAAGGTAAGATTTCCTGTTTTTAAAGCCCAAGGTATTAACGTAGAATTAGCATTAAAATAACCTCCAAGTGTACAACCTCTCTGACATACATTTCGGCTAACACATAAACCACGTCCTTGTTTCACAAAGATTGGTCTAGATTCAGTTAAATGAGCGCAACGCCCATAAATTACATGGCGGTCCTTATAAAACTTTTTTATCTGCTGACTAAAATACTCCTCTACTATGTTTGACTTCCAAGGCTTTAGAAATTCACCATCAGGTAAGATATCTAAACCATCTTTATTCCCACTAACACCTACAAATCGTTCAACATAAGAATACCAACTAGCTAAGTCTTTATAACGGATTGGCCAATCAACAGCAAAACCGTCACGAGCGGGACCTTCAAAATCGTATGGACTCCATCGCTGAACTTGCCTTGCCCACATAATTGATTTTCCTCCTACTTGATACCCTCGAATCCAATCAAAAGGTTTTATTTGATTATAAGGATGATCTTTGTCTTTCACAAAAAAATGTTTTGCGTCCTCTCTGAATGCGCAACAGCTGCTGACTATTGGATTTTCTTTAATTTCTTGTGCAGTTAATCTACCTCGATGTTTGAGTTCC
>QFDA01000076.1 GCA_003130815.1 Bacteroidetes bacterium SCGC AAA795-G10 | reverse complement strand
CATTTGAACGTATAGGACTACAAAATGTTGCAGGTTATCAACTTAAATCTGCAAGAAGATCTCTTAATATTCTATTTCAAGAATGGGGTAACAGAGGTATTCACTATTGGGAAATAGATGAACTTGATTTAGATCTAATAGAAGGTCAAGCAGAGTATGATTTTTTTAGATCTAGTGATGATGGCACGAGTGCTACCTCTACTCCAAATGGAGTTTATGGAATATCAGATGTTCTTGAAGCACAGTTAAGATCAAATAGAACTCAAACTACACAATCTGATTCACCGATGACTAAAGTTGATAGATCAACTTATGCAGGATTCTCAAACAAATTATCTAAAGGAACACCTAATCAATATTGGATAGAAAGATTTATTGATAAAGTTAGAGTACATGTTTATCCAACACCTGATTCTTCTAATGCATCTAAAGATATGCATTTTTATTATATAAAAAGAATACAAGATGTTGGTGATTATACAAACGCAACTGATGTTCCATTTAGATTTGTTCCTTGTATGACTGCTGGACTTGCTTTTTATCTTGCACAAAAGTTTCAACCACAGCTAACACAACAAATGAAATTATATTATGAAGATGAACTAGCTAGAGCATTAGCTGAAGATGGTTC
>QFDA01000075.1 GCA_003130815.1 Bacteroidetes bacterium SCGC AAA795-G10 | reverse complement strand
ATACTAGGGACCGCTCCATCCGGTGGGGGCGCTGAATATGTTACAGGCGTAATGATTCGAATGGTAACAAATAGTACCGGAATTCTATTTGAAAATAACGCAAAAACCGCGATGCCAGGTAAGCGAACATATATCATATGCGATTTTGTCCCTCGGAGCTGGTTGTCGAAACTTATCGTCAACATTTTCAGACTGCTTTATATTCAGGGAGCGAAAATTATACTTCGACCGGAAATTACAATAAGTCATTTAGAGGGCCCTAATTTCCTAAACTTAATGACCTTTTTCGGCGGCCGGCGAGTAATTTTTGTACATAATTTCCTCAGTCTAAATTATCGTGATGATATATTTGCTAATAAAACCAAAAAATTTCTTGCGATTCTTTTGTACCGAAGAGCGAATATTGTCGCTGGTGTTTCTACAGAGATATGTAACGAGGTAAACGTGGACTACGGTGTCCCCAAAGACCGAATCCTACGCATACAAAATCCTGTCGACATTAAATATATACGGCACAAAGCTCGTAATTGCTTCGATGATTGGAAGGGTCTAGTGATTGGCGACAAATATATATTGAATGTCGCGAGCTTTATTGAGCAGAAAAATGACAAGTTTCTCATTGACATATATCG
>QFDA01000074.1 GCA_003130815.1 Bacteroidetes bacterium SCGC AAA795-G10 | reverse complement strand
TATCTGTTTTGCTAGTAATTCTCTTTTTGGATTTGCAGCTGCATTTTGATTTTCTAGTTGTGCAATTTGATTAATTGCCTCTGACTTTATATTCGCAATAGTTTGGTTTAATTCATTTACTCTATTTTGAATAACTTGGATTTCCTGATCAATTTGTTGCTCTGATATCTTTACTGAGTCTATTGTGACAAGTTGATCTCTTAATTTATCAAGCTCTGCTCTTTTTAAGTCTACAGATTTTGATCTTTGATTATAAGCGAGCTCAAAACCTTGAATAATAGTTTCAAATGTTGAAAAATTAACTGCTATTAATGCAAATAAGAAAACAACCTTCCAAAAAGTTCTCGCTGCATAATATAGAGCTGTAGCTAGGGGTATTTTAGTTAACTCCATTATTCCTACAACGAAAAATGCTAGTCCAATTATGTAATACTCTATATTTGATGCAAGAGATTGATCATCAATAGCTTGAGCTTCTTCTCTTCCAATTAAAACAAAGCTTGCGGCTATGCTAAATCCGACTAAGGCCACGGTAATTTCGATAGCCCATGCCATATAAATTAATTTTTTTCCTGTAGGTGAAGTCGTTGCCTTAGGAAAAAACTTATTAAAAATATTATTTAAATTTAACATTATTCAA
>QFDA01000073.1 GCA_003130815.1 Bacteroidetes bacterium SCGC AAA795-G10 | reverse complement strand
TGTTTTAACCCAACTCTAACTTTTTGTTCTTCTTTTTTAATCTCTAAAACTCTTACTTTTAGTTTTTCACCTTTTTTATGTTTCATTAATTCATCTTCAGGTTTACCAGAATAAGAGAGATCATTTGAGTGTAAGAAACCATCAATATCAAGATCTCCAAGTTTTACATAAAGAGCATATTCATTTGCACTCGTTACAACTCCATCAATATCTGAACCAACTGGATGTTTATTTTCTAAAGTTGTATATGGATTTTCATTTGTTAATCTATGAGAAATTGCAACTCTTCTTTTATCTTTATCAATTTCAGTAATTACACAATCAATCTGATCACCAACTTTAAATAATTTTTTAGGTGAAATATTCTTCTTGGTCCAACTAATTTCACTACTATGTAATAATGTACTGAGACCTGGTTCCAGCTCGCAGAAACAACCATAATCTGTAATTTTTACAACCTTAACTTTATAAGGTTTTCCAATTTCATAATTCGAAATATGTTCAAAAGGGTCTGGAGACAACTGTTTAATTGAACAACCAATTTGAAGTTTTTCCATATCTATTGAAATAACTTTTAAGTCATGTTTTTCACCGATATTAAATATTTCGTCTGGGTGATTTACTCTTGAATAAGAAATTT
>QFDA01000072.1 GCA_003130815.1 Bacteroidetes bacterium SCGC AAA795-G10 | reverse complement strand
AGAATCAAACTTAATTAAAGAGTAAAATGGGACAAAAGACAAATCCAATTGGTAATCGTTTGGGAATCATAAGGGGGTGGGACTCAAATTGGTATGGTGGAAGAAACTATGGAGATAAAATTGCGGAGGATGAAAAAATAAGAAAGTATATTCATGCTCGCCTCTACAAGGCAAGCGTCTCGAATGTTATAATTGAAAGGACACTAAAGATAATTACGGTTACCATAACTACAGCTCGACCAGGTATTATAATTGGTAAAGCAGGCCAAGAGGTAGATAAATTAAAAGAAGAGTTAAGAAAAATTACTTTAAAGGAAGTAAAAATCAACATTTTTGAGATTAAAAGACCTGAACTTGACGCCAAATTAGTTGGCTCAAGCATTGCTAGACAAATCGAAAGTAGAATATCATATAGACGTGCTATTAAAATGGCTATTGCAGCTGCTATAAGAATGAATGCCGAAGGAATTAAAGTGCAAATTTCTGGCAGACTTAATGGTGCTGAAATGGCAAGATCTGAATCCTATAAAGAAGGTAGAATACCTTTATCTACATTTAGAGCTGACATCGACTATGCAATTGTCGAAGCTCACACAACATATGGTAGGCTTGGTATTAAAGTTTGGATTATGAAAGGTGAGG
>QFDA01000071.1 GCA_003130815.1 Bacteroidetes bacterium SCGC AAA795-G10 | reverse complement strand
AAAGAGGAGATACTAGGTTTAAAGTAAAGGACAGCATTAGTGGTAAGTTTTTCTATGTAAGAAATGAAAATTTTCTAACTCCATTTCAGATAAAACAAATGAGTTTCCAACCAGATTTTATTTTAGAATATGCCCACTATTTGGGTGAACATTTTGAAGAAAAAGGAATGAAAAATATTCAGGTTTTTACTGATAGCTTTGTTGCATTAAATGGCAGATCAAGCCAAAGATTCATTAATCCAAATGTTGATTTATTAACCAAAAAAGAATCCTTTTTGAACAAAGATTGGGTTCTACCTTTAAATGATGAGATCAAAGGGCTTTAATATTTTATGTTTTTTTCTTATCACAAACCTTTACAGTCAAACAACTGTAAAAGGAAAAATTTCAATAAATGAAAATTTTGGTAGCAATAATGAGGTTAGTATTTATGAAAAAAATCAAGGTTTAATTTTTAAGGTCTTACCTAATACACCCTTCGAATTCAATACAAATTTAAACAAGCTTGAATTGATTTTCATTGCTGAGGGTTATCCTACAGTAAGGAAAAATATCGATTTTTCTAGAGATGGTAATTTCTTTATAAACATACAAATGAAAATCGAAGAGCTCTCAGAGGTTGTTGTTAATGCAAAACGAAAAGA
>QFDA01000070.1 GCA_003130815.1 Bacteroidetes bacterium SCGC AAA795-G10 | reverse complement strand
ATCGTTAACAATGTATGTAAGACGATCAACACCATTCAAGGTCTTTTTCAAATATTTCTTTATAATTTTTTGATCAGTAACACCCCCATCTAATAATGTTAAAATAAATCCTTGAATAGTGAAAAGAGGTGTTTTTAGTTCATGAGCAATGTTTCCAATAAATTCCTTTCTAAAATTTTCTTGGTTTTTCAAATCCTCTATCTGTAGATTTTTATCTGAATTTAATTTTTTTAAGTTTCGCATTAAAAGATCTATGTCTTGATTTGTCTTAAGGATTGAAGTGGAGGTTGTTGATGTAAAAATGCTGTTATATAATTCTCTAACTCTCTTTCTCAAATAATTATTTATATGATAGGATAACAAAGTGTAAGAAAAAAACAAAATAAGCAGAAAGCCTACTAAACTCAAACCAATAAGCCAAAACAGGTCGGGCTCAAGAAAAAAAAATATAAATGACACAGGTGTGATAACAGAAAAAACCGAAATAACAAGTGAAATTAAAAAGCTTAGTTTGTTAAATTTTGGAAATATCAAGTAATTTATTTTTCTGATTTTACAAATTTATAACCTATTCCTTTAATGGTTTTAAAAAATTCATCACCAATTTTTTCTCTAAGTTTTCTAATGTGAACGTCAATAGTTCGATCA
>QFDA01000069.1 GCA_003130815.1 Bacteroidetes bacterium SCGC AAA795-G10 | reverse complement strand
CAATGGATTGTTTTGCTTAACGCGGCAATAGCGATATTGGTAGCTATCGTGTTGTCACTTTCTCTCAGAAATAAGAAAAGACCCCTGATTCATAGAAGAGATACACATGTCACTACGAACCGTTATTTCGTGCTTACCATACTGCTCTTTGGGGTTTACCATGTTCTTGCGGGGCCTTATACCGAAATTCCTTCCGACTTCTGGAGACATTTGGCCCGCGTTCAATTGTTATTAAACAACGATGAGTACAATATAGCTAGCGGATCGAATTTCAGTCACCGTGATTCTATTTTTAGTCCCAGTTACATCTACACTCTGTACGCTTATCTCTCCCGAATATTAAATATCAATCCCTTGCTTCTTGTACCTACGACTACATTGGTAACGGGAACTATCTTTCTAGCAACAATATATTGGTTTAGTATTCGATTATTTTCTACACATAGATTATTTAGTTCTACCAAAGCGCTAATTGGATTATTGGCCGCCATATTAACTCTGTTCATGTTCGGCACATCGACATTTTCTTTTGTACGTTATTACGGTTTTTTCCCATCGATCTTTGCATTCCCTCTATTTTATACATCTATCGTCATCTTTTTAGACTATTTGGAAAAAGAGAATATTAGCTATAAGAGTCTGTTACTTCT
>QFDA01000068.1 GCA_003130815.1 Bacteroidetes bacterium SCGC AAA795-G10 | reverse complement strand
CATCAACGAGTGAGTCTTTTCTAATTTCATCATTTAAAAGATCTAAGTCTGCACATCCCATGGGTATATTAGCTTCATTAACTTCAGGCCTTATTGCTTTTAATCCAAGTACTGTTAATATTAAATCAGATAAAAGTATGCGTGAAGCTATAATAATGTTGATGGCAAAATTTCCAATTTTATGCTCGTGGACTCACAGAAAAGTTAAAGGTCTACCTCTCAACTACGCAAATACTTCCCTTTCATATGTCGAAAATATAGCTCATATGCTATTCAAACTTCCACACCAAGATTACACTCCTAGTCCAATTGTAGTTGATGCTTTAAATAAGTTACTAATTCTTCATGCTGATCATGAACAAAATTGTTCAACGTCTACTGTAAGAATCGTGGGCTCGTCAGAAGCAGGGCTTTTTGCATCAGTTTCAGCTGGTGTTTCAGCGCTATGGGGAAGACTTCATGGTGGTGCTAATCAGGGAGTAATAGAGATGCTAAAGGCAATTAAAAGAGATGGAGGGGGCACAAAAAAGTTCATGGCAAGGGCGAAAGATAAAAATGACAGTTTTAGATTGATGGGATTTGGGCATAGGGTATACAAGAATTTTGATCCTAGAGCCCGTATTATAAAAAAAGCTGCTGATCAAGTTTTAGGCGAGCTTG
>QFDA01000067.1 GCA_003130815.1 Bacteroidetes bacterium SCGC AAA795-G10 | reverse complement strand
TGATACAGCTGATTACAAAAACTTTCCAGCATGTGTGCAACCTATTAGTACAGGTCTTAGGGTCAATGTTATTGTGCATGATGGAAAAGTGGAATTTAGAGGAAAACTAGGTAGATACTTACCAGGTAATTGGAATACATGGGATGAACAGTTTTTAAATCTTGTACAAGGACAAGACACAGTGTTAGATGGTCATGCAGTGCAAGTAGACAAGGATAATAACGTTATAGAAGTAGATAATGAAAAATTACTTGATGTACCAGGAGAAGAAGTAAGATTTGTATTTTGGGATGTTATCAGGTATGATGGATTTATCAGAGGTGTTGATGATAGAATGGGTTACAATTGGAGATACAATGGACTTAATCATATGATGATGCTTGCTATGCAAAAAAATCCCAACCCTTGCTACAGTGCTATACCTGCAGAAATGGTAGGTAGTCAAGAACAACTTGATGCTACAGTAGAAAAAATATAATAATAAATGTGTTGTAAAACAATTAGATGGTATTTGGAAACATGATGATACTGATCAAGAAATTATTATTTTGTAAGTTTCTTAATATATTTACTACCCATATGGTCATAAATTCCACTAAACAATTGACGTTTACTCCAAGCTCTTAATCTACCACGAATTTTATCTCTCAAACGCTGAAACCATGTAG
>QFDA01000066.1 GCA_003130815.1 Bacteroidetes bacterium SCGC AAA795-G10 | reverse complement strand
CTGGGCAGCACGGTGTCTCTAAACGAAGAGGTAAAAAATCTGAATACTCAATTCAGCTTATGGAAAAACAAAAAGCCAAATTTACTTATGGGATTTTAGAGCGTCAGTTCAGAAATCTTTTCGAGAAAGCAAGTAGAAGCAAAGGAGTAACAGGAGAAGTCTTACTACAATTATGTGAATCTAGACTTGATAACTTGGTCTATCGCTTCGGATTATCACCATCTAGAAGTGGGGCAAGACAATTAGTCTCTCACCGCCACATAACAGTAAACGGATCCGTAGTAAATATTCCATCATACCAAGTTAAAGAAGGAGATATTATAGGGGTAAGAGAAAAATCTAAAACCTTAAATATCATTCAAGAAACCAAAACAAAAAATGAATCTTTATATGACTGGTTAAGTTGGAATAAAAATGAATTTAAAGGGACATTTGTCAGTATTCCTGAAAGAATTCAAATCCCTGAAAATATTAAAGAACAATTAATAGTCGAACTATATTCAAAATAAACAAACAGAACACTTAAACTATGGCAATATTGAATTTTCAAAAACCAGAAAAAGTAATAATGATTGATTCCTCTGAATTCGAGGGTAAATTTGAGTTTCGTCCTTTGGAACCTGGGTATGGGTTAACTGTAGGAAATGCATTAAGACGCGTTTTATTAT
>QFDA01000065.1 GCA_003130815.1 Bacteroidetes bacterium SCGC AAA795-G10 | reverse complement strand
CGGATGATTGAAACGACCAATGTAACGCTTTTGGATCCCAACCTTCATTATGGAAGTAACGCAAGATAATAGAACTGAAAAAACCGCAGTGTTGATCGATAATGAGTGTTCTTGCTCCGGGGGCCATGCAGCGCTCGATTTCAGACAAGAATAGACGAGGATCGGCGATATGATGAAATACATGACATAAAACAACTAGATTTAAAGACGAATCAGGAAATGGCATTTTCCCGGCATCTGTAACTAAGTCGATACCATCGTATTTTATTACGTCCGAGGTGATTAAATTAGGGAATACCTCCTTAGCAAAGCTGGCGCCTGACCCAATTTCAATCGCTATTCCATTGGTACCCACTTTTTTATACGTATCAATGTAACAACTATAGATCTTTCTATACCATCTTCGGATAGCATATTTTTTTTGTAGGATAGAACGAACATATTGAATCCGCTCTGGATTGTCATAGTCACGATATAAATGGTTGTGACTATTTCGACTACGGAAGGCGCACTCCAATATTGTTCTCATAGTTTAGGCCGAGATAAAAACGAAAAAAATACGACATATACTGAAAAAAGTTATCAAGTAGATGAAATATAAAAATAACGTACTAGATTATAAAGCCCGCCTTTAACTTTGTTATGGATGCTTTTTCTTTCGATAGCATGCTAG
>QFDA01000064.1 GCA_003130815.1 Bacteroidetes bacterium SCGC AAA795-G10 | reverse complement strand
TTTTATTCAATACATTGAGCGCCAGGTTGTGCTTTTTGATGCCATTGAAGATGCAGGGTTTTCGTATGTAAATAATATGCATGGTCGGGGAACAATTCGAAGCATAAAGGAAGAGGCTTCAAATAAACAGTTAGAATCTGAGTTAATAGATTACATTAAACGTTTTAAAGTTCGTATTGTTCTAACCGCTCATCCTACACAGTTTTACCCAGATAATGTTTTAGTTATTATTAATGAGTTATCAAAATCTATTGCGCATGATGACTTGGATAATATAAAAAAGCTTCTTGTTCAACTTGGGAAAACACCTTTTTATAAGAAGGAAAAGCCTAGTCCATATGAGGAAGCTGTAAGCTTAATATGGTTTCTTGAAAATATCTTTTACCATTCTGCTAGCACAATATACAATTATATTGATGAACATATAATTAATTCAGTAGACTTAGACAATTCAATTTTTGACTTCGGTTTCTGGCCAGGTGGTGATAGAGATGGAAATCCTTTTGTTACCCCAGAAATAACTCTTAAAACTGCCGAACGCCTTCAATTTTCAATTTTGAGGAACTATTACCGTGATTTAAGAAAGCTAAAACGAAAAATAACATTTCCAGGTTTAGAAAATCGTATTGAATTTCTTGAAAGTTTAGTGTTTAATCAACTTTTTTATCCAGAGC